>NZ_JAAAYE010000057.1 GCF_013282575.1 Paraburkholderia sp. NMBU_R16
CCGGCCTCGGCTTCCTTCAGAAACCCGATGATTTGCTCTTCCGTAAAACGCTTCTTCATGTTCGTCTTCTTCTCCGAAAACGAACTTTACTAGGTTCTGACTGGCCCGGTTTGTTGGGGGCAGGTCAATGAGCTGTCGTTCCCCGTTTTAGTCCCGCTGACCTGCCCCCGGTTTTAGTGCGAGGCCGCCGGCGCACTGGCCATTCACGTCACCAGCATTGATGTTCCAGACTTCTTCCGCCTGAGCAGTACGGACTTCTTCTTTGAGCCAAGAAATAAATGTACGAGCCGAGTCGGACAAAGGTTGACTCTCTGGATAGACCAAGTAATACCCGCGACGCGCACTTATTGCTGGACCGGGAAGCCGAACGATGGCTCCCGTTGTTATTGCGTCCATAACGAGCCATCTACGTGCGAGCGCAACGCCGTCGCCTCGTTCCACGGCTTGGATCAGCCGTAGCGAGTCTTCACAAGTTACCCCTTTGTTCGGAATCCGGCCCACCACGCCTGCACGCTTGAACCACTCTCCCCATTCATCGTAGGGGTTGAGCAACGGATATTGCAAGAGATGATTCGGCGACGACGGCAAGCCGTCGTATCCATTGATGCCCTTGGTCGCGGCTACCGGGAAAAGGCTCTCGTCGGCCAGCAATTCCGACGCATGCCCCTCCCATTTTCCGCTTCCAAAGCGAATTCCCAACGAGATCTGCTTGGCGGCGAGATTGAGCGGCGCGATAGTCGCAATCAAATCTACGCGAGTGTCAGGATGCCCGGAATGGAAGCTCTTCAGGCGCGACGCCAACCACCGTGAAGAGAACGACGGAAGTACGGTCACGGAAATATGGCCGGCTTGCTGGGTCGCTTCCTGCTTCAGCCTGCTGGTCGAGTCCGCGAGCAGCTTCAATGCCCCCGCCATCGCCAGTTGTAGTTCGCGACCTTGGGGCGTCAGCACGACCCGACGCCCGACACGCGCGAACAGCTCGACGCCCAATTCGGCTTCGAGTGCTCTGACTTGCCGCCCCACCGCGCCAGGCGTGAGAAACAATGCGTCGGCGGCGTCTCGGAAGCTCTGATGGCGCGCGGCGACTTCAAAGATTTGCAGATTGCGTAAAGAGGGGAGTTGCATTGGACCGATCGAATACTTTAACTCCTCGAACCGCAGCACATTTTTCGCTTTTTTTTGTGACTCGCCGGCGATAATATATTTCGAAAAATTCGCTATATGAAAATAGCATTTGCCTTTTATGCCCCGGCTTCGCATTTGTAGAAACTAATTGTAAGGAATTAAACCGGGCGAGTGCTCGCTGTTCGCCAACCATCCGAGACGAAATCCTTCGCGCGGAGATTTCCTCGCCTGCTGTGACGAGCGTAGAGCAGTCTGCCGCTCGAGCCTGACTTCCACCTGCGACAGGCTCTGTGCGGTTTGTTGTCCGACTTAATCCAACCCACTCTAACATCGAAAATCCGAACGTGTCGCACGAGCGAGATGAGCCCCCGATGAAATTCGCCCCTTTCGATTTGCTTCCAGCCCTTGTTCGGGCGACTACACATCTCCATTCAAATCAGACTGCCGTTATCTTTGAAAATGTCGAATATACATACCGCGATATAGATAGCGGCGTGAACCGTATTGCGGCGAAACTCCTCGATGCAGGTGTGGGTTCGGGCGATCTGGTGGCACTGCACGTTGAACGCTCCGTGCACATGCTGGCGGCCATGCTCGCCATTCATCGCGTCGGCGCCGCTTACGTGCCGCTCGATCCGGCTTATCCGCGCGACCGCATGAGTTACATCGTCCAAGACTCGGGCCTGCAGTGCTTGATCTACGACGGCGTGTTGAACATCGATGCGCCCGTTCGGCACACTCTCGATTTGAGCGACGCTTGGTTCCGCTCGAGTGAGTCCGTCGCCGCGCTCGACTCGGCGCCGGTGACGCCCGACGACCTCGCCTACGTAATCTATACGTCGGGATCGACGGGACGGCCGAAGGGCGTCAAGGTCCATCACGGCGCGGTGGCCAACTTCCTGCACAGCATGCGCAAACGGCCCGGTCTAGAGCCGACCGATACGTTGCTTGCCGTCACGACGCCGTCGTTCGACATCTCCGTGCTCGAACTCTTTTTGCCTCTGCTGACAGGCGGCAGGATTGTGCTGGCTTCGCGCGACGAAGTGGCCGATGGCGCACGTCTCGCAGAGTTGATCGAACGACACGCGGTCACGGTGATGCAGGCGACGCCGGCCACCTGGCGCATGCTGTTTATCGCCGGCTGGCAAGGCGCTCCGGCGCTCAAGGCATTGTGTGGCGGCGAGGCGCTGGACGCATCGCTCGCGAGCCGGCTTTTGCGCGCCACCGGGAGTCTCTGGAACATGTACGGCCCGACCGAAACGACGGTCTGGTCGACCTGCCATCGCGTCATGCCAGACGAACGATCGATCCCAGTCGGCACGCCCATCGACAACACCACGCTGCACGTGCTCGACGCCGACCTTGCTCCGGTCGCCAACGGCGAAACAGGCGAACTGTTTATCGGCGGTGCGGGCGTAGCCGTGGGCTATACCGATGACCCGCTGACGCAGGCTCGCTTCATCAAGGATCCGTTCTCCGGCGATCCGCACGCGCGCTTGTATCGAACCGGTGACCTCGCCTATTTTCTCGGCAGCGGCGAACTGGCGCTGAAAGGCCGCGCGGACGACCAGGTCAAAGTCAAAGGATTTCGGGTCGAACTCAACGACGTGCAGGAAAACCTGCTCGGCGTTGCCGGTGTGCAGCAGGCCGCGGTCATCGCAATCACGAACCCGGAAGGCGTGGCCGGCCTGACTGCCTTCGTCGTTCCGTCACACGATAGCGGACTAACGTCGGCATCGCTGAAGGCCGCGCTCGGCGCCCGGGTGCCAGACTACATGGTGCCCGCCCGTCTCGTGTTCGTACGCACTCTTCCGCTCACGCCGAACGGCAAAATCGATCGGAACGCGCTGAAAGCCCTCGATCACGAAGACGAACCCGCGGACGATCCGGAGCGCTTCCCGTACCGGACGCACAAGGAGCTGATCGTCGGCATCGTGCAGCATCTGCTGGGCGCGAAGACGGTCGAGACCGACACGAGCGTGTTCGACCTCGGTATCGATTCGCTGCAGGCCAATCGTCTCGTTGCCATGCTGGGAAAGCACGCGGCAATCAAGGTCAGTGTCGCGGCGCTCTTCGAGCATCCGACCATCGACGCTTTCGCTGCGTACATCGAGCGGCACGCTGCCGGACAGGCGCCGTCGGCGTCGTCGAAGCCCGCGTCGCGCCGTCGACGACGCCGTAGCGCCGGCGACGACGAGCGCATTGCCGTGATCGGCATGGCGGGACGCTTTCCGGGCGCCGATTCGGTCGACGACTTGTGGGACATCCTGGCAGCCGGGCGCGACAGCGTCACCCGTTTCTCGCCTGCGCAAGACGATCCGGGCATCACTGCCGACACAGTCAGCAGCGAACACTACGTGCGTGCTCGCGGGATGATCAAAGACCCAGATCGGTTCGACGCATCGCTGTTCGGGATCAGCCCGAATGACGCCCGCGTGATGGACCCGCAGCAACGGGTCTTCCTCGAGGTAGCCTGGGAAGCCATGGAGTCGGCCGGCTATGACGCGGATCGCTTCGACGGTGCGGTCGGCGTGTATGCCGGCATGGGCAACAATTTCTACTACCACTACAACGTATCGACCCATCCAGACCTGATCAGGATGGTCGGTGACGTGCAAGTTGAGATCGGTCGCGAGAAGGATCATGTCGCGACGCTGGTGTCGCACAAGCTGAACTTGACGGGACCGAGTCTGAGCATCAATACAGCGTGCTCGACGGGCCTTGTGGCCGTCGACAGCGCGGTGCACAGCTTGCTGAGCTACCAGTGCGACATGGCGCTCGCCGGTGCGATCGAACTGCGCACTCCGCAGATGACGGGGCAATTGCACGAACCGGGCGGCATATTCACACGCGATGGCAAGTGCCGGCCATTTTCGTCCGACGCGAGCGGCACCATGTTTTCGGACGGCGCGGGCGCCGTGGTGCTCAAGCGGCTGAGCGACGCCGTCGCGGACGGGGACACGATTCACGGCGTTATCATCGGCTCCGCCGTCAATCACGACGGCTTGCACAAGAAGAGCTATCTCGCGCCGAGCATCCCGGGCCAGGTGGACGTGATCTCGACGGCCCAGGAACGCGCGCAGATTTCGCCGGAATCGATCACATACATGGAAGCGCACGGCACCGCCACACCGGTGGGCGACCCGATCGAATTCGAAGCGCTCAGGAACGTGTTCGAAGCCGCCACCGCGAGAAAGAATTTTTGTGCGCTGGGCTCCGTCAAGGGCAATCTCGGCCACCCGACAACCGCGGCCGGCGTGGTCGGGCTGATTAAGGTCTGTCTCGCGCTGACTCACCGTAAGATCCCGCCGCTGGTCAACTTCAGCGATATCAATCCGAACATCGATATCGACAACAGCCCGTTTTACATCAATACCGATTTGCGTGACTGGCCCGCAGGCTCGACGCCTCGGCGCGCAGGTATCAGCTCCTTCGGCTTTTGCGGGACGAACGCGCATCTGATCGTCGAAGAAGCACCGCTACGCACCGCCGCAAACACCGCCACGCGAACGACGCGTCCGTACACGCTGCTGCCCTTCTCTGCCGACAGCGAGACCGCCTTGCGGGCACTCGCGTCGCGTGTCGCGGGACGCCAGGAGCACGTTTCGGCCGACGTCGGATACACGCTCGCCGTGGGCCGCCGGCGGCTCAAATCGAGGGCGTTCGAACTCCGGTGCCCGGACGGACGCAGCGCAGCCGACAGTTTTACGCTGGACCCGCAGGCGTCCTACCGCCGCGGCGGCCCGCGCGTCACGCGACCGCGGCTGGTGTTCGCGTTCCCTGGCCAGGGAACGCAGTATGTCGATATGGGTGCGAACCTGTATCGACACGAACCCGCCTTCCGCGCGGCGCTCGACGAGTGCTCGACGATTCTGCGGGAGCATCTCGGTGTGGATATGCGCGACGTGTTGTTCCTGCCCGCGGACGCAAATCGCGAAGCAGATCATGACGCGTTTCAGGCCCGCCTGAACCACACCCGCTTCACGCAGCCGGCTGTCTTCTGCATCGAATACGCGCTGGCGAAGACCCTGATGAGCTGGGGCATCAACGGGGATTTACTGGTGGGACACAGCATCGGCGAATTCGTCGCGGCTACGCTCGCTGGCGTATTTGCGCTTCCGGACGCGCTCCGGCTGATCGCAGCGAGAGGCCGCCTGATGAGCGAACTGCCGGTGGGCGGCATGCTATCTGTGCGCTTGCCGCATGAGCAACTATCGGAGAATCTCGACGCGTCGCTCTCCATCGCGGCGATCAACGCACCGAACCTCTGCGTGGTCGCCGGACCTCGCGTCGCGCTGGACGCGCTCAAGCAGACACTGGATGGACGGGGCGTGCGTTCGCAGCCGTTGCACACCTCGCACGCATTCCACTCTTCGATGATGGCACCTGCTGTCGCCCCGTTTCTGGAGATCCTGCGTGCGATGACGCTGCGCGCGCCGCGCGTGCAGATCGTGTCGACGGTGACAGGCCTGCCGATGACCGATGCCGAAGCGGTCGATCCGTTGTACTGGGCGAACCATTTGCAACTGCCGGTACGTTTCTCCGAAGCAGTGAGCACGCTTTGCAAAGACGACGACGTCGTGCTGCTCGAAGTCGGCCCACGCACCACGCTGTGCTCGCTGGCATCCATGCAGTTCAAGCGTGAAGCACGCCAGTTCGCGATCGCTGCGCTAGGGGATTCGGCAACGGATGACGCGGAGTCGCTCGCGCTCGCGAACGCGCTCGGCTATCTGTGGCTCGCCGGTTTCGAACTCGACTGGCCGGCATACTACGGCGAGGCAAGCCGTCGTGTCGAATTGCCCGCCTACCCGTTCGAGCGCAAGCGCTACTGGATCGATCCGGCAGCGACACTTCCTGCCGCTGCGTCAGGTGCGGCAGTGCCAGTTGCAGCCGTGAGTGCTGTGATCACGGTGAGCGCACAGCCTGGGGTAAGTGAGAGCGCGCCCGGCCACACCGCCGCGTCCAAAGAAGAACTGCTCGGCCAGCTCAAAGGCATTCTCGAAAGCATTTCCGGCGAACCCTATGACGATGCACTGCCGGCGACGTCGCTGTTCGAACTCGGCCTCGATTCGCTATTGCTGACACCGCTCACCTTCATGCTAAAGGAGACGTTCGGCGTGACCGTCACGTTCCGGCAACTCCTCGGAGAACTGTCCACGCTGGAATCGATTGTCGATTACATTGTTGAGCACGCCACTGCGCGGCTGCGTGGCGCGCAGGCGGCGGCCGTAGCGGGCGCCGTGGCCGGTCACGCCGACGCGGACGATCTTGCGTTGCAGCCTGCGCAGCAGATCGTCGTCGAGCGTGCGGCGCTGTGCACGGCCGCTTCGCTGGCTCATCGCGAGTCGGCGATCGTTACATTGACGGGTGCGGTCGATCGTGACGCACTCGCGCGCGCGATTCAGGATCTGTATGCGCGGCACGACGCGTTGCGCGCGACGATCGCGGGTTCCCCTGCACGACTGCGAATCGCCGACGAACTAGCTGGGTCCGTGCCGATCCGCTGGATCGACGGAAGCGACGCATCGCTGGAAGCGATCATCGCCGACGACGCACGCATGCCTTTCGCGCTCGCGACAGGCCCACTGGCCCGCTTCAGCGTGGTGACGCTCGGTGACGCACGGCTGATCGTTCTGATCTCGGCTCACGCAGCAATATGCGACGGCTGGTCGCTGGACGTGCTGATCGAACAGCTCGCGAAACGCTATAACGCCAACCTGTCGTCCGCGCCGGATACGGCAGCCAAGCCGTCGCAATGGCGCGACTTCGTGATGCAGCAGCGAGCGGATGCGTGTGGTCAACAATCGTCGGGCCCGGGTGCCGCTCTGCCGTCAGCCGGAAACGCGACGGCTATGATCGATGCGGACACCGCGCTGACCGCCGATGCATTTAATACAGTGCATCGAAGCCTCGACATCCCGGCGTCATTGACGCGCCTGATCCGATCCGTCGGCGCCCAGTACCAATGCAGTCCGTTCACGCTGCTGCTGGCGGCCACACAGCTCGCGCTGCTTTCGAACGACACCTCGCGTGAAGCGGCCATCGACATTCCGATGGCGGGCCAAAGCCTGCACCATCTTCCGACGCTCGTCGGCCAATGCACGAACTGGGTGGCGATCCACCGGCCGGCCGGCAATGACAACGCGATCAAGGCGTACCTGCTCGATCTGCAGCGAAACCTGCTCGACGCGCAGGAAAGCTGTCTCGCCATGTCTGGCCCGACGCGTGATCGCGAAGCCACGCCAAGTGTTGCGTTTATCCACACCAAGCGTATCAAGGCTGCGGACTTTGCGTTCACGGGCCTGCAGGCCGAATACGCATTGAATCGGCGAAGCCACCAATGGTACGACGTCGAGTTCCACGCGACGGAGTATCCGGACCACTTCGTGATCGATTGCTCGTGTCGCCTCGCCGGCTTCCCGGCGCAAGCGCTCGAACCTTTGCTGGCTGACTTCGGCAACGCGCTCGACATGTTGGTTTCTCAACCCGCGGAAGCGAGCGTGCCCGGCCTCGTCCACGCAGACGCACTTCGGGAGAAACAGCGCGCATCTGCGGGTGCGGCGACGCGGTTCGACGAGGACTGTGATCTCGAGGAGATTCTCTGATGCGCCTTAGAGACATTCTGTCGTTGGCCAACGCACGCGGCATCGTGTTATCGACCAAGAAAGGACGACTGTTCGCGAAGTCCTCGAACGGCCAGCCGCTCGACGGGGAGTTCCGCGCGATCCTGTCGGACAACAAGGCGGCCCTTCTCGAATGGCTCGGACACGATGCGCTGAACGACAGCAGCTTGTCCGAACTCGTCGACGCAGCGCTGCCTTCGCGCACCGCTCGCGGCTTCGCTTCGAGTACGCAGGCGCGGCTCTGGTATCTGGAGCAGGTGCTGGACGAACGCTGCCCGTACAACGAGCAACTTGAAATCGCGCTGCATGGGCCGCTGGATAGCGATGCGCTCCAGCAAACGCTCGATCTGCTCGTGATGCGCCATCAGGCGCTACGCTCCCGCTTCGTTCAGGACGCGCAGGGCCGCGTCGCTCTCGAAGTGACTCGGGCCGCCACGGCAGCGATCGCGTACGACGACCTGACGTTACACGCCGGCGCGGATATCGGGCAAGCAGCGGAGGCGATTGCACTGCAGGAGGGGCGTCGCCGCTTCGACCTTGCGCGCGACGCTCCGATCCGGTTTCGTCTGCTCCGGCTCGCGCCGCGAGAGCACCGCCTGTTGCTGACGTTGCATCACATCGTCATGGATGGCGCGTCGATGGCGGTCTTCTATGACGAACTCTCGATGGTCTATAGCGGTCTCGTGCGCGGCGCGCCCCCGCAACTTCCGCCGTTGCCGCTCGAGTATGCCGACTATTCGCGGTGCATGGAGCGCTGGCAGACCGGCGAAAATTGCCGCGCGTCACTCGACTTCTGGGCTTCGAAGCTCGCCGGCCTTTGCGGGCGAAAGACTGTGCCGCCCGACCACGAACGCAACGAAGTGGCAGGCTTTCGAGGCCACGTCGAACATTTTGAGGTGGACCCGGCGTTCAGCCGGCAACTGTCGCAACTCGCTGGCTCGGAAGGCGCGACGCTTTACATGGCGC
Organism: Paraburkholderia sp. NMBU_R16; assembly: GCF_013282575.1. Taxonomy (GTDB): domain Bacteria; phylum Pseudomonadota; class Gammaproteobacteria; order Burkholderiales; family Burkholderiaceae; genus Trinickia. The sequence goes on from NZ_JAAAYE010000057.1 coordinate 8,715, forward strand.
TGCTCGCCGCATTCAAGATTCTGCTGGCGAGGTACACGGATGAAACCGATCTGGCGGTCGCGACGCCGGTGGCCAACCGGCCGCATCCGGACCTTGGCCGGCTATTCGGGCTGTTTGCGAACACGCTGGTGATCCGCTCGGAGCTGGACGCCGCGCTGACGTACCGGCAGGTGCTGGGCATCGTGAGCAATGTGGTGCTGGAAGCATTCGAGCACCAGCACGTCCCGTTCGATCAGATTATCGAGCGCATCAAGCCTGATCGGATCGGACTGGCGATGCCGCTGACGCAGGTCATGTTCGTGATGCAGCCCGCGACGCGGCGTCTCTCACTCGCGGACCTCGATGCTGAAGTGCGCGGTCCCAAACATTTGGGCTACGCGAAGTTCGACCTAACGCTCTCCGTGACCCGTGGGCCGAATGGCGCGCTAACCGGACACTGCGAATACGACGCCGACCTGTACGAGGCCTCGTCGATCAAGCGGCTGATTTCGCACTATGTCGCCCTGCTTCATTCGATCGTCGGCCATCCGGATGAAGCCATCGGCGCGCTGTCGCTGATGGGCGGGGAGGACCGGTCGGCGCTGTCGGCGGCGCAGCACTCGCCCCGAGCCGATGACCTGCCCGGCGGCTTCGTTTTCGAACTGTTCGAGCAGCAGGCGAGGCAGGCGCCGGCGCATCCGGCCATCATCTGCGGCGACCAGCATGTGTCGTACGGCGACGCCGTTGCGACGGTCAACCGGATCGCGAATTATCTCGTGCGAACCGGCGTGACGCCCGGCGCGCGTGTCGGTCTGCATCTGGACAAGTCCGCGGCGGCGGTACTGTGCCTGTTCGCGATCTGGAAGGCCGGTGCGATCTATGTACCGGTCGACCCGGCGTTGCCAGACGCGCGCGTACGCTACCTCGTCGACGATACCCGGATGGCCGTCCTGCTGACCGGCACGCCGGCGGTTGCCGCGCTGGCGCGCGACGGCACTCGGACGATCGTGCTCGATCACGCGTGGCCCGACATCGAAGCCCAGTCGCCGATGTATAAGCATCCATTGCCGTCGTCAACCGAATCGCTCGCGTACATCCTGTACACGTCGGGCACGACGGGCGAACCCAAAGGCGTGATGGTCCGGCACCGCAGTGTGACTCATCTCGCGCACGCCGCCGCGAAGCTGTACGGCATCGATTCCACGAGCCGGGTACTGCAGTTCACGTCGTTCAATTTCGACCCGTCGATCGAGCAGATCGTCGCAACCCTGAGCAGCGGCGGCACTCTCTTTCCGGTTTCGAAGCGGGACGTCATGCCCGGTCCGGAGCTTGCCGCGCTGATCCGCGAGCAGGCGATTACGCATGCCAACCTGACGCCCTCGGCGTTGGCCCTGCTGCCTGCCGACAATCTCCCGGCGCTGCGCTGCGTCATCTCCGGCGGCGAACGCTGTACGCAGGATCTGGTCCGGCGCTGGGCGCCCGGACGGCGGTTCCTCAATTGCTACGGACCGACCGAAGCCACGGTCACCGCGACCGCGGCACCGTGTTCACCGGACGACCGGCAGATGACGATTGGCCGCCCGCTCGAACACGTGGCCTGTTACGTGCTCGACGTAAAGCGTCAGCCCGTTCCCGCCGGCGTGATCGGCGAACTCTATATCGGCGGAACGGGTGTGGCTGCCGGCTACTGGCAGAGTCCCGAACTGACCGGGCAACGCTTCATCGCCAACCCGTTTGGCGGGCCTGGCACGTTGTACAAGACCGGCGACCTAGTCAAGCAACTTGCGGACGGGCGCATCGTGTTCGTCGGGCGTAAAGACGGGCAGGTCAAGATCCGCGGGCAGCGCGTCGAGCTGGGAGAAATCGAGGCTGCGCTCAATGACGCGAACGACGTCCTCGACAGCCGCGTGGTGGTTCGCGACCTCGCTCACCGCGGCGAGACCTTGATTGCTTACGCGCTGACGCATGATGGAGAGCCGCTCGACACAGCAGCGCTGCTTACCGCGCTGGAAGCGCGTCTGCCCGGTTACATGGTGCCAGCGGCCGTGGTCGTGTTACGTGAATTTCCGCTGACCGTGGCTGGAAAACTCGACCCCCGCGCGTTGCCGTTGCCCGATTTTCGCGCCGCCCGAAACAGCGTGGGTGCCGCGTTATTAGCACGCTCGGATACGGAAAAGCGCGTTGCTGACGTGTGGACCGAGGTGCTGGGTCAACAGATCGAGAATATCGACGACGACTTCTTCCGGCTCGGCGGTCATTCGCTTGCAGCGGTCCGTTTGGTCGCCCGTCTGAACGCGCACTTCGATGTCGAACTTCCATTGACGGCGTTGCTGGCAGCGCCGACCGTTCGCGGGATTGCGGAACAGCTCGCGTTACGGCAAGCACCGCACGGCGCATGGACGCCATTGGTGGCCCTCGAAAAGGGCGCCCATCGCATGCCGGTCTTTTGCGTGCATCCGGCCGGCGGAACAGTGTCCTGTTTCAAGGCGTTGGCCGCTTTATTCGGCGCTCAGGGCTACCCTGTGTTCGCTTTTCAGCCGCTCGGTTTCGAGGCGGGGCAAACGGCGCAGCGCTCCATCGGCGAGATGGCATCGTTCTACGTCGATCACCTCCTCGCGCAACACCCGCGCGGCCCTTACGCTCTGCTCGGCTACTCGGCGGGGGGGGCCGTCGCGTATGAAATGGCGCGGCGACTTACCGAAGCGAAGCGCAGCGTCAGCCTCGTGGGGCTCGTCGATACCTATCTGTTCGAGAACGACGCGACGTCCGAAACAACCGGCGAGGCCGACGACACCACGTGGCTGCTGCGCTGGTTAAGCGACGGCATCCATTCGGCACCGGACTGGGACGGCGACGCTATCACTGATTACGTCACGGACGTGTCGGCCGATGCGCGCTACGAGTCGGTGGTCCAGTTTGCCCGCGCGGCCGGCGCGTTCCCGGACGATCTGGATGGGGCATCGATCCGGCGAATGATCGATACCTACCGGGCGCATTGCCTCGCCATCGCTGGCTATCGGCCCACCGCGTGGCCGACGCCGCCGTTGCTATTGCTGCGCGCCGCGGAACCCGAATTCACTACGACAAACCGGCGCGGCGGCCGGCCGTGGCCGCGCGAGTCCGGCGCCGCATCTAGCGAACGCATTGTGCCGGGACGGCATGAAACGGTGCTCTCGATGCCTCACGTCGGCAAGATCGTCGAGGCGCTCATCGAATGCCTGACGCACGGAGCGCCGCAAGACCGGGTTCTGCCGCTCGTCGACGATGCGCAGACGGCGTGCGCATCGAATCAATAGGTTCGTGTACTTCAAGAAATTTCATAAAGGATTCGACAATGGGTGCAAGAAGGGGACACGAGGTTCTCGAACGATTCCGCGCACATCCCGCGCAAGTGTGGCACCGCGGCGTCCGCGTGCAGGACGTCACCGCGGAGCCGGGCCTCGCGAACGGAGTGCGCAGCCTCGCCGGCCTGTACGATTTTCAGTGGCAACAGGCGAGCGTGATGCTGGAAACCGATCCGCTGACCGATCAAAAGGTTGCGCGATCGTTTTCGATTCCGCGCACACAGACCGAGCTCGAGCGCGTCGGGGCGGCCATGCTGGGTTCGTCCGAATACAGCATGGGGATGATGGGGCGTGAGCCATCGTATCTGAACCGTGCGATGTCGGCCTACGCCGGTGCCGCCGAATTTTTCCGCGACGGCGATCGCGCTTACGGCGATAACGTGACGCAATATCATCGACATCTGCGCGCGAACGATCTTTCACTGACGCACACACTGTTGAATCCGCGACCCAATCGGCTGGCCGGTCCGGCTCGCCAGGCCGATCCGCTGCTGGCCGCGCACGTTCGCGAGGAACGCGACAACGGGCTCGTGATTCGCGGCGCGCGCATGCTCGCGACGCTGCCTTTGTCGGACGAACTGATGGTGTTCCCCGCCCGGCTTTCAGACGGCCCCGAGGAAAGCGCGCGATATGCCTTTGCCTTTGCGATTCCGACCGCCACGCCCGGCCTCAAATTCATCTGCCGGGACAGCGTCGACTACGGTTTCAACGGCTTCGACCATCCGCTTGGCTCACGCTTCGAAGAGATGGATGCTGTCGCGATATTCGACGACGTCTTAGTGCCGTGGGAAAGGGTCTTTTGCTATCGCGATGTAAACATCTGTAATGCTGTGGCGGTTCGTACCGGCGCGCTGGCACAGATGGCGTACCAGGTTGTGTGCAAAAACATCGCGAAGACGGAGTTCCTGCTCGGCCTTGCGTCGATGATGGTGGACGGTTCCGGGCTGGAGAGCTTCCAGCACATCCACGAAAAGATCGCCGAAGTGTGGGTCAATCTGACGACGCTCAAGGCGTTTAAGCGGGCTAGCGAATCCGATGCACAGGCCAACGAATATGGTGTCTTCACGCCAGCTTGGGATCCGCTCGACGCGTCACGCAATTTGTATCCCCGCCTCTATCCACGCATGGTCGAAATCATTCAGCAGATCGGAGCAAGCGGCCTTGTGGCGATGCCGACGCAGGCCGACCTGGACGGCGCTCTCGGCGACGAAATCCGTTATTACTATCAGTCCGCCCGGCTGGAAGCGAGCGAGCGCATTCCGCTCTACCGGCTTGCCTGGGATACCGCCGTGTCCGCGTTCGGATCGCGCCAGGTGCTCTACGAACGCTTTTTCTTCGGCGATCCGGTGCAGATGGCGAGCGCCATCTTCAAGGACAAGGACCGCTCGGGATCGATTGAAAAAGTTCGCCAGTTGCTCCAGGACTCGCACCGGTTTGGTCACTAACTTTTGCACACGAAGCTGGGAGTGTGCCTCCCACTTTCCTTCGCCTATCAAGTCGACGAGTCCATCTAATGAATGACACCGTAATTGACCCGCGCGGGGCAACGCACCCGGCACTCGTCAAAACACTCGGGAGCGCCGCGCTGCGAAAACAGTTTCTCGTTGAAAACGTGTTTGTCCGCGGCACGGTGAGTGCTACCTACTCAAACGAAGACCGTATGATCTTTGGCGGTATCATGCCGGAATCCGGACCGCTGACGTTGCCGCGTGCGCTGAGCGAGGCGTGCGGGACGGCATACTTTCTGCAACGGCGCGAACTCGGGCTTTTGAATCTCGGCGGCCCGGCGGCAGTGGATGTAGACGGGCGGCGCTTCGAGATCGGCGAATACGACGCCCTCTATGTTGGTGCGGGCGCGCGCGAGGTGCTTTTCAGCAGCGAAGACCCCGGGCGTCCGGCGAAGCTCTATTACGTGAGCGCCACCGCTCATCGGTCGTTTCGCACGAGAAAGGTTGCTCGGGACGAGGCATCGTCCGCCAGGCGAGGGGATCAGAAAAACAGCAATTGCAGAACCGTCCTCAGGTATCTGGCGCCCGAGATATTGCCGACATGCCAGTTGCTGATGGGCATCGTGGCGCTGGAGGAAGGCAATGTGTGGAGCCCCTTGCCGACGCATAGACACGGACGGCGCAGCGAGGTTTACCTGCACTATGGCCTCGAACCGGAGGCGGCGGTTATATTTCTGCTCGGCGAACCCGATGAAACACGGCATCTTATCGTTCGCGACGAACAAGCCGTGATCGTGCCTGGCTGGGCGGTGCACGCTGGGGTGGGGACGTCGAGCCACGGGGTGGTCTGGGCCATGGCGGGCGAAAACCTGGAAATCGGTGATATGGACTTCGTCCCGACCTCGCGACTGCGATGAAGGCGCGCGTTTTGTCGCGCCTGACGCAGGGCGGTACGTCAGCCCAAGGAGAGACAATGAAGCAGGAAAGTGATTTGCGATCTATCGCCCGCATCCTGATCGCAGCGAGTTTCGCGTCGTGCGTCGTACAACTCGACCTTACCATCGTCAACGTCGCATTGCCGCGCCTCGCCGAATTTTTCAGCGCGTCAATCTCCGGCCTGCAGTGGGTCGTCGACGGCTATACGCTCGGCTTCGCGGTGCTGCTGCTGTCCGCCGGCACGCTCGCGGACCGGTTTGGCTCCAGACGTGTGTTCATACTCGGGTTCGTAATTCTCGGCGCAACGTCGATCGCGATCGCTTTCTCGCGCTCTATCGTCGAACTGAATGTATTCAGGATCGCGCAAGGGATAGCCGCCGCGCTGCTCTTGCCGACGTCGCTCACCTTGCTGCGCAAAGCCTGCGACGGCAATGCCCGCTTACTGGCGCGCGCCCTCGGCATCTGGGCGGCGATCGGCGGCGCGTCACTTGCGGCCGGCCCGGTTGTCGGCGGTATGCTGCTGTCGGTCATTGGATGGCGCAGCGTTTTCCTGATCAATTTGCCGATCTGCGCAGTCGGTCTTATCATCGCGTACCGGGGCATCCCCGCACGAATGGACGAGGCGGGCTCGCGACAGCTGGATCTCAAAGGGCAACTGCTGATCGTACTCGCCCTCACGGGTCTGATCGGCTCAGCGATCGAATACCGGAGCCTCGGCTGGCATCATTCGTTGGTCTGGGGCGGGGCGTGTGTCGCCGTACTCTCGACATGCGCGTTCGTGTGGCTCGAACGGCGCATCGCGTTCCCGATGCTACCGCTCAAGTTGTTTCGCAACTCCAGATTCAGTTGTCCACTTGTTTTCGGCTTTCTGATCAACCTATCCTTTTCCGGTGTGCTCTTTGTGTTGAGCCTGTATCTGCAGAAGGCGCGAGGGTACTCAGCCGTCCATACCGGTCTCGCTTTCCTGCCGCTGACAGCCACCTTCATTTTTGCAAATCTTGCGGGTGGGAGGATCGCGGCATGGGTGGGGGCGAGAGTCGTGATGATCGGAGGTGCGCTAGTTGCAGGAGTGGGCTACGCGTCGTTGGGCTGGCTCGGACCCCACAGCGGTATTTGGCAAATGATCCCCGGATTCGTGCTGATTCCCGCAGGCATGGGCGCCGCGGTGCCGGCAATGACGGCGGTCTTGCTGTCCGACGTCGACGCGATGTCGGCCGGCATTGCCTCCGCGGTGCTGAGCACGGCCCGCCAAGTCGGCAGCGCGCTGGGTGTCGCGGCATTCGGCGTGATGGTCGGCGATGGCCTGAGTTCGGACATTCTCAACGGCATCAGCATGGTCATGTTGACGTCCGCGGCGCTATTGCTCATAGCCGCGCTGACTGCGAGCATCACGGCACCAGAGAAAGAGGAGCAATTGGCTAATGCTCGGACAGGAGCGTAAAAGCCAAGCAAGCGAATATTGTTGCGACGAGTCTACTCAGATAGCTGACCACTCGGCAGGCGAGCGATCGTTTTTTGCAGCTCATGACGACCGTACCGCGGTATTCGAATCGAGCGACTAGTGGCGCCTATTGCAACCAGAACCGGACTTCTACCGTGAAAGTAGCCAAAGCCGACGATTCGCTGTTGAAGAGGCTCAAGACAGACGGCCGTTTTGGTAACGCTGCACGCCATGCACATGTCGGTGCCCTTCCGTGCTCGCGTCGCCAGCGGCGGGAAGGCTCTGCTTACCGGATAGTAGCCGGCGGCACCTGGATCGGCGTCAGTGGCCACTCATCACTTATTATGCAAATAGATGGCTTAAGGCTGGTTGTCGTCGAGTGACAGCTCAGGCTTATGTTTTTATTGTTGTCGCCATTGAGCCCGATGCGCCCGCGGCCAGATAGCTATATCTATATAGCTATGCTATTATAGCTATATGGAACATCCCGACGATCTCTTGAGGCAGGCCACGCGCCTGCGTGGCCAAATATCGGGACTCACGCGGCGTTTGCGGCAGGAGGCGCAAGCCGATCCCGTCCAATTTTCGCAGTTGGTCGTCATGGGCGCGATCGATCGTCTGGGCGACGGCGTGAGCCCCACGGAGATCTGTGCCGCCGAGCGCATCCGTTCCTCGAATCTGGCCGTGCTGCTGCGCGAACTCGAATCGGCGGGCTACATCAAGCGTCAGGCCGATACGCTCGACCGGCGGCGCACCCGGTTGTCGTTGACGGCGAAGGGCCGGCGCGTGCTGCAAGGCAACCGCACACTACGGGGGAAATGGCTCGCGCAGGCCATGCTTCAAAGCCTCGACGCCCGGGAGCGCAGCGTCGTGCTCGAAGCGGGCGAACTGCTCGAGCGGCTCGCCCGCTTCGGTCGAGAAGGGGCCGCACCCGAAAGAGTTTCCCCACGGAAGGCACCCGCTTGAACTTCGTACGGATGGCGCCTCGCGACGCATTCAAGCATTGCGTGCATCGATTGCATTGATCGTATCGGCGAGGAGGAGGGCAGCAGATGGCAACGCATTCACGAGTGTCAGCAGCCGACGGGCGCGAAGTCGGCGTAGGCGAATTGTTCGTCGGCTTTCTCGGTCTCGGTCTGATCTCGTTCGGGGGCGCACTGCCGTTCGTACGCCGTGCCGTGGTGGAGCAGCGGCGCTGGCTCTCGTCCGAAGAGTTTATCGATCTGCTTGGCCTGTGCCAGTTTCTACCTGGCGGCAATGTCATCAATCTGTCGGTTGCGATCGGCATGCGCTTTCGCGGAGCCATGGGTGCGCTTGCTGCGATAACAGGCTTCATCGCCGTGCCTTCGTTGATCGTCATCGCGCTCGGCGTCGTCTACGCGAAAACGCAGCACGATCCCATCGTTCATCACATGTTCGGCGGTCTCGCCGCAGCGGCCGCGGGCCTGTTGATCGCCATGGCGATGAAGGTGGCCAAGCCGATTGTCCGCTCGCCCGAAGGCGTTTTCATCGCGGCGCTCATATTCGCGGCGATCGCGCTCGTGCGGCTGCCGCTTTTGCCGACCATGCTCGTGCTGACGCCACTGAGCATCGCTCTGGCATGGCGCCGGCAGCGCAGCGCGCTGAGCGCGCACAAGGAGACAGTGAAATGAGCGCGACGCTCGTCGCATTGGCGACCATCTTCTCCCAGCTCTCGCTGCTCGCTTTCGGCGGCGGCAACACGATCCTGCCCGAGATGCAGCGTCAGGTCGTCCAGGTGCATCACTGGATGAGCGCGGAACAGTTCACCGCACTCTTCGCGCTCGCCCAGGCTGCACCGGGCCCCAATATGATGATCGTGACGATGATCGGCTGGCATGTGGCCGGCTGGCCCGGCTTTATCGTCTCCACGCTGGCCAAGTTCGGACCGTCGTCGCTCGTCACGGCCGCATCGCTGCATGCCTGGGAGCGTTTCAAGGACCGCCCCTGGCGCCGGTACGTACAGTACGGTATGACACCGGTGACGGTCGGGCTCGTCGCGGCCAGCGCGGCATTGATCTCGCACGCGTCGAATCAGGCGGCGATTCAATGGGCGATCACGGCGGCGTGCGCCGCGCTCGCTTTTCGTACGCGCATCCATCCGTTATTGCTACTCGCCGCGGGCGCCGCGATCGGGGCCACCGGCTTCGGCCAGCTCTGAACGCACGGCCTCGCGCACCGTGCGCAGGCGAAAGCGTCATCGCACGGTACGCCGTGCGATATCGTCGAGCACCGATCGCTCGGCGAGCACCTCGTCGATCAACCCATACGCCTTCGCTGCATCCGCCGACATGAAGTTGTCGCGATCGGTGTCTTTCGCGATCTGCTCGATAGATTGACCTGTCCGTTCGGCCAGAACCTGATTGAGCCGCTCGCGCAGAAACAGGACTTCCTTCGCCTGGATTTCGATATCGGCGGCCGTTCCCTGGCTGCCGCCCGAGGGCTGATGAATCATGATGCGCGCGTTCGGTAGCGCGTAGCGCTTTCCTTTGGCGCCCGCGGCCAGCAAGAACGTCCCCATGCTGGCTGCGAACCCGGTGCAAAGCGTCGAGACCTGCGGCTTGATGAACTGCATGGTGTCGTAAATGGCGAGGCCGTCGTAGACCGAGCCGCCCGGCGAGTTGATGTAGAACGAGATATCCTTGTCCGGATTCTCCGATTCGAGAAACAGCAATTGCGCGACGATGAGGCTTGCGGTGTCCTCGTTGACGGGCCCCACGAGAAAAACGATGCGCTCGCGCAAAAGGCGCGAATAGATATCGTAGGCGCGCTCGCCGCGGCCCGTCGTTTCGATGACGGTCGGCACGAGCTGGCTGTAAGGATAAGGGGGACGATGTCCGGACATGGGGTTCCTCGCACGAATGATGTCGCGGGCATGCGCGGCATGCCCTTCGATCCTGTTGACGCACGGCGTGTCTCTATTGTGACAAGTCGGCCCGGCTCGTGCAGCCGCCCGCCGAATAAAAATGGGTTCGGCGGTTGTCACGTTTGCTCCCCGTCGATCGTCAATGAATAGGGGACACGGCGCTCACGCGCGAGAACGCACACTATTGCTGGAGCATGGACTCATGACGCATTCATCCATCGACAAGACCGCTGAATTCCAGCGCATGCGTGCGCGGCTCACCTCGATCGTGGCCCGCATGCTCGCAAGCCGGGCGGAAGCTGAGGATGTCGTCCAGGAAGTGTGGCTCAAATGGCAGGCGGCGGATGCGGCGGCACTGCATACGCCACCCGCTTGGTTGACGACGGTCGCCACGCGTCTCGCGCTCGACCGGCTGCGGCGCGTGGCTGCCGAGCGCGCCGCGCGCGAAAGCGAATGGATCGCCGAGCCGTGGCGCGACGAGTTCGCGCCATCGGCGGAGGAGGCGGCGTTGAAGGCTTCGTCGCTCGATGCGGGGTTGATGCTGCTCGTCGAACGCCTTTCCCCTGACGAGCGGGCTGCCTTCGTTCTTCACGAGGCGTTCGATTGCGACTATGCGTCCATTGCCGATGTCGTTGGCAAGACGCCCGCGCATTGCCGGCAGCTCGTGCACCGCGCGCGCGAACGTCTGCATCGTGAACCGGATCGCGCGGGGCGAAGGGGGGCGGACGAGCCGCGGCGCGGCACGCTCGATCGCCTGTCCGAAGCGCTCGAAACGGGCGATGTGGCGCTGGCAATGCAGGTTTTCACCACAACCGCAACTTTGACGATCGATGGGCGCGAGGCCTTGCGCGCGGACGCCGAAACGCCGATCGCTGCGGCCGCAACGACGGCGATGGCGCTCGTCGAGCAGAGCCGGGCGCTTTGCGGCGGCACCGTCTGTGCGCTTGCATTGGCGATCGACGGTGCGGGCTACCTTGCGCTGTCGGCGCAAGGCAAGATCGTTGCGCTCGTTGCCGTTTCGTTCGCGGGCATGGCGATCGGCCATGTGGAAATCAGCACCGATGGGGCGATCGTCGCCGCGATGAACCGCGCCTTCGGGCTGCATGCCGTCGAAGCATTGTTGGCTGCCGTTCGGCAGCACGCGTTTGCTGCCTTGCCCGTTGCTTGAACCGTCCGGCGACGGCAATCCCTCAGAGTCCGGTCGCTTCCCAGTTGATGTCGACGCACAGCACTTGCAAACCCTTCGCCGTTTGCGCGGCAATCGATGCGGTCACGCACAAGTGCGCTTCGTTGATGGACAGATAAGGCGCGGTCAGATGCGCGTGCCCGGGCGCGCGCACCGCCGCCGTGAAATAGGGCCGGCGTTCCCAGCTGGCGCCCTCCGAGTGCAGTAGCGGACTGAACCGCTTGGCACGGCGCGAAATGCGTCGCCCGAGCGGCACGAGGTTGTCTCCGATTTGCCGGCCCTGCGCATCGAGCAAAAACGTGCGAGCCGTTTCGGGCAACGCGAGTAGCGGCTGGGTGGCGTCCTCGAGCATCTCGCCCGCGACCAGGCGCGCGCACGCTTGGTCGAGCGCGGCCACATAGGGTGCGAGGCGTTCGGCTTGCAACCGCTCGCGCGCGCTGACGCGTTCGCGCAACGCGGCCGACAGCGCATCCATCGCGCTGGCGGCGATGCGCGGGTCCACCGGTTTCGTGCTCGGACCGGCGAAGTAGGCACCCTGCATGAAGTCGACGTTGCATTCGAGCGCGATCAACGCTTCGCGCTCGGTCGACAGTCCGCCCATCAGAACGAGTTGCCCCGATTCATGCAGCAGCGAGACCAGCCCCGGCAAGACGCGTTCGATGTGCGAATGCTCGCTCGCCTGCGCGAGGATCACGCGATCGAGCGTGACGATGTCGGGGCGCAGATGCCAGACGCGATCGATATTCGAATGTTTGGCGCCGAAGCCGCCCAGTGCGATAAGAAAGCCCGATTTGCGCAGCGAATCGACGATCTCCGCGAAGCGGCCGGTTTCGCCACCGGCCTGCTCGGGCACCTCGAGCACCACGCGTTGAGGCGGCAGGCCAAGTGCCTTCAGCCCGGCAAGCATCGCATCGCCGTAGCTCGTATCCATCAGCGCGGCGGGATGCAAGCTGAGAAACAGCCATTCGTCATTGGAGTCGAACGCGCTGAAGTTGCCCAGGTGCAGCGATTCGGCGAGCCGTCCGAGTTCGAGCAGATCGCCTCGCCGCGCTGCCTGCGTGAACACTTCGTGCGAGGGCACGTGCCGGTCGTCTTCGTCGTGCGCGCGCAGCGACGCGTGATAGCCGATCGCGCGGCGATGCGAGACGGAGAACACCGGTTGAAACACGCTGAACACGGTGTAGCTGCCGTATACGACTGTATGCTGCGTGCCTGCATCGCCCGCGACGGGGCGCGGCGGATGAAAGCCGGGAGGATCGAGATCGATCATGCTGTTTAGGAGAGCGTAACGGGGGCCGCTGAGCGGCGGCGCGATGCCAAAAGCATAGGAATTCTACTGTACGGCATGTGACAGCAAGAACTATGCGCAATGTCACACGTCCCCGTGTGCGCGGCTGGAGCGTGTGCCGGGGACGCGGCACAGGCCGGATTGCACTGGCGCGGTGCGGCGCATGCCCCGGCGTGGGTCGGGCCGGCCGCGCTCGTTCAAGGCAGCGACGCGCGCTCGGCCTCGCTTTCAGCCTCGCGATCGGACTCGAGTGTCATTGCGCGTTCGAAAAAAGCCCGCGCGCGCGGATCGTCGGCATAGGCCGCGTTGATGCGCAGCCACGGGCTCGTCTGGCCGTGCGGCCGAAAGTAGCTGCCCGGCGCCACCGTGACGCCGCACGACGATGCGCATTCGACGAGCCGCTGCGAATCGTCGATATGGGGTGTGCGTGCCCAGACGAACTTCCCGCCCACGGGCGCCGTAAAAAGCTGCCAGCCGCACGATTCGAGCGTGCGTGCCGCGGCGCCTAGCGCATCGGTCATGCGCCGGCGCAAGCGCTCGAGAAACTTGTGATACGCGCCGCGCTCGAGCATCGCGAGCGCGACCGCCTCCGCAAAGAGCGAACCGCCGACACTCGTCAGCACCTTGATGTCGGCCAGGTCTTTCACGGTCGCGCGATCGGCCACGATATAGCCGATGCGCAGCGAGGACGAAAGCGTCTTCGACAGCCCGCCGATATAGATGACCTGCTCGAGCCTGTCGAGCGCGGCGAGCCGGTCGCTCGTGCTGGATTGGAAGTCCGCGTAGATATCGTCTTCGATGATCTTGAAGTCGTATTCGCGAGCCAACTGCAGGAGCCGGAACGCGACCGAGGGCGCGACGACGGTGCCGGTCGGATTGTGAAATACGGAGTTCACGAAGAACGCACGTGGCCGATGACGGGCGAGCTCTTTTTCCAGCGTGTCGAGATCGGGGCCGGTAGCCGTGCGTGGGATGCCGACCATGTTGACGCCGTGCAACTTGAGGAGTCCGAACAGATTGTAGTAACCCGGGTCCTCGACGAACATCGTGTCGCCGGCTTTGAGCAGGTAGCGCACGAGCAGATCGACGGCCTGACTCGCCCCGCAAGTGATGAGCAATTGCGATGCATCGGCATGAATGCCGAGTTGAGCGATCCGCGCTTGCAGATGTTCGCGCAGCGCGGCGTTGCCGAGCGGCGTGGCATAGTCGACCGTCGCGAGGCGATCGGTGCGCGTGACGTGGCGGATGGCCTGCGCGATGCCTTCCATATCGCGCCAGGCTTCGGGGATGAAGCCGCTTGCGAGCTTGAGCGTCCCACCTGGATGGTGGAACTCCTCCATGATGTAGTTCGATTCGTCTTCGGCGCGGCGCGGATCCGAGGCACCGCCGCGCTCGAGCGCCGCATGACCGCGCGCGCTCACATAAAACCCCGAGCCATGCCGCGACTCGACATAGCCGAGCGAGACGAGCCTGTCATACGCCTCGATGACAGGAAAGCGGCTGATGCCGTATTCGGCTGCGAAGGCGCGGATCGACGGTAGCTTCGCACCCGCATGCGCTTCGCCCGACCGAATCCACGATTCCATGCCAGCGACGATCTGATCCGTGAGTGGCACGCCGTTATCGCGATCGAGTTGGAGCTTCATCGGCATTCCTCTTGTCGCCTGCCTGTCGAGTGTCCGATAGCAGCGACTGTTCGGTAATTCGACTGCACAGTTTTGTCAAAACTGTTCGGAACTGTGCATGTGATTGCCCTGACGTTATCGCAATAATGCAGTGACGGCAATGCTTGATGAAAGGGAGGCTGCGATGCGTGAAATCCGTATGTTCGAAATGGAAGAACACGAACCCGCGACCGTCTGGCGGGTCAGCCGCCCGCTCGTGATCAACGTGACGTCCGGGCAGCTTTGGCTGACCGTCGAGCACGATAGTGAGGACTACTGGCTCGAAGCGGGGCAGTCGTTCACGTTGGCGGCAGGCATGCGTGCCTGGGTCGGACCCAGTCGCGGAACTGTCCGCATGACGGTGACCGAGGCGGACCCCCATCGGCTGTCGAGCGAGCGTTCAGGGCGTAGCTGGCGGCCGCGGTGGTTGCAGGCCGCATAGCGGGCGCGATCTCGGCGCTGCGGCCCGTTCGCCGTTATCCAGCCGGGGACGGCTCGGGGCCTACGTAGCGCGCACGAGGACGAATGAGCCGCCCGTCGTCGATTTGCTCCATCGCGTGCGCGATCCATCCGGCTGCGCGGCCTAGCGCGAACAGAGCGAACGCCGAGCCTGCAGGCAGCGCCAGCACGCGTTCGATCGACGAAAGGGCGAAGTCGATCGTTGGCGCGAGGCCGGTGGTGCGGCCGGCGACATCGACGACAGCCTCGATGCTGCGCAGCCTCGCCCGCTCGACGGAGCGCACACCGGTGCAGGCGTCGAGCATCGTCATCAAAAGCGCCGCGCGCGGATCGCCGTCGGGATACAGCGGATGGCCGAAGCCCGGCAACACCGTGCGCGCGCGAGGATCGTCGTATGTCATGTGGCTCATGACATAGTGCTCGACCTCTCCGGCTTGGGCGGCCTCGGCAAGCATGGTTGAGACGCGCACCGTCTCTCCGCAATGACGCGGGCCGGCGAGTGCGGCAAGACCGCCCGTGACGGCGCCGAAGAGATGCATGCCCGTCGAGGCAATGCATCGCACTGTGAACGCGGATGCGTTCAACTCGTGGTCCGCACAGACGACGAGCGACGCGCGCAGGAGGTCGACGGGGCGCCGGCGCGTGATGCCCCACGCTTTTGCCAGTTGCCGATGCAGCGGTTCGCGCGAGGGAGCCGATGCTGTCAATGCGGCCGCGAGCACGCGTAACAATGCGCCGGCGGTTTCGATTCGGCCTTGCCGATCGAGCGCCCAAATGCCGGGCAAGTGCGCGGCGGCGATGGGCAGCACGACGAGCGCGCGCTGGTGCGGGGCCTGCCGGCGCGTGAGCTTGAGCGCCGCGTTCCACTGAGTTGCCGGGAGCGGAACATCGGGCGTCTCGTCGATCAACTTGCGCTCGCACTCCCATAACAGCGCAGCGGTATCTTCGAGCGTGGCGGTTGCCGCCCACGCGAGCGCATCGTGGCCTCGATAAAAAAGCCGGCCGTTCGCGATCGACGTAATGCGCGATTCCAAAACCGGAACACCCCAGTCCAGGACCTTTTGTGCGACTTTGCCGGCTCGCTTGCCGTCGGCCTTGCGGCGAGCGAGGCGACGTACTTCGTCGGCCGCATAGCCATGCCGCTTCCCGTCCATGTCGGGCGTCGAATTGAGCAAGCCCCGGCTCACGTAGGAATACAGTGTCGGCACGCTGATGCCGAGCGTCGATGCGGCCTCGGTGGCGGTCAGATAAGTCGGCATGGCGCGAACATACGTTGATTATTGCAATCAAGATTGATCGACATGGCCGCTGATTCTAGACTCGTTTTCACCACAAACACAGGTCTCGCCGATCATGACACCGCATCTCGCACTCGAGCACCTTTGGTCGCTGGCCGTCTGTGCACCTGACGCATTGGGCGATATTCATTTCGAAGGTCGGGATCCGGGATTGCCCTCCGTTTATCGCGTGGGGACGCTGGCCTGTGCGACGATCGGCGCCGCGGCGCTTGCCGCCGCCGAATGCCATGCGCTGCGCACGGGGCGCCGTCAGCGCGTCGACGTCTCGATGCGGCGTGCCCTTGCAGTGTTCCGCAGCGAGCGCTATCTGCGGATCGACGACGGCCCCGCGCCTGAGTTGCGCGATCCGTTGATGGGTTTTTACGAAACGCGGGACGGGCGCTGGATTCAGCTGCATACGAACTTCCCCCATCACCGCCTTGGCGTCGTGAACGTGCTCGGTTGTGCGAACGATCGCGATGCCGTGGCCGCGGCGATTCGAGGATGGGAGGGGGCCGAGCTCGATCGTGCGCTCGCCGATGCCGGCTTGTGCGCAGCACTGATTCGCTCGCCTCGCGAGTGGCAGGAAAACGAGCAGGCTGCCGCTGTGGCGGCGCTGCCGCACTTCGAGATCGAACGCATCGGACCCGCCGCGCCGATGCCGATCGGCAGCGATGGGAATGCGGTGGCCGACCGGCCGCTCGCCGGCACGCGCGTGCTCGATCTGAGTCGCATCATCGCGGGCCCTGTCGCTGGCCGCACGCTTGCGCAGCACGGCGCGCAAGTGCTTTTGATCAACGGTCCGCATCTGCCGAATATCGCGCCGCTCGTGGTCGATAACGGCCGCGGCAAACGCTCCGCGCTACTCGATCTGCGCGAGCCGACCGATGCCGATCGGCTACGCGAGCTGGCGGCCCATGCGGATGTGTTTCTGCAAGCGTACCGGCCCGGCGCACTCGCGGCGCGCGGCTTCGCGCCCGAGGATCTCGCGCGGATTCGGCCTGGCATCGTCTATGTGTCGGTGAGCGCCTACGGACATCAGGGGCCTTGGTCCCAGCGCCGGGGCTTCGACAGTCTCGTTCAGTCTGCGAGCGGGATCGCATGGACCGAGCGCGAGGCCGTCGGCGGCACGGCGCCGAAGCATTTGCCCTGCCAGGCGCTCGATCATGCGACGGGGTATCTGGCCGCCTTCGGTGCAATGGTCGCACTGCTGAGGCGAGCGCGCGAGGGAGGCAGCTGGCACGTGCGTGTCTCGCTCGCGCAAACGGGGCGCTGGCTGCAATCGTTGGGCTTGCTGGAGGACGGATGGCGTGCACCCGATGTCGGTCTCGACGATGTGCGCGATCTGATGCAGACGATGGCATCGCCGTTCGGCACGGTTCTCGCGGCCGCGCCGGCGGAATCGATGTCGCTCACACCAGCGCGCTTTGCCTTGCCGCCTCATCCGATCGGCGCCGACGAGCCGCGCTGGGTCGAGTCGTAGCGAGACGCGCGGCGTGCGCTACCGAGTTACTTGCGCAACTCGGCGACGAAGTCGTAGTAATCGTTGCGGCAGTAGGTATCGGTGAGTTCGATGGCGCGCTGGTCAGCCGTATAGCCGATACGAGTAATGAGGAGCAGTGCGTCGTGCGGTGCGATGCTCATTTGGCGCGCGATTTCGTCGCTCGCATTGACCGCGCGGAAGTGCTGCAGCGCGCGTACGATCGCGAGACCTCGTTGTTCGAGATAGCTGTAGAGCGAGTCGCCGATCGCATTGGGATCAGGCACGACGGATGCCGGCAGCGTCGAGTTCTCGACCGCCATGACGATGCCGTCGGCGAGGCGCAGCCGTTTCAAGCGCGTAACGGCCGCCGCCGGAGACAGCCCCAACTGGATCACCTCGTCGCGGCTTGCCGGCTGAATATCGCGCGAGAGCCATTTCGAGCTCGGCGTGAAGCCTCTGCGCCGCAGCATCTCGCTGAAGCTCGACAACTGCGAAAGTCGTACGTCGTAGCGGGGCGTGATGAAGCTGCCGGCGCCTTGCGAGCGACGAATGAGACCTTGTTCGACAAGCAGCGCGATGGCCTTGCGCGCGGTGATGCGCGAAACCCCGAGCGCCTCCGACAGGACGCGTTCGGACGGCAGTGCTTCGCCCGCGTTCCAGCGGCTTTCGTGGATGGCCTGCCCGAGCTTGCGGGCAAGCTGGAGGTAAAGCGGCGTATCGTTTTCCGGGTCCGGACGCAGATCGCGCCAGCGGTCTTCCGAGGGTGCATTCATGGCCTGTAGGCGGCGAGGGGCAAGCGGTGATTTTATGTCATCGCCGCGTCGCGGGCCATGTTATGCGAAGCGAGCACACGTTTTTCGGCTCGGGGCTACACTCCCGTTGATCTTCGAAAGCGTTGGGGAGAAGGCAATGGAACGTAACGATGCGTGGGTGACGCTGCCGGATGGCGAGCGTATCGCGAAGCTGGGACTCGGCACATGGGAGATGGGCGAGCGGCGTTCCGCGCGCGAGGCGGAAATCGCCGCGTTGCGAGAAGGTATCGAACTTGGCATGACAGTCGTCGACACCGCGGAAATGTACGGAGACGGTGCCACCGAGACGCTCTTGGGCGAGGCGCTCGCCGGGTTGCGTGAAAAGGTGTTTCTTGTCAGCAAGGTCTATCCGCACAACGCGAGCCGACGCGGCGTGGTCGCCTCATGCGATGCGAGCCTCGCACGGCTGAAGACGGACCGCCTCGACCTGTATTTGCTGCACTGGCCCGGCACCATTCCGTTGGAAGAAACGGTGGAAGGTTTCGAATTGCTGCTGCGCGCGGGCAAGATCCGGCATTGGGGCGTGAGTAATTTCGACGTCGATGAAATGGACGCGCTCTTCGCGGCGGGGGGTACCGCGTGCGCTGCAAACCAGATTCTCTATAACGTCGCACGGCGCGGGCCCGAATTCGATCTGCTGCCATGGATGCGCGCGAGAAAGATGCCGGCGATGGCCTACAGCCCGATCGATCATATGCGCTTGCCGCAGGGATCCGTACTCGACGATATCGCGCGAGCGCGCGGGGTCTCGTCTGTCAGCATCGCGCTTGCATGGGTGCTCGAACAACCCGGCGTTTGTGCGATTCCCAAAGCGGGGAACATCGAGCACATGCGAGAGAATCGTCGAGCGCTCGATATTCGGCTCACCGACGATGAGCGCGCGCGCATCGATGCGCGGTTCAAGCCGCCGCGATCGAAGCGCGCGCTGGAGATGTTGTAACGCAGTCCGTTAGGCCGCATATCTCTACGCGGCGGAGCGCCCGCCGCGCCGATCGGCGGGTATCAGTGGTTGCCGCCGTGCCCGCCGCCGTTGCTGCCGTTGCCTCCACCGTTGCCGTGGCCGTTGCCGCCGTTGCCGCTGCCTTGCCCGCTGCCGTTACCGCCGCCGTTGCCGACACCGTTACCGCCGTTGCCACTGCCGTTGCCACCGCCGCCGTGTCCGCCGCCGTTGCCGCCGCCGTTGCCGCCGCCGTTGCCACCGCCGTTACCACCGCCGTTACCACCGCCGTGTCCGCCGCCGTGCCCGCCGCCGTTACTACCGCCGTTGCCGCCGCCGTTGCCACCGCCGTTGCCACCGCCGTTGCCACCGCCGTTGCCACCGCCGTGCCCGCCGCCATTGCCGCCGCCGTGTCCGCCGCCGTTACCACCGCCGTTGCCGCCGCCGTTGCCACCGCCGTTACCACCGCCGTTGCCGCCGCCGTGTCCGCCGCCGTTACCACCGCCGTTACCACCGCCGTTGCCGCCGCCGTTGCCGCCGCCGTGTCCACCGCCGTGTCCACCGCCGTCGCCCCCACCGCCGTGTCCACCACCTCCGGTGCCGCCGCCCGTACCTCCGGTGCCGCCGCCCGTACCTCCGGTGCCGCCGCCCGTACCTCCGGTGCCGCCGCCCGTACCTCCGGTGCCGCCGCCCGTACCTCCGGTGCCGCCGCCCGTACCCCCGGTGCCGCCGCCCGTACCCCCGGTGCCGCCGCCCGTACCTCCGGTGCCGCCGCCCGTACCTCCGGTGCCGCCGCCCGTACCTCCGGTGCCGCCGCCCGTACCTCCGGTGCCGCCGCCCGTGCCTCCGGTGCCGCCGCCCGTACCTCCAGTGCCGCCGCCCGTGCCGCCGGTACCTCCGCCCGTGCCGCCGGTACCGCCGCCCGTGCCGCTGCCACTGCCGCCGTTGTCGCCTCGTCCAGTACCGCCACTCGAGCTGCCTCCGCCGCTGCCTCCACCACGACTGCCCCCGCCGCTACCGCCGCCGTTGCCGCCAGCAAAGCCGCCGTTGTTCGAACCAGCCGCAGTAGCGCCGTTGTCAGTACCGCCCACATCGATGCTGAGCAATTTGAGGCACGCTTCCGAGCTGGGGTTCACAGCACATGGATCCGCGGCTGCGGAAGTATCGGTCGCATCGCTTTGAGCGGCTTGCGTGTCGGGCCAAGTCTGCAAAGCGGGTGATGTAACAGTGTTGCCATCGTCGCTCGCCGCAGCGGTGAGCAACCATCGAGCTACACCGTCGTCGGGCGGCATCGCCTGTACGGGCGATCCCAAAAGAAGTGCGATTGCTCCGGCCAGCGAGACCCCGATCGCTTTCGCAGATATGTAGGAGTCCTTAATATTGACGATGCTCTTCATGGTTATCCCCCGATGCGACCGGCGACCCGCTGCCGCCGTCGTCTCGCGTATAGCTTCGCGATTACGGCAGTTCCAGCGTCGCGCGGCAAAGCGCGAATTCGCGTGATGTACGAGGGGTCTACTGCGATAACCGTGCCATCGGGCGCTAAGGCGTGCTGCACACGGCGAGCGTTCGGAGCTTGCCCGCCACCATCGCAGAAATGCACGAAAAACGTTTCACGTCCGATACGCGAAACAAGGGGTGGTGTGCAGCGCGGCGCGCGGCGAACAGGCGGGAAGACGAGGCAGTCGCCCGCATGCCGGGCGTGTCAGGCGCCTTGAAGTTCGTGACGCGCCGTGCGCAGTTCTGAGACGGGGATGTGGCATCGAATCAAATGGCCGTTTCCGGCGTCCGCAAAGGGCGGGTCCTGTTGCTCGCATATCGCGCCGAGCTTGCGTGGACAACGTGTCTGGAACACGCAGCCTGAGGGCCGCGCAGCAGCGCTGGGCGGTTCACCGTACAGACGGACGCGAGGGATTCGTGCTTCGGACGGGTCGCCCGGCAGTGACGGTACTGCCGATAAAAGCGCCTCGGTATAAGGGTGACGTGGGCCGTCGAACACGTCGCGCGCGGCGCCGATCTCGACGAGACGTCCGACGTACAGCACGGCGATCCGGTCGGACACATAGCGCACGACGTCGAGGTCGTGAGAGATGAACACATAGCTCACGCCTCGGGCGCGCTGAAGATCGACGAGCAGATTGAGGATGGCTGCCTGCACGGAGACATCGAGCGATGATGTCGGCTCATCGCAAACGACGATGCGCGGATCGCCCGCGAATGCGCGAGCGATCGCAACGCGCTGCTTGAGCCCGCCCGACAACTGACGCGTGCGCGAGCCGAGATATCGGCGCGGTAGCCGCACCGCATCGACGAGCGAGGCGAGCCGCGCGTCGTGTGCGGTACCGCGCAGTGCCGCGAGCTTCGATAGTGCGCGGCCGATCAGATGTTTGACCGAGTGCGCCCGATTGAGCGCGGCGTCGGGGTTCTGGAAGACGATTTGCAGCGACTTCACCTGATTGTCGTCACGTCGTTGAACGCGCGATGGCAACGCTTTGCCGTCGAGTTCGATCGTAGCGCCGGGATCGGGCGCAATAAGTCCGACGATGAGCTTTGCGAGCGTGTGTGGCGCGACAATCTGGATGAGAGACGCGCGACAAACAAGATGAGAATGTCGCGGCGAGGTTGATGATGCCGATGTTGATTGACGCTGACAAGCGTTTGTTGATTGACGCGCGGCGCATGTTGC
>NZ_JAAAYE010000058.1 GCF_013282575.1 Paraburkholderia sp. NMBU_R16
TGCCGCATTCTGCCGCAACCAGCCATACCTCAGCTTGTCGATTCAGAGCGCCTCAAGGGTTCGCTGCGCCGGGCTTACGCCCGCCCTTGACCCGCTAACATCACCCACTCGGAATTCAAAAGAGGCAAAAATCTTTTGTTTTTATCGTTTCTATTAGCGGAGCGCAGAGTTTGGCTCCCGAGCTGCTAAGCGATGCAAATAAAAAAGGGCGAGCGCTTGCGCTCGCCCTCGACGGCGTGCCCGGCTTCGTTCAAGTGAGCCGATGCACCCCAGACGGTTGGTTTTATTGAGTCTTGACCGTCGAATCGGTTTTCACGTCCGCCTTCGTATCAGCGTTGGCGCCGGCTTTCGCGTCGGCCTTGGCAGGTGCCTTCACATCGGCTTTCGCGGGCATCGTGGCGGCGGATTCGGTGCCGGCGTCCGTCTTGTTCTTCCCGGCGCTCGCGCTCGTATCGTGCTTCTTGCTCGTCTTGTGCGCGTGGGTTTTCTTTGCGTGCGTAGTCGATTTGCCGGTCGAATGAACATTCGTGCTGGCCTTATCGGTTGCGTTGCCGGCAACGTTGGTCGACGGATCGGCCTTCAGCCCGCTCGTCGACGTGCCGCCGCCGGCCTTCAGGTTGGCCTGTCCGTTCTGTGCGGCAGCGGGAGCGCTGGCCGACGGTGCAGGCGCGGCTGTCTGAGCGAAAGCCGTCGAAACGATGAGAGCGGAGGCGAGAGCAGCGAAAATGGTCTTCATATGTGACTCCTTGTTGGGCGGCTGAAAATGTTCAGCGCTGCCCGTTTAACGCCACGTCGACGACGTGAGTTGACGCTGCCCTGGTGACAAAACGTAAGTACTGCATACAAACGGTTTCCGTCAGTCCTGCGTGAGTGCTCTTTTCCGGCAAATATGAGAGAACGGCCACGTGAACATGGGCGCACGATCGTCTATAACTGGATTACCGTTCTCTCAAAGGAGGATCCCAAATGCGGCGCCTCTACTACCTTGTATCGGATACGGGTTCGGCGAAGGCCATCGTCGAAGATCTTCTGCGCGCGCGGATTACATGGCGGCATATTCACGTTCTCGCGAATCACAGCGTGACGCTCGATGCGCTGCCCGAAGCGTCTTTGCTGCAAACCAGCGATGTCGTGGCGGCACTTGCGCGCGGCACGGCACTCGGCGGTGCCGCGGGCGCGCTCGCGGGACTCGTTGCGCTGGCTTTTCCACCGGCCCAACTCGTGATCGCGGGCGGCGCTGTCGTTGCGTTGACGCTTGCCGGCGCCGGATTCGGCGCCTGGACTGCGACCATGATCGGCGTCGACGAGCCCAGCCGACGCCTGGAGCGGTTTCAGGAGGCGATCAAGGCTGGACAGCTATTGTTGATGGTCGACGTACCGCAGGCGCGCGAGGAAGAAATTCAACAGATGGTTCACGAGCATTTTCCGCGAGCGGACGTCGAAGGGGCGGAGCCGAAGACGCCGATCTTTCCCTAAGGCAGGTTACCAGGCGGCCTACCCGCGGCTCGGGATGTCCAACGCTCGAACCACAGCCGGCCGCGCGACGAATGCGCCGAGTGCCCGTTTGACGTGAACGAAGTCGGCGAATCCCACGAGCTCGCCCGCTTCGTAAAAGCCGACCAGATTACGGACCCACGGCAACGTCGCCATATCGGCGATCGTGTATTCGTCGCCCATCGTCCACTCGTGGTCGGCAAGCCGCCCGTCGAGCACGCCCAGCAGGCGGCGCGCCTCGGCCACGTAACGATCGCGAGGCCGTTTGTCCTCGTAGTCTTTACCCGCGAATTTGTTGAAGAAACCGAGTTGACCGAACATGGGACCGATGCCACCCATCTGGAACATCAGCCATTGAATCGTTTCATAGCGACGCGCTTCGTCGCGCGGCATGAACTTGCCGCTCTTGTCGGCCAGATAGATCAGAATGGCGCCCGATTCGAACAGCGCAAGCGGCTTGCCGCCCGGACCTTGCGGATCGATGATGGCCGGAATCTTGCCATTCGGATTGAGCGAAAGAAATTCCGGCGACGTTTGATCGTTCGTATCGAAACGAACGAGGTGCGGCTCATAGGGAAGCCCCGTTTCTTCGAGCATGACCGACACCTTGACGCCGTTCGGCGTCGGCAGCGAATACAGCTGGATGCGTTCGGGATGCTTCGCGGGCCATTTGCGGGTAATGGGGAAGGCGGATAGATCGTTCACGCTAGTCCTCGATAGGCGGGAAAGTCGACGGCGAGTTGTTCGATCGCGCCGGCATGCCGCCGGCACTTCGAACAACTCGCCGCATTCTACCCGTCCACCGGGATTTGCATCGGGTGGCGGAACAGCGTAGCGAGCCGCGTGGTTATTGACCGGTGTAGCCCACCGGCACCGTTGCGTTGGCCTTCATCACCGTCGCGTTCGACGATACGACATAGATCGGCGATTCGGTCAGCGTCAGGTTGGCGACACCATTCGAATAGGGCACGGTCGTCGCATTGCCCATGACGTCGAGCACCGTCACGTTGCCGCTCGTGCCGCTCGCATCGACGGGCAGCGCGTAAGACGTGCTGTACGTCGGGCTGTACGCGCCGGATGACGTGGGCCACTGTGCATTGTTGTGCGTCCACAATGCCGTGATCACTTTGCCACCACCCAGTTGCTGGAACGCGTAGCCATACACCATCGACGGCAGATTCTTCAGGCGTCCCAGCGTTTGCGTGCCGTCGATGATGCGCGTCATCGCAGCGAACGCCATCGCTTCCGGCTTCGGGCTCAGGTTGTTCGCACCGTACTGTCCCTGGGGATTGGTCACGTCGAAGAACGTGCCGTATCCCACTTCATCCGGATAGTCGGGCCCATAGAAGAAGTACGTGACTTGCGCGCCCTCGCCGAGAATGATCAGGTGTGCGCGCGCTGCAACGGCAGCTTGCGCGTAGAGCTGATTGGACGACGGGTAGTTCGGTCCGTACGCCGCGCCCGGATCGTAGCTGATGCCGAGCTCGGTCGACCAAAGACGCATGTTCGGTTTGACCGATTGCATCTCAGCGCGCAGGGCCTGCATCTGCTTGTCGAGCGCATTGGCGACGTTGGCTGGGTTCGGGTCCGTGTCATAGAGCTCGGGCGGGTGCGACGGGTAGGTGCCAGCGTTGTAGTAACCGTGCGTGGTGATGCCGTCGATGTATTGACCCAGCCCCAGCGCCGCGTACGTTTGCAGATACCCGCTCGTGCACTGCGTCTGGCAGTTGGCGACCAGCGGATTGGTCGTGCCCATGACGACAGCGTTCGGATCGGTCGCGTGCAAGCCGGCGTAGACGGCCGCATACATCTGCACGAAATTCGATTGCGAATCCGTCCACTGCGGCTCCCACGTCACCTGGTAATAGTTGTTCTGCTGGTTCGGGAAATACGTTTGACGGATCGCCGCCGTGTCGGAGCCGACACGCGACATGAAGTTGCGATAGTAGGTGAGATCCTTCGGCGCGTTCGTGTCGTCCTGGAATCCGCCCGTCGGGCTGGCCCATGCCGGAATGCCATCGAGGCGCACGAGACGCATGACTTTGCCGTTCGTATAGGCCGGGTCCAACCCGCTCACCGAGGGCGTCCACGTGTTCGGGCCGTTGGGTTCCATGGCCGAAAGCTCGCGATCGTCGATCGTTTGCGAGATGCCCAGCGCCGCGAGCGCTGCCGCATTGCCGTTGAAACCTTGCATGCCGAAACGATGCTGGTCCTGGTGCGCGAACGTGACTGCCGGAATGACACCCGACTCGTTCGGCACGACGCCGAACGTCGCGATCCCGGTCGGACGCGTGCCGGCTTGCGGCAGCGTGCCGCCAGCGTGGGTCAGCGTCGCCGTGACGGCGAAGTAACCGCCGAGCGAGGCCTGGCACGACAGCGTGTTCGTCTGCGTACCGCTGGCAACCGCAAACGTGCCGCTGCCCTTGATGTTGCCGACGTAGTCCTGAACCGACCAGACCACGGAGTCGGCCGCCGGTGCGGACGTGACGAACGACAGTTTGAACGTGCTGCCCTGCGCGAAGAGGCGTGTACCGTCGGCAGTGGGCGTATCCGCGGAGATCAGGCCGTTTGGCGTGCCACCCGCGCTGGCGACCGGTGCGGCACAAGTGATCTTGCCGCTCGACGTCGAGGTCGACGTCGTGCTCGTCGTGCCGGTGCTGCCGGTGGAAGTGCTCGTGGTGCCCGTGCTGCTCGTGCCCGTCGACGTCGTCGAGGTGCTCGTCGAGCCGGTCGAGGTCGTGCCGGAACTCGTGCTCGTCGTTCCCGACGAAGGAATCCAGCAGCTCTTGTTCGCACCGTAGTCGGGGTCCGTGCCGAACGCCGTGTTCGTGCACGCGGTCCCATTCGTGAACGTCTTCTGCACGTTGTTGGCGGTCGTGCTGCCGCCATAGAGGACGGTCAGCGTGCCGCTGAACGAGCAAAAGCCGTTTTCAACCGCGCACTTCGTCCAAGAGGTCGTCGACGTCGAAGACGTGCTCGTCGTCGTGCTCGACGTTCCCGCGCTGTACCAGCAGCTTTTTTGGTAGCCGTAGGCCGGATCGGTTTGGGAGACGACGCCGTTCGAGCAGCTCACGCCGTTCGTGAACGGCCCATTGAGCGTGTACTGAAGCGGACTCGCGGTGCCGAAGACAATGTTTGCGGTGCCGCTGAAAGAGCAGAGGTTGCCTTCGCTAGCGCAATAGGTATAGGTCACTCCATTGATCGTGAGCGTGCTTTGAGCGAGCGCATTAGGTGCCCAAAGCGATGCGCAAAACGAAATTGATATGAATAATAAGCCGGTAAATAATGTTCTAGCGTTAATACGCCAGGAAACGATGGCGGAAAAAAGCTGGCGGAAAAGTAGGCGATATTGCACTGCGGGACCTCGGGTAGATTGCGGGCGGGGGGTGGCTCGGGCCCGGCGTATGCTACCGAGATTTCTCGTGTTATCAAGTGAGGAAATGGGGCTAATATGAAATGAGGATAGCCCAGAAATGGCGGTTATCGCAGGAGGATATGCTTATTTTCGCTGGATTCGGGCCGAGAAAAACGCCCCCGCGCAGTCCGATGTAAGGATTCCCTGGCAACAGTGCGAAAATCACCCGTGCCACTATCAGACTATACGTAGTCTTTCTCTGCCGAAGGCCACGTCGGGCGTGTCCGGAAAGCACTAATTAACGATCCCGCGAATTTCTTGCAATGCAAATATCTGAAGTAAAAATTGCGCAGAAAAAGTTTTACGATAAGGGGCAATAACTATGCGACCCCGATATTACACGAGAGAGGGCGCTGACGGGTGGCCGCAAAAAGGGGATACGGTGACGGGCGCGCTCGAGCGCGCCGAGAGAACCGGGGCCACGCGAGGACTTATCGCGCGCGGGACCCGGAGTGCGTGTGTCGGCTCGTGCTCAGGGATGAGCGATTTGCTGCGCGCTCAGGTCATTCGGAAAGCAGTGGGGATGCTCGAAACCGACGGGAATCGTGTTCGTCGCATAGAGGATGTTGTCGGTATTGCCCGGTCCAACCCCTGCGGGAATACCGTCCAAGCCGGCTAGTTTGCGCATCCGATAAGCGATCGCATGGTCCGCACATGCGCTATCGCCGCTGACGCCAAGCCCGCCGATCACTTTGCCGCCCGCATACAGTGCAACGCCACCACCGAACGTGATGACACCGCCAAGGACTCGCCCCTGGCCGGTGCCGTCCGCCAAAAACCGCGCGTCGAACGGGTTGCTGTTGTTGAGTCCGTAAAGCGAGCCGCCCGGTTGCGTCGCACCGTAGAGATTCGCCGTTGAGAGCGCGAGCTTGTCATTACTGAATCCGTTTGCTGTATAGGCCTTCGCTATCGAGATAGCGCGAGAACCGGGCCACGCATCGCCGAGCTTGATGACTGAGCAAAGACGTCCGTCTCGATCGACGACGGCGGACCACATGCGATTGGGTTTGAAAATGCCACCGTTTCCGTCGCTCAGATTAACGACGGCAGCGAGCTGCTTTTGCACGAGCGCAACCGTGCCGGCCGGCAGGGTGCAACGCCCGGAAATGGCGGTATCGTCATCCGCAAGCAGAGGAGATGTTCCGGCGATGGTTAGCACAACGGCAAATGCACCGCGGTAATAGCGCGCGTTCATGATGGCCTCCTGAAGAGCGTTGCTGGCAATTCGGATGGGAATTGAGGTATTCGATTTGAATAAAATGTCAAATAAAAAGAACTGGAAAAACGGGCTGACCTTTCGATTTATTTTAAGGCGAGCGACAGTCTGCCTGGCGATGGCATTGATTTTGCAGCGATATTCGCCGTGCAGGCGCTAAAGCAGCGCCGCGCTAGCGAATAGTGCGCTGGCAACGGCTTCTGATGCGGATTGCAGGATGCATCATAGTCAGCAGTAACAATCGTCGGCGGACAAAGGTGTGGCGGATTATGACGTGACATGAGTTGTCGGGTGTAAAAGTTCACTCGAGTAGAATAAGCGTGCTGTCGGTTAAAGCTGAGAAGTTCAAACCAGAAAACAACTCGGAGCCGATTGCCTCAGGAGTTTTTCACGTACATTGCGTATGGCGGTCCACTGCCAAACCTATTGGGGCACTTACTGCATTGCTGCAATTGCTTACGAGCGCGCCGCCGAATGTCCCGCCGGAGGACCGATGACCGCCTCGTCCAGCTCGCCCCGCAGTGACACCGCCGCATGAACCTGGGGCGATTCGTAGCCAAGCGACGACTTCCCTGGGAGGCACCTCGCAAGCCAAATCGGCCGCGCCGGGTATAGCGGCTCACCGCGCGGTCGGGGCGGACATATTCCGCTCGATTTGGCGGGTTTTTGTCCGACAACATGATCCAACGACCGCTATCGTCCCCTAATTGCGCGCGTATTGGTTTTATGGCATTGTTCGCGCGACAGCATCGATGTGAAAAAAGGCAGTCGAATGCGAATAAGTTCTAACTGGCTGCGTATCGATCTACGGGGATTCATTGGACGAATAACTGGCGGTCGACATCCAACGCGAGTTCTCTTGCGGGGAATCGTCGCATTCGTCGTACTCGCGCCAATCTCCGGCATCTCGTTGGGTGCCTCCGATGCGGTCCCTCAGAATCTGCTGCGCGTACTCGCATGGCCGGGCTATGCCGATGCCGATGTCGTCAAGCAATTCGAGACGCGCTTTCATGCGAAGGTCGAGGTGACGTTTGTCGATTCGGACGAGACGTTATGGGAGCAAATGCATCGGGGCTCGCCCCCGTCCTTCGACGTGCTCGCCGCTAATACGGCGGAGATTCAGCGTTATGCTCAGGACAATCTCCTCGCTTCGCTGGACGTATCGAAGATCCCCAATACGCGCCTGCAGTTGCCGATGTTCAGGCAGCGCTCGACGATCGGGGGTATCGAGCACAACGGCATCGTGTACGCCATTCCGTTCACCTATTCGTCGATGGGGCTGATATATGACCGCAAGCAGGTGTCGGTCGAACCTCATTCGATGCTCGAACTGTGGAACCCGCAATACCGCGGCCGCACGCTCGATTTCAACAGTGCGCAGCATAATTTTTCGTTTGCCGCGCTGGCGCTCGGCTACCGCGACCCGTTCCATTTGACACCGGCGCAGATGCGCACTGTCACACACAAGCTCATCGAGTTGCGGCGCAACCTGTTGACGCTGTACACACTGCCTGAAGAGGCGACGGCGCTGTTTGTCGAACACCATGCCGCCATGATGTTCGGTAACTATGGAACGCAGCAGATCGAGCTGTTGCGGCGAGCGGGAGTGGACGTCGGTTATGTCATCCCGGACGAGGGCGCGCTCGCGTGGCTCGACTGCTGGGCCATCACGCGCGAAGCACGCAATCGGGCTCTGGCATTGTCCTGGATCAACTACATGCTCGAGCCCGAGATCAGTGGGCTGCTGCCTCAGCGTCAAGGGCTGGCGAGCACATTGGGGCCCGCATCCGGCCACGCTGCCGACGATGGCAAACATCTTTTCTGGATTCAGCCGGTGGAGGATATCGCGCAGCGCGAGTCGTTATGGCGGCGCATTGTCTCTGGCGAACCACCGGAACGGTTCCCACGATGAAGCTCGGTCTGACTTCGCAGCTCATCATCTTGCTTGCCACGATCGGTGTGGTGTCGTCGGGTGCGACCGGCTATTACGCATATCGTGCCAATCGGACAATGCTGGTCAACGAGGCGCAGCAGAGCCTGCTCACATCGACGCGGCTGCTCGATCAGCGTTTTTCGTCCGCGTTGCACGATGTCGCCGAGGACGCGCTGGTCCTGGCCGTCATGCCTTCCGCACGCAAGCTCTCGGAGTCCGTCGAGCATGCGCCGCAAGACGGGCGCGAGCGTCTCGAGCAGGTGTTCATGAGTTTCATGCGGTATCACTCCGACTATCTTCAGCTGCGGCTGATTTCGCGCGCGCATTACGGCCTCGAGCGCGTGCGCGTCGACCGCGGTCCGAAGGGGGTGATCGTGGTGCCGGAAGCCGGGTTGCAAGAAAAGGGGCACTTTGCCTACGTTTTCGATACGTTGGCTATACCGGCGGGGCATATCTATCTGTCGCCGATCGTCATCAATCATGAAGCCGGCACGCACGCCGCCTCGGGTCGGCCGATCGTCCGGGTGGGCACCCCGGTTGTCGGAGCGAATGGCGCGAACGTCGGCGTGCTCGTCATCGACGTCGATCTGACGAGGGTCTTCGCGCGCCTCGCGCGTGACCTGCCGGAGCGCGATCAAGTCTATATGGCCAACCAGTGGGGAGACTTCCTGATCCATCCGGATCCGGCATCCGCATTCGGTTTCGACCGTGGGCAACGCGTGCTGATGCAGGAGACGTTCCCTACGACCAAGCCGCTCTTCGATGAATCCGGCGCTCAGATGACGATCAGCGGATACGAGCACCGGCGCGACGGGCGCATCTATGCGTTTGCCCGGACGCCGTTCGGCGCAGTGGAGGGCAACCGCTTCGTCGTGCTCGGTCTCGCCAGGCCGCTGACGGCTGTGCTCGTTCCTGCCGACGCGCTAGGCGGGCGCATCACGCGAATGGTCATCGTTTTCAGTGTATTTGCATTCGTGCTCGCCATACTGTTTGCCCGTGCGCTGACAAAACCGTTGCATACACTCGCGAGTGCCGCATTACGCGTATTCGATCATCCCCCCGATGCGCGGTTGCCGACCGAACGCTCGGATGAGATAGGTATTCTCGCGCGATGTTTCGACAGCATGTGCCGGGAGATCCGCTTGCAGATGAGCGAGCTGCACAGCAAGCAGCGCGAGCTCGCCCATCTGGCCGGACACGATGCGCTGACGGGCTTGCCGAACCGCATGCTGTTCATGGAAAAGCTTGCGGCCGCGATCGACACTGCGACGCAGACGGGCCAGCGGCTCGCCGTGATCTTCATCGATCTCGACCGCTTCAAGCAGATCAACGATCAGCTCGGGCACTGGGCCGGCGATCGTGCGCTGACCGTCGTCGCCGAGCGGTTGGCCAGCGTGCTTCGCGCCAGCGACCTTGCGGCGCGCCTAGGTGGCGACGAATTCATCGTGCTGATCGTCGATATGCAGTCGGCGGGGGTGGTCCAGGAGATCGCCATGCGTATTGCCGAGGCGATGAACGAAGAGCTGCAGCTTGGAGATCAACGGCTGAAGATTGGAGCGAGTGTCGGCATCAGCGAGTTCCCCGCCGACGGATTGACTGCCGAGGAGTTGCTGCTCAAAGCGGATGCGGCAATGTACGCCGCAAAGTCAACGCGGTGCGGGATGCATCGCCGTTATCAGGAACTCGCCTCACCCGGCGCATTGTCTTGAGGACAGTCGCTTGGGATCGATCATCGATCGATTCGGAATGTACCGTTCAAAAGTCGTAAGTGATGAACGAAATATTCATGATTACCCCCCAGAAGCGATCCATGACGACGCGGCCGTCCACGATCTCCGGCTGTCCCAAGCCGCGATAGATCCGATAAATACGATGGCGATGGTAGGCGCTCACGAGATTGCGAAATAGGATGCAGTGTTCGCGAATGTCCGGCGCGAGCGTTTCGTGGATGCGCGGCAAGTCGAGCCAGTGTGCGGAAGGCTCCGCGTGATGAGCATTGTGATAGCCGTAATTGAGGAATAGCCAGTTGAGCCACGCGTGCCGGCGGCTGAAGAGCGACGAGTAGGTGTTGCGTTGTTCGTAGTCGCGATCGAGCGTTGGAATGGGCGTTCCGGGCGGATAAATCGAAAACGTATGATGAAAGCAATCGTAGACGCGCAGCATGTTCAACATGCCGAGCCAGCCGACGAAAAGCCAAAGCACGGCGGCCGGTGCATAGCGCCATAGCACGACGTAGCAAACGAGACGGGCAACGAGCACCACGGCGATGCGCGGACGCAAAGGACGCAGGCGCTGCGAGAAAAACGGCAGCCCCAGCGAGCGGATGCGAGAGATGACGCTCAAGACGGGGATATGGAAAAACTCCATCAGAACGATGATGCGGCGCGGCATGGCGGGCAGCGAGAGGATCCAGGCCGTGATCGAGAACCCGTCGTAGCCGGCTTTGACGCGATGGTGTTTGAAATGCTGGCGTTTGAGGCCCGAGTAGCTGAAATAGCAGCCGCCGCTGATCAGCGAAAGCACGCGGGCCAGCGCATCGTTCCACTTCCTGCGGCGAAACACGGTTTGATGCATCAGCTCATGCGTCAGCAACGCGCTGAGCGTCATCGTATGGGCGATCAGTAATGAGCCGGCCAGCGCAGCGATGAACGCCGGCCGCGTAATGCAATAAAGACCGAAGGCGAAGCCCCCCATCGTATAGATGATGACGGCCGCATCGAGTACGGCTCGCAACACGCGTTTCGCCATCGAAGCGACGGGCGCGATGCGCGGCAGACCGTACTCGTGAACGCTGGACATTTCGATCTCCTGGAAACAGCACGCGAGCATCAAAGCGGGCATGTGAACTGTATGAGATCGGCGCTTCTGTCTCTTTGCGAGAAGGCGTAGGGGACGCTTGGCTATACCGGGCGGTCTACGGGTTCCGAATTCCGGCTGCGGCGGCAGCGATCAGAGGCGGGCGGCATCGACGATGGCGTCCGAAAAGGCCTTCGGCGCTTCCTGCGGCAAATTGTGGCCGACGCCACCGGCGATCGTGCGGTGAAGGTACTTGCCCGTGAATTTGCGGGCATAAGCGGACGGCTCGGGGTGCGGGGCACCGTTGGCATCGCCTTCGAGCGTGATTGTCGGCACGCCGATCGGCGGTGCCGCAGCCAGGCGAGCCTCAAGTGCATCGAATTGCGGTTCGCCTTGCACGAGGCCCAGGCGCCAGCGGTAATTGTGAATCGTGATGGCGACGTGATCTGGATTCCGGAGGGATTGCGCGGAACGATCGAAAGTGGCGTCATCGAAATTCCATTGCGGCGAAGCGGTACGCCAGATGAGCTTGGCGAAGTCGTACACGTTCGCTCGATAGCCGTCCTGGCCGCGTTCGGTGGCGAAGTAGAACTGGTACCACCAGGCGAGTTCGGCTTGCGGTGGCAATGGTGTCCGGTTGGCTTGTTGGCTGCCGATCAGGTAGCCGCTCACGGATACGAGCGCGCGGCATCGTTGCGGCCACAGCGCGGCGACGATGCCCGCCGTTCTTGCGCCCCAATCGAAGCCGCCGATCACGGCCGACGCAATACCGAGAGCGTCCATGAAGGCGATGACATCGGCCGCGAGTGCGGCTTGCTGCGCATTTCGAACGGTATCGGGCGAAAGAAAGCGTGTAGTGCCGTAGCCGCGGAGATGCGGGATCAGCACGCGAAAACCGGCGGACGCCAGAAGCGGAGCCACGTCCACGAAGCTATGAATGTCGTAAGGCCAGCCGTGCAGCAGGATAACCGGCGTGCCGTCGCTTGGACCGATGTCCGCGTAACCCACGTCGAGCACGCCGGCATCGACCTGTTTCAGCTTGCCGAACGACGCACGCGACGAAGTGCCGGCACTTGAAGCGGAACGCGTCGATTGCGCGAGGGCGCGCTTGGCGAGGCCCAGCTCGATTGCGGCGAAACCGGCGGCGGTTACGCCCAACAGCCGTCGGCGCAGAGGGTTTTTTATATCGGACATGGTCAGCACTCCTATTCAATGGGACGGTGTAGCGTTCTTTGCGAGCAGGCGTTGAATCTGTGCTTCGGTTTCTGCATATTCGCCTTCGCCGAAATGCCGGTAGACGATGTGCCCGGTTTGATCGAGCAGATAAAACGCAGGCCAGTAGCGGTTCTGGTAGGCGCGCCAGGTCGCGTAGTCGTTGTCCTGCGCCACGGGGTAGCGAAGGTTGAAGTGCCGGATGGCTGCTCGTACGTTGTCCGTGCTGCGCTCGAACGGATATTCGGGCGTATGCACGCCGATCACGACCAGTCCCTGGTCCTTGTACTTTTCATGCCAGCGTTCGACATACGGCAACGTATGGATGCAGTTGATGCAGGTGTAGGTCCAAAAATCGATCAGCACGACTTTTCCGCGCAGTTGGCCCAACGTGAGCGGCGCCGTGTTCAGCCATGTGCCGATGCCGGTGAATTCCGGCGCGAGCGTTTGTGCTGAGCGATTGTCGGCGGGCGTGGCGCGGCTTGTCGCTGCGGCGGCGCACAGCATCAGCGCCGCAACGGTTTTCGACAGGTGGGGCATGGCGGCTTCCTCATTTCGGTAGATGAATCGCGTCTGGCGGCATTTGAGCGCTTGCGCGTATCTGGCTTGTGTCTGCCGCGGCGGGCGGATGCAATGTTTTGTATCCGCTGCGAATTCAGATACATTGCGACACAATTCAGGCTTCGCGGCGAGTTATAAAAGCGCCGTCCGTTCACGAACGAGGAGAGCCGCATGATTACCGAAGCGTTCAGAGGGTCCTGCCACTGTGGAGCTGTGAAATTCGAGGTTCGTACCGCCATCGCCCCCGTGTCGCGCTGCAATTGCAGTCTGTGCCGCCGGAAGGGCGCTGCGATGTCGAAGACGTTCGCGCGGGAGGACCTCAAGATCCTGTCGGGTGAGCAAGACTTGACGCTCTATCAATTCAATACGCGCGTGGCGAAGCACTACTTTTGCCGGCATTGCGGTATCTACCCGTTCCATCAGACGCGTCGGGATCCGCTGCTGTGGCGTGTCAACGTGGGTTGCCTTGAAGGTGTGGATCCCTACGCGCTCGAAGAGGGATCGGTTTTGGACGGCGCCAGTCTTTCCGTGGCGGAGGATGCGTGATGCGCTGGCCCATGATCCTCGCGCGGCAACGCGTGCTCATGAGGTGACCCGCACATGATCGAGCACATCGATCACATCCTGATCGTCGATGACGACCGCGGCATTCGCGAGCTTGTCGGAACGTATCTCGAGAAACAGGGCATGCGGGTGACGCTTGCGGCGAACGGCCGTGAGATGCGCGCCCGGCTCGAGGACGGCGCGCCGGATTTGATCGTGCTCGATCTGATGTTGCCCGGCGAAGATGGACTCGCGTTGTGTCGCGAGCTGCGGGTCGGCAAATTCCGCGCGGTGCCTGTTGTCATGTTGACCGCGCGCGACGAGGAAGCCGATCGTATCCTCGGGTTGGAAATGGGCGCCGACGATTATCTACCGAAGCCGTTCGCCGTCCGGGAGTTGCTCGCGAGGATTCGCTCGGTGCTGCGCCGAACGCGGATGTTGCCGCCCGGCATGCAGGTCACCGAGACGGCTCAGATGCTCGCTTTCGGAGATTGGCGGCTCGACACCACCGCGCGTCATCTGCTGGATGCACAAGGAACGATGGTTGCGCTCAGTGGCGCCGAATACCGGTTGTTGCGTGTGTTTCTCGACCATCCTCAGCGGGTATTGACGCGCGATCAATTGCTCAACCTGACTCAAGGGCGGCAGGCCGATCCATTCGACCGCTCGATCGACTTGCTCGTGAGCCGTTTGCGTCAGCGTTTGCGCGACGTGGCGCGCGAGCCGCGGTACATCAAGACGCTGCGCAGCGAGGGGTATGTTTTTGCCTCGTCGGTCGCCGCCGTTGGCGAGGCATCATGAGGCCGTGGCGCGCCTGCGGATGGCCACGCACATTATTCGCACGGCTCGCGTTGATACTCTGCATCGGCATTGCTGTTGCGCAGGTCCTCTCTTTCTGGCTGACCATGACCGAGCGCGATCAAGCCACGACGAACCTGATGATGGGTTACATCGAGCGCGAAGTCGCGAGCTCGGTTGCATTGCTCGATCACCTGCCGGCCGCCGAGCGCGAGGCGTGGCTACCGCGGCTCGCTCGGCGCAGTTATCAGTTCCAACTGGGTCCCGGTGTGGCCGGAGGGCCGGTGGATGCGCGGCTTTCGGCAAATGTCGAGCGATCGATTGCCGACGGAATCGGCCATGCCTATCCGGTTTCCGCCAATGCGGTGCCGGGCGATAGCGAGCATATTCAGGTTCATTTGAAGCTGACCGACGGTACGCCGCTGACGATCGATATTCATCCGATGTCGGGCATACCGCTTTCGGGATGGCTGCCGGTCGTGCTCGTCTTGCAACTCGCGGTGCTGGCCGCGTGCTGCTGGCTCGCGGTGCGGCTCGCCACGCGGCCGCTTCATGCGCTCGCGCGCGCGGCGGATACGCTCGGTCCCGATCTGAAGGCGGACCGGTTGCCGGAAGATGGGCCGTCCGAGGTCGCATTGGCCGCGCGGGCCTTCAACGCGATGCAGGATCGCATTGCCACCTATACGGCTGAACGGATGCAGATTCTGGCAGCCATTTCGCACGATCTGCAAACGCCGATTACGCGTATGCGGTTGCGTATCGATGTGATGGAGGACGAAGGCGAATCCGGCAAGCTCAGACAAGATCTCGCGGAGATGGAGGCGCTGGTCAAAGAGGGCGTTGCCTACGCGCGCACGCTGCACGGTGCCAGCGAGCCGGCCTGCCGTGTCGATCTCGATGCGTTGCTCGATAGCCTGGTCTGCGATTATGTCGATGCGGGCAAGAACGTGGCATGCGCGCGCCGCCTCGCGGCTTCGGTGGTCACGCGGCCCCAGGCGCTGCGGCGTGTCGTCGGCAATCTCGTCGATAACGCGCTGAAGTTTGCCGGGGCGGCGCAGATCGATGTGGCGATCACGACCGACGGCCGAGTGGAGATTTCGGTGCTGGATCGAGGTCCCGGTATTCCCGACGAGTCGCTCGAGGTTGTCTTCCAACCGTTTTATCGGCTCGAGACGTCGCGCAATCGCGGCACGGGCGGTACCGGGCTAGGGCTTGCGATCGCGCGGCAGCTTGCACAGGCGATGGATGCGGTGCTCGTGCTGCGCAATAGGAGCGGCGGCGGATTGGAGGCGGCGATTACTTTCGAAGGGGGCGTTGATCGAGCCAGTGCGCCAATTCGAACTCAATCGCTCACGCGGCCTGGCGATTCGGCACCGTCTCCGCATGCCTGAATCGGATGTGCGCGATTCGCTTGACCAGATACACCGCACACAATGCGGCGCACCCAGCGATGGCGATGCCGATATGGAGCGCGTGCACGAGCACACGGCGCGTGGCATCGACGAGCGCGCCGCCATCGAGTCCGGCCGCATGAAGTTCGCCGAGCATCGCCTCGCGCAGGTTGGCATCGACTAGAACGCGAGGGTCCGATAGACGCGGCAGCCATTGCGTCGCGACCTTCGGGCCCAGCGTCTGCAACGCATCGCTCACGCCTGACGCATAGCTATGAGTGACGATCGTCGCCAGAATGCTCGTGCCGAGCATGCCGCCTACCATGCGCGTCGATTGCAGCAGCGCCGTCGCAATGCCTAGGCGATCTCGCCCAGCGATTTCCTGCGCGAAAACGTTGAGGTTGTTCAAGATGAACCCCAGCCCGATACCCACGGCTGACATCGAGATTTCAAGCCACATATGCGGCGTGCGGGGCGTAGCGAACGCGAGAGCCGCGGATGCCGCCACCAGCAGACTGTAACCGATCGTCAGCACGAGTGTCGGGCGCGGCAAACGGACCACGATCCGGGTGTTGATGACGCTGCCGATTGCGATGCATGCGGCAATCGGCGTGGCAAGCAAACCCGCTTGCTGTGGCGAAAGCCCGAAGCCGCCTTGCAGCAACAGCGGTGCAAAAAAGATCAGTGAGAACATCACGAAGCCGGACAGCGTCGAAAGCGTGAAGAGCGTGACGAGTTGCGGATCGCGAAACAGGTCGAGCGGCACGATCGGATGCGTCGCGCGGCGCTCGCAAATCAGTAAGGCCGCCGCGAGCACGGCGACCGCACCGGCTAGCGCGACATTACCCGTTGTCAGGCCGTCTTTGGGAAGCGCTTCGATGAGCGTCTGAAATCCGCCGAGCACGAGCGCTACGAGCAGCGCACCACTCCAATCGATCTTGACTGCACCTTGGCGCTCGCGGCGGTAATAAGGCAAGTGACGCCAGATGAAGTAAAGCGCGAGCGCGCCCACTGGAAGATTCACGAAGAATGTCGAGCGCCAGCCGAAATCCTGGCTGAGCCAGCCGCCCAGCGATGGCCCGGCGGCGGTGCCGATCCCATACGCGGCCGCCATGACGACTTGCCATCGTACTCGTGCGTGCGGGTCGGGGAACAGATCGGGGATGGAGGCAAACGCGGTGCCGACCATCATCCCGCCGCCGACCCCTTGCAGCGCGCGGGCGATGGCGAGCATTCGCATGTCGGTGGCAAGCCCGCAAAGGACGGACGCGCCGGTGAAGACGAGCACTGCGGCGATGACGAACCGCTTGCGGCCGAAATAATCGCCGAGGCGGCCAAATACGGGGACAGTAACGACCGATGCGAGCAGATAGGCGCTGGCGATCCACGCGTAGAACTCGAATCCCTGGAGTTCCGCGACGATCGATGGCAAGGCGGTGCTGACGACGGTCTGGTCCAGGGCGACGAGCATGTTGACGAGACCGATGCCGAGCATCGCGAACAGTGCGTCCCGGAAGGGCAAGGGGGTGGCGGAGGGGTTCAAGGCGGGGAGGGGCGGCGTCACGTGCGTACGGGAAAACGTGACGATAGCCCGGCGCGGGCCCGGTTGCAACCGGTTCCATCGAGTTTCCGGGGCCCACTTCTTCAAGCGTAACGGGGTTTCACCGCGGGGGTTTCCGGGCGCCTGGAGACGAGCGCCACGGAACCCAGCCACGCGTTTCATTGCTCCAGCACAGCCTGAGGCGTATTCCGGAAGCTGATCGCCATGCGGTTATATGTGTTCATCAAGCCGATGGCGATTGTCAGATCGACGAGTTCGCGTTCATCGAACACCGCACGTGCGGCCTGGTAGTCCTGCTCGGGCACACCGGTCTGGGCGACGCGTGTGACCGATTCGGCCCAGGCAAGGGCGGCGCGCTCGCGTTCGTCGAATAGATTGCCGGCTTCGGCCCACGCCTGTACCAGCGCGAGCTTTTCGACCTTTACGCCTTTTTTCTGCAGGTCGCGGGTGTGCATGTCGAGGCAATACGCACAGTTGTTGATCTGCGAAACGCGAAGATAGACGAGATCGACGAGAACGGGCGAGAGGCTGCTCTGCATGATGTAGCCGTAGACACCGCCGAGGGCTTTGACGCCCGCCGGTGCGATCTGGGCGTAGTCGAGGCGCTTGCTCATCTGTCGACTCCTTTTACTTGAGAGGGGTGGTAAGGGCCTTGTCGCCGCTGTCCACCACGAATACCGCAAGCAATTTCGCGGGCGCAGTGCTGCTCGCATTGCGGCTTACACGATGAACGGCGCCGGGCTCCTCGAAGAAACTTTCGCCGGCATGGTAGACGCGCTTCGGGCCGTCGTTGACCTGCGACTCGATGGCGCCGGACACGACATAGGCATAAATGAAAGCGGACTTGGCATGAACGTGCGCCGACGACGCCGCGCCGGGGGCATAGTCGACGACGACGGCGGTCAGCGATTTGCCGGGAATATTGGGGATGGCATGCTGAAAGTTCGGCGTCACAGTCACGCCCGCGTCGCGAGCGGCAGCCGGCAGGGCGATGGCAAAAGTGAGCGCGAGACCCGCGCACATTGCAGCGACGATCGGTCGTATTTTCATAACAGGTTCTCCTTGATGTGCTTGCATTGTGATTGCGCGCTGGGCCATCGGGAAGGACCAAAAACGAACAGTTTTGATGAACCATGATGCGATGCGCGGGCCCGTTGGCGAGTTCGTCAGCGTCGCTCATGAACCAATTCGACGAGCCGGCGACAGTGGGCAACCATCGTTCGTTCATTGAGATTGGTCACACCCAGAAGCAGCCCTTGCTGCCGGGGAGGGTTCATGAACCATGGGGAGAGAGGAACGGGCGCCAAACCGAATTGCAGCGCGCGTAAAGCGATATCCACGTCGGACGCGGAATCGGGAACAGACATCACGACGGCCGTGCCCGCGGCCGCCCGGATTTTCACCGAGCTCGGCGCCACCTCGTTCAGGCAACGAAGCAAGGCGTCGCGTTGCGCTGCGTAAAGGCGCTTCATACGGCGAATGTGGCGAAGATAGTGGCCCTCGCGCAAGAATTCCGCTACCGCGTGCTGCATGAACGCCGCGGGGGCCGGCGCGAGGCATGCCGTGATATCGCCGAATCGACGCACCATTTCGAGCGGGACTACGAGAAAGCCCAAACGAAGCACCGGGCTGATGGTCTTACTGAAGGTGCCGACATGCAGCACGCGCCCGTCCTGATCCAGCGATGCAAGGGCTGGCGCGGCCCGTCCCTGCAACTGCAACTCGCTCAGATAATCGTCCTCGATGATCCAGGCGTCGTTTCGCCGAGCCCATGCGAGCAACGCGAGCCGACGGGAAAGCGACATGGCCATTCCGAGCGGCGCTTGTTGGCCCGGTGTGACGACTGCGAGGGCGGATTGTGCGGATTGTGCCGACTGTCGAATGCCCGCATCGACGTCGAGTCCATCGGCATCGACGGGAACGGCTGTCACAGTCATTCCCGCCAAGCCCAATGCGGTGCGCGTCAGCGGAAAGCCGGGATCCTCCATCCACGCGACCTTGCCCTCGACACCGAGTCCGCGTATCGCGAGGCCGAGCGCACCGGAAAAGCCTGCCGTGATGAAAACCTGAGAGGGATTGCATCGGAGGCCTCGTGCAACGCCGAGATAAGCTGCGATTTCCCTTCGAAGGTCAGGATCGCCGCGGGGATCGGGGTATCCGACGGGCGCCACCGCGGTTTGCCGTGCCGCGCGCGTGAGCACGCGCGACCATAGCTTGAACGGGAAGGCTTCCTGCGACGGGACACCCATTTGAAATGCCGCTGGCGCCGCGCCGAATTCATGGAACAGATCGGGGAGCGGCGGTGCGTCGGGGGTCCAGCCGGGCGTTGGGGCGAGAGGTGGGCGATCCGCTATCCGCGTACCGGCTGCCCCCAAGGCGACTGCGAACTGCTCATCGATGAGCCGATCGTAGGCAGCGCGTACCGTGCCCCGGGAAACGCCCAGCTTCGCCGCCAAATCGATCCAGGAAGGCAGACGCGCGCCGGCGGCGAGTTGTCCCGACTCTATCGCGTGACGAATTGCGCGATAGATCTGCGCAGACAGCGGAGTGCTTGCCGAACGATCGAGGCCAATGGGGAGGGGTGTCATGTCCGATCATGGTGCATCCTGGATGTTCAATCTTGGCACTGTTTGATGGCCCAAGTGAAGTATAGATTGCGATCCATGGGTAATCGAGCGGCGGAGGTGACTATGTCAACGGCCCCCGGCTCAGCGTTCGGGACGATCGCTGCGCTCGCGCAGGTTCGCCCGAAGCCGCGCGCTCATCGGCATGTCGAGCCGCGCACCGTTGGGCGGTATGGGCTCGCGGAACCACTTGTCGTAAAGCCGCTCGAACTCGCCCGAGCGCGTCAGTCGGGACATCGCGCCATCGACGACACGCTTGAACTCCGGATCGTTCTTGCGAAACATGCAGGCGTAGGGCTCTATTTGGAGCGTTTCGCCGACCACTTCGAACAACTCCGGTTGTTTCGCGTTCGCTTTCATGCCGTAGAGCAACACGTCGTCGAGCGCCAGCGCCTCGGCGCCATCGTCTTCGAGCACGTGCAGTGCATCGCTGTAGTCCTTGCCCGGGACGACGGTCAACGCCAAGCCGTGTTCGCTCGCGTATTGCTGAATCACTTTCTCGTTCGTGCTGCCAGCCACCGTGGCTACGCGTTTGCCGGCCAGGTCCTCGTAGCGCGTGACGTTCGACGATTTTTTGACCAACACCCGTGTACCCGCGTAGAAGAAGTTGGTCGAGAAGGCGACGTCCTTGCCACGTGCCGCGTTGTTCGTCGTCGATCCGCATTCGAGGTCGTAGGCCCCTTGCACGAGCAGCGGAATGCGGTTCTGGCCAGTGACAGGAATGCGGGCGACGGCCAAGTCAGGCATGCCGAGTTTGTTGCGTATGTCGTCGACGATTGCCTCAGTGAGGTCCACCGAGAAGCCCACCGGCTTCGAAGGTGTGAGCAGATAACTGAACGGAACCGCTGCCTCGCGGTACGAGACAGTGATCTTGTGTTCATGGGCGATCTTTTCGAGCGTCTGCGCCGTTGCGGGTAATGGCGTGATGGCGGCAATGCATGCCGCTGCGAGTACTGCGGAGGTCATCGACGGTGCGATCTTCATGGTCTCCTCGCTGAGATGTGGTCGTGCGCGTCACACTCGCATTTACATGCACATCTCAATGTAGATCTCCTCGGCCCGAGCGGATTGACGCAGGTCAACGCAGGAACGAGCGCTTCGCACGCGCTCTGTTCGGTCGCCAACGCTTGCTCGCCATGCACGTTCGACGACTACATCGTTTGCGATGCCTGCGATCTGCGTGACGGTCGAGCCGCTATCGCCCGGCGAATTGTTGAACTCCCGCGTGTTTCCTCATACCATCGACTTATTCCGGCGCACCGAGGACGGACAGCAATCTTTGGGCCACGGTGACGAGGAATGAAGTTCCTATTTCGTCTCGATTCAATGAAGCCGTTCTGGCCCTGTCACGTGTCGACGATGCGCTCGACCTGACACGGGCATCGCCAGATTGTTTCCAAGTACCTCCCCACCGATCGCGGATTGCGAGACATCTGCTGATCGGCCGTCCATGAGATTTGATCCCCCACACCTAGGAGAGCATCAGGCATGGCAGGAAGAAGAATCCGCGCAACCCTCCTCGCCGCGACGATCGCGACAATTGCACCGGCTTGTCAGGCAGGCAACGCCATCGACTGGCTGGCAAATACCTATGGCGCTCTTGCAACCCACGTGGGTAATACGGCCCGTTCGATGTGGGTTTCACCCGAAGGCGACATCTATACGTCCTCCATGTGGGACGAATCGGAAGGCGGCGTCGCGATCTATCGGAACGGCAAGAGCCTCGGCTCGATCGGCGCGCACAACGAATTTCAGGGTGGAGCGATCACGGGTAACGCGACCTCGATCTTCGCAGCGCTGCAGCTCGGCAAGTCGTACGGAAGCGGCGCGGTGGGACGATACAACCGCATCACGAAGACTCGCGATCTCTTGATCAAGGTGAGCGCGTCGGACAACCTGCCTCGGGTCGACGTCATTACCGGACTCGCCACGGCGGGTTCGCTTCTCTATGCGAGCGACTTTTATGGCGACCGAGTCCGGATCTTCACGACCGACGGCGTCTGGCGGCGCGACATCAATGTGCCGAGCCCGGGCGCGCTCGCGGTGGATCGCGCAAGCAACGTCTGGGTCGCGCAGAAGAGTTCGGGCACGATCGTCGAGTTCAGTCCGACCGGCGCGCTGCTGAATACGATCCGAATGCCTGCCGGGTCACGGCCGTCTGCGCTGTATTTCGATGCATCATCGCGACAGCTCTTGGTCGGCGACGAGGGGCCCGACATGAACGTCAAGCGCTACGACATCTCGGGCAGGCCGACGCTGGCCGGCACATTCGGCATCCAGGGCGGCTACCTCGACACCACTTCCGGCACCAAGGGCGAGGTCGGCGCGAAGCGCTTCACGCGCGTTGCCGGCATCGGCAAAGATGCCGCCGGCAATCTCTATGTACTCAACAACCCGTGGGGCGGCACCTGGGACCTCGGACGCGACGGCGGTACCGATATTCACGCCTACAGCGCTGCGGGCGATCTGCAGTGGAGGCTTCAGTCCCTCAACTTCGAGGGCCTTGCCGTGCCCGACCCAGGCACTGACGGCACCTTGTTTTATGGCGGCACCAACATCTATGGAGGCCGCGCCGGCGGCACGTTCGTCGCGAATACTGTCGATCCGATCGCTTATCCGTCCGATCCGAGAATCAACATGGACGATACGGCACGCGGCGAGCACTTCGGCCAACTTGCCACGGTCGGCACGAACCGGATTCTCGTAGCCACCAGCCAGAATCCCGGCACCTTCTACTTTTTCCACTTCAACGCAGCGAACGGCTACATCGCCATACCGGACGCTTCGATTCCGGGCCCGGCGTTCAATACGACACGGCCCGTCAAAAACGGATTCTGTATCGACGGCAAAGGGGACGTTTGGGCCGGACTGGATCAGACCGGCTACATCCACCATTACCCGCTGACCGGCTTCGACGCCGACGGCAAACCGACGTGGGGAGCCGGTGTTTCGATTCGCATTCCTAAGAGCGTTCAGCCGTTGCGGCGCATCGTCTACCTCGCGGACAGCGACACCATGATTCTCGGACAAGGGCTCGTCGACAGTACGGACTGGACGGTGTTGGGCACGAGGTTCGAGGTCTATCACGGCTGGAAAGCAGGTAACACCACGAGACCCGATCCGGTGATCAACCTCACAAACCCCGGCGCCAGATCGATCGCCGCGGCAGGCAGTTATCTCTTCGTCGGCTACTGGTTCGACAGCAATGGAAAAGCGCTGCCGGATATCGACGCCTTCAATCTCGCCACAGGAAAGCTCGATGCGACGCTGAGCAACACGAGTAACGGTGCGATGGACGCCAGCAGTGCTGTGGATTCGATGTATGGCATCAGCGCGTACCTTCGCTCGACGGGCGAGTATGTC
Source organism: Paraburkholderia sp. NMBU_R16 (assembly GCF_013282575.1). Classification (GTDB taxonomy): domain Bacteria; phylum Pseudomonadota; class Gammaproteobacteria; order Burkholderiales; family Burkholderiaceae; genus Trinickia. The sequence continues at coordinate 22,908 of NZ_JAAAYE010000058.1, forward strand.
GTCACTAAAAACAACGTCAAGGCCAACAGCATTACTGTTTATCGTTGGACACCTTGACCGTGTGACGTTCCACGTCGATGGTTCGAACGCGGCTGCCCGCGCGGGGCGCCGAGCGCCTGCTCGACGCAATGCTCGAATCGTTTCGCACGCGTGTCGACGAAACGTTCAACGCAGTCCTGCGCGTCGCGACGCCCGACGCGGGAGAGATGCGCCTGCTCGACTGGATACATGCCATGCCGATCGACGAGATGTCGCGGGCGCGCGCCTGCTGAGGCGCGAGGCATAGCAATAGGCCACTCTCAGTTGCGCATTTCAATCGACGCTTCCGAGTCGGCGCCGGCTGCGCGCCCGAACAGGAAGCGATCGACCAGCGCAACCACGATGAGCGTCACACCCATCAGCGGAAACACGATGCCAAGCACGACGAGCGCGGCGCACCATCCGCGAATCGATGCACGCGGGCGTTCGCGGGCCGGCGCACCGAGTGTGCCCGACGGCCGACGCTTCCACCACATCACGCAGCCCGTCAGAGCCAGCGCGGCCAACCCGAGCGAAAGCGCCGAGCAAACGATCTGGTTCGCAAGGCCGAAGTAGCGGCCCATATGCAGTGACGTGCCGTATGACACCGCTTTGCCGATGGCGCCATAATCGCGGTAGCGGATGTCTTTCAGCACTTCACCACTGTACTGATCGATATAAATCGTGCGCTCGAGTTTCGGATCGGCAGGAAAATACGACACGGTATAAACCCCTTCGGGCGAGCGCGGTAGCGCAATGTCGTAGCCATTCGTGAGTCCCTTCGCGGCCATCTGCGCAACGATTCGGGCGAGCGATAGCGGCGTGGCGCCGGGCGCACCGGCATCGGGCGCGTTCGGCACATGCACAGCGCCGACTGCCCACGGCACCCGCGGTAACGGCATATCGTCCATCGTCATGCCTGGCATCGAATCCATGCTGGACGAAGATGCATCGCGAGGTGCGGCGGCCGCGGAAGCGGCCAACTGTCCCGGCACGCCCGAGCGCAATCGCATACCACCCCACGCACCCGGTGGGGAGCCAAGGTTGGCGCTGGTGGCCAGCGCCTTGAACTGCTTTCCCCATGAACCGGTCCACGGCAGGCCAGTCGCGATGAACGCGAATGCGCCGATGGCCAGCCAGATACCGAGCGTCGCATGGATGGTCTTCCATAGCGGCCGCCCGCGGCGTGTCAAGTCAGGTACCAGCGCGGCGCGCAGGGCAGCGGCAGTGCCCTCCCCCACACGTTCGCGCGGCCACCATAACGCGATACCCGTGCCGATCATCACGAGCGTCCAGCATGCGACGAGCTCCATCAGCAGCTCGCCCGGTTTGCCGAGCAGCAGCTTGCGGTGAATCATTCGATCGACCTGCATGAAGCGACGATCGACATCGAGCGTACCGAGCACGACGCCGTCGTAAGGGTTCACGTAGACGCTTTCGCTGCGGCCATTCGGCAGCCTGAAAATGAACTCGGCGCTGCGCTCGGCGCTTGCGGCGATGCGCGCGGTCGTCGCTACCGCTTCGGGCGGCATGGCAACGCGAGCCTTGGCAAGCAAAGCGTCCTCGCTCAAGCGAGCCGCAGGGCTGGGCGTCACTACGAGCCGATGCGGATAGAGCAGCGGTTCGATCTGCGGCTGAAAACAATAGATCGTGCCGGTGATGGCCAACACCACGAGAAACGGCATGACGAACAAGCCCGCATAGAAATGCCAGCGCCAAAGCGTGCGGTATCCACGGCTGGAATTCGTGGAGGCCGGCATTGCGCGAACGATGGTTGGGACAATGGACACAGGTGCCTCCTTTACATGCGCAGCCGGCCTTCGATATAGAAGGTGCGGCCGGGGTAGGGGTGATAGACGAAGTAGCGGGCGTCGAAGAGGTTGTCGACGCCGACGCCGATTTCACTGAGCTTGGTCGGATGGAACGTGAACTTGGCGTCCGCGACGGTAAAAGTGCTGGTGCCACCGAATACGTTCGGGTTCGAATCGGTGTTGGTCAGCGTGTTGTACTCGCGGCCTGAGTAGCGGGCCGCGAGCGTCACCGCATAGCGTTCGCCGACGCGATAGGTCGCCGCGAGATTCGCGCGCCAGAGCGGAATCCGGTAGAAGTACTTGCCGACCGTCGCCGGGTTTTGCGCATTGGCCAGAATCTTCGATTGCGTGTAAGCCACACTGGCAATCAAATCGAGGCCGTGCACGACGACATCCTCTCCCTGATAACCGAGCTCGACACCGCGGGAGCGAACCTTGCCGATATTCTGGAAGCTCGTGACGTTCGGAATGATGGTCGTATCGGTCTGACTGAAGATCGTGTTTTTGACATCGTCCTGAAAGAGCGACAGCCGGAAGAGTCCGTTCCAATGCGCCCATTCCGCGGCCAGCTCCTTCGATAGGTCGTCCTCGGGTTGCAAATTCGGATTGTTGTTGACGATCGACGAGCCGCTGATCTTTCCTTGAAACAGCTCGCTGACCGTGGGAAATCGATAGGCACGCCCGATCGAAGCGCGCAGCGTCAGCTCATCCGTCACATCGAGCGATAGCGACGCTTTCGGCGAAAAACGGTGCTGGTCGGCGCCGGGATATGGAACGTTGGTGCCCGCTAGCGCTTGCGCGCCGTTGTATGCCTGCCAGTCTTCATAACGTAAGCCGTAGACGAATTTCCACCGCGGTGCAAGACGCCATGCGTCCTGCGCGTAGACGGCCTGCGTTTGCGTGCGCCCCTTGAACGAGTTGGCAAAGCTCTGGGCGCTGCCATCGCGCCAGTTGGGCGTATTGAACGTTTCGTTATCGAGGAAGTAGTCGTCGTTGTGATAACCGAATGCGAGCGCGTGATTCGCGAGACCGGGCAACGGGGATGGCGGCGTCCAAGTCGCTTTCAAATCGAGCGTTTTCCAGCCGGTTCCATCGCCGAACGTCACGGTACCTGAGCCATTACCAGGGCCGCCGGCGTTGGCCAGTCGTGCGACACCGTTCGATACGTCGTAATACGATGCGATCGCTTCGCCATTCCAGCCGCTTGCGTTGCGCGTTTTCAGCGAGAGGCCGTACAGCCAGTTCTCGCTCCATCCGAGGCTGGGTGCAAGCGCGGATGCCGGGACGTCGTATTCGTATCCTCCGATGTCGACGCGCCCGCTATAGACGGGGCTGCCATGCCCATCGAAGAGAAACGTGGAGGTCTGGCTGTTGTACGTCCGATGCCAGTAGCCGAGCGTGAACGCCCCCTGCAAGGTCGGCGTGAAGTCGTATTGCAGTTTGAGCTTGAGCTGGTCCTGTACGGTGTGCTCGATGCCTTCGCCGTTCACGCCGATCACCGTAGTGGGCGCATTCGTCTGATTGTTGTAGAAGTAAGCGCCGGTTACCGGAACATCGCCCGGCTTTGCCGGCGTGGTCGATTGCGCGAGCGTCGCGAACTGCAAGGGTTGACTGGTATTGTCGAGGTGATTCGCGCCGATGAAAAACGAGAACTTGCCGATGCGATTTCCGATCGACGTACTTGCCTCGCTGCCGTTGAAATTCCGATTCACACCGTAGAGGCTGAAATGCTGCGTGAACGCTTTGACGTCCGCGTCGGCCTCGAATCGAGAGGGCATGCGCGTCGTGATGAGCACCGTCGCGCCGAGCGAGTTGCCCGGGTAAAGCGCGGAAAACGGTCCGTAAACGACATCGACTTGGCGGATTTCCGCCGGATACACCATCGACCAACGGGGCGGAAACGAGTAGCTGTTGCCGAGCAAATTCGATAGCAGCAGCCCATCCGCATAGAGGAGGCCGCGCGCGCTTTGCGCATTGCTCGTGCCGCGCACTGCGATGATCGAGTTCAAGTCGCCGATGAAACGCTTGCGCACTGCGAGGTTCGGCATCTGCTTCAGCACGTCCTCGGTGTTGACGACGTTCCAGTTCCCGAACTGCTCGGGGGTGACGGATTCGACCGTACCGGGGGCATTCGGAACGGCGGTGGGGCCTAGGCGAGCATCGTCGGCCGTTGCGCTGATGGTAATAGGGGGCAGAACTGTCGCACCGCGTTCGATGCCCGATGCGGGTGGAATTGGGTGGGCCTGCTCAGCGTTCGAATCCAAGCCCGGATTGACGTCGGTTGCCGCAAAGGCCGACGGTGCGACAAGCGAAATGGGCAACAGTCCGAACGTGACGAACCGTGCATGGCGGCGCGTGCGAACGCGCAGCCTTCGCGATGCGAAGTACCGCATGGAATTTTCCTGAAGTCGTTGAACGAACAGCCGCGCGCGTTCGACCGGCGCGTCGGATTGGCTGCGAGTGACGGAAATTCAGGAGCGGACGGGTGGGGCGCGGGGTCTACCGGATGGGAACGCGCCGAGAGGCGTAAAGCGGACGGACAGCGTAGGGATAGCCGATATTGCGACAACCGTAACAAATAGAAGTAGCGATTGCGGCGGTGCCGGTATCGTCGTGTGATTGGCCATCAGATCGCAATAGCCGCAGGCCGCCAGCGGATCGGCATGTGTGACATGGGCGGAATCGCCTGCAGGCTGCGTCGCCGAGCAGAGCACGGCATTCGGATCGTCCCGATGCGCGGCGACAACCAACTGGCTCACGATTGGGGCGAGCACGATGAGCCACATGGCAACGAGGCCAAGCCATGCGGTCAGGTGGTTGCGGGATCGTAAAGTCATGGTCTGAAGGCTGGACGACGCGCAGGGAGTTTACCCTCTGTTTCGTTGGACGGAAAGCGCGTCGCGCCGTACACTGAGACACCTATATAGAAGGAGGCCATCATGAGCAAAGCCCACGACGCCAAAAAGACGGAGAAGAAAGTGGCCACCAAGACGCCAAAGGAAAAGAAAGACGCAAAGAAGCTGAAGAAGGAGGCTTCGAAGCGTCAGTGATATCGCCAGGCCGGAGTGCCACCAGGTAAATAAAGACGTCGGTGTCAGCCAAAGGGTATACAGTGGGGAGACTGGCCGCCGACGCGTGGCCTCCTGCTTCAGGACGTCATCATGCAATCGCGACTCAAACGTGCTCCGGCTGGAATTCCCAGACAGAGCCAGGACGCCATCGAACGCAGCACACGTGCGCATATCCTCGAGACTGCGGATGCAGCCAGAGCCGAGCAGCGACGCCTCAGTGACGCTGCGATCGACTCCAATGCGAGCAAGTGGCGCTACTCGGCTGTGCCGCCGAAAGCCTGACCATCATGCTTCAATTTCCCAATCCGAGCCGTAGCTACGATGCCTCCCGGCATTGCGTTTGTTTCTGGGGCTACGACAATTCGCGGGAAATTACCTTCATGGTCGACGACGCCATGCTCAGAAGCCTGCAGCCAGGCGTGGGCTCCGACGAGCGCTCGGTGCTTGGCGTCTTTGACGAGTTCCGCGACAAGGTTCTCGAAATGGCGTTGAAGCAGTATGTCCCCGGTCCGCAGAATCGATATTCGATTTCGTGAGCTTCTCGCTTCTCGCAAGAATGTTCGCAGAAGCTAGTTGATATTCCCCTCTGCTTCGTCTGCTATTCCTCGAGTCGTCTGATACGCTTCCGGTTCATTCAAACACGTCTTGCGCCGATTGAATGGGTAGCGATCATGGTTGACCCTGTCGTGGTTAAAGGTTCGCGATACGCTCTTCGGCATTCATCGGGAGGCTGCCATGCCGGGAGACTGCTGTCACCAATCTGACGACCGGCCGGACCCGCAGCGAGGCGACTATCGCAGACTGCTTTGGATCGCGCTGGCTATCAATTGCATCATGTTCGCCGTGGAAGTATTGTCGGGCGTCCGTGGTGGATCGGTGTCGCTGCTGGCGGATTCGCTGGACTTTCTTGGCGACGCGGCCAACTACGGTATCAGCCTCGTCGTGTTGAGTTCGAGCATAGGCGCTCGCGCGCGAGCATCCCGAGTCAAGGCGGCATCGATGCTGGCCTTCGGCGTTTGGGTATTCGGGCTGGCCTCCTGGCACTTGGTCACAGGCCGGGTGCCGAGCGTGCCGACGATGGGGATCGTCGGAACGGTTGCGCTTCTCGCGAACGGTCTCGTGGCCGGGCTGCTCTTCCGGTACCGGGCCGGCGACAGTAATATGCGTAGCGTCTGGCTGTGCACGCGTAACGACGTGCTCGGGAACGTCGCGGTTCTGCTGGCTGCGCTCGGGGTGTTCGGGACTGGGTCTGCTTGGCCGGACCTTGCGGTGGCGGCAATCATGTCGACGCTTGCCATAACGTCCGCGGCGAACATTCTTCGCCAATCCGGATCTGAACTACGAGATCATGCCAAGCGATATGAAAATTCGTGAAATCAGTGCCGCTTTCCCGAGTGCAGTCATAGGCCAATGGCTTATCGATGTTGGGTAGCGACTTTCAGTCCCAGCGATATGAAGATGGAGCCCACGATTTTTCCTTGCCAACGGCTGATCCAGGAGAGTCGCTTCACAACCCGGCCCAATGGTCGAATCGAAAGTGCGAGAAGCGTCGTATATAGCGAACTCAAGACGACGAAAATAAGTCCGCCTCTTTTGAATTCCGAGTGGGTGATGTTAGCGGGTCAAGGGCGGGCGTAAGCCCGGCGCAGCGAACCCTTGAGGCGCTCTGAATCGACAAGCTGAGGTATGGCTGGTTGCGGCAGAATGCGGCA
>NZ_JAAAYE010000059.1 GCF_013282575.1 Paraburkholderia sp. NMBU_R16
TGACGGGGGACTGCTCGGCGCGGCGTGGCGGCAGCGGTTCCGGGCTACGCCCTTCACCGCTGCCGCCACGCCAGTACTCTCATCCTGATTGACGCGCTGCTCTCATCTTGTTTGACGCGCGGCAGCCCGAGCCCTCGCGGCGTGCGCTTGTGGCGCAACGCACGTTACGATGCCGGGCGCCGCGCCGTGGAGCGCGGCCGCTTCCCGGCCGGCGCGAAAAATGGGGCAAGGCGTGCGTGCTACCATTCTTCGATGTTCGATCCCGTCATTCGAAATACCGATCAATGAATTCCGAGACGCATTTCCCCGCATCGCCCGCCACCCTCGTCATTGCCTCGCGCGAGAGCCGTCTCGCGATGTGGCAGGCCGAGCATGTGCGCGATGCGCTGCACAAATTATATCCATCTTGCGAGCTACGAATTCTCGGAATGACGACCCAAGGCGATCGGATTCTCGATCGCACGCTCTCGAAGGTCGGCGGCAAAGGGCTTTTCGTGAAGGAGCTGGAGACCGCGCTGGCCGACGGCCGGGCGGATCTGGCGGTCCATTCGCTCAAGGACGTGCCGATGGATCTGCCCGAGGGCTTTGCGCTGGCTGCCGTCATGGAGCGCGAGGATGCGCGCGATGCATTCGTTTCGAACGACTACGCTAATCTGGCCGCGCTGCCGCCCGGCAGTGTGGTCGGCACCGCGAGTCTGCGGCGCGAAGCCATGCTGCGTCTGCGCTATCCCCATCTGGCGGTCGAGCCGTTGCGCGGCAATCTCGACACACGACTCGCAAAGCTCGACCGCGGCCAGTATGCAGCCATCATTCTGGCCGCGGCCGGCTTGAAGCGCCTGGGGCTCGGCGCGCGTATCCGCGCGCTGATCGATACGGACGAGAGCCTGCCGTTGGCCGGGCAGGGCGCGCTGGCCATCGAGGTGCGTGCCGATCGCGCCGACCTTGCCGCCTGGCTCGCGCCGCTCGATCACCGGCCGACGGCGCTCGCCGTGCAGGCTGAGCGCGCCGTATCGCGCAACCTGGGCGGCAGTTGCGACGTGCCGCTTGCGGCGCATGGCCACTGGGGCGGCGCCGGTAATCTGCATCTCGCGGGCCGCGTGTCGATGCCGGATGGCTCGCGCACAGCCTCGGCCGAGGTCGTCGCGCCGGTAGCGAGCGATGCCGAGGCACTGGCGCTCGGACGCCAACTCGCTGACGCGCTCGCATTGCAAGGCGCGCGCGAAATCATCGCGGCGCTGGCGGCGCAAAGCGGCGGCGAGTCTGCCGTTTGAGCCCGCGCGCCGCTCCGATGGCCGGCCCCGTTTCCGATCCGCAGGGCGGCGGCGATCGCACCCGAGAACCTCGCTCGTTTACTGCCGTTCTCACGCGCCCGGCCGGCCAGTCGGCCGGGCTTGCTGCGCGGCTGGCGCGAGACGGCATGGACGTGTTCGACTTTCCGCTCATCGAAATTGCGCCCGTCGAGGACCCGTTGCCGGTGCGCGATGCGCTGGCCACGCTCGAGCGCTATGCGCTGGTCGTCTTCGTTTCGCCGAATGCGATCGACCACGGGCTTGCCGAGTTGGGCCGGCCGTGGCCGAAGGCCGTGCCCGCCGCGGCCATTGGGCCGGGTAGCGTCGCCGCGCTGGCGCGGCATGGTCTCGCGCCACCCGCGATCGAAGTGATCTGTCCCGCGGGCGCCGATGCAGGCGAGGGGCGCGTCAATGGGGCCGGCAGCGGCAACGGCAACGGCGATGACGCCGCGAGCCGGCGGTTCGATTCCGAATCGCTCTGGGCCGCGCTCGAGGCGAGGTTCGGCCAAGGCGGCCTGGCCGGCAAGGATGTGCTGATCGTGCGCGGCGATGGTGGCCGCGAATGGCTGGCCGAGCGTTTGCGCGAGGCGGGCGCGAACGTTCAGGCCGTGGCCGCCTACCGACGCCGCATACCGCAAGCGAGCCCCGATGCATGGGCGCGCGCGCGCGCATTGTTGGCCGGCGTGCCGCATGCCTGGCTCGTGACGAGTTCCGAAGGCTTGCGCAACCTCGAGACGATGGCCCGCGCGCAATTATCGGCTGCCGAGTTCACCGCGCTCAGGCATGCTCCGCTCGTCGCGCCCCATCCGCGCATCGCCGAGACGGCGCGGGCATTGGGTTTTGATAGGATTACGCAATCCGGCCCCGGCGATGAACGTATCGCTGCGGCCTTGCGCGCCATTTCGGCATCGTCTCGCGCATCCTTCGATCAACCGGCTTCGGCCTCTTTTTCGGCTCCATTGCGCATGACAGACTCGAACCAGGATTCCCCGAACCCCGCCGAGCATGCGGCCTTTAACCAGCCGCCGGCCGGCGCGTTCGTCTATGACGAGCCGAAGCGTCGCCGGGGCGGCGGGGTGTTGCTCTGGATCGTCGTGTTGGCGGTGGCCTGCGCGGCCGGCATCGGCGCCTACGCGCTCAACCGCAAGGTAGACCGGCTCGACGCGCGCGTCGCGGCACGGCAGCAGGCGATCGACGCTCAAACGGCCGAGCTGCGCGTGAAGATCGATCAGGCGCTCGCCACGGTTCACCAGGTCGATGCGCAGTTCGCACAACTGCAAGGCAAGCTCGCCGATGCGCAGACCGCTCAGCAGGCGCTGCAAAAGCAGTATGAGGATCTGGCGCGCAACCGCGACGACTGGACCTTCGCCGAAGTCGAGCAGATGCTCTCGAGCGCGAGCGAACAACTGCAATTGACCGGCAACACGCAGCTCGCCCTCTTTGCGCTGCAAAGCGCGGACACGCGGCTGGCAGCGCTCGCGAGTCCGCAGGCGATGCTGATGCGCCGCGCGATCGCGCAGGACATCGATAAGTTGAAGGCGACTCCTTCGGTCGATTTGACGGGCCTGGCGATCAAGCTCGATGACGCGATTTCGCAGGTCGATTCGTTGCCGCTGCTGGGCGAGGCACCCGTGCCCCGCCCCGCACCGGCCAGCAGCGTACCGGCCGCGGTTGGCGCAAGCGCGGCCGCGGCCGGCGAGCCTCGCTGGAAGGTCTGGTGGCGCGAGGTGTCTTCGGCCGTCGGCGTTGAACTCAAGGGGCTCGTGCAGGTCCGCCGTATCGACAATGCCGACGCGATGCTCAATACACCTGAACAGGGCGAATTCATTCGCGAAAACGTGAAGCTGCGGCTGTTGTCGGCACGGCTCGCGCTGCTCTCGCGCAACCAGACGACGCTGAAGTCCGACCTGCAGGCCGCCGATTCCGCGCTCGCCCGCTACTTCGATGGCGGCGCAAGACGCGTGAAGTCCGTGCGCGCGCTCGTCAAGGAGGTCGATGCCGGTGCGGCATCGGTCGAGACGCCGAACATCAACACGAGCTTGCAAGCCGTGCACAACACCAAGAGCCGGGGGTAACCATGGCACTCAGGGGACTCTTGTGGCTCGCACTGCTTTTCGCGCTCGCGGCCGCGCTTGCGACCGTGGGGCACTTCGATGCGGGGCAGGTGCTGCTCGTTTATCCGCCGTATCGCGTCGACATTTCGCTGAATCTCTTCGTGGTCGGCATCGTGGTGCTGTTCGCGCTGCTCTACGCGCTCACGCGCATGGTGCGCAACATCTGGCAAATGCCGCGTCGCGTGGCCGCCTACCGGGCGCGCGCGAGAGAGGCCAAGGCGCATTCGGCGCTGCGCGAGGCCATCGGCAATCTGTACGCGGGGCGCTTCTCGCGAGCCGAGAAGGCAGCGCGTGAGGCGCTTGCCAGCGAGTCGAACAAGGGTGCGGCCGGACTCGTCGCGGCGGTGGCCGCCCATCGCATGCGCGAGTACACGCGGCGCGACGAGTGGCTTGCGGCCATCGAGGCGCCGGATTGGCAGGACGCGCGGCTCATGGTCAGCGCGGACATGCGCGCCGATGGCCGCGATCCCGAAGGCGCGCTGGCGGCGCTGACGGAAATGCAATCGCAAGGCGCTCGGCGTATTCATGCGCAGCAGATCGCACTGCGCGCGCAGCAGCAACTCAAGAATTGGGGCGAGGTCCTCAAGCTCGTGAAGACGCTCGAAAAGCGCGAGGCCATCCATCCGGCTGTCGCGGTCAGGTTGCGTCAGCAGGCCGCCGAAAACCTGCTGCGCGATCGGCGGCACGATGCCGAAGCGCTGTTGACGCTTTGGCGCTCGCTGGCACCCGTCGAACGGCAGTCGCCGCGGCTCGCCGATCTCGCGGCCGAACTGTTGATCGCACTGCACCGGCACGACGAAGCTCGCAAGGTCGTCGAAGAGGCGTTGCAGCACAACTGGGATGCCCGGCTGCTGCGCCGCTATCCGGAGACGGCGTTGCCCGGCGAAGCGCTGCCGCTGATCCAAAAGGCCGAGGCTTGGCGCAAAGCGCGCCCCGAGGACCCGGATCTGCTGTTCGCGCTGGGGCGCCTGTGCCTGCACCAGCAATTGTGGGGCAAGGCGCAGTCGTTCCTGGAATCGGCGCTCAGGCTCGCCGACGACAACGACGCCCTCGTGATCCGCACACACCGTGCGCTTGCACGGCTATTCGAACAGCTCGGCGATACGGGCCGGGCCGGCGAACACTACCGTGCGAGTGCGCTGGCGATGAAGGTCGTCTGACGGCCGTTGGGCACGCCTCGAAAGCGTGCTCGTGGGCGATTCAAGACACTCTGAAGGCGAAGTCTGCAATGTTGTCGGCATCGAGCTTCGCGTTGGTCATCGGATGTTTGGGATTGCTGACGAGATACTTGGCCAACTCCTTCATGTCCATGAACTCGACTTTCTTGTTGACGCTTGCGTCGAAGCCGCGTGGCGGTTCCGATGCGACTGTGGCCAATCCGATCACTTTCTGAGCCGGGTTGTTCAAGGACAGCTCCTCGCCGAAAAGACAAACCGATGCGTTGTCCTTGCTGAACTCCCCGTCGCCTTCGTGGTTGTAGATGGCCGCATCCTTGAAATCCAGGCGCTCGGCATCGGCCTTGGGAATGGGCCGCAACCGATCGAATGTCGCCATGATCTTTTCATAGGTCTCGATGTTCGCCTTGAGCGCGGCGACCGTGGCTCGCCGAGATCCGCCTGCGGCACGGACAACTGCCGATGCGATGTCTTCGGCCGATGCCCCCGGGTTCCGGATGTGGATTCGCCAGGCGTATTGACCATTGTCCTCGGCGTCGCTGCGAGCCGGCATCTCCAGTGCGCTGTCAGGTCCGGCGCGCCGTGTGCGATCGGCATCGACGGGACGCGAAGCCAGCGCGGCCGGTTGATCGGTCGTACCTGACGACGAAGCCGTGTGCTGACCCAGCGCGTCACGGAGCGCAAGAGCGAGCGGCGTGTTTCCGCCCAATCCGACTTCGAGCATATTGGGGAAATGCGGTCGCAAGACAGCCATCATCTGCCGATTCACACGCACTCCGTCCCGGTTGATCAACGCGGAGACGACGCGATGCGCATCGGTAAGGTCGACCCCTACGGTTCGCAACTGTCGAACGATGTCGCTTGCATCCAGTGCCGGCCCGCGCGGCGAGCCCTGGGATGGCGCAGCGGCGCCTGGCCGCGTTCCCCCGGCTGCTTGTCGCTGCGCACTTGCGCTGCCCCGGGTGTGCTCCATATGGCGGATTGCCCGGCTTACTTGCATCAAGGGATGATCGACGAGCGAGAGGCCCTCACCGATTCGGGTATCGATCCCGACGCGTTCCAGTGCATTCCTGACATGGGCGGGCAAGTCCTGCCCCCAAAGCAGAGTGTTGTCTATCGCGTCGCGCACTTGCTGCATGTCGATACCCGATCGGGCCAGTCGCTCCAGTGCCGCACTGGCCGGTCGCAGATCCGCTCGGTGGGATCGGGCCTGTCGTGTCGGCGTGTTCGCCCCGCCTGCACGAGGCGATGCGGGCGTTCTTCGCAATCCGCCACCCATCGCCCCCTGTCGCGGTGCTGTCGGCGCACGGGGGGGCGAAAAGGCCGCCCGCGGTGACGAGGTCGTCGCTCTGCCAAGCGCGTCGCGGAGCGCCACGGCGAGCGGATCGCCGTCATCGAGGCCAACCATCACCATACTGGGAAAATGTTGCCCTAAGACGCGCATCGTTCGACCGTCGACGCGCAGCGGCTCTCCGTTCATCAAACCGGATACGGTTTCATGCGCGCGACGGAGGTCGACACCGGCACCCCGAAGTTGTTCGACGATGCCATCCGCGTTTGGCGCGCCCGTGCGTTGTTCCAACCGCGGCGGCGTGGCGGCGCTTGGGGCCGCGGAGTTCGGACGCGAGCCGCTCGGCGCTCCTGCGCCCGAGCGGGACGGCGTTTGCTGCGCCATCACCTGTTCCCCGTGGCCGCGCGGCAGCGCCTCCAACCTCCGAAGTGCCGCGGCGGCGCCTCGCGGCGGCGTAGCCGGCGTGGAGCGAGCTTCACGACCCGGTGACGCTTGCGCGCCGACGCTGCCTTGCGCTTGCGGCGCCGCGTTCGTTGTCCGGAAGGGGCGCGTGAGAAAGCCTAATACGCCATGACGTCGGCGCTCGCCGGACGCTCGGCCGCTATCGTTGGACCCGTTGGGGCTTCGCGTCGGCGTTTCATTGCCGAGTCGCTCCGCCGACGGGGAGTGGGTGGGGCTCGTTCTACTGATTCCGGGCATGGTGCGTTTTCCTTCGGCCGACCGTTCTGGATACGGTTCCAGCCTATGTCGCGATGCCCGAATGTCTGCGCAATACCGGCGAAAGGCAACGGCCGCCGGCGAACCGCGCTGGCGGCGAGCATCGTCGATGCCTACTTGTTCACGAGCCGAGCCGGCACGCTCAGCGCGAGCAGTGCGCCGAGCACCATGAAGGCGGCGAGTAGATACATGCCCATGTCGTTGACGCCCGTGTCCTGTTTGAGCCAGCCCATCGCATAAGGACCGAGAAAACCGGCCAGATTGCCGATCGAATTGACCATCGCGATCCCGGCTGCGGCACCCGCGCCGGCGAGAAACGCCGTCGGCAAGCTCCAGAAAAGCGGCAGCGACGTGATGATGCCGGCCGTTGCCAGCGTGAGCGCCGCCATCGCCAGGGCCGTCTGATGGGCCCACGTCACCGAGAGGACGAGTCCGACCGCGCCGGCGATCGCGGGCAATGCGACATGCCAACGTCGCTCGCGCCGCTTGTCCGCGCTCCGCGCGACGAGCAGCATCGCGACGACGGCGGCGGCGAACGGAATCGCCGAGAGCAACCCGATGATGAACGCATCGGTGACACCGGTTGCCTTGATGATCGTCGGCAGCCAGAAGCTCACGCCATAGAGTCCGACCACGAAAGAGAAATAAATGAAGCTCATGAGCCACACGCGCGGGCTCGTCAGCACGGCGCCGAGTTTCAGATCTTCCTTGCCGGTGTCCTCCGCTTCGATGTTGCGAGCGAGCAATCGTTTCTCATCGTCGGTAAGCCAGCGCGCGTGAACGATGCGATCGTCGAGCGCGGCCAGTACGACGAGGCCCGCAATGATCGAAGGTATGCCTTCGAGCAGAAACAGCCATTGCCATCCATGCCAGCCGTTCGCGCCGTGAAAAGCCTTGAGGATGTAGCCTGAGATCGGACCGCCGACCACACCCGAGAGTGCCACGGCCGTCATGAACCATGTGGTCATGCGCCCGCGCCGGTTGGCGGGGTACCAGTAGGTGAGGTAAAGGATGATGCCGGGGAAGAATCCTGCTTCGGCGAGCCCCAGCAAGAAGCGCATGACATAGAACATGACGGGCGTGGTGACGAACATCGTCAACGCGGACACGAGCCCCCAGGTAATCATGATTCGCGCGATCCATACCCGCGCGCCGACGCGGTGCAGGATCAGGTTGCTCGGAACTTCGAAAATGAAGTAGCCGAGAAAGAAGATCCCTGCGCCGAGGCCGTAGACAGCGTCGCTCAGATGCAGATCGGTCGCCATCTGCAGCTTGGCGAAGCCGACGTTGACCCGATCGAGATACGCGACGAGGTAGCAGATCAGCAGCAGCGGCAAAATGCGCAGCGAGACTTTGCGGTAAGTCGCTTCTTCGAAGCTCGACGATAGCGCGTCAGCGGGTGTCGAGAGCGGGTCCACGCCCGCGCGAGGTTGATTCATGATGTGTCTCCTCCAATGGAGTGGGCGTTGGCAGCAGGCGGGCGTGCATACGCCCGTCCCGTGCGGGGCACTTGTTGTATGGAATCAGCGGCGATACGTGAGCGAAACGTGAGAATGCAATCCAGCGGCCGGAGCGGATGAAACCACCCCGGGGCACATCAAACGCAGCGTCCGCCATCGACTTCGAGGCACACGCCGGTAATGAATTCGGCTTCGTCGGATGCGAGAAAGAGCGCGGCGTTCGCGACATCCTGCGGCGTCGAAAACCGGCCCAGCGGAATGCCGGCCAAAAAACGTTGGCGGTTGGCGGGCGTGTCTTCCATGCCCATGAACTCGGAGAGCAACGCGGTCTCGCCGATCACGGGATTCACGCAGTTCACGCGGATGCGGTCGCTGCCGAGCTCGGCAGCCAGCGACTTGCTGGCGACGATGACGGCGCCCTTGCTCCCGTTGTACCAGACGAGGCCGGGGCGCGGACGCACACCGGCGGTCGAGGCGATGTTGACGAAAACGCCGCCGCCTTGTTGACGGAAGTACGGCACGAACGCTTGCACGCTCCAGAAGATGCTCTTTACGTTGACCGCATGCACGCGGTCGAACTCTGCTTCCGTCACGTCGAGGACAGGCTTGTTGCGGTGGGTGGTGCCCGCGTTGTTGACGACGATCTGCACGCTCTTGAAGTCTTCGAGCGCCGCCTCGCGTAGCGTTTGCCAATCGGCGAGCCGGGCCACGTCGCCCGCCACCGCGATCGCGCGGCCGCCCGCGAGCGCGATTTCGCTGGCGACACGCTCCGCGGCCGCACCGTTCAGATCGTTGACGACGACATTCGCGCCTTCGCGCGCGAATGTCCTGGCGATTCCTTCGCCGAAGCCCGAGCCGCCGCCCGTGACGATAGCCGTTTTGCCGGTCAGTCGCATCGTGTCTCCTGATTTTGTGTTTTGAGCGATAGTGCTCCGACGGCGCACGGCAGGCAAGAGGCAAATACGAGGAGCGCCAGGCGCGACGAGCGAAGGCCCGGCACGGCACGAACGCCGTTGCGTGCCGTGCCGCGCCGCCGGACAAACGATGAAAAGCAGCCTTGGATTCAGCCGTGACGAATCGCGATCGTCTTGAGCGTCGTGAAGCCGTGCAGCGCTTCGAAGCCTTTTTCCCGCCCGAATCCCGAATGCCCCGTGCCGCCGAACGGCAATTCGACCCCGCCGCCCGCGCCATAGTTGTTGATGAAGACCTGACCCGCGCGAATACTGCGCGCGAGCCTGAACTGCCGCGCGCCGTCGCGCGTCCATATGCCCGCGACGAGGCCGTACGGCGTGCTGTTGGCAAGGGCAACGGCATCGGCTTCGTCGTCGAAAGGCAGGGCGGCGAGCACGGGCCCGAAGATTTCCTCGCGCGCGATCCGATGCGTGCGGGGCACGTCGGCGAGCAGCGTCGGCGGCTGATAAAAGCCGCTCGGATGGGCTTCCGAGAGGATCGAGCCTTGTCCCGCGACACGGATGCCGTCGCGCTTGGCCAGCGCGACGAATTCCGCGACGCGCTGCTGTTGCCTCGCGTTGATGAGCGGGCCGCAATCGGCTTCGGTCTGCCCTGGGCCCGCGCGCAGCGCATCGAATGCGCAGGCGAGGCGGTCCACGAGCGTCTCGTAGATCGCGCGCTCGATCAGCACGCGCGAACCGGCGGAACAGGTCTGGCCCGCGTTCTGGAGAATGGCGGACATGAGCGTCGGCATGGCCGCGTCGAGGTCGGCGTCGGCAAATACGATCTGCGGCGATTTACCGCCGAGCTCGAGCGTCACCGGCGCATAGTGCTCGGCCGCCATTTGCGCGACCAGCGCGCCGGTCCGGGGAGAGCCGGTGAACGAGATATGGTCGATGCCCGGGTGGCGCGCAAGCGCGGCGCCGGCCTCGTCACCATAACCGGTGACCACGTTCAGCGCGCCCGCCGGTAGGCCGGCTTCGGCGGCAAGCGAGGCCATGCGCAGGACCGACAGACAGGCGTCCTCCGCCGGCTTCACGACGCAGGCGTTGCCGGCTGCGAGCGACGCGGCGATGCTGCGTCCGAAAATTTGCATCGGATAGTTCCACGGCACGATGTGCCCGGTCACGCCGTGCGGTTCGCGCACGGTAAGCACGGTGTATCCGTTTTGATAGGGCAGCGTCTCGCCGTGCAGCTTGTCCGCGGCGCCGGCATAGAATTCGAAATACCGCGCGAGCGCGGCGGCATCGGCGCAGGCCTCTCTGAGCGGCTTGCCCGTGTCGCGGGCCTCGAGTTCGGCCAGCTCGTCGCGGTGGGTCGTGACGAGTGCCGAGAGGCGGTACAACAGGCGCCCCTTTTCGGCGGCGCTCAACAAGCCCCAGGGCCCCTCGAACGCCGTGCGCGCAGAGTTCACTGCCGCATCGATATCGGCGGCGTTGCCGCGCGCAATGCGCGTGAAGACTTGTCCCGTCGACGGGTTGACGACATCGATGGTTTCTCGGCTCGACGGCGTGATCCATTCACCGCCGACGAAGTGTTTCGCTTCCTCCATGCAAGGCTCCCAAGTTAAGTCCGAACCGTCAGTCGAAACGCAGCGAGCGTCGATTATCGCGCCGATCGCCGAGGTGCAGCCGCCAAAGTGCGCGTTTGCCGCTCGGCTATAATGGCGCGCAGCGCTTATGCCGGGGCCGCCGCAATACGTTTGATTCGGCCGCCCGACGCTTTCCTTTCACTTCCCTCACGAGAACGTCATGAGCTTCAATCACGTCCCCCCGGGCAAGGATCTTCCGCAAGACTTCAACGTCATCATCGAAATCCCGGCGCAGAGCGATCCGGTGAAATACGAAGCGGACAAGGAACTCGGTCTGCTCGTCGTTGACCGCTTCATTGGCACGGGCATGCGCTACCCCGTGAACTACGGCTATATTCCTCAGACGCTTTCGGGCGACGGTGACCCCGTCGACGTCCTCGTCATCACGCCGTTCCCTCTGATTCCCGGATGCGTCGTACGTTCACGCGCGCTCGGAATGTTGCAGATGACGGACGAGTCCGGCGTCGATGCGAAGCTCGTTGCGGTGCCGCACGACAAACTGTGCCCGATGACGGCGGACATGAAATCGATCGACGACGTTCCGGCGTACCTGAAGGATCAGATCAAGCACTTCTTCGAGCAATACAAGGCGCTCGAAAAGGGCAAGTGGGTCAAGGTCGAGGGCTGGGCGGGCATCGACGCGGCCCACAAGGAAATCGTGGACGGCGTGGCCAACTACAAGAAGTGATCCGTCGTGCCGCGCGCCGTGCGCGCGGCACGCTCCAACACCGACGCGAGCGTGAGTTCGCCCGCGGCCAGCGCGCGCTTTTGCGTCGGTGACAGACGCTTGACCCGATATTCGGCGCGCAACGCGCTCGAACGATCGTCGAGCTCGAATTTCGCCAGCACGCATATCGGTTTGCGCGCACGCGTATATCGCGCGCCGGTGCCGTTCGCGTGCTTGGCGAAGCGCGCGTCGACGTCCGTCGCGATGCCGGTATAGACGCTGCCGTCGGCGCATTCGATCAGATAAAGAAACCAGGCCATCGTGGGTCGTCGTCGAACCGGAGTTCGCTATTTTTTGAACGGATTGTGCTCGCGCAATTCGTCGACATGCGCTTCGATCAGATTGGCCTCGTTATCGAGAAAGCGTCCGACGGCGTCGGCGAACGCGGGATGGCCGAGCCAATGCGCTGAGTGCGTGACCTTCGGCATGAAGCCGCGCGCCATTTTATGTTCGCCTTGCGCACCGCCTTCGAATACGGCGAGCTTCTCTTCGATGCAAAACTCGAGCGGCTGATAATAGGCCGTTTCGAAGTGCAGGCATGGGACGTGCTCGACGGCGCCCCAGTAACGGCCGTAGAGCGTGCCGCCCGTTCGCTCGTCGCGCTGATAGACGACGAGCGAACTCGCGATCGGCCGGCCTTCGCGCTCGGCGATGACGAGCAGCAGGTTTTCGGGCATCGAAGCGCCGATCGTGCGGAAAAACTCGAGGTTCAGGTACGGCGACGAAAAGTGCTCCCGGTACGTTTGCCGATAGCAGCGCGTGAAAAAACGCCAGTCGTCGTCGGTCGCCTGTTCGCCTCGCACGCGGCGCAGCGTCACACCGGCGTCATGGACCTTGCGCCGCTCGGCGCGGATGTTCTTGCGTTTTTTCTGCTCGAGCGTCGCGAGAAAATCGTCGAAATCGCGGTAGCCCGGGTTCACCCAGTGGAACTGGATGCCTTCGCGCAGCATCATGCCGAGCGCCGCTAGCGTATCGGCTTCGTCCGCCGTCGGGAAAAGCACGTGCAGCGACGAGACGTCCGATTGCTCGGCGAGCGTGATGATCGAAGCGGCGAGCTGACGCCGGGCTGCGTCGTCGACAGCGATGAGCCGGGTGCCTTGTACGGGTGTGAACGGCACTGCGCAGACGAGCTTCGGGTAGTACTCGAGTCCATTGCGCTGATACGCGTCGGCCCAGGCCCAATCGAAAACGTACTCGCCGTACGAGTGGCTCTTGACGTAAAGCGGCGCCGCTGCCGCGAGCGCGCCGCTCGTGGCATCGACGAGTGTGACGAAGCGCATCGCCCACCCGGTACGCTCGGTCGTGCAATGCGTTGCAGCGAGTGCGCTCAGAAATTCGTGACGTAAAAACGGCGTCGGTTGCGGCTGCCGTGCGAGCAGCGCATTCCACTGGCGTGCGTCGACCTCGTCCAAGGACGACAGAATGCCCATGCGATAATCGATGCGTTCGTGTTTCACTTGTGTAGACCGTGTTCGTCGCCGGTTCGTCGCAGCATGCGAGCGGTCATGGTAATGCAATCCGCCACGTCGCGATGCTGCGCGTCGAATGAAGCCTGTCTCGGACGCGGCGTAAAATCGTGCCATTCCATCGAAGACCGAAACGAGGCTCAGCCATGAAACGCATTACCGCAATCATCAAACCGTTCAAGCTCGACGAAGTGCGCGAGGCGCTCGCCGAAGTGGGGCTGACGGGCCTGACGGTGACCGAGGTCAAGGGTTTCGGCCGGCAAAAAGGGCACACCGAACTTTATCGCGGCGCCGAATATGTCGTCGATTTCCTGCCCAAAGTGAAGATCGAAGTCGTGGTCGCGGACCGGCAGTGCGATCAAGTGATCGATGCCATCATCGGTGCCGCGCGCACCGGCAAGATCGGCGACGGCAAGATCTTCGTGACCGATGTCGAACGCGTGATCCGTATCCGCACGGGCGAAGAGAACGAAGCGGCCGTTTGAGGTCGCGGCCGGGCCTGCGAAAGAGCTCATGCCCGCAAACATAAAAAAAACGGTGCGATGCCCTGACGGACACCGCACCGATACGCGCCTCTCGCAGCAGCGTTAAAACTGATGAAGTAAAACTTTTCTGACTACCCCGTTCGATTAGAACGTGTGCTGGATACCAGCATAGACGCCGGTCTGGCTGTGGCCATGCAGCGGGTTCTCGTTGTAGCCAGCAGCGGTGTTGCCGCCGTTGCCGAACGCGTTGGCATCCAGACCGAAGTTAGCCGACTTGCTGTTGCGCACCGTCGCGATCTGGAGATCGAGCAGTGTGCGCTTGGACAGGTTGTACGTGCCGCCGACGGTATAGATCGTTGCGTTGCCGAAGCCGTGGTTCGTGTTCACGTGGTAGACGGCGCCGATCAAAGCCGCAGCCGGCGTTGCTTGCCACGTCACGCCACCCCACTCGTGATCGATCGAGCTCGGGGCGGTTACGCCACCCGTGAAGCCAGACGTACGGAGGGCCTGGTAGACACCTTGAATCTTGAACGGTCCGAGGAACACGTTCACCCCAGCCGTGTACTCGCGCGAGAACGAGAATGCACCGTCGGCGCCGCTCAGGACACCGTTCGCCGGATTGCGGATTTCGTCATAGATACCGCGCACCTGGAAGATCGGGCTCGTGTACGTCACTTGCAAGCCCGCTTCGCGGCCTTGTGCCGTCGTGCCGTTGCCGTTCCAGCTCGTCGCGTTCGACAGCGCGTACTGGCCGTAGACGTCGAAGCCGCCCCAGTTCGGCGATTGGTACGCGACGTTGTTGCTCGATTGCGGCCAGTTGCGGCCACGCACCAGCGATGCCGACGACCAGTTCGATTGACCGAACGGATCGAAATCCCACACGCCGTTGGCGATGTAGAGCATCCGGCCCATCGTGAACGTACCGTAGTTGGCGTTAGACAGGCCTACGGTTGCCCAACGATTGAAGAGACCGCCGCCGCCGGGGCCCGCGCCGGTCATCGTGTTGAAGCTGCCTTCCAACTTGAACACGACCTTATTGCCGCCGCCGATGTCTTCCGTACCCTTCATGCCCCACAGGCTCGTGCCCCAGTCGCCGCTTTCCGCGCGCCAACGCGAGGTCGATCCGGTGTAGCTGGCGTTCGGCAAGCCGCTGATGTACTCGATACCCGCATCGAGGCGGCCATACAACGTCACGCTGCTTTGAGCGTGAGCGATGACGCCTGCCGACATGAGTGCCGCGGCGAGCAATGCTTTCTTCATCTTCTCCTCCATACCCTGTCAAAAAGTGAAGCCATACTGCGAATAGCGCCCGGGCGGCGTGAGACGTCCGGGCGGGAATCCGACTTCAGGGAGATCGCTCGCGGAAAAGGGCGCGACCGGCGCGCTCTGGTGGCCGTTCCGGTCCGCTCCGATGGCGGAACGGCGTCTCCTTCTTTGAAGTAAAACTACATTTGTGGTGTTGCGTTTTGCTACTTTGGTTACTAATTTAGCAAAAATAGACAGGGGTGGGTATAGAAATCCGGCTAGCGGACGGACCTGTCGCCAAATTGCCATAGGGTTGTGTCCCGTTATGCAACACCGGTGCGGGACGCACCGCGCTAACCCTTGTGCCATAAGGGGCGGGCGATCGGCCGCAGGTTGAGTCCAGGAATTTCGCTATTGACGTGGGAAATTGGCGGAGGTAATGCGTCGCGCCAATGAAAAAGGCGCCGAGGCGCCTTCGAAGCTCGGGAGGGAGGCCCGCCGCCCCGTGGGCGGCACCGGCGCGCGCAATGGCTACTTGAGGCTGCCGGACAGGAATTGCCGGAGCCGTTCGCTTTTGGTGTGGCCGAAGACATCGTTGGGCGCGCCTTCTTCTTCGATGTGCCCCTGATGCAAAAAGACGACATGGTTCGAGACGTTGCGCGCGAAACTCATCTCGTGCGTCACGACAATCATCGTGCGTCCTTCTTCGGCGAGTTTCTGCATGACTTTCAGCACTTCGCCGACGAGCTCCGGATCGAGCGCCGAAGTCGGCTCGTCGAAGAGCATGACGTCGGGATGCACGGCGAGTGCGCGCGCGATCGCCACGCGTTGCTGCTGCCCGCCCGACAGGTGCGACGGATACTGCTTTTCGAGCCGCGGCGCCAACCCGACCTTCTCGAGATACGTACGCGCGCGTTCCTCGGCTTCGCGCCGCGGCAGCCCGAGCACGTGAATCGGCGCTTCGACGACGTTTTCGAGCACCGTCATGTGCGCCCACAAATTGAAGTGCTGAAACACCATCGCGAGCTTCGTGCGCATGCGTTGGAGTTGCTTGGGATCGGCCGCGCGCAGCGCGCCGGACCGGTCCTTCCGGGTCAGTATCTCCTCGCCGTCGACGAAGATGCGCCCGGCGCTCGGCTGCTCGAGAAAGTTGATGCAGCGAAGCATGGTGCTCTTGCCCGAGCCCGACGAGCCGATGACGCTGATGACGTCTCCCGCATTGGCCTTGAGCGAGACGCCTTTGAGGACCTCGTGGTCTCCGTAGTACTTGTGCAGTTCGTCGATGAAAAGCTTTTGCATCGGGTGAGATCCGGGTTACTTGCCAAGCGGGCGCAAATAGGCGAGCCAATGTTGTTCCGCGCGACGGAAGAGGCCGACGAGCGCGAACGAGATCGCCAGATAGAGCAGGGCGGCGATGCCGAACGCGTGAAACGACATGTAGGTGGCCGAATTGACGTCGCGTGCGATCTTGAGAATGTCGGGCACTGTCGCGGTAAAGGCGACGGTCGTCGCGTGCAGCATCAGGATGACTTCGTTGCTGTAAAGCGGCAGGGCACGGCGCAGCGCGGACGGCAGGATGATGCGCCGATAGACCGTGAAGCGCGACATGCCGTAGGCGCGCGCGGCTTCGATCTCGCCATACGCCGTGGCCTTGATCGAGCCCGCGAAGATTTCGGTCGTATAGGCGCAGGTGTTCAGCGTGAAGGCGAGCAGCGTGCAGTTCATGCCGTCGCGGAAGAACTCATTGAGCAGCGCGTGCGACCGTACCACTTCGAGGCTATAGAGGCCGGTATAGCAAAGCAGCAGTTGCACGTACAGCGGCGTGCCGCGGAAGATGTACGTATAAAGCCAGACTGGGCTCGAGATCAGGCGATTCTTCGATACGCGCGCCACCGCCAGCGGCACCGACAGGCAAAAGCCGATGCCGATCGATACGACGAGCAGCCACATCGTGATTGCCAGCCCGGTGATGCGAAACCCATCGGTGAAAAGATAATTGCGCCAGTACTCGTGAATCAGCTCGATCATGGCTTATAGCTCGGCACGGCGCACGCCGATCGAATAGCGCTTCTCGAGCCACAGCAGCACGAGATTCGAAACGGTCGTGATCGCCAGATAGATCGCGCCTGCGATCAGCGTGAAAAAGAAAAAACGCAGCGTGCCCTTGCCGGCGTCCTGCGCGGCTTTGACGACATCGGCGAGCCCGATGATGGACACGAGCGCCGTTGCCTTGACCATGACTTGCCAGTTATTGCCGATGCCGGGCAATGCGAAGCGCATCATTTGAGGGAACATGATGCGGGCAAAGACTTGCCAGCCGGACATGCCGAACGCGCTGCCCGCTTCGAGCTGCCCACGCGGCACCGAAAGGAAGGCGCCGCGGAAGGTCTCGGTGAAGTAGGCGCCGTAGATGAAGCCCAGGACGATGACGCCTGCCACGAACGGATCGATGTCGATCTGGTCCCAGCCGATCAGATCGGTCAGATCGTTGAGCCAGATCTGAATGCTGTAAAAGAGCAGCAGCATCAGCACGAGGTCGGGCACACCGCGCACGAGTGTCGTGTAGCCGGTCGCCAGCACGCGAGACGGACGATTCTTGGAAAGCTTTGCCGCGGCGCCGACGAGGCCGAGCGCGAATGCGAACGCGAGCGAAAGCACCGCCAGCTTGACGGTCTGCCAAGTGCCGGCGAGGATCAGCGGGCCGTAGCCTTCAAGAAACATGTTGGAGGTGCAATCCTTGACGGTGTGCGAAACAACGCGCGACCCGAGATTCTAGGTGGCCAAAAATGGCATGCCCCGGCCGCAGTGCGCGATTTTTCGTCCGGCGTGGCCGGCTCGACGGCGAGCAAGTCTCGGTCGCACTACCGGCTACCGGAGCTCGCCCCCGCGAAAAGCGCGGTATTTTACCTCAACCCGGATGCGGCGCTACTGCGGGGGAACCCGCGCGCCCGATTCGACGATTGCGGGTGCAACCGGGTAGTGCACGAAAAAAGCGCCGCGGCCATTCGGCGCGCGGCGGCTCGAGGGGCCGTCAGGCGTTTGCGGGCGCCATGCGGGGCGCCGGGGACCCGCTGCGCTACGCCCTTTAGCTGTACGGCGGGGCTGGACGGGCGCGGTTCAAGGCGCCGTCGGCTGGCCGCCGGCGCTGCCGGCGCCATGATGCTGCCGCCAGAAGTCACGCATCTTCTCGTGGCGTGACTCCATCTTCGCGAAGTGTTGTTTCAGCTCTGTACTGACGGTCGTCTTTTGCTGATCGTCGAGGCTGTCGTAGAAAGCCAGCCATGCCGTGGCCGTCTGCTCGTGAAGCGCGTCGCTTTGTTGGCGAATCTGCTGATGCGTAGCGTGCAGTGCATCAAGATCGAGGATCGGCTGCTGCTGCGCCGCCTTGAACTGCTCGCGCATCTTGTCGTGATTGGCGCGCTCGGCTTCATGGTTTCGTTTCATCGTCGCGAGCGCCGTCTGCCATTTCTGCTCCTGTTCAGGTGTCAGCGCAAGCCGGGCGTGCAGCGCGTTCAAGCGCTCCATCATGAATGGACCGTGCCCATGCCAGCCCCCCGGGCCGCCTTGCATCGCGGCCCCGTCGGGGCCGGCCGGCGACGCATTGCCGCCGGCGGCAAAGGCAGTGCCGAACGTGACGGCGAGCGCGGCGGCTGCGGTAGCGAGATAGCGGGACGATCCGCGCAAGATCGGGTTCATCGAATACTCCTTCATGGAAAGTGAAGCGATGCGAGGACACCGGCCATGCGGCGCCACGAACGCTGCGTGAAGACTAGCCTTCGCAACGAAGCCGGCGTGTTACGCGCGTATCGGGGCCCGTTACGTGCGTTTACGTCCGGCTTTCGCCGTAACCTTCCGTAACCCTTTCACCGCGCCGGGCCCGTTACGGGGACCTGGCTCGCGCTAAACTTCGCGCCATGACTACTCAAATCCTCATCGTCGACGACGACGCAGAATTGCGCGATCTGCTGCGCGACTATCTCGTGCGGCAGGGCATCGAGGTGTCGGTGCTCCATGACGCTGCCACGCTCGAGCGGCGGCTCGAGCGCGAGCGCCCCGATCTCATCGTGCTCGATCTCATGATGCCCGGCGTCGATGGGCTCACCGCCTTGCGCAAACTGCGCGCCTCGGGCGACGACATTCCCGTCATCATGCTGACGGCGCGCGCGGACGACGTGGATCGCATCGTTGGCCTCGAACTCGGCGCCGACGACTATCTCGGCAAACCGTTCAACCCGCGCGAGTTGCTTGCTCGCGTGCAGGCCGTCTTGCGTCGCCGCCGCACGGTACCGTCCGCGGCGCCCGAACAACGCGAGCCGTTCGCGTTCGGGCGTTTCGTGCTCGACTTCGAGAGCCGCACGCTGACGATGGACGGCCGCCCGCTGACGTTGTCGGGCAGCGAGTTCGCGCTGCTGAAGATCTTCATCAACCATCCGATGCGCACGCTCACGCGCGAGCGGCTGCTGGAGCTCCTGCACGGGCCCGAGTACGACGGCACGGACCGCGGCATCGACGTCCAGGTCTGGCGTTTGCGCCGAATCCTGGAAACCGATCCGTCGGCGCCGCGCTTCGTGCAGACCGTGCGCGGACGCGGCTATGTCTTCGTGCCGAATGGCGAGCCCAATGCGCCGACCCATTGATTCGCTGTTCGGGCGGCTGGCACTGCTCGTCGTAGCGGTACTGCTCATCTCCCACTTTGCCTGGTTCACGCTGATCCGTGTCGAGCGCAGCCACGCCCAGGCCCGCTACGCCGTCGAAGAGGCTGCATTCCTCGTGGAGGCCGTGCGCGAGCATGTCGCACGTGCGCCGAACCAACCGCTGCCCTCGCGCGTGCGCGCGATCGATACGGCCAGCCCCGATGTTCCGCCGCCGCGCCGCGATCTGCCGCCCGCGATCCTGCGTTTCGTCGACGAGTTCCGCGACCGCCTGCCTGCGGGCTCGGACGTGCGGATCGGCCCGCCCGGGCATCCGCCGATGCTCTGGGTCCACGAGGCGGGCGATTCGCACTGGATCGTCGTGCCGATGCTTTCGCTGCATCCGCCGCGCTCGCTCGATCGCATGGTGCTCTGGCTCGCGGTCATCTTTTCCGCGGCGGTGATGTGCGCACTGTTCGTGGCGTGGCGGCTGCAACAGCCGCTCAGGGCGCTCAGTTCGGCCGTCGCGCGCTTCGGCCGCGGTCAGCCCGTGCCGCCCGTACCCGAGCGCGGTCCGCGCGAGCTGCGCGCGCTCACGCATGGCTTCAATCAGATGGTGACCGAGGTATCGCGCGCGGACAACGACCGCGCCATCATGCTCGCCGGCATCGCGCACGATCTGCGTACTCCGCTTGCGCGCATGCGGCTGCGCGCCGAAATGATGGACGACATCAAGCAGCGCGATGGCGTCGTGCGCGACGTCGATTCGATGACGCACATCGTCGACCAATTTCTCGTTTTTGCGCAGGACGGCGTGGATTCGAGCGAGCCCGTCGAAGTCGACGCTCAGTGCGAACGTCTCGTGCGCAGCTACCGTGCGGTTGCGCCCGGCGCGCCGCCCGTGCAGACCGCGTTGGCGGCGGGACCGGGCTTCAGGCTGCCGACGGCCACGCTCGATCGCGTGCTCTCGAACCTGCTCGACAATGCGCATGCCTATGGCGCACCGCCCGTCGTCGTCGAAACGGTGCGCATGGCCGACGGATGGCTGCTCGCCGTCAGCGATCACGGCCAAGGCATCGCGCCGCGCGACCTCATCGACGCGAGCCGGCCGTTCGTGAGGCTCGATCCGGCCCGCGGCGGCAATGGACACAGCGGCCTCGGGCTCGCGATCGTCGAGCGGCTCGTGCGCCGCATGGGTGGCGAGTGCGAAATCGGCAATGCGCAGGACGGCGGTTTGCGCGTGACGATGCGTTTTCCGCGCGACGTGCCCGTGAGCGCGGCGGCGTAGGGCCGGCCGCCGTGCTATTGGAACAGCGTATCGAGCGCTGAGGCGGCCTCGCTGTCGACGGTGTTGTATGTCACGCTATCGGCGCCGAAGATGTAATGAGTCGTGTACTTGCCGAGCCGCGCCAGAATTTCTTCCTGCACCGCTTCGGGGGCGGCGTCGAACTTCAGATACCACGCGGTCGAAGACAGGCGGGTCTGAAATGCGCCGTACTCGGCCATCAGATGATCGAACGCATCCGCGTCCTGGTCGCGACAGATGATGACCAAATTGCCCTTCATGCGAACCTCCAGGTAGATCGATCGGCGGCTTCGTGCCAAGAAAGGACGATGATACCCGGTCTATCCGTCAAGGCGCAGTCGATTGGCCGATCGGCCGAGCTTGGCCGCCGCGGGCCCTACCGGTGGACCGCCGCGTTTGCCGGCGGCGGCGCGACATGCGCCGCGAAGGCCGCTGAGCGATCGCGGCCTGCGGCCTTCGCGTTATAAAGGGCCCGGTCGGCCCGGCTGATGAAGCGCTCCAGCGTGTCGTCGTCGGCCAGACCGGTCACGCCGATGCTGACGCGCAGGTCGACGGCGTCCGGCAGCCTCGGGGAGCGCTCCTCCCGCAGCGTTTCACGTATGCGTTCGGCGACGGCCAGCCCTTCGGAGAGCGAGGTGGCCGGCAGCAGGATGGCGAATTCTTCGCCGCCCAGACGGCCGATCGCATCGGTCGCCCGTAGAATGGTGCGGCAGCGCCCGACGAAGTGCTCGAGCGCGTAATCGCCGATAGTGTGGCCGAATCGATCGTTGATCTGCTTGAAGTGGTCGAGATCGGCGATAGCCACGCAAAGCGGTGTGCCGCGCGTGCGCGCAGCGTCGATCTCGCGCTGCAGCAGGCTGAGGAAATATCGCCGTGAGAGGGCACCGGTCAATGCGTCGTCGCGGGCCTCCGCGGATAACTGGGCGTTCGAGGCCTGGAGCTCGCTCGCGAGACGGCGCGCCTCGCGATGATGGCGTTTCTCGCGGCGGTACGAGGCCGCGATCGTGGCAGCCAGCAGCAGCGAGCCCATCAGCGCGGCGAAAGTCAGCCCGCGAATATTGATGCGCTCATCGAGTAAATGCTGCCAAAGCGTGATGGGCGTGAGCAGATGCACCGAGAAACCCGAGTTGATCCCGTTGCGCATGACGTAAAGCGAGGGCGGACCGGCCGCCTGCAACTCGACCATCTGGTTGGCCAACGCCGCGGGTACCCAGGGCGCGCTGCGCGCCATGCGGGAACGCAGCGGAGCGATATCGAGCACGGGAAAGCTCGAGCGGCGGTAGCTGTCCAGGCGTTGGGCCGTGTCCATATGGGTAATGCGGGCTCCGGGCAGGCGATAGCCTTCGAACCGGCTTTCGTTGGCCATGACGACGACGCCGTTCTCGTCGGCGACGAAGGAGCCCGGTGCCGCGACCCAGTGCCGCAGCCTGCGTAATCCGATCTTCGCCACGATGGCGCCGACGAGGGTGCCATCGCTGTAGACAGGGGCCGAGAGGAACACTCCGTTCTCGCCGCTGACGCGCCCCACGGCGTACATCTGGCCATACGCGCCGAGCAGCGCCTCTTTGACGTAGCCCCGGTTCGAGAGATCGACGCCGACGCACGACAGGCGCTCGAACGCGTCGCTGGAGGCGACGCACAGGCCGTTCGTATCGACGAGCCACATATTGTCTAGCCCGGCAAAGCCGCGCACGTCGTGCAAGAACGCGTCGGCTCGGCGTAAGGCGGGCACGGCGAGAAGTCGCGCCCGGCGTTCCGCTTCCTGCGCCGCGCGCTTCTCGGGAAGACGGTACGCTTGCGCGAGCACGCGCTGGATGACCGGCGTTTCCGCGAGCGTGGCCGGAATGGCGCGTGCCATCGACAGATCGCTGGCGATGATCTGGGCGATGTTGTCGGCCGTGGCGAGCGAGAGCTGCGACTGCCCGCGCACCGTATCGTTCAGATCGTGCAGGACCATCTGGTCAGCGACTTGACCAGCGACGAGCCAACAGACGAGCATGCCCATGACGGCGCTCGCCCCGACCATCATCCAGTGCAATGTTTTCTTGTTCATCGACTCCCTGGTCCATGCGTACTGCCCGCGCCGGGCGGCGCGACAATGGGGCCGCATGCCGCTCCCAACGCCCCGCCGGCTTTCATGCGGCGCACCGCCTGTTCGGTATTATCGGCCTGCCCAGCGCAAACTGAACGGCTCTCGGGGTTTCATCGTAGGCGCGCGGTTGTGCCTGAAACACAGTCTGTAGTACTGTCTTGCCGTCGCAAAAGCAGGAAAAAGCCGGACATGTGCCCATCGTACCGCCGGGCGGCCGGAGCCCACGAATGACTGCATCCCTACGCCTCGACATGTTCAACTTACCAGTTTCGGGTTTGCCGGCGCCTTCGCCCGCGTGCCAGGCTGCTGCCTCACGCCGCCAGGCCAGGGGGCGCTGATGGACTTCAGCCTCGACCTGAAGCGCACCGCCAACGCATCGGTGTGGCGGCTGTTGCCCAACCGCTGGGACTTCGTCGCCTTTCCGCTCATCATCTGCCTGATCGCGATGGCGGCCATCGGCGTTCACCAGACGATGGCCCCGATTTCGACGCTCAAGACGCAGGTGATCTCGCTCGATCCGACGAACCTGCCCGAATATGCGCTGCGCACCACGCTGCGGATGCTTGCCGCGATGTGCGCGTCGCTCACGTTCACGCTCGTTTATGGCACGCTCGCGGCCAAAAGCCGGCGCGCGGGCATGGTGCTGATTCCGATCCTGGACATCCTTCAGTCGGTGCCCGTGCTCGGCTACATTTCGTTTACGGTGACCTTTTTCCTGGCGTTGTTCCCGAAGCAGGTGCTCGGCGCCGAGCTCGCGGCCATCTTCGCGATCTTCACGAGCCAGGCCTGGAACATGACGTTCAGCTTCTACCAGTCGCTGCGCACGGTGCCGCGCGATCTGGACGAGGTCTCGCGCGGCTTCCACCTGACCGCCTGGCAGCGGTTCTGGAAGCTCGAAGTTCCGTTCTCGATGCCGGGTCTCATCTGGAACATGATGATGTCGATGTCGGGGGGCTGGTTCTTCGTCGTCGCATCGGAGGCCATCACCGTCGGCAACAACACGATCACGCTGCCCGGCATCGGCGCCTATCTTGCGCAGGCAATCTCGGACAAGAACCTCGTCGCGGTGGGCTGGGTCATTCTCGCGATGACGGTCGTCATCCTCGCGTACGACCAGTTGATGTTCCGCCCGCTCGTCGCCTGGGCCGACAAATTCCGCATGGAGACGACGAGTTCGGGCAACGCGCCCGAGTCGTGGCTGCTCGATGTCGTGCGGCGCACGCGGCTCATTCATCGGTTGCTCGTGCCGGTGGGGTGGCTTTTTTCGAAAGCTGCGCGCGTGCCGATCCGGTTGTCGTTGCCGCCGGGCTTGCGGCTGGGCCGTGCCGGTGGCGCGCGGCGCGCATCGTCGCGCGCCACCGATATCGCGTGGGCGCTCGTGCTGCTCGCCAGTACGCTGTACGTCGTCTGGCGCGTCGCGGCCTATGTGCGGACCGGCGTGGCGCTCGACGAAGTCTGGCACGTCGTTCTGCTCGGCTTCATCACGCTCGTGCGCGTCGCGATCCTGATCGCGCTTTCCTCGCTGATCTGGGTGCCCGTCGGCGTTCTGATCGGGCTGCGTCCGGCCTTGGCCGAGAAGATTCAGCCGCTTGCGCAGTTTTTCGCTGCCTTTCCGGCCAATCTGCTCTTTCCGGTGTTCGTGGTCGTGATCGTCCGCTTTCACCTGAATCCGGACATCTGGCTTTCGCCGCTGATCGTGCTGGGCACGCAGTGGTACATTTTGTTCAATGTGATCGCCGGAGCGACGGCCTATCCGAACGATTACCGGGAAGCCGCGACGAACTTCCGCATTCGCGGCTGGCAATGGTGGCGCCAGTGCATGCTGCCGGGCATTTTCCCCTATTACGTGACGGGTGCGCTGACGGCCTCGGGCGGCGCCTGGAACGCGAGCATCGTCTCCGAGGCGGTCCAGTGGGGCGATACTCATGTCGTCGCGCACGGGCTGGGTGCCTATATCGCGCAGATGACTGCCGCGGGCGACTTTCCGAAGATCATTCTCGGCATCACCATCATGTCGCTGTTCGTCACGCTGTTCAACCGCAGTCTGTGGCGGCCGCTCTATGCTTATGCCGAGTCGAAGCTCCGGCTCGATTGATGCAAAAAACGCACGATAGGTCCATTCGAGAGTGAAGCGCAATGCAAACCCCCAAAGCTGAACCGACCTCGGCGTCGTCCGCTTCACCCGTGTCGCTCGGCGCCGGTGCCGCGCCTCGTCTCGGCGAGGAAATCCTCAATGTCAAGGACGTGTGCCGCGGCTTTTCGAAAGCGCAGGGCGAACTGCTCGTTCTCGACGACGTCAATCTCTCGCTGCGCTCGGGCGAGATCGTTGGTTTGCTCGGACGTTCCGGTTCGGGCAAGTCGACGCTGTTGCGCATCATTGCCGGGCTCATCGAGCCGACGGATGGCCACGTCGACTATCTCGGCCAACCGCTCGCCGGTCCCGCCGAGGGCGTCGCCATGGTGTTTCAGACGTTCGCGCTCTTTCCCTGGCTCACCGTCTTGCAAAACGTGGAAGCGGGTCTCGAGGCGCAGGGCGTCGGTGCGCGCGAGCGGCGCGAACGGGCGTTGGCCGCAATCGATCTGATCGGCCTCGACGGATTCGAGAACGCGTACCCGCGCGAACTGTCGGGCGGCATGCGCCAACGCGTCGGCTTTGCGCGCGCGCTGGTCGTCGATCCCACGTTGCTCTTGATGGATGAACCGTTTTCGGCGCTCGACGTGCTGACCGCGGAGACGTTGCGCACGGACTTGCTCGACCTGTGGACGCAGCGGCGCATGCCCATCAAATCGATTTTGATCGTCACGCACAACATCGAAGAGGCGGTGTTCATGTGCGATCGCATCCTCGTGCTTTCGTCGAACCCGGGGCGCGTGATCGCAGAAATCAAGGTGCCGTTCGCGCATCCGCGCAACCGTCTCGATCCGGCCTTCAAGCGTCTCGTCGACGACATCTACGCGAAGATGACGGCGCGCCGAACCGACGAAGCCACGAAGAAGGGGCTCGAGCTCGGCAGCTGGCTGCCGAGCGTTTCGACGAACTTGATGGCGGGTCTCATCGAAACGCTCGCGGCGCCGCCCTATCACGGCCGGGCCGATATGCCGGAAATCGCGCGCTCGCTGCATCTCGAGGTCGACGATCTCTTCCCGATCGCGGAAGTGCTCCAGCATCTCGGCTTCACCGACGTGCGAGAGGGCGATATCTTCCTCACGCCGCCCGCGCGCGTCTTCGCCGAGTTCGGCACGCAGGAACGCAAGATGATGTTCGCCGAACACCTGTTGCGTCATGTGCCGCTCGCCGCGCGTATCAAGAAAGTCCTCAACGAACGCCCGGGCCATCGCGCGCCGCGCGTGCGGTTCGAGCAGGAGCTCGAGGATTTTCTATCGGACAGCGCGGCCGAGGAAACGCTCGACGCCGTCATCAACTGGGGCCGCTACGGCGAGATTTTCTCGTATAACGATCAGACCGAAATCTTCAGCCTCGAAGACGTCGAGTCCTGATCGCCATCTATCACGGGCGCGGAGTCCTGCTTGCGGCTCCGCTGACCCTGACTACCTGAATAGGCCGCTTGGGGCGCGTGTGGACTTGTAAAAAGACAGTTCTGTACCCGTCACGCATCCATCGATCGGCGACATCCCGCCGATCGTCTTCGCTTTATCCCGCCCATGTTCGTCATGCTCCGGAATGCGAACGACGAATATGCCAAGCTGCGTGCTTGGTTGAAGCCGGCGACGCCGTGTCGGTTGCTGCGCCGAACATTCTCCTTTTGTCGATCACGATCTCATCGATGAATCCGCGCGTTGATAAAGACTCGTCGAGCCACATCAGTGGCCACCCCGATTGCGTCGAAGCGACCGGTAACGCGGCGACAGCACCTGCGCCTCAACCTGCCTCGCGTAGCGCCGTGGACGGATTGCGCAGGCGCATTGGCGGGAGCGCCCGCGACAATCTGGATCGTTCACTGAAGCTTATCGAATCGCTCGATCGGGGCGGCCCGGAGCTTCGCAGCATGATCGGGACAAGTCCTCTTGCGAGGGGGGAAGCGGAGCAAGCCGATCGCGACCTCGACGGTGGCCTCATTCGCAGCCCTATCCATGGGCGCACCCTCGCCATTAAAGACAACATTGCCGCCGCCGATGGGACCGCCACCACCGCGGGCTCGCTGGCACTGGCCGGCATCGTCCCGACCCGCGATGCAACCGTTGTCGAAAAGCTGCGCAGCGCGGGCGCGGTGATCGTCGGCAAGGCCAATCTGAGCGAATGGGCGAATATCCGAGCGTCGGACTCCGTGAGCGGTTGGAGCGCGGTGGGCGGCCAGACACTGAATCCGCATGCGCTCGACCGCTCTCCGTGCGGCTCCAGCTCCGGTTCGGCCGTCGCGGTCGCGGCGGAAATCGTCGATATGGCTATCGGCACCGAAACCAACGGCTCCATTACATCGCCGGCCGCATTCACGAGCGTGGTGGGGCTCAAGCCTACCGTTGGGCTGGTAAGTCGCGACGGCGTGGTGCCGATCTCGCATACACAGGACACCGCCGGGCCCATCACGCGAAACGTCACGGACGCAGCCGCGCTGCTCAGCGTGATCGCCGGGCCCGACCGGCGCGACGATGTGACGTTGGGTGCGCCAGCGGCGGAGGACTACGTCGCCGCATTGGATCGCAACGCCCTGAAGGGAGCGCGGATCGGCGTCGCGACCGAATTCTTTACCAAGGGTGACCCTGTCGGCCAGCATATGAGAAAGGTCGTTGACGGGTTGAAATCGCTCGGTGCGACGCTGGACTACTCGATCAAGCTGCCCGTTCCCCAATGGGGAACTCGGGCGCAGTCGATACTGCTGCATGAGCTAAAGGATGGCATTCCGAAATGGCTGCAGCGTTTTGCGCCGCATGCCGGCATCGCTTCGTTGGACGACATCATTGCCTTCAACGAAGCGCACCCCGAGGAGGAACTGCACCTATTCGGCCAGGATATGTTCCTGCGCACGCGCGCAATGGGCGGTCTCGAAGCGCACAGCTACCGGCGCGCGCTCGCCTATTGTCAACGCGTGTCACGGCGCGACGGACTGGACCGTGCGCTCGGCGAACACCGGCTGGATGCCATCGTCGCGCCGACGCGCTCCGAGACGCCCTGGTTGATCGACTACGCCGGCGGTGATCGCTACCGGCTTGCATTTCCCGGCTACGCCGCGGTGGCCGGCTACCCGCATCTGACGGTACCGGCCGGGACAGTCTACGGCTTGCCGGTGGGCCTCTCGTTCGTGGGTCCGGCCTGGAGCGAGGCCAAGCTGCTTTCATACGGCTACGCATTCGAGCAATCGGGCGAATGGCAGGCAAAGCCAACCTACGTCGAGCGCTCCAACGGTATCGACTTCGCACGCCAATCGCGTTGACACCGGAGACGGTTGGGATGGGGGCAAGCCGTCCCAGGGAGGGCGGCGAGATTTTCTCGTATAACGATCACACCGAAATCTCCAGCCTCGAGGACCTCGAGTCCTGATCCGCCATCTATCATGGCGCGGAGTCCTGCTTGCGGCTCCGCTGACCCTGACTACCTGAATAGGCCGCTTGGGGCGCGTGTGGACTTGCCGAAAAACAGTCCTGTACGATACGCCCGGATTTCGGTCGGGAAACGACCGCTTCCGATTGAACAAGAACCTTGGCCTATCGATGAATCGCTTCGAACCCGGCTTGCTCAGCAAACTATTCGGTGACGGCCAGCATCAGCCGACCCCTGCCACCGTTCGTCAGTTGTCGCTTGAGGAACTGAAGAGCACGGTCGCCCGACATATCGAGTCGCTCCCATCTTCCGTGTCTTGATGCCCGTACGAGCCCGCGTACCGGCACAACTCGAGGTTTTCCGCCTCCAAACCGGTTGCCGATATAGTTGCAGCCATTCAACAGAAGCAATCGACATGAAACGGCTCTTTTGAAAATGCAGTGGGTAACGCGGCTCACGAGGCATGCGGGTTGAAGCTGGAGAAATCTAGCTTGCCGGCGATGAGGAACAGCACGGTTCGCATTGTTTCGAAGCGCGTGTAGCCGCGCG
>NZ_JAAAYE010000060.1 GCF_013282575.1 Paraburkholderia sp. NMBU_R16
GCCGCATTCTGCCGCAACCAGCCATACCTCAGCTTGTCGATTCAGAGCGCCTCAAGGGTTCGCTGCGCCGGGCTTACGCCCGCCCTTGACCCGCTAACATCACCCACTCGGAATTCAAAAGAGGCAGTTAATGAGAGCAATTCGGTTCGTGATGTTGGTCTTGGCAGTCGCGGTTGCACTCACGCAATTTGGATGCGGAAGGAAGTCAGGAGAGGAGTTTGTCGGTAGCTGGAGAAAGCTGAGCGGCAACGGTTCGCCAGAAATGACGATCACCCGGAACGGAGACGGCGACGACTTCTATGTTGCAAGCAAGGTGCCGAATCTGAACGCTGAGAGCGAAAAGGATGTGTTGAAAACGGAGCGCGTATCCGGCACGTACGTCGACGGAAAGCTCGTGCTGATGGTCGGCGCGCCCTTCGCGCTCACCATCGATAAATCTTCCGGCCACCTTGTCATGGATGGTGCCGAGTACGCAAAAGGGAAGTAAGCGGGGTTCCGGTTCGCTCGCCGTCGGGAGCGAACCGGCTATCCAGGCGAATAGGAGATGGCAATGAAATTTCTGGTCGTGCTTTGCAGCGTTGCGCTGCTCGCAGCGTGCTCGTCGGCGCCAAAGGCGACACAGCCGAGCGGGCCATGGATGCCGGTCAACCATGGCGCGCCACAGGGGAGCACGCAATGAACTGGCTCAAGAAAAAATCCGCCGTCGCCCCAAGCGGGTCCGCCCCGGTTGTGGTGAGTGATGGCAATTTCGCGGCCGCGCTGCAACACATCGCAGGCAAACTTGCAGAGGCCGATCCGCGCGAAATGGCGCGCACGTATTTCAAGCAAGCGTTGGCGTTCGAAAAGTCCAAGCAGCAGCTTCAGGAAAGAACAACGAAGATTGCTTGGCGTGTCGCGGGTGGCGCCATGTTTGTCGCGCTCGTTTCAATTCTTGGTTCTGCGTGTTTAGTACAACTAAAGAAACCGCTTCCACCGGTGATTATCAAGGACAACACGGCAACCGGCGACGTGCAGGTAATCGATGTTGCGCACAGCGGGACCGTCACTTTCGGGGAACTCGAGGTTCGCAATGCGCTGCGCAATTACGTGAAGCTACGCGAGAGCTATGACTGGTACACGATCCAAGACGACTACGACACAGTGTCGTTGATGAATTCGCCTAGGGAGCAGACGCTTTACGCATCGCTTTACGATCGCAAGAATTCGCCGCAAAACGTGCTGACGGACAAGTTCCGCGTGGTGGTCAAGCCGGGCGCAATCAACTTCGTTGGTTCGACGGCGCAAGTGTTCTTCTCGAAGCAGATCATTTCGCTCGCGTCGCAGGGCAGATCGGCACAGGCGCCGCCTAAGGCCGAATATTGGATCGCCACGATCACCTACGAGATGGGCGATCTGCCAACCAAGAGCAATGAACAGGTGCTCAATCCAACGGGCTTTCGCGTCACCAGTTATTCGGTCGATCGCGACTGGACGCGCAGCGGCGTGACCGATGGTGTCACGCCCACGCCCTCGGCGGTGACTTCCCCCGAGTCGGCGCCGGCGCAAACGCCGGCGCGGGCGGGAGGGGCCAGCCGATGAACGGTCGATTCAGGAAGTTGCCCCCAGCCTCGTCGATCGCGGTCGCGCTGCTCGCGCTGGCATTGCCAGCTGCCGCGCAGGTTGTGCCGGGGCCATGCGGCACCGATCCGCATATCGCCTGCGCGGTGTACGACCAGACCGAGAGCTATCAAATCACGTACCGGCCGGGCGAGGCCACGGTCATCGCGTTCGAGAAAGGTGAAAAGCTCGACGGCACCGGCATGGGCGATGGCAAGGCGTGGACTGTGGGCCCGGCCGGAAACGGGTTTTTCTTCAAGCCCAAAGCGCCGAAGGCGTCCACCAATTTGATTTTGCTCACGAACAAGCGGCGCTACGTGCTCAAGTTGGTTCCGGTTGCCAAGCATGAACAGGCGATCTGGTCTCTGACGTTCGATTACCCCGACACGCGCGCAAAGGCCGATGCGGCAGTATCGGCGCGCTCGGCCGAAGCGCGGGCGCTGCTCGAGGGAACAGGCAACGCCGCGGAACCTCGGAATCACGACTACGACATGCACGGCGACACCTCTCTTGCGCCTACTTCGCTGTGGGACGACGGCCGGTTCACCTATTTCGAGTTCAACACCAGCCGGGACCTGCCGCAAATCTACCGAGTGCTGGATGACGGCACCGAAGCGCTGGTGAATCCCGATGACATGCGCGGTCCGGTGCTCGTTGTTCATGACACAGCCAGGCGCTTCAACCTGCGCGTAGGCGATGCGGTGCTCGGGATTCGCAACAACGCTTATCGACCCGACGGCCGGCTCAATCCGTCGGGCACGACGATTCCCGGCACGGCGCGGCTCGTGAAGCGCAAGGAGGACGGCGGTGAGTAACGACGTCAACGAGATTCAGGCGCAACCGACCCAGACGCCGGTGGAACCGGCAGGCATAGGCGAGCGTGGTGTGCCGGGCGTTGGGCGCTCCAAGCGCAAGAGCCCGTTTCGGATCCTGCCTATCGTGATCGCGATCGTGCTCGTGTTGCTGTTCGGCACCGTCGCGGTAGGCGTCGCGATTAAGCGTTGGACGGCTCAGCACCATGCCGAATCGGAAGCTGCGAGGGCGGAGGCAGCAAAGGACAAGCCGTCCGACGAGCGGCACGATTTCGCGCGAGATAAGGCCAAGATCGAAAAGCAGCAAGCCGAGGAGGCAGCCGCGGCGTCGGCCGCGTCTGCGGCTAACGCTGCTCTGGCAACACCGGCGCATGCGAATGCGGCAAGCGCGGCTCAGGCCACCGGGGCATCCGGGACTGGCGCGGCAGCCGGGGGCTCGGCCGTTTCCGTTCAGACGCCCGCACAGCGCAAGCTCGACGGCGATGTCGTGCTCAAGTTCGACGATCAGAAAGGCGCCGAAGGAGGAGGCACACCCGGCGCCCGCGTGCCGCGCACGGAGTTCGCCAAAGACGGATTGGATTCCAAGCTGCGGCCGTCGAAGCTCGAAGCGGTCAAGGCAGGTTTGATGCCGAACCGGGACTTCTTGCTCATTGCGGGCACCACGATTCCCTGCGTGCAGGGGGCCAAGATCGTGACCGACTACCCAGGGATGACGACCTGTCACGTGGCGAAGGATGTCTATTCAGTGGACGGCAAGGTCCTGCTGATCGAGCGCGGCTCGGAAGTGGTCGGCGAACAGCGCCAGGCCTTGATGCAGGGACAAGCGCGGATCTTCGTCATTTGGACGCGCCTTACGACGCCCGATGGCGTGGTCGTGCAGCTGGACTCGCCTGCGGCGGACGCCCTTGGGGGCAGCGGCCTTCCCGCTTACGTCGACACGCATTTCTGGACGCGCTTTGGCGGCGCCATCATGGTCAGCCTCATCAGTGACGCCGGCCAAGCCTTGTCGAGCATGGCCTCCAACTCGGGCGGCGGCAGCAATCAAATCCAGTTCAACAACACTTCGAGCGCCGGCGAACAGGTCGCCGCGGAGACGCTGCGCAACACGATCAACGTCCCGCCGACCGCCTACTCGAAGTACGGCTCGATGACGACGATCTTCGTTGCACGTGACATCGATTTCTCCGACGTGTACGAGCTGGCCAAGCCGTAACCACGCCCGAACTCATCGCCCACCATACCGGAAGAGAGTGTCCATGGATATGAGATACGACGACAGCGTGACGGTGCGAAGCCACCTGAACACGCTTGGCATTGGCGAGTGGCTTAATCGCCCAGGCGTTACCGAGTTCGCGATCAACCGTCCGTATGAAGGGTGGACGGAGACGCGCGAGGGCTGGCAAAGGCACGAATTGCCGAACGTGTCGCTCGAGGCGCTCAATCAGTTTGCGCCGGCGCTCGCGATCTACAACAAGGCGAAACCGCCCCTGTCGGCGGCCGAGCCGGAAAAGCCCGTGCGTCTTCCGGACGGGGAACGCGGTCAAATTGTGATCCCGCCCGCGTGCGAGCCGGGGACGGTGTCGCTGACCATCCGCGTGCCGAGCAGCAGCCGCTTCAAAGTGTCGGAGCTGGTCGCTGGGCACTTTCTGAGCGATTTCCGCGACGTGTCGGAGCGCGACGTCGATCTCGCGCGCGAGCGCTTCGAGCCGGAGGATGTCCATGTGTGCAGCGCGACACCGGTATTCAATCCGGCGCGAGCGCTTGCGGCGCCAGCGGCCGTCACATTGCGCTCGTTCGAGCTGGAGATGCTCGATGCGCTGGCGCAGCGCGACATCGAGCGCTTTCTGACGCTCGCGATCCTCAATCGCCTGAACATCGTGCTCGTCGGCGGAACTGGCTCTGGCAAGACCACACTCACGAAGGCGCTGGCTGACCTGATTCCGGTGCACACGCGCCTCGCGACGATCGAGGATACGCACGAGCTGCCACTGCCGTACCACCCGAACCACGTCCATCTGTTCTACAGCGAGTCGATCCCGGCACGGCGCATCGTAAAAGCGACGCTGCGGATGAAGTTCGACCGCGTATTGCTCGCTGAACTGCGCGGTGATGAGACATGGGACTACTTGACGCTGCTGAACACGGGGCATCAGGGTGGTATCACGACCGTTCACGCAAACGACGCGATCGCTTCGCTCGCGCGCATCGCCACGCTTGTGAAGCAAAGCCCGGTCGGACAAACGTTGACCTGGGACCACCTCATGCGTGAGGTGAAGACCACGATCGACGTCGTGCTGTACATGGAAAACAAGATGCTCAAGGAGATCTACTTCGATCCCGTGACGAAGTGGAAGCTGCTGCGGGGGCTGGCATGAGCGGCCGCCCATCGAACGCAATGGCGGACCGACTGGCTGAGCGGATCCCCGCATTATGCGACGCGAGCGGCGCGTTACCTCCCCAAGAGAGGCTGGCGCAGGAGTTAGGCGTTAGTCGCACGTTGCTGCGGGAAGCGGTGAGC
This sequence comes from Paraburkholderia sp. NMBU_R16, assembly GCF_013282575.1. Lineage (GTDB taxonomy): Bacteria > Pseudomonadota > Gammaproteobacteria > Burkholderiales > Burkholderiaceae > Trinickia. The sequence continues at coordinate 4,927 of NZ_JAAAYE010000060.1, forward strand.
CAGCTTGTTGCGCGCGGCGTGGTCGACGTGCGCACCAAAGTCGGCTCCCGCATCGTCGACGAACGAATGTGGCAACTCGTCGATCGTCACGTCGTTGGTTGGCGCCTGGCTCGAGCGACGGATCCAGCGTTCGCGGCGGACATCGCTCAGATTCGCCGGGTGCTCGAGCCGATCGCTGCCGCCGACGCAGCGCGACATGCGAGCCCGCAGCAACGCGCACGGATCACGATTGTGAGCGCAACGCGGCTCGCTGCGAGGACGCACGTCGAATACGCGAGCGCGCGGCGCGAGCTGCATGTCGCGCTGCTAGCCGCCAGCCCGAATCAGTTTCTTCAGCAGCTTACTTGCCTGGTGCCGCCGGTCGATCCCGACTTGGCTCCCAACGCTGTCGCTCCGGAAATCATGGAAGGCGAGCGCCGAGCCGTGGTGCTACTCGAAACAGCGATCCGCCATGCGGATGCAGGCGTGGCCCGCGAGGGCATCGAGCGACTGAACATCTTTGATTTGCCACGCGAAGGAGGGCGCTTCGATGCGTGATGCACAAAGTGGCACGGTAAGAGGCCGTGTCAGGGCACATGAAGAGGCCGCCCGGCTCGGCGCCGTCGACGCGCCGATTCGGAACCTAGTCAATGCGATGAATGTTCGTGGCGTCGTTCAAACGCGATCTAGCTGCGCCGGCCACCGGTGGCCGCTGCTTGCCGCGTTGCAGACGCCGTTCGTCATGTTCGAAGCGGACGGCCGCTACGCGCGGCGGCTCGCCGCGGCGGTTCACCGCGACTGGTGCGCCGCCAATCGATATCTGCACTACTACTGGGCCGTCACTGCGCAGTTCGACGATGCCGGCGAATTCGTGTTTTTGCTCGAGTGCCGCAGCCGCCGGTTCCGGCGTAGCCGGTTGGAGCGGGATTTCCAAACGCTGTGCTCGTGGGCGGAGGAGATTTTTCGGGCCGGGGAAGTTGGTCAGCGGTCGGGCTTCGATTTTTGCGCTTCGGAGTGGCACGACACGCTGGCCGCGGTTTTGGCGGCCAGCAAGGGCGTGCGGGGGGCGGCGCCATGAAAAAGCGTTTGCTCGTTGCGGGCTTGCTGAGCCTCCTATCAGGCCCGGCGGTGTACGGTGCTATGCGTCTTTTTCACCTGGACGCGATGACCGATCCGGCTGAGATCATCGCCGTAATTGGCTTGGTTGCCGTTTTATGTGCGCTGTGGGGCACGTGTGCGAGCGCCGTGCTGTTGAAAACGGCGTCGCTGCTGGATCGTGTCGTCGCGGCGACCCTGCTGGCGCTCGTTGTGCTGACGGCGCTGGCTGTGGCCGGTCAATTCGGCGGCGCGATGCTCTTTGCGAAGCTCGAGAAGCTGCCCGATTCTGCAATCGGCCTGTGGACGCTGCGTGACTATTGGCGCGCATTCGGCGACGTAAAGGGGGTCAAGCGTTCTTTGGAGATGGCCACGGCAGTGTCGGTGCTCGTCCCGCTTGTCCCGCTCGTCGCCGTCATCGCAGCGGTACTGGCCAAGCCTAAGCGGGATCTGCACGGCGATGCGCGCTTTGCCTACAGCTATGAGATCCGCAGCTACGGGCTACTCGACGAAGCGCAGGGTCGCACGCGCCGAAAGGATGACTACCGAGATCCCACAATCATCGTCGGCAAGTACAAGGGCAAGTACCTGACCTTCCGCGGAACGGAATTCGTGATGGTCGCCGCGGAGACCCGATCGTTCAAGGGCGTGGGGATCGTCATCCCGAATCTCCTCACGTTTTCCGATTCGGTGGTCGTGCTCGACGTCAAAGGCGAGAACTTCGACCTGACTTCTCGCTACCGCCAGTCGTGCGGCCAGAAGGTCTTTCGATGGGCACCGTTCGATCAGAAGGGGTTCACCCATCGCTGGAACCCGCTTTACAAGATCGCGAGAAGTCCGGCATTCGTCCGGGTGGGCCGCCTGCAAGCGATTGCGGCCCGGCTTTATCACACCACCGACAACCGAAACAAGTTCTTCTACGAACAGGCCAGCGACCTGTTCATGGGTCTCGCGTTGTACCTGATGGAAATGACCGGTGACTGCACCTTCGGCCAGGTGTTGCGGCTCGCTACGACGCCCGACAAGAAAGTGCGCGAGCACCTGACGGAATTGATGCAGCACGAGCCGCATCAGGGCGTGCCACTCTCGGGCGATTGCCTGGGCGCGCTCTCGCGCGTGCTGGCCTCGCCCGACGAGACGATGCTCAACATCGTTGCGACCTTCAATGCCGGGCTGCGCTTATTCGGTGCGTTTGACGAAAGGGGCGACAAAGTACGTTAGGGCGACGTAGAGCGACACGTCACCCCGAAGATCGTCTATCCATTTCTGGCGCTTGTCGGCGATGAATGCGGCACCGCCGTGCGTGCTGTAGATGTGCGCTGCACGTCGAGAGACGCGGCGGCTTGCTGAAAAGACTTGGTCGCTTGTTCGATTACTTGACTTCGGCTCTTCCGGGCCAGATAGATATTTCCGGCAATGCTCGCAAGAGCAGTGCCGACAGAACCGATGATTGCCCAACCTGCTGCGTGGATGCTCATGGTTTTTGAGTCCGGGCTTCATCGAGCACTGCGCTGGTCGTGCCGACCTGCCGGTAGACCCCTCGGGCGGCTCACGCCGTCACGCTCAGCACACGGATTGGTTTCAGTGATTGGGGTCATACATGTTGCTCGATAAAATGAGGCACCATAATCGCTTGGCGCCCCATGTCCCCTCCATGTGTAACGCAACTTTGGACCTCGCCATCGGCTGCGTCAGCGCTGCTTTAGCCGCGCGAGGCACTTCGCTTCACGGCGCAAGCGCGCCTGTTCGGGCGACACGTAGATCGATGTCGTGCCGAGCGACGCGTGACCAAGTGTTGAGGGAAGCCGTTAAACGGCTTGGGTAGCCGGCTATGTAATTCTTCGATTCGGACTGACCGCGCCGCGCTCAGTCTTCATCTTCCTCTTCATATAACCGTAGAACGTCGTCGTCTGGAAGATGATCAGAAGTTATATGCGTGACGAACTTTACTTGAACTTCGCCATCTCTTGCGCCCGGCACGATCACCGCGCCCAACGGCGTCTCCCTCGTGCGTCGATCACAGGCTTCGTCAAGCACGACGTTAACGCCTTGCCTGCGGAACGTCGAACGCAGGCGTTGAGCCAATTCGTTGCTGAGAATCGGCCCGGACTCGGAATCTGCATCGCTTCCACTCCACGACCCTCCGTGCAATGCTGCGGTTACACTCGTCAATCCTTGTGACCTTAATGCACCGAGATGGTCTTCCACTACGCGAGCGGACTCGTTTGCGTTACCGGCCATGAAATGAAATACCCTGATCTTCGCGTTTTTTCTATCTGGACTCATACCGCCAATGGCGGCAGCAATGCAAGATGACATGTCGTCGGTAAAGCAAAGTTTGTTTAATTCACTCGTGCCGGTCGAGGCGGGTGGAGACAACGAGTATCCGATCGAGTTGAATACATCCCCGACTTTCAAATTATGGGAGTGCGCGTCGGTGTGGCTATAATTATCACCCCCGCCCGGAAATGCGTCAAAGTAACCTGTCCTCGGGATAGCTCGAGGTACTTTTCCTTCGCTGCGCTTCTTTGACTCATATCGAGAGCGCCCGATTCGACTTAGCTTGTTCTCCCGAACCTTATAGGACGTAGCAAATCGTGGGCGCTCCCGTTCTTGCGCAGAAGCGAAAGCGCTTGTTTGCGGCAGCTGTGCGCTGTTCGCCATAAGGTGCATGGAAGGCCCCTCAAGCGAAGACGGCCCGGCCGCCATGGTCCGCGACGAATACATCATGGCTGAGTGCGCGGGCGGCAAGAATGGTGTCGGATAACGGCCCGGCCCTCCCACGTGCTCAGGCCCACGGCGCCAGTTCAACGAAGTGCCCCGGCCACCCGGACTGCCCCGGCCACCCGGACTTCGCGGCCCGTAGCCGTGTTGGGGTGATGTGGGGGGTGATGTGGGGCGAAGAGGCAGCGGCGGTGCGAGCGACGCGCCACCACGGTGCACTCGCGGCGGTGGCACCGACCTCGATTGGAATCGGTCGACTGGGTCGTTAGATAGGCCCCGCGGGGGCGGATAGCCAGAATAGCCTGTCGGCGGCAGCGGCAGTACCGGCTGGTGGTAAGGCCCGCCCAATGCGAGCCCATGCGTACCTTGCGGATGAAACGACCCTTGCGATGTAGAGTGCGGCGGGGCATCCCGTGGAGCCAGTGAGGGGTGATAAGGGAGCCCCCTTCCCCTCCCAGCGCCGGGGGGGGGGTATAAACGTGGCGTTGGGTGGCCTGCGTGCGGCCCCGAACGGGGGGGGCTCTGATCAGAGCGCCGTGATGAGCTGTATGGATTATTTCCGATGGGTTGCATGAGTCTCGATCACAAAGAAGGTGTTACTGCCTCCAGTGTCAGCTTCCCGCAGGCGCACTTCTTCCCCCCCGCGCAAAACGTCTGCGGTACGCGAAGCCGCCCCGCTTGGGGGCGTTTGACGAAAGGGACGACAACAAAGTACGTTAGGGCAATGACGGAGCCCTAAATGGCCTGAAGCCGCCTTTCTCGACGCGGCGGTTCTGCCTCCAGTTGTAGTCGCCGGTCAGGATGACGTGATTCCAGTGAACCGGCGCAACATGCTTGAGCAGCGCCTCGTCGACCTGATATCCCTGTGCACGACGGGCCGTGACGGCACGCTCGAGATAGACGGTATTCCACAACATGATCGCGGCGACAACGAGATTCAGGCCGCTCGCGCGATGACGTTGCAGTTCGAAAGTGCGATCGCGGATCTGGCCGAGCCGATTGAAACAGACCGCACGCGCCAGGCTATTTCGAGCCTCGCCCTTGTTTAGTCCGGCGGTAACGCGCTGGCGAAGTTCCGGATCGAGCAGCCAGTCGATCAGGAACAGCGTCCGCTCGATGCGGCCGATTTCACGCATCGCAAGTGCAAGGCCGTTTTGCCGTGGGTAGCTCGCCAGCTTGCGGAGCATCAGCGAGGCAGTTACGGTGCCCTGCTTGATCGAGGTTGCCAGCCGCAGCCACTCGGACCACTGAGGCTGGATGATCTTTGTGTTGATGGGTTTGTCGCCAAGGAAATTTTTCAGCGCCGGATAAAGCTTCGGATCGTCCGGCACATAAAGCTTCTTTTCCTTAAGGTCGCGAATGCGCGGCGCAAAACGGTAGCCCACTGCGGGACACAGCGCGAAGACATGATCGGTGAATCCGTTGGTGTCGGTATAGTGTTCCTCGATGCGTAGCTCCGACTCGTGATACAGCAAGCCGTCGAGCACATGCGTCGAGTCCCGGATGGTCGTTGTGATTGGCTTGGCATGAAACGGCGCGTACCTGTCGGAGATGTGGGTGTAGAGCGTGATACCGGGTTGCGAGCCGTACCGCATATTGACCTGGCCGGTGTGTTCGCCGAGGCCACCGACCGGGTAGTACTGACCGTCCGACGACGAGGTTGTACCGGCCCCCCAGTGCTGGGCGAACGGCAGTCGATGCTGATAGTTCACCAGTTCGGCAAGCCCTTTGGAATACGTTTCATCGCGCACGTGCCATGCACGCATGGTGTCGAGCTTGCTGAAGGTCGATCCAGGACAGGCCACGGCCATTTTCGTCAACCCGAGATTGATCGCATCGGAGAGAATGACCGTCATCAGCATCGCGCGGTCTTTCGAGGCCGCGCCAGTTCGCAGGTGCGTGAAGTGCTGCGTGAAGTTCGTCCACTGGTCGACTTCCATCAGCAGTTCCGTGACCTTGACAGGCGCAATGAGGCCGAACAGATCTTCTTCAAGCGACTCGGCTTCCTCGGGGACGCTTTTGGCAAGCGGCTTGATCTTTAACAATTCATCAGCGATTTCAGCATCCGGCAGCTCGCCGGCGGCCGCGCGCCGGTTGAGCTCGGCCAGCTTCTCCTTGAGCAGCCCCAGACGCTCGCGCAAGTAGCGTTCGCCGTCCGTATCGATGGACAGGGGCAGGGCTCCGGTATCGCGCAACTCCGCGAAGCGTGCGGGTGGCAGCAGATATTCCTCGAAGTCCTTGAACTGCCTCGAACCGGGAACCCACACGTCCCCCGAGCGAAGCGCATTTTTCAGCTCGGACATCGCACACAGTTCGTAAAAGCGGCGATCGACACCCTCGTCGGTCAGAACATGCTGTTCCCATCGAGGCTTGATGAAGCCGGTCGGTGCATCTTTCGGCACCGGCCGCGCGTTATGCTGGTTCATCGCCTTGAGCGTGTCGATCGCGTCGAGCACCGGCTGCGCCACCGGAGCAGCCCCGAAAGCGAAAGCGTCCAGCAAGCGGGGCGCATAGCGCCTGAGCTGATTGTGGCCGGATGCGATCAGATGCAGATGATCGAATGACTCGGGCTGAATCAACTGATCCGCTTCCACAACACTTTGCGTGAAAGTTTCCCACGGCACGACGGCCTCAATTGCCTTGAACGGATCGGCCCCGGTCTTTCGGGCATCAATCAGTGCGCGCCCTACCCGCGAATACAAGCGGACTTTCTGGTTGACCGCCTTGCCCTGGTTGTGGAAAGTCTCGGCGTGCTTGCGTTTCGCGTCACTGAAGAGCTTACCAATAAACCGATCGTTCATATCCAGAGTCTGGTCGATCACCGTGGCCTGCGTGTCAAGCAGCAAGGCGACCAGCGTGGCGTAACGACGTGTTTGCTCCAGATCGCGAAGGTGCTGGATGCTCATCTGCGCGCCTTCACGTGCCAGTTGGCTGAGTCGGTTCTGATGGGCCGTGCGGCCCAGCTCCGGTGGCAGGCCGATCTCGCGAATGAGATCGAGGCGGTCGAGGTGCTGAATGATCTTCGCCGCCTTTGCTTCGCCCGATGGCTGGCGCAGCCAGGTCAGCACGATGGTGCGTGTTTCAGCCCGTGGCGTCAACACACGGTCCAGCCGCTCACGATGACCATCGTCCAGTCCGTTCGTCAGGCGCTGGTAGAACAGACGCGTACCGCGTGCGAGCGCTTCGACGCATAACCGGTCAATCATGCGCGAGGTCGGCAACAGAATCCGCTGCCGGCGCAGTTCGTCGACGAGCTGTTGCGACAGCATGACTGCGCTGTTCGTCTGCAGCGCAAGTTCGGTCAACCACGCGCGCACATGCCGATAGTCGGCAACGGTGAAGGATCGGTAGCCGAAAGCCTGCTGCAGTTCGAGCGCGTGCTCACGGCGTGTCTCGTCGCGCTTGGCGTACTCGCTCCAGACCGAAGGCTTGACGCGCAACTGCTGGCCAATATATTCCAGAAGCACCGTCGGCGGCTCCGCGTCGGGCGTCAGCTGGATGCCCGGGTAGCGCAGATAGCAAAGCTGTATCGCAAAGCCGAGCCGGTTGTGTGCGCCGCGACGCTGCCGGATGAGCGCGAGGTCGCTTTCGTCGAGCCTGTAGTGAAGGGCGATTTCCTCAGGTCCGGTCGCGAGCGCGACCAGCGCCTCGCGCTGCACAGCAGAAAGTGATTCACGTCGGGGCATGACTGTCCCTGTTGAAGTACACTTTAAATGGACCAACATTGTGCCACGGTACCATGCGGCTTTGCGGGGTGTTTCGTGAAGAAGCTTCAATTGGGACAGAAGGCGGCGCTGTATTGCCGGGTGTCGACAGCCGATCAGAGCTGCGCACGGCAGGAAGCCGATCTGCGGGCGTTCGCGAAACGCCGCAGGTATATCATCGCCGGCGTATGGAAAGAAACCGCTTCCGGTACGAAGGACGATCGCGCCCATCGCAAGGCTGTACTGGCTCTGGCCCAGTCGGGTGAAATCGACGTGATCCTCGTGACCGAACTGACGCGCTGGGGCCGCTCGACGCTCGATCTGTTCCACACGTTGAATGACCTGCAATCGTGGGGCGTGTCGCTCATCGCCCAGACCGGACTGCAGTTCGATCTCGGTACGCCGCAAGGCAAACTGATCGCCACAATGATGGCTGCACTGGCTGAGTTCGAGCGGGACCTGCTGCGTGAGCGCGTGCGTTCCGGGATTGCAGCAGCCCGCGCGCGTGGGATGGTATTTGGCCGGCAGTCCGGACAGCGTGTCAAGGCCGACAGGCTCGCGCCGAAAGTTCTCGCGCTCGTTGCCGCAGGTCACTCCTATCGTGAGATCGGGCGGCAACTCGCCATCAGCAAGAATACGGTGCTCGAGATTGTCAAACGCGCTCGTATCAATGAGAACAAGCAGGGAAACAGATAAAAAACAAGGCGTTCTTAAATCAACCCCTGAACTGAAGCGGAAATCGGACTGATCGAGGACTGCATGATCAGCGATGCCGCTCTGGACGACGGGATTGACCTCTATATCCATCGCACGAACACAGAAATGACGGACAAGATCAGTCTAAAAAAATACGTGACTTGTCCGCCGACCATTCGGACGGCAAAGCTGCGTCATCCAATGTCGCCATTATCGGTCCGACAAAAAGCCCCGTACAAGGCGTGCTTTCAGGTCTCCGTCAACGTACATCCAACCTCATGAGGTCAGGTGCCGCACCGGATACCTCCACAAATCCTGGACAACAGGTGCCCGCACCAACCGTTATTTCGACCCGGTGTTCGGCCGGTGCGTCGACGTCGGTAAATACGGCACAGACCTCAATCAGTATCTAAACGTACAACCTAAATCTAACCCGCTCCAATCGCAGGCCTGACAGAACCAGCGACAACTGGAAATGGAACAGCGCAATGAAATAGTTGGCTTCAGGCCATATCGACAACGGTCATTGTCTTGGCGTACTTTGTCGCCCCTTTCGTCAAATGACCCCTTATTCAGCAATCCGATCGTCGATCAGGCGACGAGCGCGTGTGACTTCGAGCTCGACCGGGTGCGTCGCGACTTGATGTCGATTTACGTGGTGATGCCGGTACGCGAACTCGCGGTCGCCAGCCTACTCGCCAACTTGTTTTTCACGCAATGGATCGAGGACAACCTCGATGCGCTGCCGGGCGAGGATGCCACGATTCGATATCAGTGCCTCGGCGTGCTCGACGAGTTCGTGGCGGTCGGCCGACTTGAGGTATTGGATAAGGGCAACGCCTTCATTGCGGGGTTCTGGCTGCGCCTGCTGACGATTTTGCAATCGAAGGCGCAGATGGAGCCGAACGAGCTTTACGGTCCGGCCGGAGCGCGAACGCTGGTCACCAACCATGCGGTGCTCGTCGCCTATCCGCCCCGCAATCAGCAAGACGCCAAGGAGCTGTCCGAGACGCTGGGCACCTTCACAGAAAAGGCAACCTCGCGCAGCCGGAACCATGGCCGCAATACGTCGACCGGCACGAGCACGTCGGATCAGGGACGTGCGCTGATGTTTGACCAGGAACTGAAGCGCATGGACCGTCGCCAGGAGATCGTCTTGGGCTTTAAGCGCCCAATCCTGTGCGACAAGGCGATCTACTTCGAGGACGACCTCTTCATCGACCGGATGCGCTCGGTCAGTCCCATCCTGGCCGCGGTCGACAAGCGCTTGCCGACGGAAGACGAAATCAAGGCCGCCTGGCGGGCCGGCGAGCTGCGGGCGACGGGCATTCCCACGCACAACCCCGAGGCGTATCACGCGGTGCTCTCCGCAAAAGCCGCCGGCGAGATTCGGCTGGCACGGCAGGCGGGTGCAAAGCGCCTGACCGCGGCCGAACTGCTCTCGCTCGATGCGCGCACACCCGGGCCGCTGGCGACCGACATGGCGCTCTCAGGGCTGGAAGCCGACCTCGCGGAATTGGGTATGGCGATGCGCGAGGACGTGCGCGAAATGCTTGCCGGCATTCGACTCGATTTCAACTCGGTAGGGGCGCAAGCCGTTGCCGATTCCCAGATCGACCCGGCCGAGGCGTCGGCGACGATCTGATTGATAGACCAAGGGACTAATGGAGGAATTGCATGGCTGACGAAAGCAAGCCCAATCGCAAGCGGACTTACCTGGACGTACCCTTCAAGGAAAAAGATGCCGCACATGAGGCCGGTGCGAAGTTCGATCGTCGCTCGAAGAGGTGGTACGTCCCCGGTGGCGCTGACCTCTCCCCGTTCGCACGGTGGATGCCGAAGCAAGATCCGCAAGCTCGACAGCCGACAGTAGCGGCCGCGAGTCGAGGTCAAACTTCACGTGTCGCCGAGCCGCGGACGCTGCTCGGAAGTGAGGCTGATTACGAGCGTGAGGCCGTGCGTATTAGCAGCTTGACGGGTCAATCGCTCGACAAGGCGCGAGAGTCTGTGCGCGACACAGTGCGTTCTGTCGAAGAGAACGCGGCATTGGCGGCCAGGGACCGCTTCCTAAAAGAGGGGCGTGCGTTCGACGCGATCGACGGCATCCGTGAGGCGGTTGCGCAAGCGCGGCACCAGTTCTTCGCGCAGCGGCAACACCTATACGCGCCGAGCACGCCCGGTGACGACGTGCAGCAGGCTCCGGCCAAGGACGCGCAAGACAATATCGACGATGCGGCGCTTGGCCGCCGATATCGCGAAACGATCCAATCGATTGCGACGAGTTCGACACTGCGTGGCGAAGAAGTGAACCGCACGCTTGTGCTTGACCAGCGACTGGAGACGATCCACCGAGAGGCATGGCGAAAGTCAGGCGACCCGGCCGACGGCGATCGCGCGATCGGCGAACAGATTCGCACGCGCACGGGGTTTGCGGCCGAGCAACTGCCGCTGCTGGCCGCCGAGGCCCTGAACAAGCTGCGCGAGGAGCAGCTGGAGCCGACGCAGGTGGGCGAGCGCCTGCCTGAGGCCGATCCGGGAAATCCGGCACCGTTGGACGATGCGCAATTCGATCCGCAGTCGAGCGATCCGGCGTCGATCGCGCCGCCGCTTCACCATCGCCACGTCGATCCTGATCCCGAGGCTGGCGCCGTGACGTTCGCGGACGTCGCCGATGCGCTCGACGCCGAAGAGGCGAAGCGGGCGGCACCGAAGCAAGAAGATGTCGACGGAGGCAATACGCTTTCGGCCGACCTCCCGTCGATGGAGCCTGCGCAACCACAGGCCAAGACGGACGACGACGAACCGGCCATCCAGGCTGACGCCGAGGTGACGTTTGCCGACGTCGGCGAGGCACCGGTCATCGACGATGCGATGCGTAGCCGCGGACTGACCGAGGACGCTGCGTCCGGCGTCACCCGCAACGTCGATGAGTCGACCGTGAAAACTGGCGCAGCCAACGAACGGGTCGCCGAGCCTGGGCGGGCGGCCAATGATCCGAGTGACACGCCCTTGCTCGATGGCTCGTCCGGCTCGTCCGTGCGCTACAGCGACGCGCCGGCGCAAAACGAAGCGGATGCCAAGCATGCGGCCAACGAGCAGACTCGCGGACGGCCCGACCCGGTGTCCGAAGAGGATTTGAAGCGCCTAAGCAAGGTGCGGGAAAACGAGCGCAAAGCGGCCGAAGCGCTCCTGCGCGAGCAGGGCAAGCCCGCCGATGAGAAGAAGCGGGAAACAGGTGACGCGGGAGATACGACAGATGCTGGCGAGAACCAGATCGGTGTCGATCCCGCATCGCGTAAGCCGATCGTGAAAAAGGACGGCTACGAGGTGCCCGCGCAAGTCGCCTCGCGCTACATGGTCAAGGAAGGGCGGTTCTGGAAGCTCGACGGCAAGGAAGCCAAGCCCGACGCGACGCCGACGATGCGACCGCACTTCGAGGACGTCGGGGCGCGTCTGAAAACCCAGCAAAACGATCGCTCCACGATCGCAGACATGCTGGCGATCGCCGAGGCGAAGAACTGGGATGCCATCGTTGTGCGCGGCGACGAGACGTTCCGGCGCAATGCGTGGATTGAGGCGTCGCTTAGCGGAGTCGACATGAGCCGCTTCAAGGGCTTCAAACCGAAGGAGAGCGACGAGGCGCTGCTTGAGATGGCCAAGCGAGAGCGCGCGGCGCTGACGATCAAGGCGGGCAAATCGCCCGAGCCGTCGGACGATCAAAAACCCGATGAAAAGCTCGATTCGACGACCGATCCAAAGTCCGCCAAGCCGCAAACGGACGGGGCGAAACCCGCCAAGCCCGAGGAGTCCGAGGCTTTGTCGGGCGTGCTGCTCGAGCACGGAAGCGCACGGTATCTGCACAAGTCCGACGCTTCGCGTTCGTATTTCGTGCGGTACCGAAACGAGGCAGGCGATGAGCAGACGGTCTGGGGTGTCGATCTGAGGCGGGCAATCGCCGAATCTGGCGCGAAGGCCGGCGACACGATTTCGCTCAAAAACCTCGGCGAGAGGCCCGTCACGGTTGACGAGCCAGTACGCAACGCCAACGGCAGGGTGATTGGTACGCAGTCGAAGGAGACGCTGCGCAACACCTGGGAAGTCAAGCGGGGCGCATCAGCGCAGCCAGAACCCGTCGCGGCCAAGCCCGAGCGAGGCGGGTTGACCGTCGAGCAGATGCGCGAGCAGCTTACCAAAGCGATCGAAAAGGTGCCCGCGCGCATGCGCACCGAATTGCTCAACCGGTTCGACGCGCGGATCCAGGCGGGCACGGAGATCGAAGCGCGCATCTCTCGGGGCGAGATAAGCCGCGACGCAGGCGCGGCCGAGATCGATAAGCGTGCCGCCGAACTGCACGCCGCGTGGACCGCCCCGAAGGCCGCGCCCAAGGCGAGTCCCGCCAATGTCCCTCAAGCCGAGCAACAGCAGGCGCGCGGTCCGATGCCGAACATGATGTAAGCGGCACCTTTTCTACTTACGCAAGGAAAGATGAAATGAGCACTGCCAGCGAATTGAGCATTGCCATCGCGAACTGCTCCGGCAACGTCGGCAAGACCACCGCGACGCGCGAGTTGCTTGCGCCGCGGCTTGCGCATATGTCGGTGCGCCAAATCGAGTCGATCAATACCGACGACTCGGCCGGCCCCAAGGTCGAAGTGATGATCGCCGCGCGCTTTGACGAACTCCATGCGGAGCTGATGCGCGGGCGCAGCCTGTTAGTCGATATCGGCGCATCGAACGTCGAGGAATATTTGAATCGGCTCGATTTGTCCGAGGGCTCGCACGAGGATTACGCGTGCTTCGTCGTACCGGTCGAGCCGGAGAGCAAGCAGATGAAGGACACGATCAAGACGATCAACATGTTGGCCGATCTGGGCGTCGAGCCCGAGCGTATCCGCGTCTTGCTCAACAAGGTCGAGCTCGTGAAAAGCGAGGCGCGCGAAGTGACGTTGCGCCGCCAATTCGGGCAGCTGTTCGATCTGCATGAGCGCAAGGGCACCTTCATGTTGAACGAGGGCGCGCTGGTGCCGAAAAACGACGCATTCGCGCTCGCGGCAGCGGCCGGCCGCACGATTCACGACATCGCGAACGACGGGATCGACTACAAGGCGCAGCTGGCGGCCGCGACGAGCGAATCGGAGAAGGATCGGCTTGTGAGGCTGGTTGGACTTAAGCGCAAGGCGCTGTCGATCGAGCCGGTGCTCGATCAGGCGTTCAACGCGCTCATGGCTGGGGTTTGCGCATGAGCGAGGTGGTGCCCCAACCGGATCGCGCTGGCAAGGCCTCGGAGCGCCTTGCCCAAGTGCTCGCCTCGATGCCGGCGTCGAACGAGTTGGCCGTGCTTGCCGAGATCCTGATCGAGCAGATGAAGGTGGTGGATGCGCAGCACCACGTGGTCATGCTGATGGAGTCCACCGACCAGAGGCTCACGGCCACGGTGCAAGCGCTGCGAGAAGAAAACGCCCGGCTCACCAAGCTCGTGGCACAGGCACGACAGGCCTTTGTCGGCGAGGTGGCCGCCAAGGCCGCCGACCAGGCGCGCCGAGGCGCGGCCGCGCAGGTGGCCGAGGAGCTGGCGCGCTTGCGGCTCGCCGTGGAGTCCGGTGATCGCGCGATCGCCCCACGCTCGCCCGTTGCCGCGGCGCGCTCGGCGCTCGGCTCGCTCGCCGCACAGGCGGTCATCGCGTTTTGCGCCGGCGCGGCATTCATTTGGATGGTCGGCCACCTCTCGCACGCGCTCGGGATCTAACGACAAATACGCCATTTTTGTTTGAAGGAGCAAACAACTATGAACGATATGCGATTCGCTGCACTGATGCTTGTCCTGGTCGTTGCCGCAATGGCGAATGTTCTTTGGAAGCACTTGCGCTCGCCGCGAACGAGCCCCAAGAGCGCCGAGCCGAAGGTAACGGCCGCAACCACCTGGCGAGTTCATCTAAACGGTATCGCCGTCGCGACGATCCGCGAGCAGGCCGTTGCGGATATCGAACGACGCCTGAATCGCCAATGGTGGCTCGGAATGCGAACGGCGATTAGCGAGTTCGGCACCTTCGTCAGACTGGTGGCCATCAGCATGGCAGCGGGGCTCGCGATCGAATTGGTGCTGATCGTGCTGGCCGTCCAGGGCGACCCGCTCGGCTCCGGCCATACGCTGCACGCCGTGTTTTGCGCATCCGAAGCCACGCTACAGAGCGGCTGGCGCCTGTTTTGGCAGTTTGGCGCGCTGTTCGCGCTCACGTACTTCGTCGTCGCGCTCGGGACAGGGATGCGCCGGCGCGCCCGCGACTTCGTTGTCGAAGCGTGGTGCGAACACGTTCGGCGAGCCGCGCAGGTCGCTGCCGACGGCAATGTGTCGCTCCTGCTGACGCAAGAGGACGTCCAGCTCTGGCGCAGGCCACATCAAATCGCGGTTAGCCGTGTGCGGTCGCACTAACGTCACGTAGCGCGCTGAGGACCCTACAGATGACTTATCCCCAAACCAGTTCTTGCGAACGGCATCAAGCCGAACCGCCGTGCCCCGTGGTCGTCTGCGACGCGGGCCGGTGGCTGCGTCGCATGCGGCTGCCGGCCGACGCGCTGACGGACCTGCTGCGGATGCCCGTCGGGGACGAAATGGCGCTATTCGAGTTTGATGGACCGCCTTTGGGCCACGACAGCGGCGCCGGGGTCGCTCGCGCCCGCATCGAGCGGCGCCACGACGGTGTGTGGCGATTCGACGCGCTCTGGACTTTGGGTATTGGCAATGCGCGTCGCCGCGGATCGATTTATGCCGTCGGCGAATTTTCGATCCACAGTCCTTCGAAGCTCTCTTGGGATGCGCGCCATGGGCGGGCGATGCGGCGATTGCTGCGAATCGTTCGCCTTAGTCCTTGGGCTACCAGGATGGCGGTCGCAATGGGCAATCATTCCTCGAACAACCGGTAAGTGGACGATTCTCATGAGCGAAAACAGTCGAATTGAATGGACGGACCATACATTTAACCCCTGGATCGGCTGCACGCGCGTTTCCCCGGGCTGCGATCATTGCTACGCGGCCGTGAGTACGCCGGCACGGGCGATGAAAGTCGCGTGGGGTGCGAGCAAAGCGCGGCATCGGACCGCGCCGAGCACATGGAAGGACCCGATCAAATGGAATGATCGGCACGATGCGTTTTTCGCGGTCCACGGCCGGCGCCAGCGCGTGTTCTGCGCGTCACTCGCTGACGTTTTCGATAACGCGGTCGATCCCGCATGGCGCGCTGAATTGTTCGACCTGATCGCCAAGACACCCAAGCTCGATTGGCTGGTCCTGACTAAGCGCATCGGCAATGTGTTGCCCATGATTAAGGAAGCGGCCGAGCGCCGGCCAGAGCTGGAGCGCCTACATGAGCGGAAGCTGCCCGCCAACGTTTGGCTCGGCGCCACGATAGTCAACCAGGCCGAGGCCGAGCGCGACATCCCGAAATTGCTCGAGACGCCGGCGCGCGTGAAGTTTCTCAGCATGGAGCCGTTGCTCGGCGCCGTCGATATCAGTGACTGGTTGGTGCCCGGCGCCTTCCATTGCGCCACAGGTTTTAGGCAAGGTGCCGGGATGGAGCGGGGCTACTGCGGAACATGCGCGGGCCATGCCGAGGATCCAATCCACGACCCCGACCGCCACGACTTCATCGACTGGGTCATCGCAGGGGGCGAAAGCGGGCCCAGGGCGCGGCCAACGCATCCCGACTGGATCCGTTCGTTGCGCGATCAGTGTGCGGCCGCGCGTACGCCATTCTTGTTCAAGCAATGGGGTGAGTGGCGTCCCCTGCCAGATTCGTCGCATGAACAGCGCGATGGCGCTCGCGCGGGCGGCTGGATTTCGATATCAGGTGCCTTCCACGACGGCGACGACGAGCACCGAGTTACGCAAGACGCACGAAACGTCACTCGGCTCGGAAAGAAGCGAGCAGGCCGTGTGCTGGACGGAGTCGAGCACGACGCTTTTCCGCTGCCAGTTTGGGGCGTGCATGGCTAGAACGAAAGTATCAGCGGACCAACAGCTTTCCAAGCGCGTTGGGTTTCGGCTAAGTGAAGCGGAATACGCTGCCTACTTGAACAAAGTCGGCGCCTCGTGCCTGACGCCGTCCGAATTTTTCCGCCAATGCGTGCTGACAAATCGGACGCAGATCGTTGCGCGTCCACGGGCCACGGTTGAGCGTCAGCGCATCATGTACGTCATCAACAAGACAGGAAACAACATCAACCAACTCGCCCACGTAGCGAACGCGGCGCGCGTGTCCGGCCGCCTGTCGGAATCCACGTTCGTCGCGTTGGTCGACGAGTTGGAGATGATTACCCAGCTGCTCAAGGCGCACCTACATCGTGTTGATTAGACTGAGCGGCCATCACGACGGCGTCAAAGAATATCTCGAGGACGGCCGCAAAGTCGGGCGGGAGCACGGCCGTGACGAGATGGATGAGCGCGTCGTGCTCGCCGGCGACCTCGATTTGACTGACGCGGTGATTCAATCGATCGACGCGGCGCCCAACGTTGACCGTTACCTGTCGATCACGCTGAGCTTCAAGGAAGACCATGTCGATCGTGAAACGCTGTTTCAGATTGCTCGTGACTTCGAGGCGTTCGCTCTGCATGCATATCGCCCGGACGAATACTGCTTCTATGCCGAAGCGCACCTTCCTCGTATCAAGAGCTATATCGATAAGGCGACGGGCGAACTGGTCGAACGCAAGCCGCACATTCACATCGTCATCCCGAAGCGCAATCTGATTTCGGGGCAGACGCTTCGTCCGTTTGGCTTTGATAAGCAGAACTTGCACTACATCGATGCGTTCCAGGAGCACACGAATGCAGCGTATGGGCTTGCCAGCCCGAAAGACAATCGCCGCACGCTGCTTACCGACGCTTCGGAAATGATAAGTCGCTATCGGGGCGACCTCTTTCGCGCGAATAACCGCGAGCTGAAAGAAGCGATCCTCGATGCGGTCCTCGACCGCCAAATCGAGGACTACGACGCTTTCATGGCGCTGCTGCGTGAGCACGGCCGGGTCCTCATGCGCAACGCCGGCCAAGACAACGCCTACCCGAACGTGAAGCCCGCCGGGGCCGAAAAAGGCGTGAATTTGAAAGATCCCGTCTTCACGCACGAATTCATTGAGCTGCCAACTGCCGAAAAACTGCAAGCGTTGTCGGCTGATGCGGCGGATCGATACGAGGCCGGCGTCGCGAAGCGCCGCACGCCCGACGAGATCACCGCAGTACTCGATGAGTGGTACGCAAGCCGAGCGCGCGAATTGAAGTACCTCAATAGCGGCAGTCGCCTCTATCAGCAATACCAGGAGTCTTCACCCCACGACCGCCAGCTGATGCTCGCGGAACTTGAACGCGGTTTCTACGCGCAACATTTAAGGGCTCATCATGACCGAGCAGACGACACCCTCCCCGGACTCGAACAACATCTCCGACGACATGGAAGAGTATTTGAATTCAGCGCCCAGCCGGCCGATGCCGTCGACGAACTCGACGAACGCGAAATCGAGCTCGACGCCTCGCGGTGGCAATTCGGCAGGCCGGACGAAGGCGTCCCAGAGCCCGGCATCGACGGATTCGACAGGTTGGATGGGCAGTTTGACGTTGTCTCAATTGCCCCGTCAGAGACTGCCGAATCCTTCGACGATCTGCATGGACTGCCCGGCCGGGCTGTGGACGGGCTCGGAAGTCGATTTGCAGTGCTACTGCCGGATCATGCGCTTCACGAGCTGGAGCCAGATGGCGCCGTACCCGCGGATCGCTTGCGATGGCGTGCAGATCGCGCTGGAGAGCCTGCAACGCAACGAGTAGGTGAGTTCTCGCCCGATGACGTAGCCGCGTACCACCGGGCGCTCGAAGCGCACTACATGTTCCGCGATCCGTTCGGAGACCTGCCGTCGATGCGGCCGCCGGTTACGCGACCGCCGCAAGCCCCATTACCTCCGGGTTGGTTTGACGACCGCCGGCGCGATCCGTTTGGTAGCCGGTTTGACGCGATCGGCTTGGCGTTCGATTTCGAGGCCGAGCCTATCTTGTTGCTGCCTTCCTGGATGTCGGATCGGAACGGCCACTGGACGGCGCCGATCGACCGCTATCGCGACGGTGACGCGGCCGCCGGACTCGATGAACATCTTCGTCGTGTAGCACGCGACTATGAGTTCGGTGGCCAGCCGGCCGACGGCATCGACGAGTTCGACGATCGTGAAACCGACCTCGCGGCATTGGCATGGCAATGCGGCTGGGAAGCTGATGACACGCCTGGGCGCGTCATCAACCGGTTTGACGCGGTCGACAGCGTTTTCGAGTTTGGCGCCGTCCCTCCGAACTCAGTGCGAGAGCCGGAGATTGCAGCCGAGGTCCCGCCGTATCGCTTGCGACGCTCGCGCGCCGGCGATGAGGCGTTCGTCACGCCGCGCCATACGGGCCGTGCGTCCGACAACGTGCTGTGTGAGCTTGCGCGACAAGTGCGCGAGCGCCGCGAAGCGAGCAGCCAGGCCGAGAAATTTCGGGAGATCCGTGAAAATCTTGACGCTCGGCGCCTGCTCGCGGAGGTCTCGTACACACACGGTGTGCGGCCAGCGAAGTACGTGGTCGTGACAGGCCGGGACGGCACCGATCGTATTCGTGCCGGCAAACGTTCGCTGAACGTCTCCGACTTCCTCACGAAGGAACTGAATCTTTTCTGGCGCGAAGCCGCTCCGTTGCTGCGCGAGATCTATCAGCGCCAGCAGGCAGGCGAGCCCATTCCAGCGCCACGCGAGCTGCCGCGCGCGGCGTTGTGGCGGGAGTACACAAGCGCACGGGAGTCGCACATCGCAGCACGCCACGCCGCGTGGCTCGCGCAGCGCTCGAGCGAACAGCAGCGTCGCGACGGGATCCGCAGCGCATTCGGGGCCCGGCGGGACGCAATCAAACAAGACGTGCGGCTGACGCCAGCTGGACGACGCGCGGCGACGTCGCTGGCGCGCGTCGAGCGGTTGGGTCTCGAGGATGCCCTCAGGCAAGCGATCGCGCACGAACGCGCCGCGCTGAAGGCTCAGTTCGGGCCGCCTAGCGGGCCAAGTTTTTCCGACTGGCTACGCAAGCGCGCCGAACAGGGCGACGAGCGAGCGCTCGAAGCGCTGCGCCGCACCGCACGCCCCGAATCGACCGACACCGCCGACGGCGAAGGATTCAGCGTAATCCGGCCAACCACATCCCGGCCGGATGCCGATGACAAACACAACGCGATTATCTTCCGGTCGTCCGGCCTGTCCTGGTCGGTGGACGAGCGGGGTACCGTGACCTACCGCCAGGACGGCCGCGACCTCGTGCGCGATCGCGGCGCCAGTGTGCAGGTGCTGCAAGTCGATCGGTCGGCGATCGAGGCGGGGTTGCGCCTCGCGCAAAGCAAGTTCGGCCGCACGCTCGAATTGACCGGCGACGACGCCAACCAGTTGGCGGCCGCCAGGATCGCCGTCGACGCGGGACTACGCGTGCAGTTCAGTGATGGACGGCTGAACCGAGCGATGGACGACTACCGCCACGCGCGCGTCGAGCAACACGTACGCGATGTGCTTGGTGGCTCAAGCCCCCGCACGCAGGCGAAGCAGCTGCCCCAGCCGCAAGCGGATCGTCCCGAGCCGGATCGGCCATCGCCGGCCGACGACCCGAAGCCGACGGTCTGATGCACAATCGGCCGCATCCGCTCTCAGCGTACGGTGCAATACCGTCGCACAATTGCGCGCCGGTGCCGGCTCACGCGCGCACGCCCGACGCAATGGATGCCCGAGGCGGGAACCGGCCGCGCATCCTTGTTGAGATGCAAAAGCGCCTCGACGCGTACCTGGACGATCCGAGTCGCCATCTACCGACGCTCAATGCGGCGAACGGAAGCGTTCGCCAGCAGCGCCTCGAGCGCCGCATCGCGTGCGTCCAGCTGCTGCGGGCAATGATCAAGTATCTGGACCTGGCGAGTCTGCGAGTCGGCATCCCGCAGCGCGATGGTGGGTTCTTGAACATGACGCTGCCGTTCCTCGCCAGCCACGCCGGCTTGCCCGTGCGCCGGACCGAACGCGCGATGCGCGATCTCCAGCGTGCCGGACTCGTCACGGCCCAGCAGCGGGTCGAGCGCACTGAAGATGGCGGCTATCGCGGCTTGGCATCGCTGCGCCAGTTACCGGCTGCGCTATTTGGCGCGTTCAATCTTTCCAAATGGCTACGCCATGAACGCAGCAAGGCCGTGATGCGCCGCTATCGTGCCGCGGCGCAAGTCGCAAAGGCCGAGCGCGAGCAGCTGCGCTCAAGCCGCGCCGAGGCGCAAGCCACGCTCGCGCTAAGCGCGACGGTCCAGCGCCTACACAACCGCCGTCGCGCCGGCGCAGCACACACCGTCGACGCGCCTGGGGTAGCCACCGATCGCGCCGAGGCGATCGCTCGCCGTGTGGGCATCCTCAAAGCCCTTCATCCTGATTGGGACCGCGAACGCTGCTACGAGGTCGCCAGCAGCGAGCAACGATAGCGGGCCCCGCCCGCATCCCTTCGCCAGCCGCTGCGTGCGCCGTTGACGACAGCGCAGCCGGACGCACTGCGGTAGCGAAAGCGGCGCGCAGCATCCGTCGAGCACGGCCCGACACCCCACAAACTTTGACCTCTGCCTGACTTATCCACAGATCACGGCCGGGTTTCGCCGTACGCTCGCCTCTGTCGTCGATTAATTGTCGGGATGAATGGCTCTTAATTGTCGGACCTTAATCAGCGCAGTTTTATCAGTACGTCGGAAAGACAAATCCACGCCCCCGCGCGCGGGGGCAATCGGCGCTGCGCGCCTTGACGGCCCCCAACCGCGCCAGCCGTTCAATCGCTCGGTGGGCGTGGGCGCGGCACAGCCCCGAGTACTCCACACGATCTGAACACCTGCTTTGCAAGAGGGGGGCCGTGGCCACCGCGAGCGTTAGCGCGAATTACAGAGTGGACTGACGGTCGACGCGCGTTGCGCGTCGACCACACCGCCGGCGTAGCCGGGCGGGTTCTCCAAGGGGTGTCCCCTTGGAGCACGGGATATGGGCGGCAAATTGCGTCAGCAATTTGTCGAACATATCTATCGTGCCTCGGCTTGCAGCCGACCACCCGAGGATAGATCGTCGCGAGATCGACGTGAATCACTTTTGGATCACTTTTGAATGGTCGTTAGAGAGGGAAGGATCACGAGGGGATCGCTACTGGTGCATAGATCGATCAATTCACGGCATACTGTCGCCGTTCCCCTCATGTGAGTACAGCCATGACCGCTCAGATCGCCGCAGAACGCGCACAAAGGCTCAATGCCCTCTCCGTCGCCTCCGACGGTAGATCCAAGACCGCCCAGCTTCGCGACGTGTTCGACAGCGTTGAGCGCGCGATCCGGGCAGGCGTCCGATATGCCGCGATCATTGAAGACCTCGCGCAGACCGGGCTCGTCTTTACCTATCAAACATTCGCGTTGACCCTCAAAAGGCTTAGACGAGAACGGGGCATCGTCGCCCGCGCTTCCCGCTCGACGCGCACGGAATCGCCCCCCGCTCTCAGTCAGCCAGCGAAAGCACCGGCTGTCGAAACGGAGCAATCCCCCGGGTCATCGCCTGTCGCTGAAACAAGGTCGGGCGCGGTGCCCACGCCGCGGAGTCAGCGGGTGCGCACCCCGATTGCGCCCGTTGGCGCGCGGTTGCCCGACGACTGGCTCACTGCCGACCTGACGCGAGAACAAAAGCGCCTGCTGACACCCGCGCAGCGAAGCGCGCGCGCCGATGCGGTCGTTAAGGAACTGTGGCCGAACCCTTTCGAGCCGGCGCCCCCCAAAAAAGACGACCCCGCCTAAGCAGGGCCCTCGATAACCGCATTGGCGATGCGAACGCAAACAGCCGTCCGAGCACTCGCCCGGACGGCTGCTAGTTCAAACGATGCTTAGCTAACGCACGCGCCGCTTACGCTGCTTCGGCTTCGTGCTGCGCCCCCTCGTCGGGCTGTTCGCTCATCGCGTCCGCATCAGTCACCGCCTCATCGTCGGATTCATCATCGTCGTTCTCCCAATAGCCGTAAGCGACCTGTTTGGGGACCTCGCGGTTGCGCAGCACCTCGGGCAACCAACCTGAGTCCGCCATGCGAAGCTCTGCGGCCCCCGCTGCGTCGGCCTTCTTCATGCCGCGAAATTCGGCCGCGCTCTGCGGCGAGACCGCTTCGCTCACGACTGCCTCGATACGGCTTTTCGGCACATGCTCGAAATATGCCGTACGCGTGGGCTTCCAATAGCGCGCATCATCCTGGCCGGCATTGAGATCATGCACATGATCCGCAAAGGCCAAATGAAGGGTGACCACGCCACTCGAACGGTCGCCGCGCAGTTCTATTCGCTGCTTATCTAAGGACTCCTAAGCGAATCGCCGCTTGCTCGTCATGGCTCCGTTATCGCGACACAACCGCTTTTCTTGTGCTGTGGCGGGATGATGATCGGGCCATGAAATCAACGACAAAATGTACGAATGCAAATCAGGTGCGGCTCTGCGCTGACGAACCTGTGCCCGTCAGCAGCCGCGTACTTATTTCTTCTTCGACGCGTTGACCGCGTCCTTGAACGCTTTGCCCGCAATGAATTTGACAGTCTTCGCTTCCGGAATCTGAATTTCCTCGCCTGTCTTCGGATTGCGTCCTGTGCGCGCCGCGCGTTTGCCGGTGCTGAAGCTGCCAAATCCGATCAGTTGCACCGTCTCGCCCTTCACCAAGGCATGCGTGATGACTTCGATGATGGCGTCAAGTGCCTCGCCGGTTTGAGCCTTACTGGTATCGGTTTTCGCAGCGATGGCATCAATCAGTTCGCTTTTGTTCATGTTGGTTTTCCTGTCGTTAGAATGGGCGTTGCTCGCCCAATCTAACGAAGTGCCAATCGGGGTGATCGTACTTTCCGTGCATGTATGGCCCGATCTCGTCGCTGCTGCTTACTCGATCCTATCGGCAAGCCAATGGAAATCATCGGCGAACCGCTCGTCATCGGTCT
>NZ_JAAAYE010000061.1 GCF_013282575.1 Paraburkholderia sp. NMBU_R16
CCGCAAAGGCGACGGCGAGCCTGGCGTCAAGACCATCTGGCTAGGCATGCAGCGCGTGGTGGATTTTGCTGCTGGTATCAGATACGCGCGTGAGCTCGAGCAGCAGACTTGTGTGTAATGGAATGCGTTTAGCCACATGAGACGACGTTTTTTAGAGGAGTCGGTATCTGAAGGCGGCATTAGGATGAACATCAATACGGTAAGTCGTTTCTTTTTGCGGGCCACCGTCCCGGACGAAACGCTCACCGCCGATGGCGGCGTCATTTTTTTGACCGTTGGAGCTAACGCGCGTTCGCGCGACGGACGCTATGTCGTCCTTGACCTCACTCGTAACGGCGTGACGGAAACAGAGGATGGTAAGCCCACCGTGGGGAGTCGCGAATTTTGCCCGATCCTTGACACCCAAACCGGGTGTGTCGCACGTGACTATACTGGCGCTGTTTGCGGCGGGGCATGGAGCGACAAGGACGCCGACTGGCAAAGTCAGCTTGATTCGGGCAAGAAAGAGTCTCAATCGATGAAGACCCTGGAAAAGCCGACGGCCCAGGCCGTATGGACTCAGTTCATTCAGGCAAAGTCCACCGATATCAAGCCGTTCTTGCGCGTTGCGCTAGGCCTTGAAAATCTCCGCGCATGCGATCCGCCGAATGCAGAAAATGCGAGATATTACGAGCAAATACAGGCTGCGATTGGTGATTCCGCCCATTCCACAAGCGGCCACGACGCGGGCGGTGCGATGGCCGCCAATAATGATTTATTGCCGAGCTGGACAGTGAAGGTCGACCGATCATGGCTTTATGAGCGGCCCTCGGTGGGGAGCAACCGGCACGGGTATCTAATCCGTGGCGATCATGTCGCGGTAATCGGCGAAGAGAGGCCAGATTGGGTACGGGTTCGCTACTCCCGGGCCGGGAAGCCGCCGCTGGAAGCTTGGTTGAAGCGACAGGACATAACCCGCTAGCTTTGCCGCGCACCATGTAGCTCGAACGGATGCAAACCGCTTCCTAACATGCTGCTTGTTGTTTAGGCCGCTGCCCTTGCGCAGCGGTCTCGGGTGACTTTGGCCAAGAGGCCATAGAAAATTGGGCTGCACGAGAGACACATGAGAAACTGGTGTTAAGACGGTTGTTGTTGGGAAAGTTATATATCGACGTAAAATTGTATGGCGATCGCGAGACCGAGTTAAAACTTTATTTACTCAATGATAAGCTTAACGGGTGGATCTGTGGCGTATAAACTTTATGGGTTGATGCTGAGTTTCTGCCTGCTTGCATGTGAAATGGTTAGTGCCGCAGAACCCACGGAGCCAGATTGTGCGAACAGCGAATGTGTGGTCTTCGTCAATGACAAGCCTTCGGCAGCGGAGGCTTTGTGTGATGGCGCGGCCGTAACGATTAGATGGACGGCCGGCGAGAACCTCTTTTTGACAACCTGTGAGGATGCAGGGACCGAAGAGCAAAACACCAATTTTATTTCGGATGCCGCGGGTAGTCACGCAAGTAAACTAATTTATGGTCGCCCAATACTGAAGCAATTTTTGCGGCAGCACCCAGTCGGGCCGGTACCGGACAAGTTCGCACCTCGCCCATATTGTACTCCACCATCGTTGCAACAGGTCTCAAGTTGTGCTTTTGTTTTATTGGATAAACTGCCTGAAAACACCGACAATGATTACTGTTTTGAGCCCACTTATGTGCGTTACAACAAAGGGCAGATCACTATCGACACCGCGAAAGGACCGATCGCCGCGTCGGATAAGAACTATTTTGGGACGCCGCCAACCACACAGCAACAGTCGAATCTGGCTGCGTTGATCCATCAGTACGGACCGATGTCGCGCCAATCGAACAACGAAGACAGCCCGCAGCCAGAGAACGCCCGTCAGATCGCCGCAGAGAAAGCCTATTTGTACGGCACGCCGGACGAGAGTGGAAAGAAAAGAGGGTATTTGATTCGCGGCGATACGGCGGTGGTACTTAAGGAAGTCGGTGAGTGGACGCAGATTCGGTATCGCCAGGCCAATGGCAACGAGATTGTGCGTTGGGTACGGTCTGCGGATTTGCTCCGCGCACCGTAAGTATGCGATGTGCCGGCGGGCGTACGACAACCCCAAAGCGATGCAGGTGGTTGACCGAGTGATGCGAATCGAGGCTTTCTGATTAATTGTGCATGATTCTCATGGATACGGTGGATCGTTATTTGACTGGAAGTGACGTAATCTTGATCTTCGATGCATCCCATTTGCGGACTATCTGGGATTATATCCAAAACACTTTATATTTTTTATGAAACGCTACCTGATCCTTAACGGCGACAAGACTACCGCGGACGGAACGGTAATCGCCAAACCGAGCACAATCCGATTCGAAAGCCGCGACGTCGCCCATGAGGGCGACGACGTGCAATGCCCTGGCTGCAAAACAATCGGAAAAATAAAATGTGACGGTCCACGCCAAGTGATGACGGCACCCGACGGGCGGCACGCGGCATTAAGCGGCGATCTGTGCGTTTGTAAGTGCGATCCGCTGCCGCGACTCGTTGCTTCACAACGATCGATGTCAGTCGATTCGTGATGTTCCGTTTCCAGGCTGCTGCCGCGTCGTCGTCCATTCGATAAACATTTCCGCCGCGCTGTTTACCTCAATGACTTTACATTCCATGCAATCAGATTCCAAACCTCTTACGTGGCGTGCAGCATCGAAGCGTTCCCTGCTCCGCTTGCCAAGCATTGTTAGCTTCGGCGGGTTGATCGTTGCAGCGATCAACAAACTACCGAACCTCGCCTGCATTTTCGGCTGCCTTCTTTTCGCCACGGTCCCCGTCGGGTACTTCGTTACCAACCGCATCTTCCACGGCCAGCCAAAGCCAACCGTCGCCAGACAGATGCTGGCGTGCTTTGCGCTCCTCGTCCTGGCATTGCTTCTGAGTCCGACATTCAGTGTCGCTCACCGCTTCTTGGATGCGGAGCACGATGTTACCGTCACGTGGACCAAGCGCTCTCTGTTTGACACGATCCGGCAGCCGTTCTACAGCCAAGACGAACTGGTCTGGGGGCAAACTAACTATGACGTGGGCTACGTGCCATCGACGGTTTTCTGCCCAAAATACAGCACCAGGCGCTATCCGCTTTTCACTGTCGAGCGCGACGAAGGTTTTCTGAGCGTGCTGACGCGCTGGGACGGCTCCAGCATGGAAGAGCCACCACCGCCAGATGCTCTCCAACGCGTTCTTTCACGTTGCGTGACGGGCGGTCAGGCCATGCTTAATTCGGGGCTGACCAAGGAATCGGCGCTGATGCAGGGCAACGTCGATCTTTTCTTCGCTCGTGCCGAGCAGGAGCACAGCGGCGCGGAGGGCGAAGTGGTACTGGAAGACGCACAGATTCCCCCATACATCATGAAGAAGGTCGAGACGTTCTTGGCAAAGGATCCGGACAGAGGTTTCTGGTACGTCAATTTCAGCCTGCCAGGAGCAGAGCCAGTGGCGCGTGGTGTTAAACCGACGGCACCGGGGCAGCCAGATGTCGTGCGGCGACTAAAAACGATTGCCATCGCAGCCGCGTTAGGACGTAACGAGGAACTGGCACGGCTGAAAGCGAAATAATGCGGCAATTCCAGTAGATCCGAGTTGCGACCAAATTGTCGCCAGAAACCTGTCCAAAAAACCGTTCTCGGTGGGCGCTTGGGCGCTGCCGTTACCACTTCGGCCAGCCTGTCCGCATAGCGCTTTCCAATACTTGGCGGACGCTATGCTGACTAACTGCCATCAAGCCTTCAAGACGGCCATGGTCGAATGCTCACTCACCACGCGCACCTGGGACACCGTCAAAAAATGCGCCGCGGCATAACAAGCACGATGCAGCCGATCGAATGGCCTTACGTCGCGCCCTCAGCCCGAACTGCACGTTTCACCGCCTACGGCTTACGCCCGCGCCGACGATAGCCATGCGTGGCGCGCAGCAGGCTACGCGTATAGTCGCTCGCCACCCGCCCGGCACGAACATCCTCGACACCCAACTGCTCAACAATCTCGCCGTTATGCATCACGGCCACGCGCTGACAAAGAAAACCGACGACGGCGAGGTTATGACTGACGAGGATCATCGTCAGCTCGCGTTGCCGATGCAGCCGGTGCAGCAAGTTGAGAATTTCCGCCTGAACCGATACATCGAGTGCTGACGTAGGCTCATCGAGCAAGAGCACGCGAGGCTCGAGAATCAGCGCACGCGCGATGGCGACGCGCTGACGCTGTCCACCCGAAAGCTGATGCGGGTAGCGAAAGCGAAAGGCGGGTCCGAGGCCGACTTCGGCCAGCGCCCGCGCGATCCGCTGATCGGCGTCCGATATCCGATGGATGGCGAGCGGCTCGCGCAGCGTTTCATCGACGGTAAAGCGCGGATGGAGCGAAGCGTACGGGTCCTGAAACACCATCTGCACGTCGCGCCGAAACGCGCGGTCGACCTTGCCGGCGGAGACAATCCGCGTATCGATCGACATGCTCCCGCTCGCAAGCGGCACGAGACCGGTCAGCGCACGCAGCAGCGTCGATTTTCCCGAGCCGGATTCACCGACGAGCCCGAATGCTTCACCGCGCGGGACCGAGAAGCTTGCTCCGCGCACCGCATCGACGTGGCCCGTGCGTGTGGGAAAACGAATGGATACGTCGCGCAGCTCGATCATCGTCCGCTCTCCGTGAGCCAAGCCGGGTCGCGTTGCAGCACGGGCAATTCTCCGACGGGATGCGCGAGCGTCGGGCTGGCCGCAAGCAAGCCGCGCGTATACGGATGCGTGGCATGAACGAGTTGCGACGCGGCACAAGTCTCGACCACGCGCCCGGCGTACATGACGGCAACGCGATCGCAAAACGACATGACGAGCGGCAGATCGTGGCTGATGAAAAGGAGCCCGGTACCATGGCGCGCGATCGTTTCGTCGAGCACGGCAAGCACCTGCATCGAGACGGCCACATCGAGCGCCGACGTGGGTTCGTCGGCAATCAAGAGCCGCGGGCCCGTCGAAATCATCATGGCGATCATCACGCGCTGCCCCATGCCGCCCGAAAGCTCATGCGGATAAGAGGCCGCGACGCGTGCGGGATCGCGAATATCGACGGCGTGCAGCGCATCGAGAATGCGCATGCGCAAAGCGCGTCGTCCGAGCCCGCGTTCGCGCAGCCGAAACGTCTCGGCCATCTGGCTCGCTACCGTCATCGTCGGATTCAGCGAATATTTCGGGTCTTGCAACACCATGCCCATGGCAGCGCCCGCGAGCCGGCGTCGCTCGCGTGCGGACATCGCCAGTAGATCGTGCCCCTCGAAACGCATGCTGCGTGCAGTGCACTGGGCGCTCGCGGGCAGCAACCCGAGCAGCGCGCGTCCCGTCAGCGACTTGCCCGAACCCGATTCGCCGACGATGCCGAGCCGCTCGCCCGCGGCAAGCGTCAGCGAGACATCGCGCACGGCATCGACGAGGCTGCCGTCATGGCCGCGAAACGCAATCCGCAATCCGTCGATTTCGCAAAGCGGAGCCCGCGATGCGTTCGCGATATCGTCCATGTCAGTCTCCATGGCGAGGATCGAAGACATCGCGCAGCCCGTCACCGAGTAGATTGAATGCGAGGCTCACCAGGAGAATGGCCCCGCCCGGCAGCGTAGCGACCCACCATGCATCGAGCAGCACGTTGCGTCCCGAAGCGACCATGAAGCCCCACTCGGGGCTCGGCGGTTGCGCGCCAAGGCCCAGGAAGCCGAGCCCGGCGACAGCGAGCACGACGCCGGCCATATCGAGCGTCGCGCGCACGATGACAGACGACATGCAAAGCGGCACGACGTAGCGCAGCACGATGCGCGGCTCAGAAGCACCTTGCAATCGCGCTGCATAGATGAAATCGGCGTGGGCAATGCGCAGCGTTTCGGCACGCGCGAGGCGCGCATAAGCGGGCCACGCCGTGATCGAAATGGCGACGACGGCATTGACGACACCAGGCCCGAGCGCGGCCGCGAAGGCGAGCGCCAGCACGATCTTGGGAAACGCGAGCGCCATATCGGTGATTCGCATGAGGACGCGATCGACGAAACCGCCGCAAAAGCCCGCAGTGGTGCCGATCAAGAGGCCGATGGGCACGACGATCGATACGACGAGTACGGCGATGCCGAGTGTCAGACGCGAACCGGCGATCAGCCGCGAAAGAATGTCGCGTCCGAGTTGATCGGTGCCGAGCCAATGCGAGGCGCTGCCGGGCGGCAGCAGGCGATCGGAGAGGACTTGCCGCAACGGATCGTGCGGCACGATGAAGGGGCTAGCCGCCGCCACGATGCCGAGCGCGACCAGAATCGCGAGCCCGATCATGTTCAGCGGATTCGCCGCGAAGCGCCGCCAGCGCCGATAAGCGAGCCCGAGCGAGGCCTGCGCGCGCGATTGCGGCGTATCGACGAGCAACCATTCGCGCACCGACCGCGGGGCGGCGGGTAGAGTCGGTCGATCGGGAGAAGAAGCCATGTCGAATAGAAGGCGAAATAAAGGCAAAAAACAGCGGTGTCGCGTCAACGGGCACGCGGATCGAACACGCGATAGAGCGCATCGGTCAGCAGATTGACGAAGATGAACATGACCCCGATGACGAGCGTGCAGCCGAGGACGGCGTTCATGTCCGCATTGAGCAGCGCACCGGTCAGATACGAGCCGATACCGGGCCATGCGAAGACGATCTCGGTCAGCACGGACCCTTCGAGCAGATTGCTGTAGGTCAGCGCAATGACGGTCAAAAGCGGCACGGCGATGTTGCCGAAAGCGTGACGCCAGATCACGCGGCTTTCCGGCAGGCCTTTCGCGCGCGCGGTGACGATGTATTCCTGATTCAATTGATCGAGCATGAACGAGCGGGTCATGCGGCTCAGATAGGCGACCGAGTAGTAGCCGAGAATGGCGGCCGGCAAGGCGATATGCGAGATCGCATTGCGCAGGACGTCCCATTCGCCCGCCAGCGCGGCATCGAGCAGCAACGAGCCGGTACGCGGGTCGACCATGCCGTCGTACAGCGGGTCGAGCCGGCCAGGTCCACTCACCCAGTGCAGCCGCGCATAAAAGAGCAGCAGCCCCATGAGACCGAGCCAGAAGATCGGCACCGAACTGCCGATGAGCCCGATGAAGCGCGCGAGATGATCGACCGGCCGGTTGTGCCGGACTGCGGCAACGACCCCGAGCGGCACGCCGAGCGCGATGCCGATCAACGTCGCGAGCGTGGCCAGCTCCAGCGTTGCGGGGAATACGCGTTTGATGTCGTCGAGTACCGGGTTGGCCGTCAGCAGCGATATGCCAAGGTTGCCGTGTAGCACGTCGCGCGCATAGATGAACAACTGCGTGGCAAGCGGCTTGTCCAGGCCCAGCGCGATACGCTCGGCTGCGTAGGCGTCGGCCGATGCACGGTCGCCAAGCACGGCGAGCACGGGATCGATCGGCACTTTGCGGCCGATGATGAAAGTGAGCGCAATCAGGCCTGCGAACGTGATGGCGAGCGTGATCGCCCAGCGCGCGATGCGCAATATCCAGCGCACGGCCGGCCTTCGCGCGGGGAGTGTGCGTAGCGCTTCAAGCCGGGTGCGAGACGAAAGCGGCGTCGACATGATGTGAGAACTCAGCGCTTCCTGAGATTGCGATACGACACGAGGTCGTTGATTGGCCCGACTTCGAGCCCGCTCACACCTGGAGCGGTCGCGACCTGCGCCACTTTCTGGAACATGATGACGAAGGGCGACTGGCTCAGCAGCGCTTTTTGCATCGCTTGATAAAGCTGTGCCCGTTTCTCGGTCGAGGGCTCGGCAAGCGCCTTTTGCGTCTGGTCGGTCAATTGCGGAATATCCCATCCATTGCGCCAGGCAAGCATCTTGTAGCTCGACTTGTCGGAGTTATCGGGATTCCACGCGAAACCTTGTGCGTTGCTGTGCGGATCGATGTAGTCGGCAGACCAATCGCCAATGTAGATGTCGTGCTGGCGCGCACGATACTTGGCGAGCGTTTGCTTGTTGTCGCCAGGGATCAGCTGGACCTTGATGCCGGCCTGCGCGAAATTTGCCTGTATGGCCTCCGCGATTTCCGTGTAGGGGGAATCGTTGCGCACATCCATCGTCACGGAAAAGCCGTTCGGTACGCCTGCTTTGGCGAGCAGCGCCTTGGCCTTCGCGACATCGAGCCGATAAGGGTTTATATTCAGCGCCCCAAGAAATCCTTCGGGTAGGAATGTCTGATGAACTTTGTAAGTTGTCTTCACAACATGGCTTTGGATACCTGAATAATCGACGAGGTACTTCAGCGCTTCTTGTACGTCCGGTTTCGCGAGCGTGGGATTCTTCGTATTCAGGCCGAGGTAGAGGAGGGTGACCTGGGGCGAGGGCGTGATCTTTGCTTTGCCGCTTGTTCCCACGGCGGCGAGATCGTCGGGGCTCAGATCGCGCGCGGCGTCGACATCGCCGCTTTCGAGCATGAGGCGTTGAGTTGCCGCCTCGGGCACGTGACGCAGCACGATGCGCTTCATGGCGAGCGGCAAGCGGTAACCGTCGAAGCGTTGCAGCACGATGCTGTCGCTTGCGGTCCATTTGACGAGCTTATACGCGCCCGAGCCCGCTTCATGAGTGCGCAGCCAGCCGTTGCCGAAGTCGTTGCCTTGCTGATGCGAGAGCAGCAGTTTCTTGTCGACGACGGAAGCGGGCCAGGAGCCGAGCACATTCAACACGAACGTCGGTGCGTATTTCTGGTCGGTCGCGATCGAGACCGTGGAATCGTCGATCGCTTTCACTTTCCCGATCACATTCTCTTTCGTGAGTCCGATGCCCGTGAGTACGGCTGCCGGACCCTTGTCGAGCTGTACGGCGCGCTGGATCGACCAGGCAACGTCGTCCGCCGTGAGCGGATTGCCCGAATGGAACTTCAAGCCGGGGCGTAGCTTGAACGTGAACGTCAGCCCGTCAGGACTCACTGTCCACGATTGCGCGACGTCGCCGTTGAATTTCGACGGGTCGGCCAGATCGACGCGAACGAGGCGGTCATAGGTGTTCGCCGCATACTCTTCGGGCACGAGCTCGTAAATTTCGCCGGGATCGAGGGTGGTGAATTCGTCGAGCAGCGTGGCCATGACGAACATATCCTTCGGCGTTGCAGCCCGAGCGTCGAGGGGTGCGGTCAATGACAGGCCGATTGCGAGGCATACCGGCAGAAAGACCGCGGGCAGTGCCGCGGCGGACTTGGGCAACCAGTGTTTCATGCGCGCTCCCAATTGAATGGCCTGCTCCGTCGAACGTAGTTATTTCTTCAATGTCCGGTAAGACGTCAGATCGTTGATCGGGCCAACTTCCGGCCCGGTCACACCGGGGCGTGTCGCCACCTGAACGACTTTTTCGAACATGATAATGAACGGCGAATGCTCGAGCACCTGTCGTTGCATAGCGGCATATCGCTTCGCGCGTTGTGCGGGCGCCGGTTCGACGAGCGCTGCCTCCGTTTCGGCGGTCAGCTGCGGAATGTTCCAACTGTTGCGCCACGCCAGCATTTTGTACTTCGATTGATCGGAGTTGTCCGGATTCCAGGCGAAGCCGCGCGCATTGCTGTTCGGATCCATGTAGTCGGACGACCATTCGCCGATGAAGATATCGTGCTGACGCGCGCGGTACTTGCCGATCGCCTGCTTGGCGTCGCCGGGGATCAGCTTCACTTTGATGCCGCCTTGCGCGAAGCTCGCTTGCAGCGCTTGCGCGATTTCCACGAACGGGTAGTCGTTCGGCATGTCCATTGTCACTTCGAAGCCGTTCGGCAGGCCGGCTTTTGCGAGCAACGCCTTCGCCTTGGCGACATCCAGGCGGTAGGGATTCGCATCGAGCACGCCGAGAAAACCGTCGGGCAGAAAGGTTTGATGCACTTTGTAAGTCGTACTGACGATGTTGCGTTGAATGCCGTCGTAATCGACGAGCCATTTCATGGCCTGCTGCACTTCAGGCTTCGCCAGATTCGGGTTTTTCGTATTCAGGCTCAGATAGAGCAATGCCGAAGCGGGCCACGATGCGACGTGGATCTTGTCGGCTTTCGACAGCGTCGCGAGACTGTCGGGGCTCAAATTGCGCGCGGCGTCGGCATCGCCGTTCTCGAGCAGCAGCCGCTGCGCCGAGGCTTCGGGCACGTGACGCAGCACGATGCGCTTCATGGGATACGGGGTGCGGTAATCGTCGAACCGTTGCAGCACGAGGCTTTCGTTCGGCGTCCACTTGACGAGCTGGTAGGGCCCGGAGCCGGCGTCGTGGGTCCTGAGCCATGCGCTGCCGGCGTCGCCGTTTTGTTCGTGCGAAAGCAGCAGTTTTTTGTCGAGAATGGAGCCGGGGCCCGCGCTCAACACGTTCAGCACGAAGCTCGGCGCATATTTGCGATCGGTCTGCAGTGTCACGGTCTGTTCGTCGATCTTTCGAACCTGCTGCGTGACGTTTTCTTTTGTAAGTCCGAGATCGGCCAATACGCCGGCCGGACCTTTGCCGAGCAATACGGTGCGCTGGAGCGACCAGGCGACGTCGTCGGCCGTGACAGGATTGCCTGAGTGGAATTTGACGCCAGGGCGCAGCTTGAACGTATATGTGGTGCCGTCGGCACCGACACTCCACGACTGCGCGAGCTTGCTTGCGAACTTGGAGGGGTCGTGCAGATCGATCTGCACGAGCCGCTCATAGACATTTGCCACGTATTCAGACGGCACGAGCTCGTAGATTTCGCTCGGGTCCAGTGTCGTGAACTCGCCGATTTGCGTTGCAATCACGAAGATGCCGGGCGGCGTGGCGGCGTAAAGCGGAGTAAGGGGCGTCAGTGCGGCAATCGCGGCCGTGACGAGGAATTTCGACAGCAAATGCTTCATGCGGACTCCATCGGAAAAGGGCGATGGGCTCCGCGGCGGTCATGGCAGTGACAGCCGCGCGCGGAGCGCAAGACCATCATCGTACCGCGTGGCGAACTCAGTTCAATTTACATGGAGCGCCAGCCATGCCATTACTCGGGAATCAGACGCGGGCAGCAGGATGTCCGAGAGGACATTCGAGAAGAATCAGACGCCCGGGTTCGCACGGTCGGCGATTGCCTCGCGAGCTGGCAGATCGAGTTCGACGCCGCCGAGCGGCTCGATTCGACTACGGATAGATTCCGCGAGACTGCGCTGCTCGATTCGAGCGCTGGTCGAAAGTGCTGCCTGTAGAATCTCGCCGGCCTCGTCTTCCATTGAGTGGCCGTACTGAGCCGCCTGCACGCGCAGCCGCGCCTTAAGCTGGTTATCGACGTTACGAATCGTCATGCTCGCCATGCTGGTGCCCCTTCATCATTGATGGCATTTTATTGACATCCGCCCCTTCCTAAAAGGAAGGAGATCCCTACGGCGCTACGCGATAAGTTGCGCAGTCGCTTCGGCGGGTTCCTGCTTCGCCGGGTGGCCTGACTGCACCCTCCCTCCACAGGCAAATAAGCGCTGTCCGCGCTCTAAAACATTGATCGCGCCGGCCACGTCGGCGTGATTCTCATATCCGCACGCGACGCACGTGAATCGCGCCTGCGTCGTACGGTTTTCGACCGAGGCGTGGCCACAGCACGGGCACGTTCGGCTCGTGTTGTGGGGCGGCACGGCAATGACGTATCCGCCAGTCCACCTCAGCTTGTAATCTAGTTGACGACGAAACTCGAACCATCCCTGGTCCAGGATGGCGTTGTTCAGGCCAGACTTGGCCCGAACGTTGTTGCCCGGTTGCTCAATGTTGCCCGCTGCGGACTTACTCATGTTCCGCACCTGCAAGTCCTCGATACACACCATCGCGTGATTTTGGCTAATCGTGGTCGTGGCCTTGTGCAGGTAGTCGCGACGGGCATTGGCGATGCGGGCGTGAATACGCTGGATACGCGATTTCGCCTTCTTCCAGTTGCTGCTGAACTTGATCTTGCGACTCATCGCCCGCTGAGCGTGGCGCAGGCGTGCTTCGTGCGTCTTGAAACTGTTCAGCGGTGCGAGGTGCGTGCCATCGCTGAACGTGGCGAAGCGAGCGATCCCCATGTCGATACCGACGGCATGGGTCGCCCGCGGTATGGGCGTATCGACCTCGCGGGCCGTCTGGATCGAGACGAACCACTTTCCACCCGAGAGGCTCACGGTCGCATTGCGCACCGCGCCAAGGACGTCGCGACTATTGCGGTAGCGCAGCCAGCCGAGCTTGGGTAGGAATATCCGGCTGTTGGTCTGATCGAGCTTGATCTGCTTCGGGTCGGGGTAGCGGAACCTATCGCTGCGGCCTTTCTTCTTGAAACGGGGGAATGCTGCGCGTTTGGCGAAAAAATTCTTGTACGCGCGATCGAGATCCTTGAGCGCATGTTGCAGCGGATGCGTCGGCGCATCCTTGAGCCACGGCGTTTCGCTCCCGTTGCGCCACGCGGTCAGACGCTTTGCCATCGGCACGTAGCCGATGAACTTGCCGCCTGCCTCGTAGTTATCCTTTTGCAGCGCCAAAGCCTTGTTATAGACGAAGCGACATGCCCCCGCAAAGCGGCGCATCTGGCGCTGTTGGCCACCGTCGGGCATGAGTTCGTACTTGAAGGCTTGGAGTCGTTCCATGCCGACAATATACTTTTGTCTTTGCACTCTGGATGATCTGAATGCTATTTTCGCCAGCATCTGCCCCGACTTCGAGTCTGAACTGGTGGAGTTCGACGGCGAAGACGAGCAAGTTCACCTCCTGGCGAATTACCCGCCAAGGTTTCTGTGTCATCGCTGGTGAACAGTCTCAAGGGCGCGTCCAGCCGCATGATCCGGCAGAAACAGTACTCCAGCATCCGCACAAAACTGGGGGGCGTATTCTGGTCGCCGCTGCGGCGGAGCGCCTATCGCCGAAGGACGCCTTTGGCGTCCGCTCTATCCTTCCCCGCCCCGAAGGGGCCCTGAAGGGCGAGGTTTGACGCGCAACCTGATCAATGCATGGTGCCCCCGCAATTAAGGGATACGCGCGTCATCGATGGCAATCGACCCACGCGCGTGCCCATTCGATGCCCGCTGCGCGCGCTTCCTCTTCGGTAGCGAAAAAAGCGAGGATACCGGAGCCCTGAATCAGCTCGTTGTTCCGCGTGACGGTGCCGCTCGCGGCAAAGCGCTCGTCTTGCGCAATGACGTGGCCCCAGATTTCATAGCCTTTATATCGTTCGGGTTCCATTGAAATAGGACGCTGCAGTATCGAGCCAGTTCGTGATGAATGATGCCGCGGGCCCGTGACGCAAGGACGCTCGGGGACGCGGTGACGAGGGATGCCGACGCATGCGCCATTCCAGCCGGCCAATAGTGGAGGGCCCGCGAGGAATCGTCCACCTCCCATATTTACGGGGTGCGTTGCCGGCGCCCGTTCTTCATTTTCTTGCCGTCATCCCAAAAAGTACCTATTCGGAACACTCCGAATACGTGTAGCATACTGTACATCCATACAGGTTATTTCGCAATTGTCCGATGTTTGCCGCTCTTTCCCATCCCGAAGACGTTCACCCTTCGCTCTGGCGCGCATCGCAGCTGGCGCGGGGTGGCCTGCGTACAGTGGATACGGGTTATGCAGCATTGTCGGCCGAGCTGCCGGGCGGCGGCTGGCCCCTCGGTGCACTCGTGGATCTGCTGATTCAGCAGCCGGGGGTTGGCGAAATGCGGCTGTTGCGGCCGGTGCTCGCTGCTCAGGGCCGGCGTCCCATTGCGCTCGTGCAGCCCCCGCATTTGCCCAATGGGCCGGCCTTCGCCTATCTGGAGGTGCCCCTCGAACAATTGATTCAGGTGCGCGCGCCCAAAATGGCCGATGCCCTCTGGTCTGCCGAGCAGATACTCCGGGCCGGCACGTGCGGGGTGGTGCTCTTTTGGGCGCAGCAGGTGCAAACGGCCTCGTTGCGGCGGCTGCATCTTGCCGCCCAGTCGTCGGACACGCTTTTTGTCATGGTGAGGCCGCTCGCAGCCGCTCAGCAGGCCTCGCCGGCGTTGCTGCGGCTGGCGGTGCGCCCGGCGGACGACGGCATCAGCGTCGATATCGTGAAGCGACGAGGGCCGACACGCGCCGAAGCCTTGTCGATTCCCCTGCATCCCAGTCCTATTTTGTTCAGCCGTCATGCGCGTATTTCTCGCCGTCAAACTGTACCGACTCCAGCTGGAGGTATTCCGGCCGAAGTGGTGGCCTGAAGCGGCACAAGGCGCGGTCGTACTCGAAAAAGACAGCGTCATCGTGGCCGATGATGCCGCGCGCGCAGCGGGCGTGCAGTTGGGCATGCGCCGCGGGGGCGTGCTGACGCTGGCGCCGGGTGCCACCATTTACGAGCGCGACCTGACCAAGGAAGAGGCCGCGCAGCGCGAAGTCGCCATGGCGCTGATGCAGTTTTCGCCGGAAGTGAGCATGGTGGACGGAACAACCCTGCTTGTCGATGTCAGTGCGAGTCTGCGTCTGTTCGGCGGCATGCTGCGATTGTGCCGGCAAGTGCGCATCGTCTTGCGCGATATGGGCCTGAGCGCGCGCGTCAGTGCGGCGCCTACGGGGCAAGGAGCTTGGCTGCTCGTTCAGAACGGTCAGCGTCGTTTTCTCGCGATGCGCTCGCTCGCGCGCGAACTCGACAGGCTGCCGTTCGGCACGGTGCCGGATTTTCAATCGTTCGCCGATTGGTTGACCGGTCTCGGCTGCAAGACGATTGCCGATATTCGCCGGTTGCCGCGCGCGGGTTTGCAAAGACGCTGCGGCGCCGAAGTGCTCGCATCGCTCGATCAGGCCTTCGGCGGGGCGCCGGAGCTTTTCGACTGGCTGGAGCCGCCGCCCGTTTTTGCGGCCCGCATCGAACTGCCCGACCGCATCGAGCATGCGGAAGGCATGCTGTTCGCCGCACGCCGGCTCATCGTGCAATTGTGCGGCTGGCTCGTGGCCCGCCAGCTGTCGCTCGCGGCAGCAACGTTTTTTCTC
This sequence comes from Paraburkholderia sp. NMBU_R16, assembly GCF_013282575.1. Classification (GTDB taxonomy): domain Bacteria; phylum Pseudomonadota; class Gammaproteobacteria; order Burkholderiales; family Burkholderiaceae; genus Trinickia. Next base: position 14,969 of record NZ_JAAAYE010000061.1, read on the forward strand.
GAGCACGAGCGCGGCCGCGAAGCGGTGGAGCCCACGGCACTCGCGATCACGCTCGGCGAGCCGACCTGGCGAGAAGATCATCTCGTCAAGCTGCTCAAAGAGCGTTTGGGACGTCTGACGCTGCCGGGCTCGGTCATCGCGCTTCGGCTCGAAGCGACGAACGTGGCGCCGGCGGTGCCTGCCTCGGAAACGCTCTTTCCCGAGCCCGGTGGCTCGGCACAGGATCATGCGCGGCTCATCGAGGTGCTCGTCGCGCGTTTGGGAGAGGAAAACGTGCTGCGCGCGGCGCCGGCGGCCGACTATCGTCCCGAGATCGCGAACCGTTGGGTGCCGGTGCATGCCAAGATCCAAGCGGCGGCCGCGCCCGCGGTTCTGCCGCGTCCCACCTGGTTGCTCGAGACGCCCGTGCGCTTGCTGATGCGTCAGCATCGTCCGTTCTACGGCTCGCCGCTCAAGATCGTTTCGACCGGCGAGCGGATCGAGGCCGGCTGGTTCGACGGCGAACTCGTGACGCGCGATTACTTCGTGGCTCAGGCGCAAGATCGAAGCTGCTACTGGATCTATCGCGAGCGCGTAAGCAGTCGCGATATCGAAAAAGAGCCGAGCTGGTTTCTTCACGGGCTTTTCGGTTGAGGCGCGACGATGACTGTTCCGACCGCGCTACCGGCTTATGCCGAGCTTTTCTGCCTGTCGAATTTCACGTTCCTGCAAGGCGCATCGCATGCCGAGGAGTTGGCCGAGCGCGCCGCGCAATTGGGTTATGCCGGCCTGGCGATCACCGATGAATGCTCGCTTGCGGGCATCGTGCGCGCGCATGTGGCGGCCAGGCAAGCGCAACTGCCGCTCGTCGTCGGCTCGTATTTCAAGCTGGTCAACGCCGACGGCTCGCCGGCTTTCGGGCTGATTCTGCTCGCACAGAACCGGGACGGTTATGGCAATTTATGCGAACTCATCACGCTGGGGAGAATGCGTGCGCCGAAGGGCGAATACCGGCTGACGCCGCAGGATCTCGCTCGGCCGGAAAAACCGTACACGCATTTGCGCGGCATGCCCGGGTGCCTGGCGATCCTCGTACCCGATTTCCCCGCCAAGGAGGCGCTGCTTGGCGAGCGCCTGCGATGGCTCGACGCGACGTTTCCCGCCAGAGCGTGGTGTGGTCTCGTTTTGCATCAGCGCGCGATGGACGATATTCATCGCGGCACGATCGAATATGTCGCGCAGCAATGCGCGCTACCGGTCGTCGCGCTCGGGCATGTGGTCATGCATGTGCGCTCGCGCAAGCCTTTGCAGGACACCATGACGGCGATCCGGGTGGGCAAACCGGTGCACGAATGCGGTTACGAGCTTGCGCCCAACGCCGAACAGCACCTGCGCCCGCGGCTGCGGCTCGCCAATCTCTATCCCGAGCATGCGCTGAAGGAAACGACGAACATCCTCGCGCGCTGTACGTTCTCGCTCGATTCGCTGCGCTACGAATATCCGGACGAACTCGTGCCGCCCGGAACGACGCCGACCGATTACTTGCGTCAGGAAACCTATATCGGCGCTCACCGGCGCTTTGCGAGCGGCATTCCGCACGATATTCAAGCCCAGATCGAATACGAACTCGATCTCATACGCGAGCTCGAATACGAGCCTTATTTCCTGACTGTCTATGACATCGTCCGCTTTGCCCGCAGCCGCGGCATTCTCTGTCAGGGGCGCGGCTCGGCGGCCAATTCGGCGGTTTGCTATTGCCTTGGCATTACCGAAGTGGATCCAGCCCGCGGCAATATGCTGTTCGAGCGCTTCATCAGCAAAGAGCGCGGCGAGCCACCCGATATCGATGTCGATTTCGAGCATCAGCGCCGGGAGGAGGTCGTTCAGTACATCTATTCGAAATACGGCCGGGACCGGGCAGCCATTGCCGCCGCAGTGTCGACATACCGTCCGCGCGGTGCGCTGCGCGAAACGGGCAAGGCGCTCGGTGTCGATCCGCAAATCGTCGATCGGGTGGCCAAATCGCACCAGTGGTTCGATGGCAGACGCGACTTGCTCAAGCGTTTTCAGGACTGCGGGCTCGATCCCGAAGCGCCGCTGATACAGGCGTGGGCATCGCTCGCCACGCAACTGCTCGGCTTTCCTCGCCATCTGTCGCAGCATTCGGGGGGCTTCGTCATCAGTCGCGGCAAGCTGTCGCGGCTCGTACCGATCGAAAATGCGGCCATGCCGGAACGTTCCGTCATCGAATGGGACAAGGACGATCTCGAATCGTTAGGATTGCTGAAAGTCGACGTGCTTGCACTGGGTATGCTCTCGGCCATTCGCCGTACGCTCGATTTGGTTTCGCAACTGCGAGGCGAACGTTTCGAAATGCAGGACATTCCGCCGGAGGATACTGCGACGTACGACATGATTTCGCGCGCCGATACGGTCGGCGTGTTTCAGATCGAATCGCGCGCGCAAATGTCGATGTTGCCGCGTCTGAAGCCGCGGACGTTCTACGATCTCGTGATCGAGGTTGCGATCGTGCGGCCGGGGCCGATTCAAGGCGGCGCCGTTCATCCTTATTTGCGGCGTCGCCAGAAGCTCGAGCCCGTCACGTACCCCGGCAAGGCGCTCGAAATTGCGTTGTCGCGCACGCTCGGCGTGCCGATCTTCCAGGAGCAGGTCATGCAGGTCGCGATGCTTGCCGCGGGCTTTACGGCGGGCGAGGCCGATCAACTGCGGCGGGCGATGGCTTCATGGAAACGCAAGGGCGGCCTCGAGCAATACTACGATCGCATCGTAGGCGGTATGACCGCGCGCGGCTACGATAAATCGTTCGCCGACGGTATTTTCGAGCAGATCAAGGGATTCGCCGAGTACGGCTTCCCGGAAAGCCATGCGGCAAGCTTTGCATTGCTCGTCTATGCGAGCAGTTGGCTCAAGCGTCATGAGCCGGAAGCTTTCCTCGCGGCGATGCTCAATAGCCAGCCGATGGGATTTTATTCACCGTCTCAGCTCGTGCAGGATGCGCGGCGCCACGGTGTCGAGGTATTGCCTGTCGATATTGCCGTCAGTCAGTGGGATGCGACGCTCGAACAGGTGGCGCACAGCGAGCGGCCCGCGGTTCGTCTGGGTCTGTCGCAGCTCAAGGGCATGCGCGATGGCGCGGCCGAACGCATCGCCCTCGCTCGAGCGGCGCGGCCGTTCGAGAGCGTACGCGACATGGCGTGCCGGGCCGAACTCGATCGCCACGACTTGCAAGTACTCGCCGCAGCCAATGCACTCGCATCGCTCGCCGGCAATCGCCGCGAAGCGTTGTGGCAATCGGCGGCCGCTGTGCCGGACAAGGACATGCTCGCGCGCGCGGTCCTGGAGGACGAGACGCCGGCGCTCGGTATGCCGTCGGAAGCAGAGGATATCGTGGGAGATTACCGGGCGATGGGCCTGACGCTCGGACGTCATCCCGTGGCGCTCTTGCGCTCGCAATTGAACAAGAAACGGCTGATGCCCGCTGCTGTATTGCAGCATTATCCGAACGGCCGGCTGGCCCGAGCTTGCGGGATCGTGACGGTGCGCCAGCGGCCCGATACGGCGAAGGGCGTGATCTTCGTCACGATCGAAGACGAGACCGGCAACGTCAATGTCATCGTCTGGCCGAAGATGCTCGAACGGCAACGAAAAGAGGCGCTCGGCGCGACGCTCCTCGCAGTGTTCGGTGTATGGCAATGCGAAGCAGAGGTACGGCATCTGGTTGCGCACCGCTTCGTCGACTTGTCGCATTTGCTCGGCGAGTTGTCGACTTCCAGTAGGAATTTTCATTGAGCATAGCGGTTGTTTGGGCAGGTCGCGATAAGGCGGACGGGGCAAATTGCTGCGCTGCATCGTTCTCCAATTCGCATGTCGTGAAGGGGCTGCCGCGCAAGGTTGCTACAGTCCGTGCGTGCGCAAACCGACCTCCATGCTCTATGTCCGCTCGATCTAATCCGGCGGGGCCCGCTTACCTTGGGCCTCTATCCAGCACCTTCCTTGAAGCGCCGCCATACCGGAATTTACGCATCTCCGCCGCGACAACGCGCGCCGCCGGACACGCGTTCGCCAACCTCGAGCGACCGTCGATTCCGAAGATGTGGTCGGCAAGCGGCGAATCGGGAAGCCTCGAAGGCACGATACGCCAGCCCGCTTTCGGAAAACGCCAAGTCTCCGACATGCCGCCTGCGGGAGCACGCCGCTACCGGGGATCGGATGTATTCGATCTTTATGGAAAAGTTCAGCGAGGTGAAATCCCTGCCGGACATTGCATCTACGCGCTTTATCGCAGCGACGATATTCAAGAGCCCGTCAAAGTACTGCGCTGGGCAACCGTTGCCGCGCGCGTCGGCGAACCGAAGGGCGGCTACCTTCAGTGGCGCGCTCCGAATCCGGAAGCCGACAAGATTCCTCGCCCGCTATCCAGATCGATCAGCATCGTTGTGACGGCAGCACCAGTGGACAACCCGGCGTCTTTGCTGCGCGCACCGCTCGCGGAGGATATCTCGAGCAAAGTGGCGTTGCCCGATCGGGTGCATATCAATCTCGACGAATCGACCGAGAGCGAAACGAGCAGCGAAAAGCTGTCAATGCGTTTGCGCGGGCGACAAAAAACCCTCTATAGCCAGGAATTGGAGATGTTATTGGGGCTTGTCCTGCTCGGCCGGCGCGATGACGCACCGCGCGGGAAGATGACCCAACTGCGACAGGTTTTGCGCGAGCCGGCTCCCGCACCGACGATTTCGGTCGCGACCATCGACGTACAAGGCAAGCAGGAGGCCCGATCTGCCATCGCGGGCAAGCGCCTTCTTTCACCTCGGGAAGACGAGGCGTCGCATCGAAGCTTCGCATCGATGTTTGCCGATCCCGCTGCTGTTCCCGGCGAGCCGATCAGGAGTGCCGACGATGTGCTCCGAGGACTGCGGACATTGATTGCCGAGGCCTGCGCAAGCCGAACACCACCGCCGGATGAACAGGCGGCCAAGCCGCATACGTTTCAAACGCTCATCGAGAGTCTGTCGCCCGAGCTACGCCGCGATTTTCGGAGATTGCAGAGCGAGATGGTTGCGATGGCGCGCACGAGCAGAACGCATACGAAACGCGAGGTCGTCGATATCGATGCCAACGACAAACTGGCGGACGGCATCGATCGGTGGATCGACCGGCTGGTTGCCGCGGTAAACGAGAGCGCCGGCGAAGAGGGCGATGTGGACGGAACGCAGATCGAAGCGCTGGCGTGGCTCTACTTCCTCGTGCGCAGCGAAGAGATCAATGCGGCATCCTTGCACAAGGAACTCGATGAGCTCGACGACGGCAAGACGCACATGCAAGGCGAGGTCTATGGGGGATTGGCGCGGTATGGACTTTCCAAGCGAGAGATCGCGGCGCTACTGAGCGACCGCGATCTCGATCTGATTCAGTACTCACCGCGCACCCTCTGGCGCGTCATGAAGATGGTGGCCCGCTTCAGCGATATGCGGGCTCAACGATGGAACATTATCGGCGTTGTCGCGAACTTCGTCATGCAAGGGGTAGCCCGTGGCATTTCGCCGATTGCCTATTCGAACGTGACCCAGGGCAACACCTTCAACTTCGCCGCGTTCACGGAGTACTGGGCGGCAACCTATGTCGCTGGCGATGTGCTCTATTCGAACGGCAAGGCACGTACTGAAAAGGTGCTGCTCCATACAGACAAAAACATCCAGCGAAGCTGGTTGTCACGCATGGTCTATGGCGATAGTGAGCCGCAGAGTTTCGACAAGATGTTCAACGCGCTCGTGCGGGGCCGCGACGCATCGAGCAAGATCATCGGGGACTCGCTCAACATCCTCGGCCCCGCGTTCATGCAGGTCATCGCGGCTGCGGCCGTCTTGTTCAAGTTCGATCCGCGCCTTGCCATCAGTGGTCTCGTTAGTCTGCCAATGATGTATCTCTGGTCGAAACACAACAATAAAAAGATGGAGAAGCTCTATCGGGAAGGCAACGCGGAAATCGACCGCACAGCCGAACGCAATCGGCAATACGTCAACGGGGCGGAAGATCTGCAAAACTTCTCGAGCATGGAGGAGGTTCTCGACGAAATCAGAACGCAATTCGACAACGAGCGAACGCTGGAACACGGCCTGAACCACCGAAAGGCCTGGCAATGGTTCTGGAGCAATCTGCCGATGAACCTCGGCATTCTCGCGACAGTCAGGATGGGCGTGGAGCTCGGCTTGCCGGCCGGACAGATTCTCGCTTCGACGATCGCCTTCGGGGGGCTTACCTATCCGATCCGGATGGTTGCGCAGAAATATTTCGACGAGTTCCCGCGCCAACTCGTCCAGGCTTTGGAACTGGTCGATCAGCTCGGCGCCATCGACGCGATCGACGGTCCGAAAGGTGCACTCGAACGCGCGCGCATCCCGTTTTCGCAGCTCGAGCACCACGACGTGGGTTTTCGCAATATCGGCTACAGCGTGCTCGACGAACACGGTGCAGAAGCGCCGATCCTCGAAGGTGTCAGTTTCACCGTCAAACAAGGGGAGTTCGTCACACTGCAGGGCCCGTCGGGCTCCGGCAAATCAACGTTGGTGAAGAAGGTCGGGGGCATATACAAGCCGACCGCGGGCGAAATCACGATCGGTGATGTACCGCGCGAACAGATCAGACAACGCGGCCCGGACTCGTTGCAAGAGTGGCTGCACTACTCAGGCCAACATGCCAATTTCTATGACGGCACAGTGTTCTACAACCTCAACCGGGACTTCCCCCCCGCGCAATCCGAGGAGGAGATCATCGAGCGTCGCGCAATGATCGCCGACCTGCTGAAACGGCTCGGATTCGATACGGAGAGATTTGATCTCGATCGTACGTTTCCTGACTTCGTGTCGGGGGGCGAGCGCAATCGTCTCAGTCTCATTCGCGCCGTGGCGAACGAACTGCTGACGCCCGATCCGGAAAAACGGGGCATTCTGATGGCCGACGAGCCGACCGCGGGACTCGACGGGGTTCGCGAACAGCGTGTCATCGAACTGCTCGAGGAGGTCCATGCGGGCGGTACGACAGTCATCACTGTGACTCACAACGAACGTCTTCGCAAGATCGGCAGATCCATCGATATGGACGAATTCGTGCAGTCGGCGTGAGCGGTCGAATCGGGCGCGGTGAAAAGCGACTGCACTAGGCATTGGGATCGACTCAAAGCAGACGGAGCAAAGCGCCGGTAATCGTTTCGACTTCCGCTTCGCTTCGACGTCGTCCGCTTCGCGTATCGAAAGTATCGTAAGAATGTCTTTGCTATGTTCTCCGTAGTGCCGGCCCAAATCGCATAGTCGACGGGCCACCCCATCGTCACCGGAGATGGCTGTGATCGATACCGCTGGATTACAAGGGTTTGATACGCTGCTGAGAGAGCCGACGGGCAATCGCCGCGCGTCTTGGAGCACCGCATCGTATCAAGCCGACATCGTCAAGGAAATCGAGCAACTGTTGGCTTTATTTTCGTCTTCCGGCGGGGGCGGCGAGTCCTCGACGGATCCGTTCATGGCGTCCTTGATGTCCGAGGCGCGTGCTGCCGATGCGCTTTTTGCCAGAGCCTTTTCGGGTGCCAACGGGTCTTCATCTTCGAATGGCACTGCGAGCGCAGGTAGCGCCAGCGCCGCCAAGTACTCGGGCGCAAGCGGGGGCGGCAAGCCGGTGGCGAGCTACTTCATGACCCATTTGCAGAAGGATTTCAATCTGACGCCTAGCCAAGCGTCCGGTATCGTCGCCAATCTCTGGTACGAAAGCGGCGGCATGCATCCAAACATGAACGAAGGCGGCCACGCCGGGGCGCCGACGTCGAACATGGGGCAAGGCTACGGCGTGGCGCAATGGACGGGCTCGCGCAAACGGGAGTTCCTCGATTTCGCGGCACGCAACCACATGAACCCGTCGAGCGTGGAGGCGAACTACGCGTTTTTGAAGCACGAGTTGCAGACCACGCATTCGGATGCGATCCGCGCGGTAAAGTCGACGAGCACGGCGAAGGAGGCGACACTCAAGTTTTGCAACGTCTTCGAGCGCCCGGGTGTCCTTGCCCTCAATGCGCGATACGACGCGCTCGCACAGGTAATGCCATCCGGCAACTCCGTGATGGTGTGACGGACTCGCGGTGCGTCGGCATTGCCGGCGCATCCGCCTTGTTGCGCTCGCCCCGCGTTTAAAGTCTAGTAGCGCGAAATCTGATTGCCGTCGATGCGCACGCGGTCGCCCGGCCGCAGATCGCCTGGCGTTTGCATATCGAACGAACGCATGCTGCCGTCGCTCAATTGGATGTCGACGCGATAGCCGGACGGCTGCCCCACGTTCTGACCGATCTGATTGCCGGCGACTGCACCGCCGAGTGCCCCGATAACCGTGGCCGCATCGCGCCCATGTCCGCGGCCGAACTGATTACCGATAACCCCGCCGACCACCGCGCCGACGAGCGTGCCCGCGACGCCGGACGGACTCGTCGCGCCGCCGATCGGGCGAATGCCGGCGACACTGCCGTACTGAGTTCCATAACCGCCCGGTTGAACATAGGCAGGTTGCGGCGGCGGCGTATAGGCAGGTTGCGCATAGCTCGGTTGTGCATAGGCCGGCTGCGCGTATTGCGGTTGCGAACCGTATGCGCCATACGGATTCGGCGCGACACATGCAGTAAGGGACAATCCGGCGGCCGCTATGAGCGCAGTCAGAAGAGTGGTCTTGATCAGCGTGGGGCGTTTCATGATTTGACTCGGTATCGATTGAGCGCTCGCAAAGCGCAAGTAAATCAGTTGCGGATCGGAGTATAGGGAAAGCCGAATCGGCTGTACGCGGGCCCCGGGTAACAGACTGTAAAGTCTGTTGCCGCGCGGCCGATAGGCGCAAAGCGTTGCCGAAACGGACGGTTCGCAAGAATGCGGGATCGTTGCGTTTCGGCGCTCGGCGCTCGGCATGCGCGCACCTGGGTCACGTCCGCGTGCTACGCTTTTCGACGCTCGTTCAACGCACCCCGTAACCTCGGCTTTGCATGCAGTCGCCGTATGCCTGCCAATAGCGCGTCATTGGGGGCTCGGGCGGAGGAAGAGGAGGAAGGTTGACGTTGCTTGCGCCCGATGCGGCATTGAGCGCGGCAGTTTGGCTCGCACCCGATGCGCCCGCGCTCGTTGCCGACGATGCCGGTGTCGCCTGGGATGCCATAGTCGCCGAGGAGGCTGCCGACGCCGCGGCTGCGCTCGCGCCCCCGCTTGCCGCCTTCGCGCGGTCCGCGCCGGGCGGCAACGGCGGCACTGACGTGCCGCGCCCCGCGTCCGGCGTAAACTCGATCGCTTTGGTACGCAACGGGCGCTGCGGTTCGCGCGCGATATCGACGTTCGTCTGTTGCTTGGCCTGCCAATAGCAAAACGCGTTGTCGACACTTTGTGCGCCGGGCGACTGGCTGCGCAACGGATAGACGAGCGGCCGTTGCGCCCAGACGAGTCCGCTCGTCGTCGCAATCAGAACTGCGCCGGCCCATGCTCGAATGCTCATCGCTCGCAATCGTCCCTCGGTTCTCGTATTTCTCGTATTTCTTCGGATACCCATGTTCGCGCCCTGCGCACTTAGGGAAGCAACGCCAAGCATAGGCTTCAGCCGACGGCTGCGGACGAGAGACTATCGGCGCAATCCGCCAACGGATCGGTCGGTATGTCCGACCGGTGCGATGGCGGGCTCATTGCCCATGATCATCGCGGCCCGTGTGTGGTGGATTCGCAACTAGCCGGGCGTTCGCTCGCTTGCGTCCTGAAACCAACGCGCTTCTAAACCACGAAAAAAATCCAACCAAAACAAGGGAATGCACTAATAGCTGCATCTTTTTGTTTCTGTTTTTGCAATAATGTATTCCAGAATACGCGTTTACCCGGACACCCCGTCCCCGTAGACTCGCCCCTCGCTGAACAGCTCGTTCAACCGACATAAGTCATCGCCGTCGAGAGCGCGGTGACCGAGAGCCGTTCTTCCGAAGTCTGGCCACGGGGCCAGTTTGACCAGAAAGGGATTTCCTCCAATGAAAAAGACCCTCATCGTTGCTGCGGTTTCGGCTTCGTTTGCCGTCGCGGCACATGCGCAAAGCAGCGTCACGCTCTACGGCGTTTTGGACGCAGGCATCAATTACACGAGCAATGTCGGCGGCCATTCTGACTGGCAGCAGACGAGCGGCGGGATCGATCAAAGCCGTTTCGGCCTGAAGGGCTCGGAAGACCTGGGTAACGGCCTGAAGGCGATCTTCACGCTCGAAAGCGGTTTCAACGTGAATAGCGGCCGCTTCGCCAACGGCAGCAGCATGTTCACGCGTCAGTCGTTCGTCGGTCTGTCGAGCAACTATGGCACCGTAACGCTCGGTCGCCAGTACGACGCCGAGCAAGACTACCTCGCGCCGCTGAGCGCAACGGGTAGCTGGGGCGGCACGTCGTTCGCTCACTTCGGCAACTTCGACAATCTGAATACGAACTACGGCGTATCGGTCAACAACTCGATCAAGTTCTCGAGCGCGAACTACGCGGGCTTCACGTTCGGTGCGACGTACGGCTTCTCCAACCAGACCAACTTCGCGAACAACCGCGAATACAGCGTTGGCGCGGCCTATCAGTTCCAGGGACTGCGTCTCGCGGCTTCGTACGCGCAGCAGAACAACCCGCTTGCCGCGAATAACGGCGCATCGGATACGTCGGCTTTCGCAGCGTTCGGTGTGCCGGGCAACTTCCGCCAGCGCACTTACGGCGCCGGCGCGTCGTACGCGTTCGGTCCCGCGCAAGTCGGTTTCGTCTGGACGCAGGCTCGCGTCGACAACTTCGCTGTGGCGCCGCTGTCGATCAACCAGAACAACTACGAAATCAACGGCAAGTACAACCTGACGCCGGCGCTGGGTCTGGGTGTCGCTTACACGTACACGCAGCAAAAAGCATCGCTGCTGGGCGTGAGCGCACGTCAGCACTTCAACCAGATCGGCGCGCAAGCCGACTATGCGCTGTCGAAGCGCACGGACGTCTATGCGCAGGTCGTGTACCAGCACGCTTCGGGTAACGGTGCTGTGGCATGGGTGTACAACGCCAATAACGGCGGCATCTCGAGCTCGAACAACCAGACGGCCGCAACGGTCGGTTTGCGTCACCGTTTCTAAAGCGGGTTTCAGCGTTTGATTGCTGTCTGAAAGGCGCCGCATTGCGGCGCCTTTTTTCACGGCCTTCTCCCTACTGGAGGGCGGGCCACTGCATTGCGGGGCCTGCGGCGCCTCTATACTCGATGCCATTGAAACCGGCATGGGCCGACGAGTCTCGCTTCGAGGGCCGCCGCCGTCATCGAGAGGATTCGAACGTGAGCAGCACGTCATCGTCAGAGAACGCCACCATTCGTACCGATGTCCTCATCGTCGGCGCGGGGCCCGTTGGTCTTTTTGCGGCGTTCGAGGCCGGCGTGATCGGTTTGACTTGTCATCTCGTCGACGCGCTCGAGGTGCCGGGCGGCCAATGCATCGAGCTGTATCCCGACAAACCGATTTTCGATATTCCCGCGATACCCGTATGCACCGCGCGCGAACTCGTCGAGCGGCTGACCGAACAATGCCGTCCGTTCGATCCGCCTCAACACTTGGGGCATCGCGTGACGACGCTCGAATCGCACGGTGACGACAAGCGCTGGCGCGTGAGTACCGACAAGGGGCTCGTGTTCGATACTGCGGCGGTGCTGCTGGCTGCCGGCAACGGTGCGTTCGTGCCTCAACGTATCGCACTCGAATCGGCCGCTGCGCTCGAAGGCCGCCACGTCCACTACGCCGTGCGTGAAACGGCCGCATTCACGGAGCAGAGCGTCATCGTGGCAGGGGGCGGCGACTCGGCGCTCGACTGGGCCCTTGCGCTGCGCAATATCGCGAAGCGCGTGACACTCGTGCATCGACGCGAGACCTTTCGCGCGGCGCACGCATCAGTGGAAGAAGCGAAGCGCGCGGCAGCCAACGGCGAGCTCGATATCGTGATCGGTACGATTGCCGCGCTCAACGCCGACGACGGCGTGCTGAAGTCGGTCGATATCAAGCAGATTGGTGGCGAGACGGTCATCGACGCGGATCATGTCATCGCCCTTTACGGCCTCGTTGCCGAGCTCGGACCGATCGCGCATTGGGGGCTCGAGACGCTCGCGGGGCGTGTGGCTGTCGATACGTCGAACTACGAATCGTCGCGCCCAGGCATCTTCGCCGTGGGCGATATTGCCGTTTATCCGAACAAGCAAAAGCTGATTCTTTCGGGTTTTCATGAGGCCTCGCTTGCGTTGCGCAAGGCCTATACCTACGCCTTTCCCGAGAAAAAGCGTACGCATATCCATTCAAGTTACGATCAGAAACTTTCCGAGCGTATTCTCGGTGCCGATGCAAAAAAGGATCTGGCGCCCGACGAATGAACTGAACTACGTCTCGTTCGCCCCGCGATTCCCCGCTTCGTTATTCGCCGTTGAGGTTTCGCTCATCTGCCTATAGTGGCTGCGAAGTCACTTTTATCGATCAGCGGGAGGGAGTCTCAAATGACGAATGTCGGACGAGCGACACAAGGCACGGGAGGTGCGGATCAGCCAGCCCCCACGGAGGGAGGCGCGCATTCGGAACGCGTCGAATCGGGTTCGCATGCAACGCCGCAAGGCGAGAGTCCGGCGTTGCAAGACGCGCCTCAAAAAGGTTCCGGCCGGTCCGCTGCTTTTTCCATCTCGACGCCCGCCGACAATGCCGATGCCAGGGCGCATCTCACGAATTTCCGCTATACCGCGAAGCAACTGGCCAGCGTGGAAGCGGAACACGGTTCAGCTGTGGCGCGACAATCTGGATGAGAGACGCGCGACAAACAAGATGAGAATGTCGCGGCGAGGTTGATGATGCCGATGTTGATTGACGCTGACAAGCGTTTGTTGATTGACGCGCGGCGCATGTTG
>NZ_JAAAYE010000062.1 GCF_013282575.1 Paraburkholderia sp. NMBU_R16
CACACCGATTCCAATTCTTCTCTTGCGAAGGCCGTCATCGCTTGCCCCTCCTGAGCGAACTCAATGGCGGCATTGTGCGATTGCCTTTACGCGAACTCTATAACGCCCATGGCTTACCGCTTACGTTGTGAAGTCCGGAGAGTCATTCGAGGACGGGCCGAGTGCGGTGACCGTTGGCCTGGGATACGCCCCGACGATTCGATGCGATGTCGGTCTTGCCAAGACGGGTACGCAAGGGTGCGTATACCCAGAGGCACCGGCGATCATGACATCGGTCAAGACGGACAACCCCGACGTGGATGAGTCCGCGCTCCATATCAAGGAGGCACAAGCTGCCGGCCGACCGGGAAGATATGTACCCCCCTCGGACGGAAACATTAAGCCGGCATTCGGCTCCGCTGAGTTGACGCGTTTGAGGAATGAGCAAGCGCGGAAGAACAATAGAGCGGTTTCGAAGACCCAATGTATTGCTCAATACGGCAAGGTGAACGGGCTGTGCGATTTTACGGGCGATCCCGATGAAACGCCGACGAACTGCGATTGTGATGAATACCCTTTTGCCGCGACGAACCAAGGAGCCGACGGAAACGAATTCGCGGTGAAACGGATCGATGCTAGTGACAACCGCCGGGCTGGAGCACTGTTTGGATGCTTTCTTGCATCCCAACGAGTGCTGGATGGCGAGAAGTTTTATATAGACGTTGAGCCTCAGGGAACGAAGGGTACTGCGCCGGACGAGTGTGACATCCACAACAAATAGGGAGTACACGAGGCTGATCATGGCAGACCATTCATCATTTCCAGCGTGGCTTGGGCTCGTTTACGAGGGGTGCCGGCGAGCAATTCCGCGGGGGCTGCAAGCGGAGACCATCGCAACCGAAGAGGCGTATCTGCGGGTGACCGCTGAGCCGGTGACAGCGCCCGAGGACGTACCTCGATGGCCGATCTCATCGTGCCGCGGATACGCGATGCGTGCTAGCGACGGAAGCGCGGCCACACTGCGGCGCCCTGTTGTCTTTGAGCTCGATCAGGCGCACGGGAGCCTTGAGCGACGGGCCGACAGACCGGTAGTCCATTCGCTCTTACCCAACGAGGTTATCGAAGTCCACGCCCATAGCCCGTTGCCAAAAAACGCCGATACGGTTGTTTCGATTGAAGAGAACAAGCCTCCCACCGGTAGAGGCTTTCGCCAGGTTTGGCTGAGAGAACCTCCGTCTGCGGGGGCGCATATCCGTGCGCGCGGCAGCGAATTTGCAGCGGGCACTACCTTGCTTGGAAAAGGGCAGCGAATTACGGCGGAGCGTCAGGCACTCCTGATAGCGGCGGGAGTCCGCACGATCAAAGTTGCGAAGCGTCCGCGCATCGGTGTCGTGGTATCGAGCTATGAGCGCTGTGCGCCCGACGCAGCGCGCGAGTGCTGGCAAATTCCCGACTCATGCGGCGCATACGTGCGTGCCTTGCTCAAACAATGGGGCCACGATGTACCGGCGATCGAATTTATTGCGCCTCCTCAGAGGCCGAATCGGCATAGTGGCCCCACGAGGGAAGCGGAACTCGCGTATCAACAGCGCATCAGGGAACTCGCGGCGCGGTATGACCTCATCATCGGCAGTGGCCTGCTCGGAGTCGAGCCATACATCCGCATTGGGCTAAACGATCTGCAGATGTTCGGAGGCTGGCCCGACAATAAACTCGATCTCAAGCAGATTCGAGGGGAAACCGTCAATTTTGCACTCAGCGACGAGCGCTCTCCCAAGTGGACCGAGATGGTTGACGTTTGGGACGAGGCCGGCCGACTCGTGGGACGGTGCGGCATTGGCCATGTTGATCGAGCCACGCTCGTCAACCTGCCGGGCCAGCCTGGCACGGTTGCCATGCTGATGCATACAGTGGTGCGGCGCATTCTCGATCTGTACGAGCTTGTCGAAGTTTTCCCCTATAAATTCGTCGAATCGGCCGGTCCGCATTGGGAAATCGGTGAACTGGCTCGCGATGTCGAACGCGATCCGAAACTGAACGCGATGCTATGGGCGCGCATTGTTTGGGGCCCACGTGGCGAGCCGCTGATCGATCCGCTTTCCGATCAACGACCTCACCTCATTACACCGTTTATCGAAGCCGAAACCATCGCGGCGATCCCTGCAGGTGCGACGCGCCTTCTCGCAGGTAGTCGCATTCATTTTCTCCGGCTCGATGCCACGCGGCAGCCGGGCCAAGCCAATCGTGCGTTGCCCTCTCTAATCGAAGAGCCGCTACCCAAACAGGAGGAAAAGCAAGTGGAACTACAAATCGTAAGTCCGTCTTTGACGGTTTCCGAGTCCTGGTCTCGCCTCGATCCGTGGCTTGCGGACCATCCCGAAGAGATTCCGGGCGGGTTGAACGCCGGAGCAGGCGACGAGGACATACGGTCGCTCGAAGCAGCACTCGACATCGCGCTGCCGGAGGACTTTATCGAGAGCCTCAAAATCCACAATGGACAACCGCGGATCGCCGGCGATTTCTTCGACGGCGATAGTCTGCTATGCGGCCGGGACATCCTGAAAGCATGGAAGGTTTGGCACAAGCTCGTCGTGAGCGGTGACTTTGAGGATTGCAGTGCCGAGCCGGACGATGGCATCAAAGACGATTGGTACAACCTCAAATGGATTCCGTTTACGTCGAATGGTGCGGGAGACCATCTGTGTCTCGATTTCGATCCGGCTGAGGGCGGCACTGTTGGACAAGTCATCCGGGTCTGGCACGACGATGACCAGCGAACGCTCGTCGCTCGGAGCTTTCGCGAGTGGCTTCACCGTTTCGTAGTCGAGTATACGGACGACGAGCCCGAAGACTGACCTTGAAGGGCGGCGATGGGCCGCTCCTGTATTGCGCTGCCGAATCCGCCCGTCTGCCGGGGTAGCTTTCGGTCGCGGCTCACCGGATAATCGCGAATTACAGAAGACGAATTACAGCGATTGCCACCCCATGACCGCTCGATCCCCTACGACGCTGGAAGCCCTCGAATGGCGTTGGAAGTTTTTCTCGGACCTCACGCCGACCGAAGTCTATGACCTGCTCGCCGCCCGCAATGAAGTTTTCGTCGTCGAGCAAAACTGTGCCTATGGCGATGTCGACGGCCTGGACAAAAGCGCCTGGCATTTGCTCGCCTATGCGGCCAACGGCGAGCTGGCCGGCTACCTTCGCGTATTGCTGCCCGACGAAAACGAACCCGATGTCCGCATCGGGCGCGTGCTGACCACGGCGGGATTTCGCGGCATCGGACTCGGCAGTGCCATGCTCGAACGCGCACGAACGCATATCACCGCGCAGTGGCCCGGTATCGCCATCAGCCTTCATGCACAGGCGCATCTGCAAGCGTTTTACGGTGCCTTCGGTTTTAAACCGTCATCGGATATCCACGATGAAGACGGCATCCCTCACATCTGGATGCGTTCCGCCTAGCCTCCGGGCTCGAAGCGGGGCACGCTCTGCGGTGGCGACTTCACGTGTCCACGTGCGCGCTCTTCGATGAGCCGCGCACGGGCCGACAAACGCATCCAATGGCGCAGCGCAATCAGCGCGCCGAACACGCTCATCATCGAACCCGGAATCCAGAGCAGCAGCCCCCCGATCTGTTGATCGCGAATCGGGCTGAGCCAGGTAAATGCGCGGCCGCAGATCGAGTAAATCGGATACAGCTCGTGCGGCGTGAAGAAGATCAGTGCGCCGAGCACGATTTGCGGCGGGATTGCCGCGATGACGATGATGAGGCGCCGTCCCGCGGCAAGGCGTGCGGGCGGCGCGGGCCGTGGATCGAGCACGAGCCACCAGAAGAGCAACCCGTCGATGACCATGCTCCAATTCATGATTCGGTAAAGCCGCCAGTCGAGCATGGCTTTGAAATGAATCGGCGAAAAGAGCCAGAAATAGATCAGGCCCACGAAGAGCACGACTGCGACAACCGGATGAAATACGGTATCGAGCACCGCGCGCATCGGCTTCGTGCCCATCGCTGGATTGACGAAGCGCTGACGCCAGCGAAACGGAATGCCCGCACGTAGTGCCCCGCCCGGATACGACCATGCAATGAAGAACGGCCCGAGGTGATGCAGCACGAGATGCTGCAACCGGTGCATGAAAAACTCATGCTCAAAGTAATAGTCGAGTCGCGTATGCAGCGCGACATAAAGCGCAACGAGCCCGAACCAGAACGCGATGCGCCGCGGAACCGAAACGTGCGCGCGCCGTGCGCCACGCAAAAACAGTACCGCCGCACAGAGGATGGCGACCACGACCGTCGGCGACGGCTCCCAGGGTTCGAGCCAGTACAACAGATTCATCGTGTGCAGAGTTGGATGTCCGGCGTCCCGCTTACTGAGCCTGTCCAGGCGACTTCACGGCGAAAGGTGTGTCGAGCGTCGTGCCGTCGGAGAACTTCATGCGCAAATGCACCGTATCGCCGGGCGCGATCTTGCGCTTGGCCTCCTCGAGCATGAAGTGATAGCCGCCCGGTGCGATCTTCAATACGCCATGTGCGGGAACGGTTGCTTTCTCGACCATTTCCATTTGCGACGTCGATCCGTTCGACACCGTCTGATGAAGCATGACGCTACCGTAATCGGGGCTCGTCACGTGGTCCAGATCGAGGTCGACGGGTTTATCGCCGCTATTCGTCAGCGTCACATATCCGGCCGCCGGCAGCTTGTTCGGTAACCACCGCACCCACGCGTTGGAGGCATGCACGGTTTCGGCTGCCTCCGCCCCCGTTGCAAGGGTGAAAGCGAGCGATATCCCCAAAGCGGCAGCGCGAATGGAACGCAGCGTTGTCGTTCGTCGGTTCATAGCCATTGAGCTCCTGAGCAGATCGGAAATATCAAGCATCGCCTTCCACGATGCGGCGCAGGTCGTGCGCGATCGCGTCCGGCGAGTCGTGGTCGGTGGCAAGCAGCCGGGCATGGCCTTGCGCATCGAAAATATAGACGGCCGAGCTGTGCGTGACCTCGTAATTGCCTTTCGGATCGCGCTTTTCCATCTGGTAGGCGACGCGATAGCGCCTTGCGAGCGATTCGATCTGCCGGTCGCTGCCGGTCAGGCCTAGCGCATGTTGGGCATCGAATGCGCCGACATACTCGTGCAGCGCCTGCGGCGTGTCGCGGGCCGGATCGACCGAGATGAAAAGAATGCGGACCTGCGCGGCATCCTTCGGCGGAAGCTTCGCCAAGACCTGCATCAAACGCGCCATCGTCTCCGGGCAGACATCGGGGCAATGCGTGTAGCCGAAGTAAACGAGCGTCGTCTGCCCCTTGAAGGCAGATGCGTCGATGGGCTTGCCGTCGTCGCCGGTCAGTGAGAATTGCAGATCGGGCAAGTGCCCGCTGACATTCGTCAACTGCCACGGCGCCCCGCGCTCGGAGCATGCCGCCATGAGCAGGGCAAGCATCGCGGTCGCCGCGAGCCGCACTACGCGACGCAGCGACCGATTTCGCGATTGCACGGGAGAAAGCGATGAGGGCTGTGCCTCTAAAGGCGAACCGGCGGCAGGGGAATGGGGCGGCATCCGAGGCTCGAGAAATGCAGGCGGGCGAAGGCCGAGCACCGTCGCAAGCGCGTTCGACGCAGGGCGGGAAGCGCCTGCGACTATAGCGCAAAAGCCGTGCCGCTGCAGGCGGCGAAGCCGCGACGGGGCACGTCGAGACAATTTGTCGCAGAAAAATGCCGAGCCGTCTGTTTCACCGAGCGGTCATAGAACGGACGCGTTGCCGGGCAGTCTTGCGACCCATTTTCTCGAAATCGCCGGCAAGGCGCGGTAAGATGCCTCTACTTTTCCGGTTCGGGCGCCCCCGGCCGCTTTGCGAATCTTGCTGATGCAATCGTTACCGGCTTTCCTGTCTCCTGGTGAGACCGCGTTTTTCTTCGATTTCGACGGCACGCTCGTCGATCTCGCTTCCACGCCTGACGGCGTGATCGTTCCGCCCACGCTGCTCGATACGCTCGCCGAGCTCCGGTACCTCTCGCGGGGCGCCGTGGCTGTCGTCTCGGGGCGGGGAATCGAGAGTATCGACGGCTTTCTCGGCATGTTCGATTTGCCCGTGGCCGGGCTGCATGGCGCCGAACGGCGCGATGCGGCGGGCGACGTCGTGCGCCTCGGCTTCGACGATGCACGCCTCGTGCGCATGGAGCGCGTGCTTGCGGAACTCGTGACGCAACATCCCGGCATGCTGCTCGAAATCAAGGGTGCATCGCTCGCGCTGCACTACCGTAACGCGCCGCTTGCCGAGCCTGTCGCGCGCGAGGCAGCGGAGCGGCTCGTGGACGAGCACGCCGATGCTTATGTGCTGCAGCCGGGCAAGATGGTCTACGAGATCAAGCCGAAGAACGTCGATAAAGGCCGTGCGCTGGCTGCGTTTCTCGACGAGCCGCCTTTCGCGGGGCGCATGCCCATCTTCGCCGGCGACGATCTCACCGACGAAAAAGGCTTCGCCGTCGTGAATGCGCGCGGCGGTCTGTCGATCAAGGTCGGCGAGGGCGACACGTCGGCGCGTGCGCGAATCGAGTCGGTCGACGCGTTTCGGGCGTGGCTCGCTTCGCTCGTAGCAGCTTCACGCGGCAATTCATGAGTCGCCTGATCATCGTTTCGAACCGCGTCGCGCCGATTTCCGAGGGCGGCCCGGCTGCGGGCGGTCTTGCGGTCGGCGTCTATGACGCGCTCAAGGAGACCGGCGGCATGTGGTTCGGCTGGAGCGGCGAAGTGCTGTCGTCGGGGCAGCCGCAGATTCAGCTCGTCGAACAAGGGCCCGTCACGTTTGCCACCGTCGGGCTTTCAAGGCGCGATTACGATCAGTACTACCGCGGTTTTTCGAATGCGACGCTATGGCCCGCGTTCCACTATCGCGCGGACCTCGTGCATTACGATCGTCACGAGTTCGAAGGCTATCGGCGCGTGAATGCCTGGCTTGCGGGGCACCTCGTACCGCTGTTGCGCGACGACGATGTCATCTGGGTGCACGACTATCACCTGATTCCGTTCGCCGAAGCGTTGCGCGAGGCGGGCGTGAAGAACCGCATCGGCTTTTTTCTGCACATCCCGTTTCCCGCGGCCCAGGTCCTGCTGTCGGTGCCGCCTCATCGGGATCTCGTCAAAGCCCTGTGCGCATTCGATCTGCTCGGCTTTCAGACCGGGCCCGATCTGCGTGCGTTTTGCGACTACATCGTGCACGAAGCCGCAGGGCAGGTGGACGACGCGGATGGCACGCGGCCGGCATCGATCCGCGCCTTCGGCCGGTCGCTGCGCGCGGCCGCCTATCCGATCGGCGTCTATCCCGATGAAATCGCGCAATTGGCGAAGGCTGGGGCGCGCGGCAAACCGGTGCGCACGATGAAAGCCACGCTGCACGATCGTCAACTGATCATGAGCGTCGACCGGCTCGATTATTCGAAAGGTCTCGTCGAACGGTTCCGCGCATTCGAGCGTCTGCTCGATCGCTCGCCGGCATTCCGCAACCGGGTGTCGTTCGTGCAGATCGCCCCGCCGACGCGGGCCGATATGCACGCCTATCAGGACATTCGCCTGCGGCTCGAAGCGGAGTCGGGCCGGATCAACGGGCGTTTCGCGGAGTTCGATTGGACGCCGATCCGCTACATCCATCGGCAGTACGAACGTCAGGTGCTCGCGGCGCTCTTCCGCCAGTCGCATGTCGGCTATGTGACGCCGCTGCGCGATGGGATGAATCTGGTGGCGAAGGAATACGTTTCGGCGCAAGACCCCGACGATCCCGGTGTGCTGGTTCTGTCGCAATTCGCCGGCGCCGCGCAAGAGCTCACCGCCGCGCTGATCGTCAATCCGATGGATGTGGATGGAATGGCCGACGCGCTCGGCGAGGCGCTCGCCATGCCGCTCGCGGAGCGCCGTGCGCGCTATCGCGACATGATCGCCCAGTTGCGCGACAACAATGTCTCGGTCTGGCGCGACAATTTTCTGCGCGATCTCAACCGGGGCGCGGCCGACAAGCCACGGGCCGTGCGGCCGCGAGCGGCGCGCAAGGCGGTGGCGGCCTGAACCGGGCAGGCTGCCGGCTCGCGTTCCTGTTTCGCTTCAGGCCGGCGCATCGATGCGCTATGCAACGTGCTCGCCGAGTTTGCGTCCGCCCGGATGCAGCACCACGCCCTTGCCGTGCTGCTTCGCTAGCAGGTCGCGATAGATGCCGGGGCGGTTGCGCAGCTCTTCGGGCGAGCCATCGTCGATGACCTTGCCGGCACTCATCACGATGATCCTGTCGAAGTTCTGCAGAGTCGAAAGCCGGTGCGCGATCGCAATCACCGTGCGCCCGACCATGAGCCGGTCGAGGGCTTGTTGAATCGCTTCTTCGGAGGCACTGTCGAGTGCCGAAGTGGCTTCGTCGAGCAGCAGGATCGGCGCGTTTTTGAGGATGGCGCGTGCGATCGCGATCCGTTGCCGCTGACCGCCGGACAGCTTGACGCCGCGATCGCCGACGATCGTATCGAAGCCGTCGGGCATCGCCTCGATGAAGTCCGTGCAGCGCGCCTCGCGCGCGGCCGCGCGGACCTCATCGGGCGTGGCGTCGGGGCGGCCGTAGGCGATGTTTTCATAGACGGTTCTATGAAAGAGCGCAATGTCTTGCGGCACGAGGGCAATGGCATGACGCAGGCTTTCCTGCGTGACCGAAGCGATGTCCTGCCCGTCGATCTCGATCGATCCGCCCTGTGTCTCGTAAAAGCGCTGCAATAGCGCGAGCACCGTCGATTTGCCTGCGCCCGACTTGCCGACCAACCCGACGCGCTGACCTGCCGCGATATGCAGATCGAAGTGATCGAGAATCGGGCGCCGCCGCGGGTAGGCGAACGTCACGCCTTCGAAGTCGACGCTGCCGCCGGTCGAGCGCAATGGTACCGCATCCTCTCGATCGGGCATGCCGTGCGGCTCCAATAGCGTTTTGACGGCTTCGGCCAGCCGCGCAATGTGCTGGGTCACGTCGACGAGCGCGACGGCCAGATCGCGCGTGCCGTGCAGAATCGTGAAACCGAGCGAACTCACGAGCACGATGTCGCCCGAGGTGGCGCGGCCCTGATTCCAGAGCCAAAGCGCCCAGCCAAGCAGGCCGGCCGAGAGCAGCGCGGTGACGCCCGCATGTAGCAGCCGCAGCCGTTCGAGATAGAGCAACGATTCCTGACGAGCGGCCATCTCGGCTTGCACGGTGGCGCCGAAGCGTTTTTGCTCGCGCAGCGTCATACCGAAAGCGCGCACGAGGCCCATGTTGCCGATGACATCGACGAGCTCGCCGTCGACTGCCGCTGCCTTGGCCGCGAATTGATGATGCCTCGACGAGCCGCGTCCCGCGAGCTTGAACAGCACGACGGACAGAATGGCCGAACAGAGCATCAGGCTGAGCGCCATGATCGGATTGACGGTGACGATCATCACGATCGCACCGAGCACGGCGATGCAAGGCGGCAATACGTTCCACGCCATCGTATTTTCGGACGTATAGACGGCGTTCGACGTCGCCGTGATGCGGCTCGCGAGCGTGCCGGGCTGCCGCTCGGCGTAGTAGGTGGGCGAATGGCCGCTCAGGTACTGGAACAGATCGCGCCGCAAGTCGCCGGTCACGTTGACGAACACGTGCGCCGCCACCCAGCCGCCGACGCGCCAGAGCAGATTGTCGGCGGCAATCAGCCCCACGAGAATCGCGAATGCGCCCCACAGCGCCCCCGGATGATTCCGGCCGGCCGCCAGCACGTCGATCAAATGTTTGATCGCATATTGCGAGGCGAGTGCGCAGCCGACAGCCGCGAACACACTCGTCAGCACGATCGCGTGCGCGAACGGATGACGGCGGATGTAGCTCATCAGGAAGGCGAGGGGCCGATCCGCGTAGCTCGAAAGCTTCGCATCGCGGGCGTTACGCTCGGCGACGGTCAAATGTTCCAATTGTTCGTGCGGTGTACGCAAAACGGATGAAGTCATGAAAAGGATAGTCTGCGGATGGCGCACCGCGAGCCAATATCGAGATGGTTTGGCAAGCCGCCATTGTAAACATCCGCGTAATCATGGGTGGTTCGGACGGGCGCCTCGATGCAAGCGTTGGATGGGCACAACGCACAACGAGGCGTTGCACGGCTCATGCCGGGCTTGTTGGGACCGCCACGTGCGGCGACGTCCGCTACGGAGATACGACTCAAATGGCGCCGGAATCGGTCAAGATTACCGGGTCGCCGAGGGGCTGCCCGTTTCACACGGGGCAGCGCGGGCCAATGCAACGCGTGCACAACCGCGCATGGGGCGCATCGACGCCCCGAAACGGGTTCGGCAGGACACAGACGCCCAGTGTAGGCGACGCTCGGCCCACCGGGATTGACAGAGTGTTTCTTGATTGTAACAATGTAAAATTTCTGAAAGCCTTTACGGTGCTGCAGTGCAGCGGCGGGATAATTCCGCTACGGGTAAGCCCCTAGAAATTCCTGCCGACCCGGTCAACGGTTACGGACGCGGTGCGTTAACCCGTCCAGAGCTCCGCGCTCGCGGCGTGCCGGCGGATCGACCCGGGCGCTGCGGAAATGGAGTCCGTGAGTGCTTCCAGAAGGAAGACCACAGTCAGGCGAACCACCGCAGGTCTGAACAAGAAATGAGCGTAGCGGTTGAGCGGCAATTGCCGGCCGTTCGCGTCGCAAGCGGGCGATTCGCTTCCAAGAAACAGCAGTCTTTTTTGCCTGAATTTTTATTAGGAGTTCATCACTATGCGGATCGCTCAAATCGCTCCTTTGCATGAGGCGGTTCCCCCGAAACTGTATGGCGGGACGGAACGCGTGGTGTCTTATTTGACTGAAGCGCTGGTCGAGCTCGGGCATGATGTGACGCTGTTCGCGAGCGGCGATTCCCAGACATCGGCGAAGCTCGAGGCGTTCTGGCCGCAGGCACTGCGGCTCGACCCGTCGATCCGAGACACGATGGCTCCGCACATGCTGCTGCTCGAGGAAGTGCGCCGCCGGGCGCAGGATTTCGACGTACTGCATTTCCATATCGACTACTACCCGTTCTCGCTGTTCTCGCGCCAGCCCACGCCGCACCTGACGACGCTGCATGGCCGCCTCGATTTGCCGGAACTGCAGCCGATCTTCAATACGTTCAACGACGTGCCGGTGGTGTCGATTTCCGATAACCAGCGTACGCCGCTGTCGCAGGCGCACTGGCTGTCCACCGTCTATCACGGGCTGCCCGAGAATCTGCTGACACCCCGCACCGACGTCAAGCCGAGCTATCTGGCGTTCCTCGGGCGGATCTCGCCCGAAAAGCGTGTCGATACGGCGATCCGCATCGCCGAAAAGGCGGGCATGCCGATCAAGATCGCGGCGAAGCTCGACAAGGCGGATCGTGCTTACTACGAAGAGCAGATCAAGCCGTTGATGTCGTTGCCGCACGTCGAGTACATCGGCGAAATCAGCGAGGCGGAAAAGGCCGAGTTCCTCGGCGGCGCGCATGCGCTGCTGTTCCCGATCGACTGGCCGGAGCCGTTCGGCCTCGTCATGATCGAATCGATGGCTTGCGGCACGCCCGTGATCGCGTTCAAGCGCGGCTCGGTACCCGAAGTCATCGAAAACGGCGTGTCGGGGTTCGTGGTCGAGGACGAGTTGTCGGCTGTCGCTGCCGTCAACCGCCTGCATACGCTGCCGCGCGAAACGGTACGCAAGGCTTTCGAGCAGCGCTTTACGTCGAAGGTAATGGCGCAGAACTACATCGCGTCGTACGAGACTCTTTTGCACCGCAAGCGCCGCGCCGTTCTGCGCGAAGTCGCGGCCGGCTGAGTGCCGGACGTGCCGGGTCGCTGGCGCGATCGGCGCCGGGGCCCGAGTGCTGGTGTGCCACGCCCCGTCTGCCCCGCGGCAGGTGGGGCGTTTGTTTTTTGCGCGAGAGATCGCACGGTCGGTGCTGCGCTGCAGAGCGTTTCGGGCATGTGCCGCGCGGCTTCCTATAATGGCGCTGCCACAGCGCGTGGCAGTCATGAGACAGACCCTGTGCCGCCCGTTCCGAGGAGGATGAGTTGACGAGACCGAACCGTTCGCGGGAGAACCCGGCGCCAGGCGCCGGAACGGTCTTTGCGCTGCGCGCGATCGGGCTCGTCCTGCTGGCGCGATGGTTGTTTTCGATGGCCCAGATGGGTTATGGCGCCGCTTTTTCGGCGATGAGCTCTTCGCCTTGGGCATCTGTCAACGTTGTCTTTTTGTTTTTGTTGATCGTCCTGCCCGGAGCGCGGGCTCGTGCCGAACGGCCGTTTCATCCGTTGCCGCAACGGTTGCGGCAGGCTCTTCGGCTCTTTTCCCTGCTCGGGCTCGCCTTTGCGATCTGGTCCATCGGTTTTTTTGCGTGGCAGGCGGGCTGGCGTGACACGGTGTATGCCGTGACCGAGACCAACGGGTGGCTCGTCGTCGGGCCCGCGCTGTATGCAGCCGTGCTCTGGATTTGCCGGCCGCGCGCGCTTTGGCGCACGAATGTCGCCGCACGGCGTTTTGCGATCGGGCGCTATGCGATCGCACTCGATGTTGCTGCGCAGACCGCTGTCGTCTGGATCGAGAGCCGCAAGCTCGGTCAGTACGATATGCGGGAGCTTTCCGTGAAGTGGTCCCCAAGCGGAGCCATCGAAGCCGCTCATCCGCTCGTGAACGACCCACCGGCCGCGCGTCGCGGGCCCGCTCCGGCGGCGCGCCTGCCGCAGGGGGGCGGCCAGGCACGCCGCTCGCACGTCGAATTGATATGGGATTCTCCCGCCGCGGCCGGGCACAATCGGCAGACCGTACTGCGTGCCGCGCTGGTCAAGCCAAGCGATCGCGCCGCCGCGCGTGCGCTCGATGCGGCACTCGAGCAAGCGAAGGCGTAGCGGCAAGAGGATGCCTGGCATCAACTCGACGCATGGCGAGGAGGGCATGATGAAGCACGGTCGAATCGGTGTGGCGTGGGCGTACGACCCGCCGGGCGACGACGACGGTGTGCGTTATCTCGTCGATCGGGTCTGGCCGCGCGGCATCAGAAAGGATGCTCTGCGCATCGAACAATGGCTTCGCGATGTCGCGCCGAGCAATGAGCTGAGACGATGGTTCGGCCACGATCCCCAGCGTTGGGATGCGTTCATCGAGCGATACCGCGCCGAACTCGATGCGAACCGAGCGGCATGGGAGCCGCTGCTCGAAGCGGCGTCACACGGCCCGGTCACACTCGTCTATGGCGCCCGCGATCCGGAGCATAATCAGGCCGTCGCGCTGCGCGACTATCTCGAGCGCAAGCTCTCGCACCGCCGATAACCGCAAACGACGTAGCCGTTCGATCGAGTTCGATGTCCTCCCGCTCCTCCTCTCGTCTGTCCGCATTGTTGACCGAAATCCGCGCGTGCCGCGCTTGCGAGTCGCATCTGCCGCTCGGCCCCCGGCCCGTGTTGCAGGTTGGCCGCGCCGCACGGGTGCTCGTCGTCGGCCAGGCCCCCGGCTCGCGCGTGCATGCCACGGGCATACCGTGGAATGACCGCAGCGGCGAGCGCCTGCGCGAGTGGATGGGTGTCGAGCCCGCGCTTTTTTACGATGAGCGACGCATCGCGCTGCTTCCAATGGCGTATTGCTACCCGGGGCGCGGCGCATCGGGCGATTTGCCGCCGCGTCGCGAGTGTGCGGCACTGTGGCTAGACCGGGTGTTGGCCGAACTGCCCCATATCGAGCTGACACTGCTTATCGGCACCTATGCGCAGCAGCATTTTCTACGGAGCGACCGGCGCGCGACGCTGACGGAAACCGTCGCGGCATGGCGCGACTACGGTCCTGCACGGCTGCCGCTGCCGCACCCGTCGCCGCGTAACCAAGGTTGGTTCAAGCATCATCCGTGGTTCGAGCGCGAGCTCGTGCCGGTGCTGCGCGAGCGCGTGGCGCGGGCATTGGGAAACGCGGGCTGATTCCCCCGTTTCGCCGCGTCGCCGAAAGTGCTCCATTAGCCGTATTGCGCGAGCAATCTTCGCCAGCACGTATTGGCCCCACGGCGCCCCGGAACAAACGAAGAAACGTCGCGCGCGGGTGCAACGCACGGCCGCGCACGGGACTATCATTGCACCCCTGACCGCCGCTTGTCTCGCAATGGCGGGCGACGACATCGAATTGAAGCGCAGCACGCGCGTATAGAGGGACCGTTCCATGACTTTCGGAGTGATCCGCATTCGCGGAGCTCGTCAGCACAATCTCAAAAACATCGATCTCGATTTGCGTACGGGGGAAATGACCGTTGTCACCGGGCCATCGGGATCGGGCAAGTCGAGCCTGGTGTTCGACACCCTTTACGCCGAGGGGCAGCGCCGTTACGTGGAAACGTTCAGCGCTTATGCACGCCAGTTTCTCGACCGCATGGACCGCCCGCAGGTGGACCGGGTAGACGGCGTGCCGCCGGCGATTGCCATCGACCAGACGAATCCGGTGCGCAGTTCGCGTTCGACAGTCGGCACGATGACCGAGCTCAACGATCATCTGAAACTGCTGTATGCGCGAGCGGCACAACTTTTCGACAAAGTGACGGCGCAACCGGTGCGTCACGATACGCCCGAGACCATCTACGCCGAACTGCTCGAGCGCACCGTCCAGGACAACCCGCGCGTAGTCGTCACGTTCCCCGTCGAGTTGCCCGAAAGCGCGAGTGCCGAAGAGATCGGCGAGTGGCTGTCCGCGAGCGGCTATACGCGTGTGCAGGCCGAGCGTGAGCAGCAAACGAGCGGCGGCGCGCGCAAAGTGCTCGATGTCGTGGCCGACCGGTTCCGTATTAATGGAACCGAGAAGGTACGTGTGGTCGAGGCGATCGAAGCGTCGCTCAAGCGCGGTGCAGGTCGAGTGAACGTCTACGTGCTGCCGGAGGGTGCAGGGCGCTCCGAACAACCGGACCGTAGCGGGACGGCGGGTGCGGCTGACGATGTCGCTGCGCCGCTCATCTGGCGGTTTTCGACGGGACTGCACTGCCCGGACAGCGATTTGCGTTATGCGGATCCCCAGCCCGGATTGTTCTCGTTCAACTCGGCGTACGGCGCGTGCGAGGTTTGCCGCGGCTTTGGCCGCGTCATCGGCGTGGATCTCGGGCTCGTCATTCCCGATGCGCGCAAGACGCTCGCGGGCGGGGCGGTCAAACCGATGCAGACGCCGGCCTGGAAGGAGTGCCAGGACGACCTGATGCGTTACGCCGCACGCGCGCGTGTTCGCACGAACGTGCCGTGGTCGGAGCTTACCGAGGCCGAGCGCGAGTGGGTCATCGAAGGCTCCCCGGATTGGGACGGCGCGTGGCAGCGTCATTGGTACGGCGTGCGCCGGTTTTTCGGCTATCTGGAATCGAAAGCCTACAAGATGCACATCCGGGTGCTGCTGTCGAAGTATCGCAGCTATACCCCCTGCGAGGCCTGCGGCGGCGCGCGGCTGAAGACCGAATCGCTGCTGTGGCGGCTCGGCACCAAGGAAAACGCGGATGCGGTGCTTGCGCCGGAGTTGCGGTTCATGCCGAACGGTACGGCATGGACGCCGGCGCAATTACACGCGTTACCGGGACTGACCGTGCACGATGTGATGCTGTTGCCGATCTCGCGCATCCGCCAGTTCTTCGACACGCTGAGCTTGCCGAGCGCGTTGCTCGACGATGCGCTCAAGCTTCTGATCGCCGAAGTGCGCACGCGGCTGAAGTACCTCTGCGATGTGGGGCTCGGCTATCTGACGCTCGACCGGCAAAGCCGCACGCTTTCGGGCGGCGAGGTGCAGCGGATCAATCTGACGACCGCACTCGGGACGTCGCTCACGAAGACGCTGTTCGTCCTCGACGAGCCGAGCATCGGCCTGCATCCGCGCGATTTGAATCGTATCGTCGAAGCAATGCGGCGTTTGCGCGATGCCGGCAATACGCTCGTCGTCGTCGAGCACGATCCATCGGTGATGCTCGCGGCCGACCGACTCATCGACATGGGACCCGGGCCCGGTGAGCGCGGCGGCACGATCGTCTATGACGGCGCGCCTGACGACATCCGCACCGCGCCGACGCTGACAGGCGACTATCTCGGTTCGCGGCGGCACGTCGCCGATGCGACGCATTGGGCTGCGCGGCCCGTCGATGCATCGACGCCGCGGCTCATGCTCGCCGGCGCGTGCGAGCACAACCTGCGCGACGTGACCGTGGAGATTCCGCTTGCACGACTCGTTTGCGTAACGGGCGTCTCCGGTTCGGGCAAGTCGACGCTGATCCAGGACGTGCTTTATCCCGCACTCGCGCGCCAACTGGGCAAAGCCACCGAGACGCCGGGGGCGCACCGGGCACTGAGCGGCGCCGAATGGATCGCCGATGCGGTGTTCGTCGATCAATCGCCGATCGGCAAGACCGCGCGCTCCAATCCGGCGAGTTACGTCGGCGCCTTCGACGAAATCCGCAAGCTGTTTGCGAAGGCACCGCTGGCGCTGCAGCGCGGCTATACGGCGGGGACGTTCAGCTTCAATTCGGGCGACGGCCGATGCCCGACGTGCGGCGGCTCGGGCTTCGAGCACATCGAGATGCAGTTTCTCTCGGACGTCTATCTGCGATGCCCCGACTGCGACGGCCGCCGCTATCGGGCCGAAGTACTCGAGGTGAAGCTCGAGCGCGGTGCGCGTGCGCTGTCGATTGCCGACGTGCTGGAACTGACCGTGAGCGAGGCCGTTGCGTGGTTCGCGAACGATGCGGACGTCTTGCGCGTGCTGGAGCCGATAGTCGATGTCGGGCTCGAGTACGTGAAGCTGGGGCAGCCGGTGCCGACGCTGTCGGGCGGCGAGGCACAGCGGCTCAAGCTCGCCGGATTTCTGGCGGAGACCGCAGCCAAGCCCGGCGCCGAGCCGGCGCCGGGCGGGCGGCTTTTCATGTTCGACGAGCCCACCACCGGTCTGCATTTCGACGATATCGCCAAGCTCATGCGCGCATTCGGCAAATTGCTCGCGCGCGGGCATTCGCTGCTCGTCATCGAGCACAATCTGGATGTCGTGCGCGCCGCGGACTGGATCGTCGATCTCGGCCCCGAGGGCGGTGACGGGGGCGGGCAGATCGTCGTGGCGGGCACCGTAGATGACGTGAAGGCATGCGCAGCGTCCCATACGGGGCAAGCGCTGCTTCAATACGATGACGCGTTGAGCGAGATGGCGCACACATCGGCCGATGTCGAAGCCGGCGTGCCGCTTCAGACCGCATTGACAGCGGCGCGGGCAAGGCAGCCTGTCGCGGGCGACGACGCCATTCGCATCGTCAACGCACGCGAGCACAACCTCAAATCGCTCGACGTCGACATTCCGCACGGCAAGTTCAGTGTGGTGACGGGCGTATCCGGCTCGGGCAAGTCGACGCTGGCCTTCGACATCCTTTTTCACGAGGGGCAGCGCCGCTATCTGGAGTCGCTGAACGCCTATGCGCGCTCGATCGTTCAGCCCGCCGGCCGGCCCGAGGTGGATGCGGTGTATGGCATCCCGCCGACGGTTGCGATCGAGCAGCGCCTGTCTCGCGGGGGCCGCAAGAGCACGGTGGCAACGACCTCCGAAGTCTGGCATTTCTTGCGCCTGTTGTACGTCAAGCTCGGCGTGCAGCATTGCGTGCACGACGGTGCTGCCGTCACGCCGCAAAGCGTCGAGTCGATCGCCGCGCAGTTGCTGCGCGATTATGCCGGCCAACATGTCGGCTTGCTGGCACCGCTCGTAGTGAATCGCAAGGGCGTTTATACCGATCTCGCCAAGTGGGCAAAGGCGCGCGGCCATACGCATCTGCGTGTGGACGGCCAGTTCGTTGCTGTCGATCCATGGCCGAGGCTCGAACGGTTTCGCGAACATACGATCGAGTTGCCGGTGGCGGACCTCGTGATTTCCGCCGACCGCGAGAGCGAGCTGCGCCGCGCGCTCGATCAAGCGCTGGAGCTCGGTAAAGGCGTCATGCATCTGCTGGCACCGCTCGACGGGCTTGCCGATACCCTGGCCCAGGGGGGCGAGCATGCGCATCTCGGCGAACTCGACGTGCTGTCGGTCAAGCGGGCCTGTCCGGTCTGTGCAACGAGCTATCCCGAACTCGATCCGCGCATGTTTTCGTACAACAGCAAGCATGGCTGGTGTGAAACCTGCGTCGGAACCGGACTTGCGCTGACACGCGAGCAGCGTGCCGCGTTCGACGATACCGCATTTGCCGACGACGGCCGCGGCCGAGAGCAGAGCTTGCCGAGCGAAGAGCTCGAACCCGAGGACATTGGCGATACACCTTGCCCCGATTGCGGTGGCACACGTCTGAACGCGGTCGCGCGGGCCGTGACGTTCGATTCGCATTCGATCGTCGACATCGGCCGGTGGACCGTCACCGAGACGCGTCGCTGGATCGATTCGCTCGAGCTCGCGGGGCGCGATGCGCAGATCGCGCGCGACGTCGTCAGCGAAATCGCGAGCCGCCTGCAGTTTCTCGAAGAAGTGGGGCTCGGCTATCTGAGCCTCGATCGTGCGGCACCGAGCTTGTCGGGCGGCGAGGCGCAGCGCATTCGTCTTGCCGCGCAACTCGGCAGCAATCTGCAGGGCGTGTGCTACGTGCTCGACGAACCGACCATCGGCCTGCATCCACGCGACAACCGGATCTTGCTCGATGCCTTGCGTCAGTTGGGCGACAAGGGCAACACGCTTGTCGTCGTCGAGCACGACGAAGACACGATCCGGCGAGCCGATCACATCATCGACATCGGCCCAGGTGCCGGCAAGCGCGGTGGCCGGCTCGTGGCCGAAGGCGGGGTGAGCGATCTCGCCACGCACCCGGAGTCGCTGACGGGTCAGTTCCTCGCGCATCCGATCGTTCATCCGCTGCAACCGCGCCGCCCGGTGCATCCGTTACGTCGTGCGGGCAACGGCAAAACGAAAACGGGCATGGGTACGGGTACGAAGGCGACGACGGCCGATCTCTCGTCATCCAGTTCCCCCGAACGCTGGCTGACCGTTCACGGCGCGCACCTTCACAACCTGCGCGATATCACGGTCGACGTTCCGCTTGCGCGCCTCGTGGCCGTCACGGGCGTATCCGGCTCGGGCAAATCGACACTGGCGCGCGATGTGTTGATGACGAATCTGCTCGACGCGGTCGGCCGCTCGGTGCTTTCGTCGCCCGCGGTGCGCCGCGCGCGACGTGCCGCGCCGAGCGCCACGCCACGCCGAACGGGGCGCGCTGCGAGCGCAACGGACGCGCCCGCACGGATCCACGTCGAACATCGCTGGCAGGGTTGCCGAGCGGTGACAGGCTTTGAAGCTATCGACCGTGTGCTCGAAGTCGATCAGACACCGATCGGCAAAACGCCGCGCTCGTGCCCCGCAACGTACATTGGCGTCTGGGACACGATTCGCAAGCTCTTCGCCGATACGCTAGAGGCGCGGGCGCGTGGCTATGCGGCTTCGCGTTTTTCGTTCAACACCGGCGATGGGCGTTGTCCCGCATGCGAAGGGCAGGGCGTGCGAACCATCGGCATGAGCTTTTTGCCCGACGTCAAAGTGCCCTGCGATGTTTGCCATGGGCAACGCTTCAACCCCGAAACGCTAGCCGTGACGTGGCGCGGCCGCAATATCGGCGAAGTGCTGACGATGGAGATCGATGAGGCGGTCGAGTTCTTTTCGGCCATGCCGAGCATCGCGCACCCGCTGCAACTGATGAAGGATGTCGGGCTCGGCTACTTGACGCTGGGCCAGCCCTCGCCGACGCTATCCGGAGGCGAAGCGCAGCGCATCAAGCTGGTGACGGAGCTTGCCAAGGTGCGCGATGACGTGACGCGGCGCGGACAGAAGGCGCCGCATACGCTTTACGTGCTCGACGAGCCGACGGTCGGTTTGCACATGGCCGATGTCGCGCGGCTCATTCGCGTGCTGCATCGGCTGGTCGATGCGGGGCATAGCGTCGTTGTCATCGAGCACGATCTCGACGTGATCGCGGAGGCCGACTGGATCGTGGACCTCGGTCCGGAGGGCGGTGCGGGTGGCGGCACTGTCGTCGCCGCGACCGATCCCGAATCGCTCGTACGGGTGCCGGAAAGCCATACCGGGGCGGCGCTGGCCCCGGTTCTCGCGCGCAGCGAACGCGCACCGCAACCGGCGCATGTCGCATAGGCGCCGGGCTTCGGTCAGCCTTCCGAGGCGAGCTTCGGTCCGGCGCCGGGGGCGATGTCGTCCGCCGCGACGCGTAGCGGCTCCCGCGCCGCCGGCGCGCTCGTGACGCGGCCGACCCATACGAGCGCCAGCGCGGCGATCGATACGGACACCCAGCCGGTCGTCCCGTAGCCCAGCACGTGGCCGGCGCCATCGGTCGACAGCAACAGGCCGCCGACCCAGGCTCCAAAACCCGTGCCGAGTGCCTGTACGGCGCCATTGGCGCTCAGGAATGCGCCGCGCTCGGCGGGCTCCGGCACGGTGGTCAGGATGGCTTGGATCGGCACCATGCGTCCCGAGCTGATGACCATGAACAGCGCGAAGAACGGCACCATGACGGCGAACGGTATATCGGGCAGGTGAGTCATGGCGAGAACCGCCAACAGCGCCAGCGCACCGAAGATCCGGAACACGCGCCGATGGCCGAGGCGGTCCGACAATCTGCCGACCGCGCGCGAGGTGAAGAAAGTCGCCGCTCCGCCTGCCATATACAACCACGAGATGCGCCCGGGCGCCACCCCGTGATTCGCCACGAGTACCGGCGAGATGAACGGAATGACGAGCATATGCGCGAGCATCATCAAAAACGTGAGCACGAATGCCTTCAGATGCCGCGCCCGCGTGAGCAGGCGCCCCAGTGAGGGGAGCGCATCGGCGAGGGCCGGCGGCCCCGCGCGTAGATGCTCTCGCAACGACGGCACGATGAGCGCCGCCGCGCAACCGATCGAAGCGCTCAGTGCCGCGAGCAGCCAGAACGGCGCGGCCCAACCGAAATGTGCGCCGAGCAGCACGCCGGCGGGCACGCCCGCGATGGCGGCCAGCGAGAACGAGGTCATGATGACGCCCGTGGCGGCGCCGCGCCTTGCGACCGGGACGACATCGGCGACGATGGCCATGACCCCCGCACCGAGTACGCCGCCCGTGATGCCAGCGAATGCGCGGCTCGCCAGCAGCAGCGTGTAGCTCGTCGTCAACGCGCAGATCAGATTCGAGAGCGCAAAGAGCACATAGGCGACGAGCAGCAGGCGGCGTCGGTCGAAACGATCGATATAAGTCGCAGCGAAGAGCCCCGACAGTCCCGAGCACCACGAGTATGCCGATACGGCCGCCGCGAAGGCAGCGGGCGTGATGTGGAACGCCGACATGATCTGTGGGCCGAGCGGCATCATGACCATGAAGTCCATGATGATCGTGAATTGCACGAGCGCGAGCAGCCAGATGAGCCGGCGCTCGCGGGTGAGAGACAGTGCGTACATGCGTTGGCGTCCTTTATCTTGTTCGTGCTGTCTTGCGTCAGGCACTGTAGACCCGTGCGGGGGCGGCGGCGCGCGCATCGCCGCCATTGCCGCTCAGGCCGGTGCGGGTTCGCTGCCCTGGCTGGAGGTGCTGCCCTCTATTTCGGCCGCGGCACGCATCAATATTTCGGCGATACGACGTTGCTCGGCTTCGCTCGCATCGGCATGCCGCACGATGGCGAGCTTCAGTGCGTAGCGCGCCTCGATTAGTTTCGGATGCCAGCGGCCGCCTTCGGCGCCGAAGCCGCCGTTATCGTCGTCGGCCGCGTACGCGCGCCGCATCGATTCCATCTTGCTCGCGATGAAACTGAGCTTGGCGAGCATCATGTCGACCTCGTCGCGGTGTGCGTCGAGGTGCGCTCGGCCCGCTTCGGCGATTTCATAGCGCTTGCGGTTGCCTTCCTGCTGCACGGTCACATAACCCAGTTCTTCGAGGTAGGTGAGCGCAGGGTAGACCATGCCTGGACTGGGCGCATAAAAGCCGTTCGAACGCGCTTCCAACGCCTTGATCAGTTCATAGCCGTGGCGGGGCGCCTCCGCGATCAGCGCGAGCAGCATCAACTGCAAGTCGTCGCCAGTGAACT
This sequence comes from Paraburkholderia sp. NMBU_R16, assembly GCF_013282575.1. Classification (GTDB taxonomy): domain Bacteria; phylum Pseudomonadota; class Gammaproteobacteria; order Burkholderiales; family Burkholderiaceae; genus Trinickia. Next base: position 22,037 of record NZ_JAAAYE010000062.1, read on the forward strand.
TGCGACCGCGGGTCAAGCCGTCATCGTCGCCAAAGCCGCGGTCTCCTCGACCGCCCCAAAATGGGCCACCGCCATGGCGATGACGGTGGCGGCCGATTGCATGCCACAGGCCGTGCCAGAGGGAAAACGATTCAGATCCGCGGCCCCGATCGTACGCGCGGTGCCATGCGGCGCGCAATTCCTCGAATCCGTAGTGTCCAGGGTCTTGGCTGCCGGCGCGCTCGCTCGATGCTCGCGCGTTGCAGTGGGCGTGATGGGTCGGGCGCATACGCTGCTCCAGGGGTGTGATGTGTATCTAAAGATATATATCGAAAGATATGTTGTCAAGGACCATTCTTGGCTGTCGCATAGCGTCACGGCCGGCGCCGGACACGCCGTCATGCCGCGCCGGCCCGCTCTCATTGGCAATCCATATTTTTGATAGGTCGAGACAGCGCGGAAACGCCTCTAATAGAGGCACTGCTTAACTCGTGGGCGACGGAAACGGGGCTCACATTCGCGACGGAGTCACACGATGACCAAACCATCCAAAGTGCGCTACGGCGATGTCGTCGGTATCCAAAATGTTCGGGCTGCGGCATTTCTGCTGCTCGACCCTAAGTTGAATATGCCATTGGCTTATGCATCAGCCGACGTCGATCCCACAGTACAAGGAATGGCGCGGTGGACCATTCAGTCGACCACTGCAAACAGCGAAGGAAAACCGGTGAACTCCGGAGACGATATTATCCTGGTTCAAATGGCGACCTTGAAGGTGGCGCAAAACCCGCAAACTGTAAGCGGACCCAATCAAGACGCAGTTCATTGCGTCGGATTCGAGGTTCCCTTGCAAGATTGTCCCGACATGAAAGATTATCCAGGTAATTGGTACGCCAACTGGAAAATTGAATGGGGTGCGCAGCCAAGCCTAACGTATTCGCCTTTTACTTTGACGATGCATTTTCCCGAAGGGGTGGAAAAACCCTACCCGGGAAAATTGTCGAGCTATGTGGATACGGATAAAGCAGCGCCGTATCCGTTTGGTGTATTCGCGGTGAATGCGGAGGTGATGTCTCACTACGATAAACCGGTTGAGGTCTATAGCTCTTGGCAGTTCGTGCCGGTGACGAACACCAAATGATCGTAATCGAAAAATCCGGCGAAACGATGCTTGCTATCGATAGCGCGTGGCAGCGTTGGCTGCACGAAAACACGGGCCGCGGGTGCACCGTCGAGTCCATGGTCGATGCCATGGTGGCCTCCGGGTTCGATCGGCACACGGCCACCGCCGCAGTGGATCGTCTGCGCGGCAGCGGACATGACATCGCGAGCGACTCGGCGCGAACGGAGCCCGACGACCGCTATGTCTACGAGGCCGAGGCGCCAATCGGCACGAACGCGAATACGATTCGCGCCGGCGATCGCGAAATAGAGGTGATCGCCAGAATCGGGCGGCCCGAGGTGCTGGTTGTCGGTGGCGTGCTCACCGATGAGGAATGCGAGGCGATGATCGCGCTTTCGCGCGACAAGCTACGCCCCTCGACCATCGTCGATCCCGACTCGGGAGGGGAGGGATTTAATCCGGAGCGTAGGAGCGAGGGCGTTTTTTTTCAACGCGGCGAGAACGAGCTCGTTGCGCGTATCGAGCAACGAATGTCGGCGTTGATGAGTTGTCCCGTCGAGCACGGCGAAGGTTTGCAGGTGCTGCATTACGGGCACGAGGGCGAATACCGGCCGCATTTCGATTATTTTCCCTTGCATTACAAAGGGACCGCACGTCATCTGGAGCATGGCGGCCAGCGGGTGGCGACGCTCGTCGTTTACCTCAATGATGTCGAATCGGGCGGCGAGACGATCTTTCCCGAGGTCGGTCTTTCCGTCGTGGCACGGCGTGGCAACGCCGTCTACTTTCGGTACATGAACGCGCTCGGTCAACTCGATCGGAAAACGCTGCATGGCGGTGCGCCGGTTCTGGCCGGCGAGAAGTGGATCATGACCAAATGGGTCCGCGAGCGCCCCTACATCTGACGGAGTACGTCGTACGGAAAACCATGAATGCCGCTATCGTTTCGACGCATAAGACCTGGGACCGCCATGGCGGCGACTGGGCGGAATACCACCTCGCGCAGGGATTTTCGAAGATATATGTCTATGTCGATGGAGAGCGTCCCGAAGTCGATGTCGACATTCCGGGCGTCGACGTCATTTTTTGCGGCGCGGAGTATTGGAGATCGCACGTGCCGCAGGCGGGTTACCGGGAACACTTGTCTCAGGTACAGGCCGCCATCGGCACCGCCGCTTGGGGCAGTCCGGAATCGCTAACGAATCGGCAGGTGCTGAACACTTGCTGTGGTCTTGACCGCGCGCGAGCGGAAGGTGTCGCCTGGTTGCTTCACATCGACGACGACGAACGTTTCTGGTGTCCCGGCGTTGCCGTGATGGACCACTTCGAAGACATGACGGAGCGGGGCATCATCCACGCCCATTACTGGAATCACGAAGCTGTGGTGTTACCGGGCGGTGATACGGACGATCGCATTCTTTTGAAGAAGAACTGGGAGGCGCTTTCCGACGAGCAAAGGAGCCTGATACCAAGTCTTTGCTCGGGCAAGCCATATTTTGTGTCCTATTCGAACGGCAAAAGTGCTGCGCGCATCGATCGGAGTACCGAGCCGCATGGAGCGCATTACTTCAAGTCGGCCGATGTGCCTCCATCAGCTTCCTGCGAGATGAGCAATCCTGCTATTTGCCATATGCCGTATCGCAGTGTCGATCATTTTTGCGACAAGCACCTCTCATTGGGGACATTCGACAATCGACTCTTCGGTGTGCCCTGGTTCCCGCAGCAGGTGTACAGCGAGGCACGCGAATGCGTACGAAGGGGCGATGTCGCCGGATTGCGAAAGCTGTACTTGGACCGAGTGCTCGTTGGTTCAGCCGAGCTCGATGCACTGGCGAAGCATGATTTTCTGATCGAGGCGAATCTTGCCCGCGTGGGTATGCCGGCCTGACAGCCGAACGGAACCTCTGATTCATCGCTGCGCGCGTTGCCCATCGTTCGAAGCGGCGCTGCTACGAGGCCTTGATCGCGAATGCCTTACAGTCGCCGGTCATCGGTGAGCACGGGACTGCCGGTACTGCTCTTTTGATCGTTGCATACCGCCAATGTGGTGGTCAGTGACTGCGATGTCTTTTTGGCCATCGTTATCAGGAAATTGATTTTTATTTCGGGGCTATACGATGGCGAATTCCGTAAGGTATGGCGATATTCTCGGGCTGAGAAACACCGAGGGTGGCGCTTATTTTCTCGTCGACACGAGCCAGAGTGATCCACTCGGATATGCGTCGGCCGCGGTGAACCCCATTACCGACGAGCGTGCGCAGTGGCAGATTCTCTCGGCGACCGGAAAGACCAATGGAGCGCCAGTCGCCGCTGGCGATACTGTGTGGCTTGTGCAAGTCAGTTCCGGCCAACGACTGCAGGCCGCACTGAATCCGCCGAATTACTCGTCGGTCCAGGATGCGGTCCATTACGACGGCTTTCCCTATCCTCTGCCACCGGCTTATCCGGCCGTTTGGTGCGATGGCTGGCAGATTGCCCCGATCGGCGGTTTCGACGTTACCTACGACGCAACGTACACGATTACAATGAATTTCGTCGGCGGACCCGAATCGGCTTATCCTGGACAGCTCAGCACCTTTATCGACAATAGGCCTGGTCAGCCCTATCCGTATAGTACTTACACGATCAATCACGCGCAGTACGCGCAATATCCAAATCAGAGCACGGCGGTCTATAGCTTGTGGGGATTCGTGCTGGTGAGGTCAATCGCGCCGCCGCCGCCGCCGCCGCCGCCACCGCCGGCACCGGCACCGGCACCTAGCCCGAGCCCGAGCCCGAGCCCGAGTCCGAGCCCGAGTCCGAGCCCGAGTCCGAGTCCGAGTCCGAGTCCGAGTCCGAGCCCGAGCCCGAGCCCGAGCCCGAGCCCGAGCCCGAGCCCGAGCCCGAGCCCGAGCCCGAGTCCGAGTCCGAGTCCGAGCCCGAGTCCGAGCCCGAGTCCGAGCCCGAGTCCGAGCCCGAGTCCGAGCCCAAGCCCAAGCCCAAGCCCAAGCCCAAGCCCAAGCCCAAGCCCAAGCCCAAGCCCAATTGTGCTGCCTCCGAATACTTTGTTCGGCGTAACAGTGTTGCTCAACTCGAGCGCCAATCAGACGGTCGAGGTTTATACGGGCAGCGATCGACGGCTGGTCTTTAGTCTTAGAGGGCAGGGCAAGGACAACGACAACCGCGGTACTGTCGTGCTGACCAGCGGCACTGATGGAAAAGTGAGCGTCGAGATTAGTGTGGACGGCAAAGAATGCGCATCGGTTCTGCAGCACCTTTCCGCGCCCAATTCCGGAAATTCGCAGGTGGTAATCGTCGCGGCGTGTAACGGAGCAGACGCCGATAGTCTATATAACGACGCCTACGTCGTCCTCACTTGTTGTCAACCGACATAGCTGCAAACCTTGCCCTAAGTGAGCCGCCATCATCGTTGGAGGACGGTGCTCCGAACGATAATGGCGGCTTCCATCTTCTGTCAGGTGCCAGCGGAGGTTCGAGCCATCCAGTGCGTGTTGCTTTTATCGGCCGTTCGCGGGACCCGATTGTCCAAAAGGGGTGGCGAACGGCATTGGTGCATCGATCAGCTCGTCGCCTTCCAGGTCAGGATGACGTAGGCGCTGTTTGTATCGCCTCCTGCAGTAGAGGACGCGACGACGCCCACACATGAGTTGTCGGACGGAGGCGAGATGTCGATCGCTTGGGACATCAGTGCGCACGCGTTTTCGCCCGAACACACGCCGACGAGCACGGTTCCGGTCTTTCCGGATGTCAAGACAACGGTACCCCGGTTGTCATTCTGCCGTCCACATCCCGCCACGCTGTACGCCGGGGTGCTGCTATCGTCAAGATAGATGTTGACGGTTTGCGATTCCGCGGAGTTGAAAAGCACCGTTACGCCGAACGGAGTGTCCGCGGGAAGCGTGAATGGCGCAGGCGCGGGTGTGGGAGCCGGTGTAGGCGTTGGTGTTGGCGTTGGCGTTGGTGTTGGTGTTGGTGTTGGTGTTGGCGCAGGCGTAGGTGTTGGTGTTGGTGTTGGCGTTGGTGTTGGTGTTGGCGTTGGCGTTGGCGTTGGCGTTGGCGTTGGCGTTGGTGTTGGCGTTGGCGTTGGCGTTGGTGTTGGCGTTGGCGCAGGCGGCGGTGGCGGCGCTAGCTCGAACCCCCACTGAGCGTATGCGGCATCGGGACCTCCCAGGTACACGCCCACTAGCAGCTTGCTGAAATACCCCTCGTCAGCGAGCGCGTACCTTTCGTCGGCTCGTCGAGCCAGTCGATTTTTCGGGATATGGAAATCTGGGCCTCATTTCAGGGATTTCTGATGGTCTGAGGCTCG
>NZ_JAAAYE010000063.1 GCF_013282575.1 Paraburkholderia sp. NMBU_R16
GCGGCTACACGCGCTTCGAAACAATGCGAACCGTGCTGTTCCTCATCGCCGGCAAGCTAGATTTCTCCAGCTTCAACCCGCATGCCTCGTGAGCCGCTTTACCCACTGCATTTTCAAAAGAGCCATACTTGGTTTATATCTATCACGTTACTTCGAACGGCTCCATCGGTAGGCGCTTTTCGACCGGCAGGCTCGCCACCCGATCGCACTGCTCGATCGCCGCAGTGCGGTCGAGGAACATCAGTCCACCGACAGGTCGGCGAGCAGTCACTTTCTCACACGTTCGTAAGCATATCGACCGGTTATCGAAAATAATGAAGTGCGCTCGCGTTGACAGCGAAGCGGCCAACCCTCCTCCGATCGCCCCTTCTCGACCTCCATTACACGCAGGAATGACATAGGTCGTAACTATTTTCCTACCAAAATGCCATCAAGGCGCTTCCTCCTGACCATACACTGGCGTCAAGAAATGCCAGAAAAAGTGTGACTGCGATCGGTCGTCATGTTTCGGTCATGTTCAGTGAAAACCAAATGGAAGGCCGAATGCAACAGACTGTCAAGCGAACCAGCGTAGCAGCCCAGCACTGAGCGAGAATCGGGCACTGCGGCGTATGCGATTTCCATACGCGACACAGTTGGGCCCGGAAAGACGCTCACGATCTATAAGGTCTAGGGTAGCCCAGACAGTCATGCTTTACGAAAGCAAAAGAACGGAACACAGGCAAGCGACAACGAATGGGTGCAAAGGCCGTATGCGTAAGCTATCAGTCCGATTGGGGATGTGCGGTTTATTGGCGATGCCTGTGGCTGTCGACGCATCGCATCCGACAGTTATCGTTGAAGGCAGTGAACGCGCAAGCGGCACTGTGCGTGTGAGCGGCGACCATGTACCGCTGCTTCAGGCCATCGAACAAATTGTTCCGACGAATTACAGCGTCGACATACCGAACGCCGCGGCGTGGTCGGACACGCCGGTGAGTTGGCCCGCCGGCCGCTCGTTCGTGCAAGTTCTTCGCAAGATCGTCGCTGTCGAGCCTTCGCTGCAAGCGCGTGTGAACACCGACTTGCACGTGGTCACGATCGTCTCGCGCAGCGTCCCGTCTTCGACCGTGTCGCACGGACCTGCGGACGATGCGCCGATCCACGTGGAGCACGCCTCCTCGGCTGCGATGATGAACGCCGTAGAGCAGCCCTCCGCGATGCCGGCAGCCAGTCTCTCGCTCGCTCCATCGGTCTCCGTGAGTCAGCAGCCGCCTCCAAGCAGCACGGTGCATGCCGATGCAAGCGCGTCCCCCACACCGGCAGCCACCATCGCGGCCAAGACAGCAATCACGCCCGCGCCTAACGCAAGCACAACGCCCATCATCACACAAGCAACTCACTCAACCCTCGCGCCGCAAGCGTCCGATTGGACGTTGCGCGCGTCCGATGGCTCCGTACGCAACGCCCTTTCGCGCTGGGCGAAGGAAGCCGGGTGGCAGTTCGTCTGGGACGTCCCGACCGATTTCGGTATCGACGCGACGGCCACGATTCACGGCACGCTCGAAGAAGCACTTCACCAGGTAGTGGATGCCTTGAGCAATGCTCAGGTGCCGATCCGCGTCGTCATGTACAGGAGCAACCGTGTCCTGCGCATTATTCCAAAGGGGGTGAGCTGATGCACGCAATGGCTTCGCGCGTGGCGATCGTCATATGCGTATCGCTGCTCGCCGGATGTACCGGCCTCATTCAGAAGGTCGATCAAAACTCGCACGGAGACGCCGCGCGTGCCGACCGTCTGTTGGGCGACACCGCAAATGGGAATAATACGGCATCCGATTCTGACGCGGTCGTCGTCAAGAATCAGCTGTGGCTGTCAGGTAGCACACTGAAGATCGCACCGAATACGACGCTACCCAAAGTGTTCGACGAGCCCGCAAGCTTCGACGGCACGGTGGACTCGATCCAAAGTTTTGCGGACCGTATTTCCCGCCTGACGCACATGCCAGCGAAGGTCGCGCCGCAGGCGATCGACGCCGCTACGCGCGCCACGCAGTCGTCGCCCGCTCTCACCCTGCCAGCGGGCTCACCTGGCGCGAACCCGCCGCCGTTACCCGGGGGGCTGCTGCAAAGCCCACCGCCTGGCGCGGCGGGTGTGCGTGCACCGTCGTTCGCCGAGGCGGCGCCGGTCCACATCGCCTATACGAAAGGTACGCTGCGTGGCTTGTTGGACATCGCGGCGGCACGCTTCGGGATTTACTGGAAGTACGCTGACGGATCGATCGTTTTCTTTTACACCGACACCCGGGTGTACCAGGTGGTGTCGATTCCGGGCGACTCCAAGCTCGATACCAATGTGGTGAGCGGAGCCAGCAACAACGGCGGGGCATCAAGCGGCGGCGGCGCAATACCGATTTCGTCTGCGCCCCTCGGTGCGGGAGCGACGACGTCAGGAGCGGGGTCCCAACCGTCCGTCACCTCGCAAAACAGCGACAACATCGCCATGAACGCGCAACTGTCCGTCTACAACGGTCTGCAGGCTGCGGTGAAAGCCATGCTTTCGCCGGTGGGCTCCGTCATCATCGCACCCGCGACGGGCTCGATCACGGTAACGGATACGCCGGATGTTCTCGCACGCGTCGGCGAATTCATGGAGCAGCAAAATCAAGTATTGGCGCGGCAAGTGCTGGTCAACGTCACAGTGCTTTCCGTCACGCTTTCCGCGAGCGACAGTTATGGCATCAACTGGTCAGCGGTTTATCAGGCACTCGGCACGAAGTTCGGCATCACAAGTACTTTTTCGAGCCTGGTCACTGGCGCGAATCAGTTCTCCGCCACGGTCATTACACCGTCGAGCAGAGCCTCGGCCACGAACGCTGTCATTAGTGCGCTTTCTCAACAGGGAACGGTGCGGCGAAAGACGTCGGCGTCCGTCACCACGCTCAACGACCAGCCCGTTCCCGTGCAGGTCGCCGAGCAAACAGGCTATCTTGCGCAAATTTCGACGACAGCCACGCTGAACGTCGGCACCCAAACTTCGCTTACACCCGGCACGGTGACCACCGGATTCAACATGACGCTGCTGCCGCATATCCTTAACGACGGCACGGTGATGATGCAGTTCTATACGAATATCTCGTCGCTCGCCTCACTGACAAACTTCACGAGCGGCGGGGAAACGATTCAGTTGCCGACCGTCGATACGCGCAATTTCCTGCAACGAGTCGCGGTGAAGTCGGGCCAGACGCTCGTGATCAGCGGCTACGAAGGCACTGACGAGCAGGGCAACCGGCAAGGAACAGGCACGCCATCGATGTATGCGTTGGGTGGTGGCGTCAGCGCCACGCAGTCGCGCGAGGTGCTTGTCATCCTGATATCGCCGATCGTCATGAACGGCGCCTGAGACGCGAGGCTCTGGAGACTCCGCATGGCGACGCAAATCATCGAGATCGGGCGGCACCGCTTCGTGTGCGGTCTGTTCTGGCAGTCGCTGTCGCGCCGGCACGATTTGCGTGCCGAGGCCGCCGAGCTGGCCGCGCGACTGAACTTCGACGCCATGGTGCTGCGCATAGATCGCAGCTTTGCCGGCGCCGGTTTCGCGAGCACACGCGAGGGCGCACAAATCGGTCTGCCATCGCTTGGTGCATTGGTGTCCCGAGCGATCGCCACCGAAGGCGCATTCTACGACGGGCGTCAGCAACCCGCGCCGAGCTGGGTCGGCGCATTCAGTCTGCCCAACGGCAAATGGGCCTATTTTGCCGTTCGCGATGGCGCGTTCCTGCCCAATGGCGATTGGGTTGGCACGAGCGAGGAAGTGCTCGAGCGCCTGCATAGCGATTACAGTCTTGGCGGTTGGAATGTGGTCATAGGCGATCCGCAGATCGAAGCGCAAGGGTTTCATAACTTCTACGCGCGCAGTATCGATGACATGATCCCGAGACGCGCCGGCAGGCCCTATCTGCCGCGCTGGCTCAACCTCACCCGTGTCTCGCGCCACCCGGCCTGGCAAACGTTCGCTTTGGCAGCCGCAATTTTGATCGTGCTCGGCTCGTCCATCGCCGCATTCACGCTATACCGGCGCCACCAAATCGAGCTTGCCCGTGAGCAGGCCTTCGAGCGCACGCGTCGACAGCTGGCGCTGCGTACCCCGCATCCGAGCGCTGCACAACCACCTGCTCACCCGTGGGCGAGCCAGCCGTCCCCGTCGGCGTTCGTCGAGGCTTGCCTCGATCACTTCGACATGATTGCGCCGGGCGGGTGGGATCTCGATCAGTACGTTTGCCGCGCGTCGAATGTCAGTTACAGCTGGTCGCGCGCCGATTCCAACGTCGCAATGTTGATAGCGACCGTGCCACATGCAGCGGTTGACGGCGACGGCAATCACGCGAGCCTGGTCGAGCCGCTGTCTCTGCCGGCTGGCGGAGACGACGCAATCGGAACAATAAGAGGGGTGCGCCTGCGTCTGCTTTCGACGTTCCAGATGCTGGGCATCCCTGTCAAATTGACTTTGCAAACCGCGCCTCCCCCTTCCAGCCTCGCGGCTCGCGCCGTAGGACAACTGCCGGGCGAGCAGGCCGCGCCGGCATGGCATATGTGGCAACTGGAGGCCACGCTGGACGCCCTTTCGCCGCGCGGTGTCGTTCAGTATATCGACGAGCCCGGCGTGCGCATCGAAAAGCTTTCGTATCAATCGGGGGCTTGGACCCTGGACGGAGCCTTGTATGAGAAGTGACCGCGTTTTGCTCGCGTCAGCGGCTGCCTGCATGCTGGCCTCGCCGGTATTTGCACTTGCGCAGGCAATCGCACCCGCACCGTCACCGCATGTAGCGGCGCAAAGCAGTTCAGCGCCCGAAGTGACCGTCGTGCCAACGGAAGCTGCCCGTGATGCGGCGAGCCGACTCATGCAATTGGAGGAGGACACAGTCATATTGAAGGCGCAGCTCAAGAAGCTGGATGCGCAGACGCAACTGGCCCAGCGTCAGCAGACGCTGCGTGAGCTCGGAGATGATGCATCCGGCTCCGGCCTCTCTATTGTCGCCACGCAAAGCCTTGGCGGAGCCATGAGCGCCGTCGTTTCCACGAGTAATGGCGGCGAATTCGACGTACATGTGGGCGATGTCCTTCCAGGCGCTCTGCGCGTCGTGTCGATACATCCCGGCGCAGTCGTGATCGCTGAGCATGGCGGGCATCGCTCGACGCTCAGTGTCAGGGCGTCCTCCAAGGAACCGTTGCGCAACTTCACATTGAGCGGCGTTCCCACGGGAGCGATTCCTCCGATTCCCTCCGTGCCCATGCCACCGAGGTAACAGCCATGAGCGAGCGCGTACCACCGCCCATCGCCGGCAAGCGGCTCGTGCCGGTGCTTGTTCCAAGCACCGACAAGAAGCAGGCCTTCGAACGGCCTGTCGCGCCTTCACCGGTGCTGGCAGAACCCGTGGCGCCGACTATGGTGCCGCGCGCTGAACGGGCACAACCCGCGCCCATCGCACCCCGAGCCGAGGCACCGCGCGAGCGTCTCGACGATTTGCCCCATCCGCTGTCGGATAGCGGAGAATTCTCGGCCAGCGCGGAAGAACGCAAATTCCTGTGCCTGTTCGACGATGGGCAACTTCTGGTGGCCGAAGGGCACCAGATGAATCCTTATGTGCTGTCGTACTGCGCACGTCTCGATCGCTTGAATTTCAAGTACAAGACTCGGCCGGTGACGCTCGAAACGATCCGCCGCGCCTACCAGGTGCGACGTCGCGACGGCAGTGCCGAGCGCCTCGACCATACGCAAATGCAGGTCGTCGCAAAGAATCTGATCGCGCGCGCATGCGACGAGCGAGCGTCCGACATTCACATTCGCGTCAATCGCTTCAGCACCGAGATCCTGTTTCGAATTCATAACGAACTCACGCGCGTGTCGGAGCAAACGCGCGAGTATGGCGAACGCCTGCTTTCGACGCTGTACGCCGCGATGTCGAGCGTCTCCGACAACACGTACAAGCCGACCGAACGCCAGGATGCGAGTATTGGGGACCGCGACAAGCTGCCCGAGCGCCTGTTCGGTGTGCGCATCGCAACAGCACCGACGAGTATCGGAAGCTTGATGGTGCTTCGGCTGCTCTACAACGACGCAGGAGATTCGACAACGCTCGCCGATCTCGGTTTTACCGTCGAGCAGGGAGCAGCCATCGATCTCTTGGCTCAGCAACCTCATGGAATGAACATCATCAGCGGGCCGACAGGATCGGGCAAATCGACGACGCTGCAGCGTGTGCTGACGCGACAATTGCGCGATACCGCGGGAACCATTCACGTCATCACCGTCGAGGACCCGGTCGAGTATCCGATCGCGGGAGCCGTGCAAACGCCCGTCGTCAATGCAGCCACCGAAGAAGCACGCTCACTGGCTTTTGCCGCCGCAATTGCCAATGCAATGCGTCTGGATCCCGACACGATCATGATCGGCGAGATACGGGACCGCGCGTCCGCACAGGCGGCGTTGCGCGCGTCGATGACGGGGCATCAGGTCTGGACCACCGTTCACGCGAACGGCGCGCTTGCCATCATCGATCGCCTGGCGGACCTCGGATTGCCTCTCGCGATGATCACGGACGAATCGGTCGTCACGGGGCTGATCAGCCAACGTCTTGTCAAGCTTTTGTGTCCCCACTGTTCCCGTCCACTGACGGATGCCACGCACGAGCTAGATATCAGTTTGGTCGCCCGGTTAAAACGCATCGCAGGCACGAGATTCGACGCAATTCGCATTGCTGGCGGCGGGTGCGCTCACTGCGGGCACGGGACGATCGGCCGCACCGTGGTCGCTGAAACAATCCGTACCGATGCAACCTTTTGTGAGTTGCTTCGCTCAGGCAATAAAGCTGATGCGAAGCGCTATTGGACCAGAGAACTCGGCGGGCGGACGCTGGCCGAGCACGCGCTCGACAAGGTCATGGCGGGGCTCGTCGATCCACGTATGGCCGAACGGGTCGTTGGCCCACTGCCTCAACTTGAAGGCGATCGAACGTTGACACTCGAAAACGGCTATGGCACTTGAGCTCAATCGAAGATGGGCACGGTTGCAACTCACGGCGCCCTCCCGCCTGCGCACCTATCGCAAGATCGCGAAGATGCTGGCCAACGGATTGCCTTTGCTCAAGGTTCTGGAGGAACTCGAGCTGCGCGCGTCGCATGAAGGCCGCAAGCCTAACGAATCGCTGGCGATCACGCTTTCCGACTGGCGGCGCGTGGTGCAAAACGGCGGCATGCTCTCGGAGGCGATCGACTGGTGGGTTCCCCATACCGAGCAAATGATCATCATGGCCGGCGAACAGTCGGGTCGCCTCGACTCCGCCCTCACCATGGTGTGCACAGTGGTGCAGTACGAGAGGCGCATCCGCGGTGCAATCGTCGCGGGGCTGGCTTACCCGATCGCCATCTTGTCGATGACGCTCGGCTACCTGTACCTCTTCGGCACTTTGGTTATTCCGCGCTTCGCGTCGATCGTCAATCCGCAGCGCTGGCATGGCGTTGCGCGATCGCTGTATGAGCTGTCGAAGTTCGTTCAGGACGACATGCTGTATTGCATCGGCCTTGCCGCATTACTGATGGTGTTTTTTGTTTATTCCCTGCCTCGTTGGTCAGGCCGGGTGCGTGCATTCCTCGACCGCTACCCGCCGTACTCCGTCTATCGGCTCATCGTAGGATGCGGTTTTCTTGTCGCTTTTTCTTCTTTGCAGAACGCAGGCTTTACCGTCGAGAAAGCGCTGGCGCGGCTCGCTCTTCAAGCGAGACCTTGGCTTCAACAACGCATCGACGATGTGCTGTTCGGCGTGAAATCCGGATTGAACGTCGGTGAAGCCATGAAGAACACCGGCTACCGATTCCCGTCGGAAGAAATTGTCGACGACCTTTGTATCTACGCCGAGTACAAAGGTTTCGCCGACGCCCTGCAGGCGCTCGCCGATGAGTGGATGCACGAAGGCGTGGAGCGGATCGAAACGCAGATGCGAGCAGTCAACGGTGCCGCGATCGTCACGCTGGCCCTCGTGCTCTCGTGGTTGATCACCGGGTTTTTCGGCATCCAGCAGGAGATTGCGGCGCTCGCGCGCAGCTTGCATTGATCAGAACTCGACAACCCACCTTCGATACCGGACCGCCAACGTTTTGGCATGCACGCTCTCGTCGCTAGGCCAAGCCGGCGGGGGCGGATAAGGAGAATCAAATGACTTCGGAAGCCCCCCTCGCCTCGCGCGCCACGCTGCGTATACGTCGGTCGCCGATTGTCGCTCAGCGCGGCGCCTCACTGCTCGAGGCGATCGCATATCTGGGCATTGCCGCAATCGTGGTGATCGGCGCCGTTGCATTGCTCAGCGGCGCATTCAGCAGCGCCGGCACGAATGCGCTGACGGAACAAGTCAACGCGATTCAGACAGGCGTCAAAAAATTGTATATGGGGCAAGGAAGCGGCTACACGGGATTGACCAATGCCGTCGTCGCGTCCGCTGGCATCTTTCCGAGCAGTATCCCTGTGAACGGCGGCAAGGCAACGGATTCGTGGGGCGGTGACATCAATGTCACGGGCAACGGCGCGACCTTCAGCATTCAGTACACGAACATCCCGGCGAGCGTGTGCATCAACGCAATCACCACTGGCGGAAGCTGGGCTTCGATCAACGTCGGAACCAAGACTGAGACCACTATTCCGGTTGATCCTTCGACCGCGCAACAGGATTGCGATGGGGGCAATGGAAGCGTCGATATCACGTGGACATCCAACTAAGGGAATCAAATCCCTGTTTCGATCGTTATCAATAACAAACGAACAGTCGCGCCATGTACATGCTTTGGATAATCCTGACGCTGGGCGTCGCCACAGGCACCTATGCGTTGTTTGAATCGGAATCGATGCAGATGGCACAAGCTTCCTCACCCACCGTCCTTGCGAACAACATGAGCGAATACCGCCAAGCCGTCGCGGCTTTCGCAAAAGTCAATCCGCTATTCCACGGCAGCGTCCCGCTGAGCGATTTGAAGCCCTACCTCGGATCCATTGTGCCGGACCCTATCTGGCAAAACGTTGTTGTGCCGAATGTAGGCTACGCCGGCAGCCTCGTCGTCATCTATTCGACGTCGCCTGCGGCCCAGAGCGTCATACCCGTGATGGAGCAGCTCGCGCTGGGATCCGCACTTGCGGGCGCCTCAATGGATGGCGAATTGATGTCGCCCGGCAATCCACCCGTGCCGCTCCCGCCACCGGTCGCGCAAATGATTCCAAACGGAATGCCGGTTTGGATGACGCAATCCTATGAATAGGATCCACGCAAATCGAAATCCGCGTAACACGCGCGGATTCACGATGATCGAGATGCTTGCCGCTCTCGCGCTCGCCGCTTTGATGCTCGGCGGGTTGGCGACCATGATCAATTCCACGCTGCAGGACACGCGCTCGCAGCAAACCGCGCTCTATCAATCGCAATTGACGGCTGCCGCCACGCGGCTCATCCAGCAAAACTATGCTGCGCTGGCCGCACAAGCGACACCTTCGAGCCCTGTCGTCGTCAAGCTGAGCGGTACATCACTTCAATTGGACACATATCTGTCCAATGCAATGAGCAACACCAATCCCTACGGTCAGACCCCGTGTCTGTTGATCTATGGCACTACGACGCAAGGGGTATTGCAGTCTGTGCTCGTTACGGAAGGTGGGCGCAACATCGCGGACGCGGACCTCGGCTATATCGCCGCAAACGCCGGTCAGGGTGGCGGATCCATTCAAGCCGTCAACAACGACGGCGGCGCAGCCACCGGCGCGTTCGGAACCTGGCGCTTGCCAACGCCAAATCCCGCCGGTGCATCATGCACGGGCACAAAGACAGGCGTCGGCCATTTGGCGAGCCTCATCTACTTCAACGGCACACAATCACAGAACGCCGATTTCCTGTACCGCGTCGCGGTGCCGGGCGACCCCGCAGCTAATACGATGCAAGTTCCCATCGTCCTCGCCGCACAGGTCGACTACGCGGCGTGCACGTCGGTCGGAGCGATCGCGGCAGATACCGCGGGCAACGTGCTGAATTGCGAGGGCGGGATATGGGAACCGCAGGCTTCATTTCATTGGCGCGGAACCGTAGCCGATGCGGCTTCGCTTTCAAACCTCCCCGCCCCGGCGCTCGGCGACGTCGCCATGACGCTCGCCACCAATCGCGCCTACACCTACAACGGGCAGACCTGGCAAGCATTGGCGGTCGACGAACAAGGCAATCTCGCACTCGGTAACGCGCAGGTAATGGGGCAACCCTGCGCCCCCACGGGTGCAAGCAGTACGCTGGTCTCGACCGACACCACCGGTCGCGTGCTTTCGTGCCGCAACGGGACCTGGCAAAGCCAAAGCGAAATCGAGCCTGCATCCTCGGTGACCGGATGCACCATCGTCATGGCCACGCCCGGTGCGGCCGATTATCCGAATTGCTCGCCGCCCCCTTCCATTGTCTATACCGCCCCACCCTATTCTTTCAACGCCATCAACGGCACCTTCTCTTATACGTTCCAGGTGCCCGTGGTCCTGACGAAACCGGGCGTGATTGTGGCTGCAACCTGGGCACATATGAACGACGGTTTATGCAATCAGGCCACCACAAACCGGGCGCAGGTATCGCAAAGTGTCGACTTTCTCGACAGTTCGAACCAATCGATCGCGCATACGGAAAGCCAAGGGCCAACGCTTGTCAATGACTCGGGCGGTATCAACAACTCTCTGACACAGGCGGGCGCTCCCGGCCGGTACACGGTTGTCGTGACGACGAACTGGGCGACTTATCAGGGCATCACCACGCCGTGGGTCAGCAGCTTTTGCGGAGAGCAGGCACAAACGATTCCGAATTCGCCGATAGCCGCGGGCTGGACGATCAACTCATATTACTGACGCCGCCATGAACCCATATTCATCGCGGGCCAAGCGTCTGCAGCATTTCGTGCAATTCGAGCCGGTTGTATGTGGCACGCAAGGCGTCGCGTGCAGAGCACTGGTTCTTCGCGACGAGATTAAACAGATGATCGTTCAGCAAGCGAGACATGTTGTCCTCCTTGCGTTTCATGAACTCTGCAATGAACGGAATCTTCGCGGGATCGGTCAGCATCGCGCTGATTTGTTGATTGTTATTAAAGAGCAGCTCGCTGGCGAGCGCCAATTCCATGCCATCCTCGGTCGGCAGCAGACATTGACAAACGATGCCGATCAGCGAATTCGCGAGCCCCGCGGCATAGCGTTCACGCTGCTCGGGCGGAAAGAACGAGAGCAAGCGGGTGATCGTGGCGATCGCGCTGCCAGTGTGCATCGTTGCAAGCACGAGGTGACCCGATTCGCCTGCCTGGAGCGCCGTTTGAGCCGTCTCCGGGTCACGCACCTCGCCAATCATGATCACGTCGGGCTTCTGGCGCAACGCTTCGCGCAGGCCAATGGAAAAGCTCGGCGTATCCGTGGGCACCTCGCGCTGAGAGATGATCGACGTCTGACTCTCGATCTCGTATTCGATGGGCTCTTCGAGCGTGACGATATGCGCGCTGCGTGTGCGATTGATGTGATCGAGCATCGAAGCGATGGTCGTGGTCTTGCCCGAGCCCGTCGGCCCCGTCACCAGCACAAGCCCCTTCGCGCTTTCCATCATGGTGCGCACGTAAGCGGGCAGGCCCAGTTTGTCGAACGGCAACGGTTGCAAAGGCAAGCGCCGGATCGACATCACGATCTTTCGGCCACCGCCCGCGCGATAGATGTTGCAGCGCAGACGGCAGCGGGTCAACACGAGTGGCCGATCGATCGCTCCTCGCTCGAGCAGCGCCACCCAATCCGGTTCGATCGAAGCGATCGTCGGCACCATCTCGTCGCGCAACACCGGCTCCTCGCTCACAGCCACCCAGCCACGCGGCGCTTTGATCATCACCGGCCGGTCCTGCTCGATATGAATGTCCGTGAATGCCTGACGCCTATCCATCAGCGTCAGGATTTCACGGGTCAAATCGCGCGATACGCCAATCAGCTTTTCCATAGTTCGAACGAGCCGCAGAGAGAGGGACAACGAATTCTCACATGAAAACACGACGACATGTGCAGGGATGGAACCACCGCAATCGCATCGGGAATCTCATCATGAAATGGAGCAGAAAGCTTTGCGCAGCATCGCTTGGCGTCACGCTTGCCATTGCGCCGGGCATCATGCCGGCGTACGCGTCGCCCGTGCACTGGCGCACGCCCATCGTCGATTATGTCGCTGCGGGCAAGGACATCAAGGACGTCTTGCGAGATCTGGCCGCGAGCCAGGGGATACCGGCTCGCATTTCCCCAGATATCAGCGGGAGCGTAAGCGGCAAGTTCCATTTACCTCCGCAAAACCTTCTCGATACGCTTGCCGCTTCGTTCGGGTTCGTCTGGTACTACGACGGCAATTTGCTCGACATCGTTCCTTCATCGGAATTCAAGACCACACTCGTCAAGCTCAACACCGCGTCGACGGCATCGCTGCGTGAAACGCTCGACCGAATAGGCGTCACCGACAAGCGCTTTCCGATCGTCTACGATGATATCGAAGGCACCGCTCTCGTCAGTGGACCGCCACGTTATGTCGATCTCGTCAATGACATCGCGAACCGTCTCGATGCCAATGCGAGCCGCCGCGGCGGTACCGAAGTTCGCGTGTTCCCCCTCGATCACGCGTGGGCGGAAGACCGCAAGGTGAAGATCGATGGTCAGGACGTGACAGTGGAGGGAGTCGCGTCTGTTCTCAACGAAGTCTTCCACCCGAAATCAGGCGGATCAGGGGGCGGCAGCGTCGAAGTTTCCGGGCGCCCTAGCGGCGTAACGCGCGCCTCGCCTATGGGCGACGTCAACGGCAGCCAAAATAACGGCCCTTATTCCAATTCGACGGTCAGCCCGTATGTTCCACCGCCATTGCCGCCCAACACGACCGGCAAAGACATGTTCGGTGGCATTACCGGGACGCCGTCGCCAGGGTTGTTGCGAGCCGTCGGCGAACCGCAGGCGCGGCAGTCCAACGCAGGTTCGGCGCCCTCGCGCGATGACAACTTACCGGTCATCGTCGCAGACCAGCGAACCAATTCGGTTGTCATCCGGGACACCACCGACCGCATGAGTCAATACGATACGCTTGTGCATCGACTCGACGTCAAGCCGCAGCTGATCGAAATCGAAGCGCACATTGTCGAGATTGACGATGACGCGCTGCAGCAGCTGGGGATCGACTGGACGGCGCACAACAGCCACGTCGATGTTCAGACGGGTACCGGCACGCTCGCGCAGAACACGTTCAACGGTACGCTGACCCAGAACTTCGGGTCGACGACCTTGCCGGGCAATACCCCGGCACTGGCGACGCCCGCGGGCGCGTCCGTCGCCGCCGTCCTCGGGGACGCGGGCCGCTACCTTATGGCGCGCATCTCGGCGCTGCAGCAAAGCAATGCCGCCAAGATCGATGCCAGCCCGAAGGTCGTGACGCTCAACAATGTGGAAGCGGTCATGGATAACAAGACGCAGTTCTTTGTACCCGTGAGCGGTTATACGTCGGGCGATCTCTTCAGCATCTCGGCCGGCATTTCGCTGCGCGTTCTACCAATGGTCGTGACGGAGGACGGTCAAACGCAGATCAAACTGGACGTGGCGATCGAAGACGGCCAACTGACGTCCCAGGTGGTCAGCAACTTGCCCGTGATCCAGAACAGCACGATCACGACACAAGCGTTCATCAACGAGGGGCAAGCATTGCTCATCGCGGGATACCGTGCCGACAACAGCTCTAACGGTGTCACCGGCGTGCCTGGCCTCTCCAAGATTCCCTTCATCGGCGCACTCTTCAGAACGAAGACAAAGCAGGACAACCGGATGGAGCGGCTGTTCGTGCTGGCGCCGCGTGTCATTACGCCGTGATGCTTGCCGAACAACGCTGGGTCAACAACCGGAAGAACACGATATGACAGAGAGCGAGACGTTTTCAGACCAGGCGCTGGCGAATGCCTTGCCGTGCGGCGTCGTGGATCTCGATCGCTGGGGCCGCGTGCGCGAGGCCAATCAGCGCGCGCTCGACTTGTTGCGCATGCAGCTGACACCGGGCGCCGATTTCTGCGCCGCAATCAGCGCGCACTTCGAGTTGGATGGCGTCACTCTGCCGCATGAACTGACGAAAGGATTGATCGTTCGAGTAGCCGATATCGCGCTGTTGGTACGCGCGGGACAAACGCGTGGGGGCGATACGGGTACAGTGGTTACTGTCACCGACGTCACGGCCATTTCCCGCGCCGCGGACGAGCATGCGATGTCACTACGCTTTTTGCTGCACGATCTGCGCTCGCCCCTGAACTCGATCTGTGCGCTCGCGCAGCTGAGCGCCGACGATCGACAATCATTCGAGCTCTGCGGAGGGCTCGTTCGGATTACCGAGCTCGCGCGATACGCGCTCTCGATGGGAGAGCAATTCATTTTCGCATCGGTGACCGAGCATGTTCGCAAACGCGATTTCAAACGTTTCGATCTGCGGGCCACGGTGCGTCAAGTCGTCTCGCATCTCGAAGCGAATTCGATGTTTTCAGGCGTCGCGCTCCAACTGTGGATGATCGACAGCGCGCCTGTCTGGGTCAACGGTATGCGTAATTTCGTTGCGCGCGCGGTACAAAACCTCATCGATAACGCGCTTCATGCATCGCGGCGCGGCGACGCCGTCGGCGTTTCGATGAGAGTCGGAGAGGCGTTCGTCGAAGTCGTCGTCGAAGACCGTGCGGGGGGCCTGCCGGGCCTTACGAAAGACGAACGGCTCACACGCTTCGACCAGTTGTCCAAGAACGGCGTAACAGGCTTTGGACTGGGCCTGAAACTGGCGATGCGGATTGTCGAATTGCACGGAGGATCGCTTTACGCCGAGCTAAACGCATCCGGCGGCACAACATTCGTACTGCAACTGCCGTGCTACCGCACCGCCTCGTTCAAGGGCATTCCTGTCTCCCTATTCGAGGCAGATCAGGAGTTGCACGGGCAATCGCGATGAGAACAAACGTTGATATGGAATATCCAACGAGGGCTCCACGATGAAACTCATAGCTGGTCGACCCGTGCGCATCCTCCTCGTAGAGGACGATGCGGCACATCACGCGCTCCTGCACTCATGGTTGAGAACGGAGGGTTATCAGGTAGATGGCTTTCGCGACGGACGGGATGCGCAGCAGTATCTCGCCGATCATTGGGCCGACCTCGCGATCCTGGATTGGGATCTGCCTGGGGTTTCCGGCGACCGATTGCTGCAAAAGATCCGTGGGCGAGGTCAATCGACGATGCCGGTCATCTTTCAGACGGTGCATTCTGCCGAATCCGACATCGTCGCAGTGCTCGACGCCGGCGCGGACGACTACCTCGTCAAGCCCTTCGATCGTCAGGTACTGCTTGCCCGCGTGAGGGCATTGCTTCGCCGCTTCGCAGCCACCAATCTTCAGGGCGGCAACATGATCGTCGAGGGGAACGTTCTCGACCGGCAAGCGCGCGCACTACTCTGCCACGGCGAGACACATCGTCTTGGCACGAAGGAGTTCGATATTTTGTGGCATCTTGCGTTGCACGCGGGGGCAGTGGTGATGCGACAAGACTTGATGGGCGTGGTTTGGGGTGTGGAGGCAGCGGTGCAAAGCCGCTCCGTGGACATGTACGTGAGCCGTTTGCGCGCCGCGCTCAAAGCCGCTTGCATCGATTGGAACATCCAGTCAGTCTATGCGACGGGATACCGTCTTGTATTGCAGCCGGCCCGTTGTAATGCCGTCAATGAATCGGTGGGTACGTCGTCATGAATTCACCGCGTATGCGTTCGTTCGTGCGTCGAGTCGCAGCCGCCGCCTTGTTCACCGTTGCCACGCATTCGGTCGCGAACACCTCTATACCATGGTCAGAAAGCCATTTCGTCTACACTGCCAACGGTAACGGCGTTACTGACACGCTTAAGCTCTTTGCCGACGTGGAACGGGTAACGCTAAGCTTGAGCGGAGACATCAGCGGGACCGTCAGCGGGCGCTTCGCCATGGCGCCGCAAAAGTTCCTCGATGAAATCTGTCGAGCGAACGGACTCGTCTGGTATTACGATGGCGCCGTACTTCATGTATCGCCGCTCAGCGAGCAAGCCAGAATTGCAATACGGCCAAATTTCATGTCCGCCGATGCGCTGCATGACGTATTGATCCGGTCCGGCTTGATCAACGACCGGTTTCCAATCGTCGTGGATAAACCGACTCGGACGGTTGTCGTGGGCGGCCCGACCGAATACGTGCAGCGCATTCGCGCCGCGGCAGCGCAATTCGAGGGTGACAGGCGCGCCCGCCAGCGTACGGCCGTGCGCGTGTTCCGGTTGAGCGTTGCGACAGCCGCCGACAAGACACTCGTCGTGGATGGACGCACGACGCGCGTACCGGGCGCGGCGGCGCTGCTGCAACAGCGCTTTCACCGCGACCCGCCATCGGCAGATGCGATCCCCAATGGTGCAACTGAGCTCCTGGAATTTGACGCGCCGCTGCCAATCGTGGAAGCGGATGCCGCCACCAACTCTATACTGATCCGCGACAAGCCCGAGCGAATCGAGGGCGATGGTATCCTTGTCTCCGATGTCGATACGCGTGCGCAAACAGTCGCCATCGAGGCGACAGTCATCGACGTTGATCAAAGTGCGCTTCAGTCATCTGCCCTAACGCTGCCCACTGGTTGGGCGGAGGACAATGCTTCGAACGGACGAATTGTGGTTCTTGACGACGACGGCCGCACGCTGATGGCGCAATTCAAACGACTCGAGCAGTCGAATCTTGCCCAGCAGACGTTATCGCGTCTCGCGGTCACGGTGGATCACGCTCCAGCCATCGTCGATAGGCGCACTGTAATGAGTAGCCAAGCTGCGGATGAGTCCGATAACGCACCGGAACAGGACCTGTGGCTGTCCGTGACGCCCTCGATCACGGGGCCCGCTCAGGGCTCGCGTATCGACCTTCACATCGAATTCGATGAAGGCGGCGGTGTGTCACGGATGCATGCTGACGCGAGTGTAGTGAATGGCGCTGGTACTCTGGTCGAGACGCCCATTGACGGCAATCATCGGCGCTTTTTCGTGCTCGTCGCGCGCATCGTCGCTTGAGCTATGCACGTATCCAATTGAAATTTCCCGACGCGATACCTTCGAACATTTCGTCAGTGCCCTGCAAAATGTTGTTTTGCCAGTACCGGCCATGCTCGATGTAATGATTGCATATGCCGACGAGCGATTCGCCCGTGAGATCCTCCCCCATCGTCAGATAGACAAGCAAGACCGCGGTGCCGGTTTCCGAGTCCACGGCCATCTGCGCCTGGTCTATGGCATAGATGAGAAGGTTGGCTTCCAGCATCAACCGGAAGACGGCTAGCGTTCGTCCTGCCGTCACCGATCCGAAGTGGAACGTAAGATAGAGACCGTTTGGATCTTTTTCCTCGTAATGGTCGAATCTGATGTAAAAGCCCTCTACCTCGATGGCTCCCGTTTCGACAATGTAGTCCGGATCAGATAGGCCGACTACCGAGCAAACCTCACCAATCAGCTGGACGTACCGGTCCCGGCTCATTGCAGGTGTTCCTGTGGGGGACGTTCAAAGCGATTTGAAATCGACACGCTCCGCGGGTTGCCTTCATCCGCGCAGCGTGCCGCCATGCAAGAAAAACCCGACAGATTCTACCTATTCAAGCCTTACCCGTTATTTCTGTAGCAAACTTTGCCCCGGCTTCAAGGAGGTTGAGTTTCGACTGATTTTCCTGCTGCGCCATTGTAGCCTGCGCAACTTGGTCTTGAAACGCTGTAGCAGTCTGCGAAGCGCCGTTAATCGACGCGCCGCTAATACTCGAATTGATTCCGTCCATCAAATTGCTACCCAGACTCGAAAATCCATGCATTACTGTGCTCGCTACGCTTGCCATGATACTTCTCCTTGGATAAAATACACACAAAAAGCCGCCAAACATCAACTCAGCCTACCATCGAAATACCGAGAACAGGTAGACGGAGACCACGTCTGCTTGTCGCAGGTATTGATTAAGCGCCTACCCGCGGGCCGACCGACGTTCCTGAAGATTCAGCACGATTCGCCGCGCCGCGATCATTCCTCGATAGAGTTTTTGCATCTCGATGCGCTCTTGACTGTCGTGCACTGATTGTGTAGCCGAGCTGATTCGCTCGGCAGTCTCATCGAATGCAGACACGATCTTCGCAATTCTATCCGAAGCGTCCTTTGCGCCCAGCACTACATCCAACTCATTTAAGTCCTTCGCCACGGACATCAACGGATCATACACGTCATTTTTAACATTCATACTTAGTCCTCCTCATGGTCCTTCCCCAACAAGGAATCAAAGAAGTGCTTGATCCCGTCAGGCGTCTGCACATAGCTGAGGCCACCGCTCGCAACCACAGAGGTATATTCCGTGTTGGGAACTGCCACGCGCGCCTCGCGAACATTCAGCTCGATACGTTTTACATTGCTATCCAGGTCGGCCCGAACGATTCCGATGCGCTGCTGAAAATCCGAAATGGAGCGCACGCTGCCGGAAATCCGAAATACACCGCGTCCTGTGTATTGCACCTCGGCGCCTGTGTCGCCGAGCGACTCTCGAATATTGTCGGCTACCTCGTCCGCAACGTCATACCTGAATTCAGCCGTGCGGCCCGCCAGCACATCAACAATGTGTCGCGCCTTTTCGCTATCGGCGGCGGTCGCCACGATGCCATGCACCATTACGTGATTGCCGTTTCCGGCGACCATCAAATCAACCATTCCCGCACTATGTAGCGCTCCATCCACTTGTCTTGCGAGTTGATCGGTCGTCGGCCTGACGCCAGCCGCCTCGCTCGCCGTGCCGCCCGTCAGAGCGAGACCGGCGACTGATAGCGCACAAACCGTCACCGCACAAACTACCGCAGCCGCTGCGCGCCCTGACAATTTTGGCGATTTCGCTTTACTCTGCCGTGGCGGCACTCCCTTTGGCATCACCTTCGGTGGCTCATCATTGCGCGCGCGCTCGCTTTTCCATAAGTTCGCCAGCAAATCGAGATCGCGCGGCCAAGCCGCATCGTCCGGACCGACGCACAGTGCCACATCCCCAAATAACGTTGCGGAAAAGTCGGAGAGCATCGAGTCGCGACCGCTGTCCATGCGCACGCGCGTTGCGCCGTCCTCGCTGATTGCCACGGTGAGGGCGCCGGTTTGCCAATCGCTAATGCAAATATCAGCGTCCTGCCCCGCCCCGACCAGGTATTCGCCCGCGATCAAACGGATTTGCGCGCCGGCATGGGCGCCGGTTAGGATTCGCAAGGCTTTCATACGTCGGGTTCCGATGTTTGCCGCATTTGGGACGTTGTTCGACCGTCACATTCAGTTTAGGTTTGGGACATTGCCTCAACCCCTCCGTGGCGAACATTAGACGCACTTCGCGAACGTACAAAGACTTAGCGGTCGTGCCGATCGTCTCCCTGCGTCGCGTCAACCAGACACTGCCTGAGCCGCTCCAGAGGCCATTCCTGGTCGGCAAAATCAGGCGCATGACGTTGCTTGGCCAGCGAGGCGTCGATCAGGCAATTCAGGATGTCGACCGCAGCCGTTCCCGCCGAAGGATTGTTGCCCCTCAACACCTGTGCAGTCGACCGCAGCGCCAGCATGCGCGGAATACGTTGCCTTGCCCCCGGTCCAGTGTCCTTGATCGACCTAAACGACAAGAGAAGCGGGACGGTAAGCAAACGGATTGACGCTCTCACCTCCGGAGGCGTTGCGGGCGCCTCTGTTATATCCTGAAGGACGCGCACGAATTCATTCATGAGCACCTGCGGCAAATGGGGCGAATCAAGATGTTCGTCAGCTACTACCTGAAGGCGATTCGTCGATTTCGATTCGCGAGCGCGCGCGCGTCCGATGACCTTCCATCGTTTACGCGCCTGTCCGCTATCTTCATCTCTCTCGCTGTCCTGTCCGTGCTCGCGCTCGTGGTCGCCTTGCCCCTGTCCTTGCCCTCCGCGATCTTCCCTGCACGACTCTTCATGATGCGGGTGAAGGTGATGCAAATGCTCATGGAATTCATGCTCATGAGCATGCGACTCATGTGCGCTCTCCTTTTCGCCTCTGTCCTTTCCTAGATGCCGAAAAAGCTTGTGATGAGTTACAGTAGATTTTCTAGGGCGCAGAACGGTGGCGTACTTTACTCCCCGATGAAACGCAACCTGTTGATCGTGCAGCAGCCTGTTGTGTTTGCTGGTCCTAGCCTTTGTCAACCTTCTGCGCATCTGCGCGTGGTGAACCTGCGCATTGGTGTGTTGCTCCTGCTGGGAGACATCATCTGCCGTCTGCGACGTATGGGCGTCGTTGTTTCCTGAGACACGCGTAGTCATGATGGCACCGCAATCGTCACGACTTCGTTCGCAAACCGCAGGATCGAAGCGGCGCCCCAAGTACTTGTCAACAATATTGTGGCAATCACTGCAACAAGTTTCACCGCATACGAAATACTCTGATCCTGCATCGATGTAATGGCCTGCACGAACGAAACGATGATCCCCGAAACAGCTGCGACGGCAACAACCGGCATCGAAACGTATAAGCAGAGCAACAGCCCTTCTGTAGTGAGCCGTACCAGCGTGTCTATTTCCATTGTATCCACCTATCGATAGGTCATGACCAGTCCGTGAATGAGCGAAGACCAACCGCTCATCGCCACAAACAGCAGAAGCTTGAACGGGATTGCAACGTTGGTCGGCTGTACCTGGTTCAAACCCATCGCCATTAGCGTGTTGGCTATGACCAAATCAACCACGATGAATGCCACATAGAGGAGAAATCCTATCCTGAATGCGTCAGTCATCTCTGCCAGGGAAAACGCCGGAGCGAGGACGATGAGATCATCCTCATGTAGTGAAGCCGCAACGTCGCTTGGCCAAATCGCGGAGGCCGAGCGCAAAAAGAATCTTTTTTCCCGCTCCGGCGTATGCTTTTTCAGGAACGCACGGAAAGGTTCCTTCGCCGCCTCGAGTCCATCGATGACGACCATCGACGAATTACTATCCGCGCGTAGTTGCGGGGTCTGCATATTGTGCATGGCTTCAATCCCGATAGGCGCCATGATGTATACGGAAGTGAGCAGCGCGATTCCATTCAGCACCATGTTCGGTGGCACCTGCTGCACACCAAGCGCGTTTCGTAACAATCCCAAAACGACCACGATCTTCGCGTACGACGTCGTTACCATCGCGACAAACGGAATAAGGCCAACAACGAATACCGCAATCAGCAGTCCGGTCGTATCGTTATATTGAATCATGACTGTGCGATACCTGAATGATCCGAACGCCGAGATGATCGCCCACGGTGACCAATTCACCGAATCCGATCGTTTGCCCATAAGTCACCAGGCGAATGCGAGCGTCCCCGACGGACATCGGCAAGTCGATCACGTAACCTACGCGAAGGGCCGATAGTTGCGAAACAGGAAGCGAAACCGTCTCGATTTCGAGTCGAAGCGGCAAATCGAGTTCACTGACGCCAACAGGCTCGTCTATCGACTCGGTAAGCGGTGCGTTGAAGTGCGTATCGTGGCTCACGATTGGGTCCTCGTTCAAAGTTAATGCAGCTTGCGAAACGCTAACAGGCACGTGAAGTTGGCGTGTTCCGTATCGCCCCCATACTGCGTGCGCATTGATCGATGCCAAGGTTCCGGCGGCAAGCGCAGCGACACTTTTGGGGATGGCTCTCAGCAGGACGTCACCCGGTCTGAGCGACCTCAACTTGGCCACGCTTGTTGCTTTCTCGCCAAGCTGCAGGCGGCCCGGTACCCGAATCTCACTCACACATTGGGTCAGAGGAGCGCATTGTTGCTCCGCCAGCCGCTCAAAGGCAATCAACCAGGCTTCGTCGGCATCAACGAGCACGGCGTCGATACGCTGTCCATCCAAACGGAATGAAAATGCGCAGCACGGCTTGTTTTCATATTCCGAGATGCCATCACGATCGACTGAAACAACTTCGACTGCGTTGATGCCAATCCTGTCGAGCGCGGTTATCAGCGCCGTCATCAAGATCGAAGCGATAGCAAGCCTGACGCTCGCATGTGTATCAGAATCAGCGGCCGTCAGACTCGCCATCCCCTCATGCTGAGAAACATCGATAATGATCGATGCCATATGTGCGCCCCAGCGAATACGCAGTAAGGCGGCACGCGATCTATCGATCGTGTTACGGTCATCAACTGTCCAATCCACTACCTGAAAACTGTGCGACAGCAATGTCCGCAGCCGTTCATCCGCTGCCAATCGATGTATGCGCGCCGTCGTGTTCGTGAACGCAGGCAAGAGCGAGGGGGCAAGCGCAACGGCCTGTGCGGGTTGTGGACCCGCCGTGTGTTGGCCGCGTTCGCCGAGTCGGTCGTCGTGGTTCATTGGCTCTCAGATGACGGAAATCTCGATGTTTCTCGGGCCGCTCGGCCACGCTTGCATCATTTCGCCCAAGCTTTGCCGAAGCGCGACCTGATTCGAATAAATCAGGTTCGCCGAACGGCTTTCCGGCGTTTCGAAGCGAAGCATCAAGTCGAATCGCGAGAGGCTAACCGTCAGGTTGCAATTCGGCAGTACATCGGCGTCCAGCGAGACATTCACCTTCCAGTCGCCAAACTCGAGCACAGCGGGCGCGGAGCAGAACTCGTCTATTCTCGACACGATAGATTCGATCACCGTTTCAACGTCCCGCTGCATATCAAGCTGCGGGTTGGCCGTTACCTGGCGCCGTGCCGCGCCTCGTGTGTTCGCCACCCGTACGCGATGAGCGGATTCACCCGCCACTTTCGCTGCCCCAGGGATGAGCGATGCAGCCGCCGCGGTAGCAGGCAGGCCGTCCAAGGAACTGCTCCAGTCGCCCCCGGCAGCTGCCGATTGGTCTTCGGCTTCGCCTTCGTCCTTGCTCCCGCCGCTCGACTCCTCCCCGTCCTGTTGAGATTCGGCCTGGACAGCGTCATATTCGGGCGACAATCCGATGACGAATGGACCATCCGCGTCATGCGACTTTGTCGCACCTCGATCCTTCGTCGACGCGCGAATATTGCGGAAGTGACCAACGAGCCGGGACAAATCGCGGGGCGACGCGGGACGGTGTTCGTGCGCCTCGTCACCGGACGTGGCAATGATTCGAGCTCGATGCGGAGCGTGCGTATGCATGAGAATCCCTTTTGAATCAAGGCGTCAACCGGCCGACGGGTTGCAAATCGACGTGAGCGCCCAGCTCCTGATACGAGTAGACGGGCAACCACCTGATATGTGCCTCGATCATTCGTTTGAGGTACCGGCGGATGTCCATCGATGCGACAAGCGCCAGCCCACTTTTCGGCGCTTGTCCCACGATCTCTGCAAGCATGCGTACGTAATGCTCGATCTCTTCGGGAGGTAACGCCAGAAAATTCCCTGTCGGGGTCTGCTTGATGGACTGACGGATGATCTGCTCCAGCTCGGCGTCCACGACGACCACCTGCAGCTCGCGCGGCCCGCCTGTTGCACGGTGGGCAATCATCTTTCCCAGATCCATGCGGACATACTCCGTCAGCATGAGCATGTCTTTTTCCTTTGGTCCCCATACCACCAAACTTTCAGCAATGCTTCGGCTGTTACGAATCGGCACCCCTTCCTCGAGCAGCCGACGCAGCACGTCGGACATCTTCTGAAGCGGCAACGCCTTTTGAACCTCCGCCACGAGGCCGGGATAGTCTTCGTTAAGACGATCGAGCATCCACTGCGTCTCCTGAACACCCAGGAAGGCATGTGCGTTCTGTCGGACGAGATCAATCACGCGCCGCGCGATCACGGCCTCTGGGCTGTTGTCCGTACCGTCCTTCGTCGCAGTGTCTGCTCGTGCCATCAGCGCGTCGGCTTCCGCGGCCTCCGCAACCGTCGAACGAGCGTGGGGCACGTCAAAGATCAATACCTCGAACGTATCTGCGGGCAGCTTTTCGTCCCGCCACATCATGATTCCCGGGAAAGGAACGCCGATGTCAACCTGTAGCGCTAAACGCTCCTGATTGAATGCTCGATCCAACGCGTCGCCCGCCAAACGCCCACTCAACTCTGGCGCCAGCCGCACGCCGACCGGGCAGGTAAACTGCGGAGGGTTTGGCAAAATGGACGGGGCGTCGGCCTTGGCCCCGGCGCGCTGCAATGCGACCACCGGTTTACCTGCATCGGCGATGGGCGCGCGCCGCTTCTTGCCAAGCCGATAGCCGACAAACGCGAGCAGCCCGGACAGCAGCAGAAACAGCGGCGCGGGAAAGCCGGGCACAAACGCAAATCCAACGAGCAAGAGCGCTGAGAAATAAAGAGCGCGCGAATTTCCGCCAAACTGATGACCGATCTCGTCACCGAGCGATCGCTCCGAATCGCCGCCGCTTTCATCGCCGACCCGCGTAATCATTACGCCAGCGGCCACCGATATCAGAAGCGACGGAATTTGTGAAACCATGGCGTCGCCGACCGATAGAACCGAGAAGCGGTTTGCCGCTTCAGCCGCTGACATACCGTGATAGGCCACCCCGACAGCAATACCCGCGACGATATTGATCAACGTGATCATCAGCCCCGCAATCGCGTCGCCTTTCACGAATTTCATCGCCCCGTCCATGCCGCCGTGCAGTTGGCTTTCGACGGCAAGGCGAGCCCGCTTCTTTCGCGCCTCATCCGGCGTGAGAATGTTCGCGCGCAGGTCTGCGTCGATGCTCATCTGTTTTCCAGGCAAGGCATCGAGCGTGAATCGCGCGCCCACTTCAGCGACACGTTCGGAACCCTTTGCGATCACGATGAACTGCACAACGGAAATGATCACGAACACTACGAGGCCCACAACGAGGTTGCCCCCGACCACAAGCTCTCCAAAACTCTCGATGATGTCGCCTGCCTCGGCGTGCAGCAGAATCGACTTCGTGGAAGCGATGTTGAGTGATAGACGATATAGCGTCGTAAAGAGGAGCACCGACGGAAACGCCGATAAGGAAGTGATACTGCCGACGTACATGGTCGCCATCAACAGCGTGACGCTGATCGTAATGTTGACCGCGAGCAATGCGTCGATGACAACCGGGGGCAAGGGCAATATCATCAGCGAGACAATGATGACCAACAAGACGGCGACACCTGCTTCACCTACCTTCGGTAGTGCCAGTTTCGGCATCATGATCGCTGCTCCGGCGCGGCAAGGCTGTCCACCCATCGTAGAATGGCTACGACAACCTCAAATAGTTCTTCCGGAATGGCCCGATTCTCTGGCACCTTATAGAGCATCCGCGCAACCGGCGGGTTACTTACGATGGGAACGCCTGCCTCCGTCGCGTATCGTCGCATCAGCAACGCCTGGTCGTCCACGCCCTTCGCCACCACAACGGGCAAAGGGAACTCGGCCGGTGCGTATCTCAAAGCCACGGCATAGTGGGTTGGATTGACGACCACTACGTTTGCGCGACCGACGTTCTCTTTCTTGTTTTCGTTGGCGCCTTCCCTCGCGCGCTTTTTCCGCTCGTTTTTGACCTCGGGGTTTCCATCGCTATCCTTCATCTCCCGTTTGATCTCGTCCTTCGACATCCGGTTTTTGCGGATAAACATCCAGTGCTGCAGCTTGTAATCGAACGCAGCAATGACGATGAACACCCCGAGCGCGACAACGACAACGTGCGTCACGATCGACCAAAGCAGGGTGGTTTCCTCCGGCACGGATTGTTCGAGTGCACTTGCGACCACGGGCAGCGCTGCGCCAATCGTCTGCCACATCACGACAGCCACGATTGCGCCCTTGACCGTCATCTTGATCAGCTCGACGATCGAGTTCATCGAAAAAATCTTCATCAACCCGGACGCCGGGCTGACCGATTCGATCTTTGGCATGATCGGCTCGAGCGAAATCATCAAGCCCGCCTGAGCGGCGAGCGCGAGAAGGGATGCGACCATCGGAGCCGCCGCCATCGCGCAAAGGAGAATCACGCAGTGTTTGCCCATATCGGCCAATGTGACAGTAATGTCCTGCATGGACCGCGGTCCGTGTACGAAATCAAGCGCCGCCCCCACTACCGCCCGCAGTGTCGCTGACAAATACTTGCTGCCGCTCTGAATAGCGAGGAACGCACCGGCCAGGCACGCAGCCTGGACGACGTCGGTGCTCTTGACGACTTGCCCTTTTTCGCGTGCATCGCGAAGCTTCTTGTCGGTTGGTTGCTCGGTCTTCTCGTCACTCATCTCGGTGTGATCCGATCCGTTCCTGCATCACAAATGTGCTCAGCCGATGTGCGGCGCCACTCTGGGGTTACGGTAGGCTGGAGACTCAACCGCGGGCCACGCCTATGCGAATTACGGGCGCTCGCCGCGAAGCACCAGTCGCTTCGCCGCTTGCCTTTGCGTTGTGTAAAGTCACCGACCCGCAACAGCACATCGCCTGACGATTTGTCACAGCAGTTTCCCACCCTGTTTTTCAAGAAGCGCCTTGAGCTTTTCTAAATCGGAATGTATCCTTTTTTTAATTCGAATTCCCTATCGCCCTCCGAACTAGCATTAACAGTATCCCTGGCATCGCTTGCCGCCGCCTCGACCTTACAATGCAAACGGCTTGCTCTTACGCCAAGACCACTGAGCGTCTCATCGAACCATTCGGTCCTGGCGGCCTGATTCTCATATTTATTTGAATAATAAATAATGTTTCTTGCCTTTGAAAAAATTTCATTATATTCCATGACGCATTGAGCACCGACATTATGAAGCTCCGAAGC
Source organism: Paraburkholderia sp. NMBU_R16 (assembly GCF_013282575.1). Lineage (GTDB taxonomy): Bacteria > Pseudomonadota > Gammaproteobacteria > Burkholderiales > Burkholderiaceae > Trinickia. Next base: position 26,786 of record NZ_JAAAYE010000063.1, read on the forward strand.
ACTTCTAATTGCCATTATCACCATCTCCTTTGTTACACTTCAGCCATGGCTAACCTGCAAAACACTCAACCCGTAGCGATACCCCAAAACGCATTCCATTACGCACAAGTCTGCTGCTCGAGCTCACGCGCGTATCTGATACCAGCAGCAAAATCCACCACGCGCTGCATGCCTAGCCAGATGGTCTTGACGCCAGGCTCGCCGTCGCCTTTGCGGGCGAGGAAGCCGCC
>NZ_JAAAYE010000064.1 GCF_013282575.1 Paraburkholderia sp. NMBU_R16
GCGTCGTGGTCGTGATAGGCGACCCGCCGACCGACCGTGGACAACTCGCGCAAGCGCCCAACATGGAGGAAATCAGCCGAACCAAAATTCAACTGCTTAACCGTCCACGGAAACGGGTCACCCCCAGCATACCTTGAACTGATCTTCATCTTCTACCGGCTGGTCGGCTGGGGCATGCGGCAGATCACCGGCCACATGCGCGAATTCTGGGCGCTGCGTGGTCTCGACATCGCGGTGCCCAGCTTCAGGCTTCTGAGCGAGCGATTTCGCACGCTCAAGCTTCACGTCAAACAGCGCTACCACCGTGTGGCCGATCGCCTGTCCACAGGCGAGGCGATCAGTCTGATCGTCGACAGCAGCGGCATGAGCTTTGGCCGGGCCAGTGAATGGCATCGGCAAAAGTACGGCCGCGAGGCGGGCCGCACGCTGTGGCGCAAGCTGCACCTGTCGATTGATGCGCAGATGAATGTCCACCAGAGTGCGATCACCGAGGATCACGTCTCCGACGAGGCGGGCCTGAATGCGCTCCTGGCAGTCCAGGCAAATGTCGAGTGCGTGATTGCCGATGGAGCGTACTACAGCATCGAGCGGGGCCAAGCGTGGTCAGCCTGCGGCGTGCTGCCGGTGATTCCGCCACCGGCGCATGCGGTCGTTCACAATCAACCGGCGACGCGCTGGCACGACCCTCTCGTTCGTACATCAAGGACAAGGGCATCCATGCGTTCCAGAAGAAATACGGCTACGGCCAGCGCGCACTGGTCGAGTCGCAGATCTCGCGCATCAAGCGCTGCATCTGCGCGCGGCTACTGACGCGCAAAATCGAATCGCAGCAGCGCGAGGGGGTGATCACCGCCAACGTGCTGAACCTGTGGAATTCGTTCGGCAGGCCCGTTTGCGTCAAAAATGCATAGTTGCGTCCGTAACCAAATGGGCACCGACCATGATGAACAAAGCCGCAGGTCACGCCCCTAAGCGGTGGATCGTCAGCAAGGCAGCATTGACGTCCACCTTTACTGGGACGCTCCCGATCGCCACGATGTCAGGGTGCTTTGTCGCCGCTGCCCTAAGTCAACCCAGCAGTAATCATGACTAGAACGCAAAAAAGACGACCGCAGTCTCGCCACTAGCATGCTGGGCATCGAGCCACTTAGGCAATGGCTGTCTACAGTCGTCTTCGTTTGCGGTACGGAAAACCGCCGGTTCGCTTCCGAAAATGCGGCACATCTTCGTCACACAAAATCTCAGGGCACTCGATTCCTGCAATTAATGTCGCAGTTCATGGGGAGCTTGGGCATGGGTACCTACACCTCTGGCGGCGTTAGCGGAAACACCGTGACAAGTGCAGACTACGAGACATCAATGCCGGCGGACCCGCCGGCATTGATGTCTGCCGCAACGGCGATCAGTCAGGAAGATCAGCGCTCGCATTTCGCTGGATTGCCCGCACCTCTCGCTGGCCTTATGGCAGCAACTTCGCCCGCGCTGCGAGCGGCCGCTGCCCGCCCCACAACGCGGGCGAACACCATATCGTTGTTCGTCGAGCCACGACGTGGCATGCCAACGTTTGCCCAAACTGAAAAATGCTTCCTCGATGCGCGCAATTATTACAAAGGAGGAGAAAAATCATTTAATAAATTGTATTTACCATTAGATGGCACCTCTTCAAAATCCAATCATCGGTATATAAACGCCTCAACCTCCTATACATCAATGCGCGAGGTTCGTCGTATGAACTATCACCGCACCCCCGTTCAAAAAGGGCACACTCTTTTTGTGGGACAGTCAAAATATGGTGCATGTCACGAGATGTCGAATGTTGCAGCATTTTTGATCAACTGTCGTTTTCCGGACGCCGACATTTACACAATCGATATTGGCTCCAGCACACATCGCCTACTCGTCGTCGGACAGCAACCCTCTCGGGAAAGCATAGAACATTGGCATCATCAAATTTTATCCGATTCCTACGCGGTTGACGTATGGGCCGGCATTTGTTGCCCGGTCAATGAATATCCTGAGAAAATCGCCATCAAATTAGATAAATGGGGAAAGAGTGGAAAGGTCATAGTGGAGCCTGGGGAACCTTGGACGGTATTTTTCCCGGTTGGGGAGAAAAACTTCGACAGTTATGCCTACAGCCGGCCGAACAGCGATTCATATGTTAATGCAATATTACACCAGCCATTGGAGATAGGCTCTGCAAAGTGATCTTGTAACGACGAGTACCAACTGATCCGTAAGTGGGGCGCTCGTTTCGAGGTGAAGAGAACATACCGCGTTATGACTTCTGATATTGCACCAGCTTTTCCGATGTTATTCTGGTCGTGCGGTCTTGTGAGATAAGGTTTTCATTACGCCTTCTTTATACTATTCTGTGGTTCCTTCGCGAGTATATTAATATGTCGATCTTCATTCGTGGCTCTTCCAGAGATCCCTTTCTCACCGTGACTGCAGCCGACGGCGGTGATTTACCGACATTGCCGACGCGAGCTTCGTATGGTTCGCTGCTTGGCGAAGGCCCATTAAGTCACCTCACCTTCCACTTAAACGAGCCTCATGATATTAGCGTCGACGGCAAAACAGCCAGGGTCGGACCCGGTACTTATTCGTTAGTTAATTCGACGCTGGATTATTTGATTCGTCACAAAACGGATGAAAGTGAGAGGGAGGACAACGTCGCAAGCCCCACGCCCAGCGCCACGGAGGGTCAAAGTCGTCCGAACATCCATACTCTCAGCTGCAGCCTCACGCGCGATGCCCATGGAAACGTCGTTGAAAGAATAAAAGGCAAAGTTTGGAGCCCATCGTCGAAAACGTAGGGCGCCTATCCGGGGCTTTGTTCGACAGAATAAGAATACGCGTCTATGTCGTCGCAGACGCAACGGCGCTGTCTTGACACAAACCGCCTTGCCGAAGCTGTTCCACAAGTTGATAAGGTTTGCCGAACAAAGCCAAGAACACGCTAGTTTTGACAGGCGAAACTATCAGCAAACTCGCTTTGGTTCGTCGCTGCCCTATGCGACCCTGATGTGATTGGTTGCCTGATTTTTTGGAGGTCGGCGTGAATCGTGCTGACCGCCGCACTCGCGAATCACAAACGGAGACACGCATCATGACCCGACTCTTCAGCGAGCGTTTCCTGCACGCGCTCGAACCGGACGAGCGCGCGCTTGTCGAGACCACGCGCCGTCTCGTGCGCGAGACCATCGGACCGAATGCCGAGGCCGTGGCACACGAAGACGTGTTCGCGAGCGACACGTTTCGTCTGCTCGTCGAGCATCGAATCATCGGCACGGCGTTTCCGCGCCGGCATGGTGGGAGCGATGCGCGTCAACGGCTGCGTATAAGACTCGTAGAGGAACTCGGGCGCGTGTGCAGTGCGGCAGCATCACTGGTGACTGGTGCGGACCTCTCGTGTCGCGCGATTGTCGCGGGTGCATCCGATGCCGTTGCAGACCGCCTGTTGCCCGCCCTCTGCAACGGCACGATTCAAGCGGCCTTCGCGCTGACCGAACCCGGAGCAGGCTCTGACGTGCGCAATCTTGCGACCGTCGCGGTCCGTGAAGGCGATGACGAAAGCGCGGGCTATCGCGTAAGCGGACGCAAAAAATTCATCACGCGTGCGAACGTCGCCGACTGGTACGTGGTCATTGCGCGCGGCCGTGACCTCGCGCATGCCGACGGACCCATTCACGCTAACGATCCGTTCGTCGCACTGCTCATGCCCCGCGATGCCGCGGGCCTGACGGTCGGCGAGCCCACGCCCAAGCTCGGCTGGTTCGGTGTGCCGATTGCAGAGTTGCGTTTCGACGACGTGCATGTCGACGCGAAATGGCGGCTCGGCCAGGAAGGCGACGGCTACGCGCTCGCGCAGGATGCGCTGGTGCGCGCGCGGCTCGGTCATGCGTCGATGGCGCTCGGCCGCGCAATGGGCGCGGTCGAAATCGCTGCGACCTACTGCTGCGACCGCAGTGTGTTCGGCAAGGCGCTCGGCGCGCATCAGGGTGTGCAATGGATGCTTGCCGACGCGCTGACGCAGATCGAAGCCGGACGCTCACTGGTGGACGCCGCGGCGCAAAGCTACGACCGCGGCGACGCGGACGCGGCCGTGCAGGCATCGATGGCGAAGATGTATGCCACCGATCTCGGCATGAAGGTCTGCACCGACGCGCTGCAGCTGTCGGGCGGACGCGGCTATCTGAAGTCGTTCCCGCTTGAGCGCTTCTTTCGCGACGCGAAGCTCAATCAGATCGGCGAAGGTTCGAGCGAGGTGCATCGCACGGTGATCGGCCGCGACATCGTGCGGCGCATGGGCGGCGCGGACATGGAACGGCATTCATGTCTGCCGGAAGGCGTGCTCACCACCGACTTCTGATCGTTGCAACCGTCCGGTGTGACGCGACGCGCGCGCTCGCGCTGCGTCACACTGATGAACTAGATCACCTGCTCGCGTTTCAGACGGGCGAGCGCCGCCTCATCCAGCCCGAGTTCCCCGTAGACCTGCGCGTTGTGCTCGCCCACCGACGGCCCGCTGCGCGGCGGCCGCATCTCGCGCCCTTTCACGCGCGGCACGATGCAAGGCGCGGGAATCGTGCCAAGATCCGGATCGGGCAGGCGAATCACCGCGTCACGCGCCGTGAAGTGCGGGTCCGCGACGATATCCTCGATCGTGTAAATCTTGGTATGCGGCACGCCGGCCGTCGTGAGCCGCGCGTCGAGCTGTTCGAAGGTCATCTGCGCAAACTCATGCGCAAGAATGGCGTCCAGCGCTTCGCCATGCCGCACGCGTCTCAGATTGTCGACGAAGCGCGGATCCACGGTCAGCGTCTCCATGCCGAGCATCGCGCACAGGCGGCGGAAAATGGGCTCCGACGACGCCACCAAGGAAAACGCTACGCCATCCGCGCTCAAATACATGTTCGACGGCGCGGTGTACGTCGCCCGATTGCCGTTATGTCCGCGCACGATGCCAAGCTGTTCGTGCTCGACTGCGAGCGGCTCCAGCATGCGAAACAGCGCCTCCGTCGCCGACAAGTCGATCTCCACGCCGCGCGCCCGTGGATCGGAGCGCATACGCACCATCTCCGCCGAAATCGCGAAGGCGGCGAACGTGCCCGCCACAGTATCGCCGAGCGGAAAATTCATGTGCAGCGGCATGCGCCCCACTTCGCCGCACAAATTCGTCAGACCGCTCATCGCTTCAAATACACGCGCAAAGCCGCCGTTCTGCCGGTACGGTCCGGTCTGGCCGAAGCCCGTCAGACGCAACACGTTCAGGCGCGGGTTCACGCCCTGCAGCGTGGCGATGTCGAGCCCCCATTCTTCGAGTTTCCCCGGGCGGAAATTCTCTACCAGTACGTCCGCCAGCTCGATGAGCCTGAGGAGTAGCGCGCGTCCTGCGGGTTTTCGCACATCGAGCGTGATGCCGCGCTTCCCGCGATTGGTCACCTTCCAGTAGAGCGGCATATCACCCTTGACGGGCTGCAATTTGCGCAGCGCGTCGCTGCCATCGGGTAGCTCGATCTTCGTGACGTCCGCGCCCAGATCGGCGCACAGCGCGGTGCCGAACGGGCCAGCGACCACGGTCGACAGATCGAGAATGCGCACGCCGGCAAGCGGTCCCTGCGGCGGAGAACTTCGTGTGGTCATGGCCTCTCCTCCGTGTGTGAGGCGGTCGATGGATAGGCCTAAAAATAGGCGACATCGCCATCTCAGCTCAACTGGCGTTCCGCACAGCGAAACACTAAGCTCGTTTACTTGACCCACTCCGACCGGAATCCGACCATGGGATCGTCATCGTCGAAGCGTCGCGTCGCCCCTGCGAAACCTGCGGAACATATGCACCCCCTATCCGTCTCGCCGCCGAAGCGCCCTAGCGCACGCGATGCCTGCGCATCGGATACGCGCGAGGCCAGCACGCGGGCAACCGGACAAGCGGCGACACCCTCCGCATCGCAAACACCCGCTTCCACCAATGCGATGCCTCGGCGCACGCGCGCCGCGCTCAAGCCCACCGTACGTCCAGGCGAGCCGCTGCTACCCGCGCCACCCGACGACGACTCGACCGACCGCCAGTTCGCGATCAATCTCGCACGTGGCCTGCAAGTACTGCGCGCGTTCACGCCGACCGAACCGATGCTCGGCAACCGTGAACTCGCGGATCGCACGGGTCTGCCGAAAGCGACGATCTCTCGGCTCACCTACACGCTCATGCTGCTCGGCTACCTGAACCGCAGCGAGAAATACCATCGTTACCGGCTCGGGCCCGGCGTGCTGACACTCGGCTATCCGATGCTCGCCGCAATGCAGATACGCCAGATCGCGCGGCCTTACATGGAAACGCTCGCGCGCGAAACCCGCTGCACCGTGAACCTCGGCATGCGCGATCGGTTGAACATCGTCTATGTGGACACCTGCCGTCCCGAGCGAGGCAACAACGCTCATCCAGATATCGGCAGCACGCGACCGCTCTTGTCGACGGCGCTCGGCCGTGCGCTGCTGATCGGCGCGAGCCTCAACGAACGCACGGCCGTGCTCAACCGTCTGCGGCTGAACGATCCGGAACGCTTCGCACAGGATCTGCCGGCCTGGGATGCCGATCTCGCCGCGTTCCCGCAGCGAGGCTTCACGCATAGCCGGGGCGACTGGATCAAGGACATTCACGCGGTTGCGGTGCCCGTGCGCCAGCCGCCGCACGAGGAAGGCATCGCGCTGAACTGCACGATCGTAAGTCGACGTCTCGCCGACGACTGGCTCGAACGCAAGGTCGCACCGCTGCTGCTCGAAACGGCGCTGCGCATCGAGCGCGCATGCGGCGTGATCGACGCGGGCAGCGCAACGTAAAGGCCGTTCACACGCAAAGCAACACGCAAAATGGAGGGAGACACGATGATCCGCGATGCCGGCAAACTGAATACCCTTCTGTCGCAGTTCTATCGTTTCGTGGTGGACGAATGCATTCCACTCGAAGCGCAGGTCGATCGCGACGATGCGCTGCCGGAGGCGATCGTCGAGCGCATGCGCGCGCTCGGGCTGTTCGGCCACAGCATTCCGACCGCGTACGGCGGCGCGGGACTTACGACCGAGGAACTCGCGTGCGTAAACATGGTGGTCTCGCAGTGCGGCCCGGCGTTTCGCGCACGCTTCGGCGGCAACACGGGCATCGGCTCGGAGGCGCTGATCGCCGACGGCACCGAGGCGCAGAAGCGCCGCTATCTGCCGCAACTTGCGAGCGGCGCCATGACCGGCGCGTTCGCCCTGACCGAGCCGGGCGCGGGCTCGGATGCCATCGCGCTCGCGACAACGGCAGTGCGCGACGGCGAGCACTACGTCCTGAACGGCGGCAAGCGCTACATCACGAACGCACCGATCGCGGAACTCTTCACTGTGTTCGCGCGCACCGATCCGAATGAACGCGGCGCGCGCGGCATCTCCGCGTTCCTGATCGAGCGCGGCACGCCGGGCCTCACGACCTCGTCCGCCTATCGGATGATGGGTCAGCGCGGCTCGCCGGTCGGCGAAGTGCATCTGAACGACTGCCGCGTGCCCACGTCGGCGCTGCTTGGCGGCGAACCTGGCATGGGCTTTCGCAGCGCGATGAAGGCGCTCAACAAGCAACGCATCAATCTGGCGGGGCTGTGCATCGGACCGGCGATCCGCCTGCTCGACGAAATGCTGGTGCGCGCCCGCGAACGCGAGCAGTTCGGCCGGCCGATCGCGGATTTTCAGCTCGTGCAGCAACTGATCGCGCAGAGCAACATGGACATCCACGCGGCCCGCGCGCTGGTGCTGGAAACGGCGCGCGCGCGCGACCGCGGCGAGGACGTGACCATGACCGCCTCGATGTGCAAGCTCTTCGCGACTGAGATGTGCGGCCGCGTCGCCGATCGCGCAGTGCAGGTGTATGGCGGCGGCGGATTCATCGCGGACAACGCCGTCGAGCGACTCTACCGCGACGTGCGCCTGTTCCGACTCTACGAAGGCACGTCGCAGATTCACGAACTGAACATCGCGAAGCTCACGCTGCGTGGCGAGCCGGATGACGTGCGGCATCGTCAGTTGCATCAGCCATCGATGCAGGAGAACGCATCATGACGCGCCTCGCCGTCACCGCGATCTGCCGCGACCTCGGCGCGCACTTTCCGATATTTGGCTTCTCGCACGAGCCGGACGTCGTCGTGGCGCTGGCGGAAGCGGGCGGTTTCGGCGTGCTCGGCTTGGCGCGCGAGATGCCCCACGAGATTCCTCAGATCATCGAGCGCATCGAAGCGCGGCTCGCGGGCAAACCGTACGGCATCGATCTGATGCTGCCCGCCAACGTCCCGCGGGCCGCCGACATCGACGACGTGCGCACGCAGATTCCGCCCGAACATCGCGCGTTCGTGGAGGGCTTGCGCGTGCGCTTCGGTCTGCGCGAGCCTACACGTCCCAGCTTCTTCACGACACAGGTGCGCACCGAAGCCCTGTTCGACGCGCAGATCGAAGCGGTGCTCGCGTCGAACGCGCGCGCCGTGGCGACGGCCATCGGCATCCGGCCCGACCTGATCGCTCGCGCCCGCGCGGCGGGCAAGTACACACTGTCGCTGGTCGGCACCACGCGACACGCGCACAAGGCGCTTGAACTCGGTGTCGATGCGCTCGTCGCACAAGGGTGCGACGCCGGTGGCCACACGGGCACAATCGGAACGTTTTCGCTCGTGCCGCAGATCGTCGCCCTCGCGCGCGGCAAGCCGGTGCTCGCAGCGGGCGGCATCGGCACGGGCGCGCAGATCGCCGCGTCGCTCGCGATGGGCGCGCAAGGTGCGTGGCTCGGCACCTTGTGGCTCGCGGCCGCCGAGAATCACACGCCGCCCGCGCTGCTCGAACGGCTGATCCATGCGCAAAGCGGCGATACGCTGATCACACGCGCGCACAGCGGTAAGCCGTGCCGCGTGGTGCGCAGCGCATGGATCGACGCGTGGCACGAAGCAGGCGCGCCCGGTCCGCTGCCTTTGCCCTTGCAGCAGGCGCTGACCGGCGCGGACTTCAGCGCGATGCACGAATACGACGACGCGAACCTGATCTACGAAGCAGCTGGCCAGAGCGTCTTTGCGATCACCCGGCCGACGACCGTCGCCGCGCAGATGGCAACGCTGATCGAAGAAGCAAACGCGGCGTTCGACGCGCTGCAACGCGCGCTGAACTGAAGTACGCGCGATGCAGTGGCAACGATAGCCCCGATGAAGGGCAAACGGCACGCACGCCCCAGCACACATAAAACAGACGTGGAGACGACAGATGAATGACAAAGGATCGATACGGGCGTGGCTGATCGTCGCCATGCTGTTCCTGTTCATGGTGATCAACTTCGCCGACAAGGCGGTGCTGGGTCTCGCGGCCGTGCCGATGATGCACGACATGCATCTCACGCCGCGCGAGTTCGGGCTGGTGGGCAGCAGCTTCTTCCTGCTGTTTTCGCTGTCGGGCATTGGCTTCGGTTTCGTCGCGAATCACGTTCAGAGTAAGTGGCTGCTCGCCGTGCTCGCCATCGTGTGGAGCGCCGTGCAGTTTCCGCTGGTCGCGGCAAGCGTCACGCTGCCCGTGCTGGTCGCGTCTCGCGTGCTGCTCGGACTGGGCGAAGGGCCGGCGTTTCCGCTCGCGCAACACGCGTGCTACAAGTGGTTCGACAACGCGAATCGCAACGTGCCGAACACCATCATCCAGCAAGGCGCGAGCGCCGGGCTGATGCTCGCCGGACCGATCCTGTCGTATCTAATCGTGCGTTACGACTGGCATCGGGCATTTTTCGCACTCGGCATCGTCGGTATCATGTGGACGCTCGTGTGGCTCGTGGTCGGACGCGATGGCACGGTCGGCAGCACGAGTCGCGCCGTCGATGCCGCCAGCGACGCCGTCGCCGCATCCGCGAACGAAGGCGGCGCATCATTCATGTACCGGCATCTGCTGCTGAACAAGACTTTCATCGGCGTGCTCGTCATCTACTTTGTCGAGTATGCGGCGATTTCGCTGGCGTTTACCTGGTTCGCGGTGTATCTGCGTCTTGGTCTCGGCTATTCGCCGATCGTGACCGGCTGGCTATTCTCGTGCATCGTCGGATCGTTCATTCCGCTGACGCTCGTGCTCGCATGGTGGTCGCAGCGCATGATCCGCAATGGCCGCAGTTCGCGGCTCGCGCGCGGCGTACTGACCAGCGCGTTCGCGATGCTGGGCGGCGTGATGTTCATCGCGACCTCGGCTGACCTGAGCCCGGCATTGAAGGTCGTGTGTCTTGCGATCGGCGGGGCCATGAGCCAGCTCGTGTTCTCTTTCGGCCCGTTGATGATCAGCGACATCGTGTCGGTCAAACAGCGGGGGGCGCTGCTCGGCATCAACAGCTCAGTGGGCACGCTGGCCGGCCTGATTGCGCCTGCGTTGATGGGCGGCATCGTGCAAGCCAACGAGGGCATACCGGCGATCGGCTACGAGCACGGTTTTCTGGCGGTGGGCGGATTGTTGCTAATAAGCGGTGCGCTCGGGGTTGTGCTGCTCAATCCCGAACAAACGCGGGAGCGCATTCTGGCGGCGGCGCAACGCCGCTCGTTGACTGAGAAAGCTACCGACTCACGCAGCGGAATGCATCCTCGTCGAGTTGCATCCGAATTGGAATGAATGGCTCTCGGAGCTAGCTGGTTCATATATCTTTCGATGCTGTCGCCTTGCCGACTGGGGTTGTTTTTGCTGGCTAGTCAGGTTGGCGCACGGGACACCGGGTCCGCTTCCTTCATGACTAGTGGAACCCGCCTCTGTACGTCAATGCGCCCCTGAAACGCGCTCGCCACGCAAAAACCGAACGTGTTGACGCCGTTCGCGCTTCGCGCGAACACTGTGCCACCGTGCATCTCCGCGATCGCCTTGACGATCGCGAGACCCAGCCCGTGGTTTTCGCGGCTGTTGGTGCGCGATGCTTCCGCGCGATAGAAGCGGTCGAACAGATGATCCAGCACGTCCGGCTCGATCGGCGCTCCAGGATTCGCGACCTGCAACTGTACGTGCCCCTCTTCGCGCACGACCGTCACGGTCAGCGTCGCGCCCGGCGCGCAGTGCTGGACCGCATTCATCACGAGATTCGTGCATGCTCGTCCAAACAGCGACCGGTTCACGAGCCCGATCGCATCGCCGCGCGCGCGCGCAACCACACCCGCCTCTTCGAGCGGAATCTCCAGAAAATCCAGCGTACGCGCGACTTCCGCGGCGAGCGATACCTCGATGAGCCCAGTCGCCCGCTCGCCCTGATCGGCACGCGCGAGAAACAGCATGTCGTTGATGATCCCACGCATCCGCTCGAACTCTTCGAGGTTCGACTGCAGCGTGTGACGCAGATCGTCGACGGACCGGTTGCGCGTCAGCGCGACTTCCGTCTGGCCAATCAGAATCGTAACCGGCGTGCGCAGTTCGTGCGCGACATCCGCATTGAAGGATTCGAGCCGGCCGTACGCCGCATCGAGCCGTTCGAGCGCGCCATTGAACGAGTTCGCGAGGTCGTTCAGCTCGAGCGGCAACGAGGTGGTGTCGAGCCGCTGCGAGCGGTTGTCGGGGCTCACAGCCGACGCCTCGCGCGTCAATCGCCGCAGCGGCGCGAGACCGATGCGCGTCACCGTGTAGCTGAGCAGCAGCACCCCGAAACTGCCCAGTGCCGACAACGCCGCTAGCGCAAAGCCGAATGCCTGCATCGTGCGCACGTTCGGGCTGTAGCTGGCGGCAACCTGCAACTGCACTGCCGGGCGACCGCCAAGCGGCTTAAGCTCGAGCGTGCTCGTCAGCATGTCGTGCGCGGCGCCATCAGTACGGATGCGTTGGTAGCCACCCGGCCATTGATTGATCACGCGCCCCTGCACCGGGTGACCATACTTGAACGCAGGATCTGTGCTCGTCACTGAGAAGTTCGTGGTGCCGTCTCGCGGCGTCATGTCGGTAAGCTTCTCGCGCACCATCCGCCACTTGTCCGGATTGATTGCGTGATAGACGATGATCTTCGCGATCTCGGTGCGGTCATCGAGCGATTCGAGCAGATGGCGCTCAAGCTGCGAACGCAGCACGAGGAACAGCCCCGTGCCGACCAGCGTGAACACCGACAGCGCGACGAGCGCAAACATCAGCGCAAGCCGGCGGGCGACCGAGCGGTTGATGACGCCCCCCCGCCGAGCCAGCTTGAGTGAGGCGTCACCCCTCGCGGGGCGCAGCGGATGACAGTGCGCGTCGGGAGCCTTCATGACGCCTCCTCTTCCTCGCGGACCTCGAGCACGTACCCCATGCCGCGCACCGTATGCAACAGCTTTGTGCGGAACGGCCCATCGAGCTTCGCGCGCAGCCGCTTGATCGCGGTTTCGACGACGTTCGTGTGGCTGTCGAAGTTGACGTCCCAGACGAGCTCGGTGATCGCCGTCTTGGACAGGATGTCCCCCTGGCGGCGGGCCAGCACGCTCAGCAACTGAAATTCCTTCGCGGTGAGATCGAGCCGCACACCTTCGCGCGTCGCACGCCTGCCGATCAGGTCGACGAACAGATCGCCGACCGAGATCAGCGTCGATTCCTGCAACCGGGTGCGGCGCGCGAGCGCATGCAAACGTTCGACCAATTCGAGAAACGAGAACGGCTTCGTGAGGTAATCGTCGGCGCCTTCGCGCAAGCCGCGCACGCGGTCGTTCACGTGATCTCGGGCGGTCAGCATGATGACGGGCGTCGGTTTGCGCATGCGCAGCGCCTTCAGCACGCTGAAGCCGTCGCGTTTGGGCAGCATGACGTCGAGCACGATCACGTCGTAGTCGAATTCGGTGGCAAGGTGCATGCCTTCCTCGCCGTCGAGCGCGGCATCGACGACCCAGCCCTGCTCTGTCAACCCGGTCCGCAGATAATCCACGACCTTGAGTTCGTCTTCTATGATGAGCAGCTTCATGAGCGCCCTCCTCTGCCCGTGCCATTATACGAAACGCCCTCATCCAGCGCGTTCGGGGCGGTAGATCGGCCGCCCGCTACCGCCCCTGCAGCGTCAGTCCTCGTGATTCATCGCCTCCCGCCGTGCCGGCGTGCCCATTGCGGCAGCGGGCGGTTGCGACACGTCCCACCCGCCCCCAAGCGCCTTCACCAGCGACACCGCAAGCGTCATCTGTTGGCCGTGGATCTGCACGTCCTGTCGCTGGCTCGTGAGCAGCGACTGCTGCGCGGCAATCACGTTTAGGTAGGCGACAAGACCGCCCGAGTAGCGGTCGTTCGCGAGTGACAACAGTTTGCGCGCGTCCGCGACGGCCTGACTCGACTGCTTGGACGCGTCCTCAAGCACCGCGAGACCCGACACGCCGTCCTGCACCTGCTGGAACGCGGTCAGCACGGTCTGCCGGTAACTTGCCTCCGCCGCCTGGTAGCCCGCGCTCGCAAAATCGACGTTCGACGCGCGTCGGCCGCCGTCGAACACCACCTGGCCGAGCGACGCACCAAGCGTCCAGAAAAGGCTCGGCGCGCTTAGCAGGCTTGCAAACGAGGTGCTCTCCCAGCCCAGGCCCGGCACGAGCGACAGACTGGGGAAAAACGCAGCCTTCGCGATGCCGATCTGTGCGTTCGCGGCGGCCATCGCGCGCTCCGCTGACGCAATATCGGGCCGCCGCTGCAGCAGGTCGCTCGGCACGCCGAGAGGAATCGTCGGCACGTGCCCATTTATGAGCTTCGGCGCGATGGCGAACTGCGGCGCCGGCAAGCCGACGAGCGCTGCGATTGCGTGCTCGAACGTTGCACGCTGGTTGACGAGCAGTGTTGCCTGCACCTGGGTCGAATCCAGTAGCGACTGTTGCTGTAGCAGGTCGAGGCCCGACACCGAACCCAGATCGTGTTCGGCCTTCACGTAATCGAGCGCCTTTTCTTGCAGCACGACCGACCGGTTCAGCACGTCGATTTCGGCATCGAGCTCGCGTAGTGAGAAGTAGTTGGTCGCCAGATCGGTCGTCAGGACGAGGCGCGCGTTCGCAAGATCGTCGCGCGAGCGCTCGGCCGACACCTTGGCACTCTCCACCTCGCGGCGGACGCGCCCGAACAGGTCGGCGTCGTAGTCGATCGTCGGGCCGACCTCCAAGTTGTTCTGCACAGTCGACTGGTTAGGCGTCGCATAGCTGGTGAGCGGCCGGGCTTTCGAGATCTTCTCGCGCGCGGCCGCCGCCGACAGGTCTACTTCCGGCACCTGTTGCGCCTTGGAGTTCGCAAGGGTCGCGCGCGCCTGTGCGTAATGTGCGCTCGCCACCCGCAGTGTCTGGTTCTGCGCGAGCGCCTCGGCTTCGAGACCGTTCAGCGTGTCATCGCCAAAGCTCCTCCACCAGTCGGGATCGATCGGTGCGTGCGACGGCTTCGCAAGGCGCCAATAGCCTTCCGTGCGCCACGCAGGCGGGGAATCCGCCTGCGGCTGTCGGTAGTCCGGCCCGACCGTGCATGCGGTCAGCAGCGCGACGCCAGCGACCGCACCGAGCGCAGTGCGAGGCCGGATGCGGACACGAGCTTTCACGACGCCCCCTTGTCCTTCAAAGCCTGCTGCCGCTCGGGTCCCTGGCCCGGTCGGCCGCCCTCGCGCGTCTGCGCATTCGTCTGCGCCACCACAACGTGGTCACCGTCCTCGATCGAATCGCTCGGATTGATGATGATCCGGTCGGTCGGCTGAATGCCGCTGGCGATCTCGAGCGACAGCCCAAGATCCTGCGCGATCGTCACCGGCCGCAGATGCACGACGCCGTGGTTATCGACGACCGCGAGCCTCGGCCCTTCCGCGCGAAACAGCAGCGCGTTGCCGGGTACAGTCAACTGGGCCTGCGCGGGGGACGGCACCGCGACTTGAACGTAGGCGCCGGGGCGCAGCCTGCCGTCCGGGTTCGGAAGCGTGACCTCGATCTCGAGCGAGCGCGTCGACACATCGATCGCACCCGAGACGTGCGTGATCTTGCCGTGGAACTGCTGGCCGGGCAGCTCGGCCTGCGTCACGATCACATCCTCGCCCATCGAAACGTTCTGCGCATACGCCTGCGGTATCTGCACGTAGACGCGCAGCGTATCGGCCTGGGCCAGCGCGAACAGCGCGCGGCTGGCGCCGCTCCCCGCATCGATGAGGTCGCCGACGTCGACGTTGCGCTGCGTGATAACACCGGTGAACGGCGCGACGATCCGCTTGAACGACTCGAGTTGACGCAAACGCGCGACGTTCGCCTCAGCCGCGGCGAGATTCGCGACGTCCTGATTATACGTACTCCGCCGCTCGTCGAGCTCCTGCTGCGAAACCGCGTCGCGCTGACGCAGTTGCTGCCAGCGCTCGTACGACGTCTTAGCAAGGCCGAGGCTCGCCTGCATCTGGTCCCGCTGCGCAACGGCCTGCGCCAGCTCTTGGTCGATTTCCGGCGTGTCGAGCTCCGCGAGCAACTGCCCCTGCCTCACGTGCGCGCCGATATCGACGTACCAGTGCAGCAGATAGCCTGTCGCCCGCGCGTAGATCGGCGATTCGACAAAACCGCGCAGCGTGCCCGGCAAAAGGGTCGTGTTGCTTCCTTCGGTCTGCTTCGGCAGCACCACGTCAACGTACTGTTTAGCGTTCTGCTGGGTGGTCAGCGCGACCGAGCGGTTCTGTATGATGTTCGCGGCCACCGTGCGCAGCGCGCCTGCGGCGAGCAGCATCACGGCCAGAATCGCGAACCCGGCCGGCCGCCATTCGCGCTGCCGCCGCGGCCGTGCTTGCTCCTCCCCGGTATCCTGCACCGGAATCCGTAACGAAGCATGAGTTTTCTCAGTCATGTCAGTCATTTCAGTCAGCCGTCGTAGAATTTTTACGCTTGTGGATGCGGCGTAGGCGCGTGGCCATTGCGATGACGATCGTCATCGTCATTTTCTTCCTCGGCCCGGCGGCGTGCATCGCGGCGCGCAAGCCGGCTGTGGATACCCGCAAACAGGAGCGGTACGAAAAAGAGTGTCGACACAGTAGCGAACAGCAGCCCGCCGATCACCGCGCGGCCGAGCGGCGCGTTCTGCTCGGCGCCCTCGCCCAGTCCGAGCGCCATCGGGATCATGCCGATGATCATCGCGAGAGCCGTCATCAACACCGGACGGATCCGGCTCGCGCCCGCCTCGAGCGCCGCGGTGAGCGGCGGCGAGCCGGCACTGAGCCGTTGCCGAGCAAACGCGACCATCAGAATCGAGTTCGCGGTCGCCACGCCCATTGTCATTATCGCGCCCGTCAGCGCCGGCACGCTCAGATGGGTGCCGGTGATGAAGAGCATCCACACGATGCCAGCAAGCGCCGCCGGCAGCGCGCTGACGATAATCAGCGGGTCGATCCACGACTGAAAGTTCACGACGATCAGCAGATATACGAGCACGATCGCCATCGCGACCCCGACGCCCAGCCCGAAGTACGACGAGCGCATCGTCTGCACCTGGCCACGCACGGTGATCTGGCTACCGCGCGGCAACGTCGCGCGCGCCTGATCAACAAGCTGGTTCACTTGCGCCGCCACGCTGCCCAGGTCGCGTCCTTCGACGCTCACGTACAGGTCGATCACCGGCCGGATGTTGTGGTGCGTAACTTCCGCGAACTGATTCTGCGGCGACACGTGCACAAGGTTGCCGAGCAGTTGCGTCGGCCCTGTCGCCGAGCCAGACACCGGCGTGCGTAGCAGTTGGTCGACCGACGAGACCTGGTACTCCGGCTCCTGCACCGCGACGTTGTACTCCACCCGGTTCACCGGGTTGAACCAGAAGCCCGGCGACGTTTGCGAGCTCCCCGACAAAGAAATCAGCACGTTCTGCGCGACATTGGCCGCGCTCAGGTTGAGTTGTTGCAAACGAGTGCGGTCCATCGTCAAGTTGATGACCGGCTCGTCGAGCTTCTGCTGGATGTGCGTGTCGACACTGCCGGGAATCAGCTTCACCTTGTTCATCAGCTTGCGCGCCACTTCAAGATTGCCCTCCTGGTTGGCGCCCGAAATCTGCACGTCGATTGCGGCGGGCAAGCCGAAGTTGAGAATCTGCGTGACGATGTCCGCCGGCTGGAAGAAAAACTCGGTGCCCGGGAAAAGCCGCGGCAGCATCGCGCGCAGCCTGTCGATGTAGCGCACGCTCGGGTGGTGGCCTTCTTTCAGCGCGATCTGGATTTCGCCGTCCAGCGTGCCAATCGTGCCCGCATTGCTGTACGACAGGTTGATACCGCTATAGGGCAGGCCGAGATTGTCGAGAATCGTGCCGAGCTCGGCGGCCGGCACGACCTGCCGCACCACCTTCTCGATTTCATCCGCGAGGCGCGCGGTTTCCTCGATCCGCGTCCCGGTTGGCGCGCGCATGTGTAGACGAATGTCGCCCGCGTCGACGGTCGGGAAGAAATCTTCGCCGAGCACGGAACTGAGCCCGAGCGACAGCACGCAGAACGCGAGGAACGCCGACACGAACACCTTGCGGCATGCGAGCAGACTGCTCAGCATCTTGATGTACGCGGAGCGCATCGTCTCGAACCCGCTGTCGAATCGGTGATACAGGCGCCGGAACAGGTTCGGTCGCGCGTTACGAAATCCGCCCCTCTTCGGCTGGTGCGAATGGCCCATCAGCAGCATCGCGAGCGTCGGCACGAGCGTACGCGACAGCACGTACGACGCGAGCATCGCGAACACCACCGCCTCCGCGAGCGGTACAAACAGATAGCGCGCTACGCCCGTAAGGAAAAACATAGGCACGAACACGATACAAATGCAGAGCGTCGACACTAGCGCTGGCACCGCGATCTCACCTGCACCTTCGAGGATCGCGTCATGCAGGTCGGTGCCCATGTGCAGATGTCGTTCGATGTTCTCAATTGTCACCGTCGCATCGTCGACCAGAATCCCCACCGCGAGCGCAAGGCCACCAAGCGTCATGATGTTGATCGTCTGCCCGAGTGCATGCAACGCGATCAGCGAAGCCAGAACGGACAGCGGAATCGAGATCGCGATGATGCAGGTGCTGCGCCAGTTGCCGAGGAACAATAGGATCATCGCCGCCGTCAGCGCCGCCGCAATCAGCGCTTCGCGCACCACGCCCTGGATCGCGACCTTCACGAACACTGACTGGTCGAACAGCGCGGTGACGCTCAGATCGCGCGGGAGTGCCGCCCGCGCCTGCGGCAGCAGCGCATGCAGCGCGTTGACAATCGACAGCGTCGACGCGTTGCCCGTCTTCAGGATCGAGATCAGTACGCCGCGCCGGCCGTTTTCGCGCACGACGTTCGTCTGCGGCGAGAAGCCGTCGCGCACGTGGGCCACTTCCCGCAGATAAGTGGTCGCACCGTTAAGCGTGCGGACCGGGATGTCGTTCAGGCCTGCGATGGTCGTCGGCGAACCGTTCATGTTGACCGTGTATTCCTTCGGCCCGATCTTCGCGGTACCGGTCGGAAGGATCAGGTTCTGCGTATTGACCGCGTTGACGACATCAAGTGGGGTCAGGCCTTTCGCGAGCAGCGCGCGGGTATCGAGATCGACCGAGATCAGGCGCGTCTTGCCACCATACGGGTAAGGCACCGCTGCGCCGGGAATCGTAACGAGCTGCGGACGCAGGACGTTCAGGGCAGTGTCGTTCAGCTCTTGCTCGGAGAGCCGCGGGCTCGACAGACCGAGCTGAATCACCGGAATGCTCGACGCCGAGTAACTGATGACAAGCGGCGGCGTCGCGCCGGGCGGCATCTGCTTCAACTGCGCCTGCTCGACCGCAACCGTCTGCGCAATGGCCGTCTGGATGTTTGCGTTAGGCTGCAGGAACAGCTTGATGATCGCAATGCCAGCTAGCGACTGCGACTCGATGTGCTCGATATCGTTGACGGTCGTCGTCAGGCTGCGCTCGTTCACCGACGTGATGCGATTGGCCATGTCCTCGGCCGACAACCCCGAGTAGTTCCAGATGATGCTGACCACCGGGATGTCAATTTCCGGCAGCACGTCGACAGGTGTCGTTAGCAGCACGAATGGCGTCGCCAGCAAGATCAGGAGGGCCATCACGATAAACGTGTACGGTCGCTTGAGTGCAACGTTGACAATCCACATTGGAACGTTTCCGAAAAGGATGCGCGGAGCGAAGGACAAACCGCCGTAACCGGTTGCCCACGCAAGCGCGCAACGCCACAGATGCTCGCGCGGCCATCCTCGCGGAGCAGTCCGAACACGGCGCCGACAGCACGGCGAATGTCGATCAACCGGCAAGCTACGCATTGCGCGGTGAGAGACGTCTATGCTAGTTGCGTCGCACCAACGCGTTGATGGCGCCAGAATGGCAAAAGCGCCATAAAGCGCCGCAACATTGCAGAAAGGACTTCGCGCCGGCATGGCCGCCAAGTGGTTGTGAGTTTCAGCGCCGCCCCTGACTTGGAAAAGACTGGCATCATCGTCCATCTAACTCGATGGTTAGATACGACCGCCTGACTTGGGAGAGAGAAATGACGCAACGCACCTGGTTCATTACTGGCGTTAATAGCGGCTTCGGCCGGGAGATGAGCGCACAACTACTGTCACGTGGAAATCGCGTTTTCTGAACGGTCCGCAACCTCGATGCCGTGGGCGATCTGAAGGCCAACTATGGCGATCTACTCCACGTCGCCCAGCTTGACCTCACGGACATGCCCGCGATCAGGCAAACCGTCAACAATGCGTCTGCCGAGTTGGGCCGGATCGACGTTATCGTCAACAACGCCGGCTATGGCCTGTTCGGACCGGCCGAGGGACTGACGATCGAGCAAATCCGGCACCAGATCGACACCAACCTCATCGACCCGATCGAAGTGACGCGCGCGGCCCTGCCATATCTTCGCGAACAGGGGGGCGGCCGTATCCTCGCGATGTCGAGCTACGGTGGCCAAGCTACCCATCCCGGCGCATCGCTCTACCATGCTAGCAAGTGGGGCATGGAAGGCTTCTTTGATTCCCTCGCTGCGGAAGTTGCTGCGTTCAACATAGGTGTCACGATCCGTGAGCCTGGTGGCGCACGTACCGCCTTCCGCACGACCGGTATGCAGATGGGCGACATTCCCGAGACTTGCAAGGATACCCCAGTCACGGCCATGCGAGCCCGCCTTTCGGACCCAACCCTTCTCGCGGCGGGCGATCCTGCCAAGATGATTTCCGTCATGATCGACAGCGTGAGCCAGATACCCGCGCCGAAGCGGATCGCACTCGGCACGGATTCCTACATGATGATTCAGAAAGCACTCAGCGAAAGGCTCGTGGCCGTCGAGGCTCAAAAGGATAGCGCGCCCTCAACGGATTTCCCACCGGGAGTTTGATTAATCATCATGCGCTTACCCGAACGCTACACAAGCGGCGAATGACGGCGAAAATCGCACAGCATCAGGCCGTGATCGGTCTGCGCAAGCGTGCGCGCGACGGTGTGATTGGCGTTGTCGAAGTCATCGAAATGCGTGAGCGTGTTCCCCCGAAGCGACCGAAAATTTCGTTGTCGAGCATCACTCGCCCATGTCCATTTTGTCGGGTCTTCGCATCTCAAACCAATAGTTCGCAACGCGGGATCATCATCTGACGCGGCGTCGTGAAATGTGTTTGTCGCACGAGACAAGGCGGATAATTATGTCATTCATAAAAGGCGTAGACCGCGATTTGGGCCAACCGGTTCTAGAGATCTTCCAGCCTCCAGACGCCATCAAGTATTATGACGAAGAGAGCCGCACAGTAACCCTCGTCCATCGACCTGAGGGCCCTCTCATTGGATTGACGGAAATCGGGCGATATAGCGAACCGCGTCGCAAAACGATCGATTGGAATGATTGTGACGAATCGGTCAGGGCCGCCATCAAGGACAGATTCCGAGTCGACTCGCCGCCGCCAGCACGTTGCGCCCCGTTCCCGCATTCCCTTGCGCCACAAATCGCGCAGCATCCCTTGGTAAGCACTGCACCGCAGCTGTCGTCGGCGTCGCGAGCCCCAAGCCTAGCGGTGCCTGCACTCGCCCCTTCCCAGGCGCACCCTCTCCACTCTATTACAGACGGCCCATATACGACGCCAACATCTCAAATTCAATCACCGATACCCTTGTGCGACATAGTGCTGATGTTTGACTTTTTGTCTGCCATGGCGGACGGACGCGTCCTAACAGTCAACGGCATTATCTTTGCGCCTGGCACTGT
Organism: Paraburkholderia sp. NMBU_R16; assembly: GCF_013282575.1. Taxonomy (GTDB): domain Bacteria; phylum Pseudomonadota; class Gammaproteobacteria; order Burkholderiales; family Burkholderiaceae; genus Trinickia. The sequence goes on from NZ_JAAAYE010000064.1 coordinate 21,149, forward strand.
CAAGCAGTATACGAATAATCTGTACTCGTTCGTTGCGTATTTGGCAGAGCACCCCACGCTTCCAACCCTCGCCGAGGTTGGGAATTCGTACAGCGATGCGAAAACCCAAGAACTCATCTCGGATTGGGCGCTTGAGTCCCCCGCAAAACGAAGCGCCATATCCCTATTTTTTCGATGGTATCGCGAGACACATTGAGCTTGCCCCCGAAAAACGAATTCTTCGCGACCAACTATGTCCGAGCAACGAATGCAGTTGCACCGTAAGCGGCAAGCCGTGGGCGTTATCGAACTCGCGTAAAGGCAGTCGCACAATGTCGTCATTGAGTTCGCCCAGGAGGGGCACGCGATGACGGCGTCGACAAGAGCAGAAGTGGAATCGGCGTGGCGTCAAAGGCTGTCGCGCTTTGCGCAGAGTGAGCAGACGGTGAAGACGTTTTGCCAAATTCGGGAAACGCTGATGCGACGTCGGCATGAACCAGTGCCCGTGGTAGGTCGGTGGCTGCGGCGAGTGCTGCAGGGGTATTTGAATTACCATGCGGTGCCCGACAACATGCGGCGACTGGCTGGATTTTTTCAGGAAGTCAGTCGCGCGTGGCGTCACGCATTGCTACGCCGAAGGCAGCGCAGGCGCATGCCGTGGTCGCGCTTCCAAGGGCTGCTTCAAAAATACCTGCCGCTGTGCCGAATCGTCCATCCCCACCCGACCGAGCGGTTTCGCGTCAACACCTTTGGTAAGAGCCGTATGCAGTAATTCTGCACGTACGGATCCGTGCGGGGGGCGATGGGTAACCATCGTCCCTACCGCGACCCGATTATGACGTGATATTCGTATTTCCAGACTACGGGAAACACGCCTAAACTTCGCCAGTTATGTTTATCGGCACGCCTCGCTGGCCTCATCGTTAAGCTGTAGCATAGTGCAAGCGAGCTTGCCCGGGCAATATATCTATGGAGACTGATATGAAGATCCGGTTATTTGGTGCGATTAAAACTTTTCTTGGAAATTCAGCTAAAAATACAACAAGTGCTCCGTCAACGACCCGCCGAGTAATGCCCTCTGTGCCAGGCCAGTTAGCTGGCCTCCCCCAAAGAAAGCCGAACAAGCTTCGCAAACCACCTCCGCACGCAAAATCCTGCAATTTTCAACGAACGAGGAACGGACACATATCGTCGAAAAAACTCCGTTTAGACAGTGATTCGACTAAATCGTTTGGGTGCTTTGATGGCATGAACGACCCGCGCGTACAGCTGCCGCATGCTCTTTCGCGTAGATCAATTTCACCGAATCACGAAGCATTGCACAACCGCGAAGCATCAACGCCAAGAGTAAATATGGCTGTGCGAGTGTCGACCGCCACGAGCGATATCAGATCAAGTTCGACATCAAGCAATTTCAGTTCATTGTTGGAACTATATACGCATGCGTCGGATACAGATAACGTCACATCAATCAACGGATGTTCACGGGAGGGCGCAGATAGCTTTTCTTCGAATTTAAGCTCATCATTGAAAACTCCCACAAAAGATGAAAAGGAATTCATTCGGCCCTTTCCTCAGAAGCGGGTTCGAGGCGACGGTAAAACTTTCGCTAAGACGATGGTGGCGTCAAAGCAGACGCTGTACAAAGAGCCAGCGCCCCACGAGTTTTACTCCAAGAACCGGGTCGACATCTATCGCAATACAATCCTACGGAAGCTAAACAACGAAGCGGCAACCGACGAATGAGCCAGCTCGCCTTACATCAAGCGCAAAGGCGATACTCCGCTTTGCGCTTCGGCCAGAACGCAACACGCTGTTAGCGCCGCGGTGTTGGGCTTTCTGCAGTGTCGTTGACCTGAAACGCGGCAGCCGCCGACTGGAGGGTCAGCGCTTGCTCTTTCAGCGACATCGCGGCGGCCGCCGCCTGCTCGACGAGCGCCGCGTTTTGTTGCGTCATCCCGTCCATCTGCGTGACGGCCAAATTCACCTGCTCGATGCCGGTGCTCTGCTCCGCGGCAGCAGCAGCGATTTCCTGCACGACGGCGGTAAGACGCACAATCGCATCGCGCGCCTCGTCTATTGTCGAGCCGGTGCCCTCGACCAGCGTTGCGCCGTTACGGACGCGCTCGACGGCACGGCAAATCAGGTCGCGTATTTCCTTAGCAGCCGTGGCGCTGCGTTGCGCAAGGCTGCGCACCTCTCCCGCGACAACTGCGAAGCCGCGGCCCTGCTCGCCAGCGCGCGCGGCTTCCACGGCCGCATTCAACGCGAGAATGTTGGTCTGAAACGCGATGCCTTCGATGGTAGCTATAATTTCCACCATACGGCCGGACTCGGCCGAGACGTCCCTCATCGCGCCCACCGCCTGCATGACCATATCCCCGCCGCGATTCGCTACGTTCGCCGCGCTGGCCGCCAGCTCGCTCGCGGTGCGCGCGTGGTCGGCGGTTTGTCGGACCATCGCCGTCATCTGTTCCATGCTGGATGCCGTCTCTTGCAGCGACGCCGCCTGGTTCTCCGTGCGCGATGACAGATCGGCGTTGCCGTTGGCGATCTCGTTCGCGCCGCATGCGACATTGTCCGAAGCTTGCTTGATTTGGCAGACTGTATGTGTCAGCGCGTCGCGCATGCGCTGCATCACATGCAGCAGGCTCGACGTATCTCCCCGGCGAGTGCGGATCTGCACCGTCAGGTCGCCCGACGCGATGATGTCCGCGATACTTGCTGCGTACGCAGGGTCACCACCGACCGTTCGTCCGATGGCGCGATTTGTCATCGTAACGAGGATCACCAGAACCACGGAGACACACAGAAAGATCGAGCCAAGCAGCAGCAGCGATTGCATGAACGCCGCGTCGATGTCATCGACATAAGCGCCTGTCGCGATGATGAAATCCCAAGGCTCATAACGCAGCACGTAGCCGATTTTGCCGACTGCGCCCGCAGCATGTGCACCCGGATGCGGGAACACATAATCAACGAAGCCGCCGCCGGGAGCCTGGGCGACGGAAGCGAACGTCGCGTAATGATGACGGCCGTCGGCGTCGGTTACATTGGAAAGGTCGTCGCCCTCGACCGCCGGCTTGATCGGGTGCATCACCATTTGCGGCTTCGAGTTGATCACGAGGAAGTAACCATCCTCGCCATAGCGCACGCTGCGCAGGCGATCAAGTGCCTGCTTACGAGCTTCTGATTCGGATAGTGCGCCGCGTTGCGCCAGCGCTGCATAATCCTTGACGATGCTAAGCCCCACCTGCGCCACATCAACCAAATCTTGCTTTCGCTCCTGGATGCGTGTCTCGCGAGATTGCCAAGCGGCGCAGGCCGAGACGACGAACAGCGCGACAAGGCTGACGATCAAAGGCAGCCAAAGCTTTTGGGTGAAGCTGAGTTTGTTCATGCTAGGCTCACTTTGAGACGGATACATTGAGTTCTTGCACAAGCTATCGACCATCGCGAGCAAAACTTTCGTACGGGAAACCCTTGGTAATAGCGCGGCATGATCTCAAAGGGCGGCTTCGTTACCACGCTTTGAAACGAGTGCCGTGCTTCTGCCCATCCCGATCCCCGACAGTTGAAACATCAAGACCGACTGGAGCGGCGTTTTCGACTGCAGCTCGAGAGATTGGCGACAACAGCCGCTTCCTCCACGAGTGCAGCATCGTCCTGGGACATCCCATGCATGGGCGTCGTCGCTCATTCAGCGAAGTTCTGATTCATTGCGCGTGTACTCGTGCGGGTGGCTCAGAAGAATCGAATAACAGCGCTCCACCGGCCTGGCTGAATGGCAAATAATCCCACGAGCGAGCTGATCAGTCGGCGAAAACGCTCAAACCTGTTCGTTTGGCGGCGCATCTGACGCGAGGCTTCCGCTGTTCAACCGCGCCGAAGCAACCGCGAGCATCGATAACACCACCCTATCGTTTAGACGACCGAAACACAGCAGCTGGCCGCAGGCTGCGAGCTTCTGTGTTTGTGTCGTGGAAAGACCAGCCAAGACGTTGGCAAGCTCTTGGCTCAATCCGAGCCGTGACATCCCCTTCAATCGATCCGCTTGCAGCAAGCGCTGCTCAAGCGCAAGGTACGCCCCGTTGATGTCGAGAATCGAGTCCAGCACGCTTTCACCGTTCATGCACGTTTCCTTGCATTTTTGTCGGGCGCTCGGCACCTTTCGCACGCTGCTGAGGCCAGCCGCAGCCTTCGTTGCGGGCGAAGGCTGCGGGCAACCTTTACCTATGTTCCCGACGAACTCAGCAACCGCCACGCTCATCGGCAACCCCGGCGGCGATGAGGCTCTTCGCGACTTCGCGCAAGAGGTGCTCAGTCAACGATCCCGAGCCGTCCTGGCAAAGACGCAGCAGTTCGAACAAATCTTTTGCAGTGCGGCTCATTCGAATCTCTCCGTCAAAAACTTGGTGCAGGTTGAATCTCTCACATCTCAAGGAAATCTCTTCCTCTGTTAAATTATTAGTCATATGTAGGCCACTTCAAATCAGCTGGCGCTGAGCTTCGTGTAGTAGGCGGCGGGGACCTATCAGCGCTTTCCTACACGCGCTTGCTTTGCAATCTGTCCGAAGGGCAGCTATTACGGGAGCATCGCTTTGAAGATGGCGCGAAATCGACCGCCATCAAATTGTTCGTACTGAAGTTGACCCGCAAAAACGGACACCTATTCTTTTTGAAGAGGAGGTGCCGTCATGGGCAAGCATCGGAAACCGTACCCGGCGGAGTTCCGGGCGCAGATGGTGGAGCTGGTGAAGGCAGGACGTACGCCTGAGGAATTGGCGCGCGAATTCGAGCCGACGGCGCAGAGCATCATCAACTGGGTCGCTCAGGCCGATCGCGACTCGGGAATGCGTCAGGACGGACTGACCACGGTCGAGAGGCAAGAATTGACGCGGCTGCGTCGTAAGGTCCGCCAACTCGAGATGGAGCGCGACATACTCTCTCACGCGGCTGCCTGGTTCGCTCGGGAGACGGGGGCCGTACCGCCGAAGGGTACGGATTCATGAAAGCGAACCGGGCCCGCTGGCCCATTGCCACGATGGCGCGGCTGCTGCGAGTCTCCACCAGCGGCTACTACGCGTGGCTCGTGCGCGAGCCGTCGAAGCAGGCATGCAGTGATGCGCAGTTGCTCGCGCGTATTCGCTCGCTGCACGCGAGCTCGCGCGGCACCTATGGCGCGCCGCGTATCCATGCCCAGCTCGAACGCGAAGGCGTACATGTCGGGCGCAAGCGAGTAGCGCGTCTGATGCGTCTGGCCGGCCTGTGCGGGGCAAGTCGCAGGCAGTGGAGATGCACCACGCGCCCACGCGCAGGAGCACGGCGTGCCCCTGATCTGGTGCGTCGCCACTTCAGCGCCGCGGCGCCGAACGTGCTGTGGGTGGCCGATGCCACCTGTCACGGATCGGCGTAATCGAGCCGGGGATGATCGGCGTAATGAGGCCACTTGGAATGGCCCCGAAACGCGATTTCGAAGGGCCTCAAGAATCCGTTTTTTTGCCTGATTTTGCAACCGCGTTTTC
>NZ_JAAAYE010000065.1 GCF_013282575.1 Paraburkholderia sp. NMBU_R16
ATGACGGGGGACTGCTCGGCGCGGCGTGGCGGCAGCGGTTCCGGGCTACGCCCTTCACCGCTGCCGCCACGCCAGTACTCTCATCCTGATTGACGCGCTGCTCTCATCTTGTTTGACGCGCGGCAAGACTGAATCCTTCCATGGTCCAAGACCTCGCAGCAGTGTTACGAGGACACGTTCGCAGTCCACCGTATATTGGTCGCTGTAACCGTCGAGCGTTGCGGGCTTGGCCATCAGAAGCCGATCCTTTCTTTGCGGAAGTGCTCGGCCAGTTCCTTGGAGCGGCCTTCGCCGCGCAACAGGTCGAGATAGATTTGGATGGGACTCGCGAGCCACAGGTCATCGACCCTGTCGCGAAACAATAGTTCGCCCGGTGAATCGGCATCAACGATGCCCAAGTTGGCGCCTTCGTTGACGACGCGTCCGCCTAGATCACCAATCGCGGCATCGGCGTTCGCACCGATCAGCACCCGCACGCGGACCTGCGAGACGTTGGAAAGGAATGGTGCATAACGTTGCGCGGCCGCCTCGTGAGTGATTTCGTACTCGACATTGTGCATGTCAAAGACTTGACCGATTCGCACCGCCAGCATTTCGGGCTTCGTGCCCGGCACATAGTACCGCCTCAAGATGAGCGGGCGGATGGTGGCAAGCTGCTTAGCCCATGCGTCCAGCAAGGCGGTCGGCTCCCGAAGATGACGCTCCTTGCTCGGGCCTTGACCACGCGCGACCAACCAGTCGAAGCGCTCGAGTTCGGTCAACACTTGTGAGGCGGTAGCCGGCGACACCATCGCTTGCTGTGCAAGTTCCGTAACGCCGAACCACTTCTGATGCCGCACCAACATGGTGTGAAGCACTTGGGCACGCCGTCCGGTAAACAGCATGCGTACCGATTTCGCAAGGGCCTTGGGCGGTGGTTTTTCGATGTAGAGATATGCACCCGGCGCGGGCAGGTACAGGCTGCCGCCGCTATCGTAGTAGCCGATGCGCTCGCTTCTGAGCAGTTCCTTCGCTCCAGGCGAGAGGGACTCGGCAACGAGGAGTGGCAATGGCACTTGCCCTGCAGGTCGGTTATGACTCGCTTCCCGAAGTTGCCAGACCAGTTGGCGGACATCTCGGGGAAAGACTGTTTTTTTCACTTCGATAAGCAAGACGAAGGACTTGCCGGCGACGTGCAGAGCGACCTCGGCGTCGTATCCACGGTCACCGCGCGTTGTGACGCGATCGCGATGGGCGAGGGTGGCCGCCACTTCCGGAAGCTCTCGTAGAGCGTCAATGAACCGGTCAATGAGCTGTCGTTCGGTCAGACGAGACTCGAGCATAGGTGCGGATCGCTTGTTTACTGTTCAGTAAATATGCGCATTATAGTGAATATTCACTGGACTACCAATATTTACTGCGCAGTAAAAATTGGGTCTTCCGACCGGCAGGACACCAGATCACGTCGCCTTCGGCCTCCGGGAAAATGACATACTGTCGCCTGCGGCGGCACCCGCCCGAACCGGCCCCGCCCGGCCCGGCGCGGATCAGTCGGGGACGAATGCGCTCGAGCGAGCGCTCGTAGTGGCACTGGCCAGCAAGTTCGCCGAGCGGCGGTGCGTGTTCGCGAGCCTGCGCATCAGCGGCAACAGCAGGATGGAGATGAGCGCACCTGCGGCGGCGAGCCACCCGAGTCGAGCAAAAAGATCGATATAGAGCGGCAGCGATTGCACCGCGGGCAAATCGTTCGATGGCAATTGCGCGAGATTGGCGACGACGCTTCCCAGATACTGCGCCACACCCGTTGCAACGAAGTAGGCGCCCATCATGAAGCCGCCCATGCGCGCCGGTATATAGCGGGCGATCATTGCCAGCCCCAGCCCGCTGACGAGCAGTTCTCCGAGCGCATTGAGCCCATACCCCAACACCAAGAACCACGGCGAAACACGGCCGTCCATCGCGTAGCGACCGCTTACCGCATAGACGAAAAAGCCGGCCGCCACGGCGACGAACCCAAGCGCGAATTTCGTCGCGACGCCGACATCGCGTCCGCCTTGTGCGAGGCGCGTATAGAGCCCCGCAAGCAACGGACTCATCAGCATGACCCAGATCGGATTGAGCGCCTGGAACTGGGCGGGGCTCCACGAGAACAGCGTGACGCCGGCAATCGAGAGGGCGGGGTCCACATTGCGCAAAGCGAAGAGCGTCAGCGAAGTCGACATCTGTTGATAGAACACGAAGAAGAGAATCGATTGCAGCACCAGTACGAACGCCGCCACGAGACCGGCACGCTCGGCGCGCTCGCAGGTCAGTGTCATCAACGCGAAGATCGCGACGATCGCCACGGCGGCGGCGTAGACGCACGCGACGGCAAGCGCCCGATGCTGAAGAACGAAGACCGTCGCAAGCGCGAGCGCGGCACCTGCCGCCAGCACCATCGCGAGGCGCCGACGATGCACGGGATTGTCGTCGGGTGCCGAGCCGATCCGCACGAGCGTGCCGTATCGCGCGAGACAGTTGATTACGCCAACGGTCATGCCGGCGCAGCACACGCCGAAAGCCGCATGCCAACCCCAGCGGTCCTTGATCCACGGCGTGGCGAGCATCGATACGGTGGAACCGACGTTGACCGCCATGTAATAGATCGTGAATGCGCTATCGATGCGGGCATCGTCGCCTTCATAGATGCGTCGCACCAGATTGGCCGCGTTGGCTTTGAAAAGACCGTTGCCAACCACGATCACGCCGAGCGCGGCATAGACGAATCCGAGCCTGTCGTCGGGAATGCAGAGCATCAGATAGCCGGCGATGAGCACGGCCGCACCGAGCAGCATCGTGCGACGCGTGCCCAGCACCTTGTCGCCGATCCATCCACCGATCGAAGGCGCGGCGTAGACGAGCGCCGCGAAGGCACCCCACGTCAAGTTGGCATTGGCATCGCTAAAACCGACGCGCTCGATCATAAAAAGCACGAGTAATGCGGCCATGCCGTAATACCCGAAGCGTTCCCACATTTCAATCTGAAAAATGGTGGTAAAGGACCGCGTTTGCGATCTAGAGGAATTCATCGATTAGGACTCCTTTATGCGGATTGTCATCACGAGCCGCGATTGCGATGCTCAAAACCGTGTTTCGCGAGTGGGCGCGTACGCGCCGAAGGGCGGCTAGGCGAGGCCGCGGCGTCCAGGTGGAAACCGTGGCGCGCCTTATGCCATCGCAATGCCGCGGCGATTCTCATCAAGCGCCCGAAGCGCGTCACCTCGGGAATACACGGAGCACATCCTCCCCCGCACAGTTGATAGCTGCACATAAAAAATTTCTCGTGATTTGATGCCGCCTTTCTCAGCACATATCTGCTATTTAGGTTTCCTAACTAGTTGTTTGACGTATCTAAAACTCTGATATAAGAGCGGTGAATGAAAAAAGACAGCTTGTTTGCGGCTCGCTGTATTGCGTCGGCGCTTGCGATCGGGGCAACGACGTGCGCCGGTGCCGGGTTGGCTCGTGCCGAAGAGCCTGCGGTACCCGCAGTGCCTTCGGCCGTCGCCAATGCCGATCAGATCGAGGGGTTACCTCCCGAATCGATGCCTGTGTCGGCGCAGCCGGCAATGAGCGGACTGCTTGCGGGCAGCCGCCTGGATTTCGAGTTCCGCAATTACACCGACTATCTGCATAGCGTGGGCGGCGTGTCGCGCCATGCGTGGGTCGAAGGCGCGCAGCTCAGATGGCAATCCGGCTTTACGCCGGGTTCGATTGGCCTCGGCATCGATGCGGGTCTGTTCGGCGCGCTCAAGCTCGATGGAGGAAACGGCTCGGGCAACATGGTGCACGTGGCCCGGCACGGCAGTGGGGCGAACCAGCTCGCATGGGCGTACGCTGGGCTCTATGACGTCAAGGCGCGTGTATCGGAGACCGTACTGAAGTACGGCTTGCATGCGGTTTCCAATCCGTTTCTCGAACCTCATGACAATCGTGCGTTGCCGCCGACCTTTCTCGGCACGTCGCTTTCGAGCAGCGACGTGCGCGAACTCACGCTCCAGGCGGGCAGCTTCACCAAAGTGAATGCGCGAGGGCGCACTTCGTTGTCGGGGCTGCGCACCACCTACGGCGGCGTGCCGCTCGATCGCGTCAGCTACCTGGGCGGTACATGGTCGTATTCGCCCGAGGGAAGCGTTTCGTTTTTTGCGGATCAGGCCGACGATGTCTGGCGGCAATACTATGCGTCGATTCAACAGAGTACCGGCCATGTCGATACCGTGAAACTGACCGGCACCGCCAACGCCTATGCGACGCACGATGCGGGCGCGGCGCGCCAGGGCCCCATCGGCAGTCGTGCTTACAGCCTTGCACTGTCGGCGCAGCACGGCCCTCATGCCCTGCTCGTCGGCTACCAGAAGATTGCCGGCGACCAGTTTTTCGATTACGTGGACGAAACGGCGGGCGATTATTTGATCAACTCGATGGACGTCGACTACAACGCGCCGCACGAACAATCGCTGCAATTGCGCTACACGTTCGATGGTAAATACGCGAACTTGCCAGGTTTTTCGACACTGCTATGGGCGCAGCAAGGTTGGGGCGCGGATGCCAGCGCATCGGCTACCCGCTACGGCGCGGGCGGCCCTGCGTTCGGTTCGATCTACTTCAAGAACGGCCAGCCCGTGCATGGCCGGCACCATGAATTCGGCATCACGCCGACCTATGTGGTGCAAAGCGGGCGCTTCAAGCAAACGAAAATCGCCCTGATTGCGATGTGGCACGTCGGGTCTACCTATTATTCGGATCCGACGAGTCAGGTCTATCGCCTGGTCGTCACCGTTCCGGCCCGGTTGTTCTGAAATCGATAGTCGCGCACAAAAAAAAGCGGCGGGCATCGAGCCCGCCGCGATCGGTCGAGACAGTCTGGGAGGCGGCGTCAGCGCGCGTGCTGTTCGCCTGGCAGCTCGGCGCCGTTGGCGCGAATGGCGGCGATCAGCTCCGCCGGCGTGATTTCGTACCGCACCTCCCGGTGAATGCCGGGCTTGCGTTCGTCGATTTCGATGAGAAGGATGCTCTTGCCGTCTTCCGCCGGCTCCAGCCGCAGCGAGCGCACTTCGCGTCCGCTAGGCTCGTCGATTTCGGTGAGCAGGGTCATGGCCCCGGTGCAACGGGTGGTGCGCATCGAACGTTTCCTCGAGTCGTGAATGAATTGATTTTACGGGCAGACCGGCCATGCGGACAGTGCCGAACGGAAAGCCTGCCGGCGCGCCACACAACTCGGCCGCGCCATGCCGGCGACCGTGCTGCATGGCCCGATTCATGTCGATGAGTGTAACGCGACTTTTGCGCGCGTCAGTGGGTTTTTAAGGTGCTCGAACAGTGCGCGGCATGCAAGAATCCGTAGGGGGCGCTCAGCCCCTTCGGATTGATGCCGCCAAGCCTGCCGACCCGGGCGCCGTCAGACGCAGTGCACGCGCTCGCTCTCGATCAGCGTTTGGGCGACCTCCCATGCGTCGCGTGCGGCGTCCGTGCGGCCGTTCAACTGCCGTGCGAGTGTCGCACCGTCGAGCAGCAGCGCGCAGCGTTGTGCGAGCCGCACGGCAGCCGCACCATCGAAGCGTTCGCGGAGAATACGCTCGAGCAGATGAACGAACGCCCGCCGTTGCGCTGCCGAAGCGGCAAGAATTTCGTTCTCCTCGGCGTGAAATTCCGATGCGGCATGGATGAGTATGTTGCCCATGAACGATTCGGAGCGAAACCAGGCGTCGTGCCAGAAGAAGATGGCGCGCAGTTTGTCCAATGGTTCGGCATGCGATGCCGTGGCGGCGGCGATTCCCGCGCTCAGTGCCGCCCCCTGCTCGTTGATGACCTCGACGACGAGACGGCTTTTCGATGGAAAGTACTTATACATCGTCATTTTCGCCACGCGCGATTCAGCGATGATCCGATCGATTCCCACGGCGTGAAAGCCGAACTTTGCAAATAACCGGGTGGCAGTATCGATCAACGCTTTCTTTTTCTCACTCATTTTCGGCCCGCTTAATATATGTAGAAGTTGTGCATCTTCGCGGTAATTCCCGGTTGCCGAGAGATTTCTTCGAAGAAAACGTTGTTTCCCAAAAAAATATTTCGCGGCAGGCGGCTTGCGACCTGAACGTCCCGCGCACCTCTCAATGCGCGGCGGATCGTAAGTGATGTCATTCAAATCGAAGCGCGTGCCGAAATCAAGTCCCGCGTTTTAAATCGCCTCGATTCCCACGTTTTGAATTCGTGCGATAGCAACTGGATCGGCCCGCCCCGCTGGGCACCGCGCCGAGCAGGGCCTACAATCGGAAGGCGTGCAAATTTGTTCGGGCGAGAGATGGTGACGCTTTATGACGTGCTGGGTGTGCGCGACGACGCCACCGAAGAGGAAATCAAGCGGGCGTACAGGAAGGCGGCGATGCGCTCGCATCCCGACCGCAACGTCGGGCGCGAGGCAGCCGCGCATGCCAGCTTTCAGCAGGTGAAAGAAGCCTATGCGATTCTGTCGGACCCGGAGCAGCGGCGCGTCTACGATGCCGTGTTCGCCGAGGAAATGGGCCGTCTTACCCGTCACCGCGACGAGGAGCGCCGGCGAGCCGAGGAGGAGGCAGAGGCCGAATATGCCCGGTATGTGACGCTCGCCATCCGATTCGCGGACCAGGGCCATTCGCGCGATGTGCTGTTCGGCGTGCTGCTCGGCCGTGACTGCGAGCCGGCGCTTGCGGCCCGCATTGCCGATGGGGTGGCCGCGCTGCAGGCAGCGCGTGCGGGCGACTCCGTTGCGGCGGATCCGCGAGCGCAAGCGGGCCCAGGCGACGACCTTGCTCGGAACGCACATGGAGCGCATGAAGGCAGGGAGGACCACGACGTCAATGAAGACGACGAAGACCAAGAGGGTCACGACGGCCGCGCAGCGGGCGATGCTATGCGAGCCCGCGGCGAAGCCGGACACGCGAACCTTTTGAGCGCGCTTTGGCATGGCATGTTCGGCCTGCGTCCGTAGTCTTCACTAGCGGCCGGGCGTGCGCCTGCGCTTTTGTGCAATGACGGCCGAATGCCAGCCGGTTCGTCGAGCCTGCTATCTTCTGGACGGGATCGATGCGTTGACTCGGCGCACCGGCCCGATTCGCATAGTCTGTCAGGGATAAACGGTGATCACTCGCATTCCGGCGAATTGGCACGAAGCCCGATCGCGTCGCAATGTAATAACAAGACGCTTGCAGCGTGGCATACTCCGCCCATTCAAAAAGAATTGGGATTGATTCGATGAGACTCGCATTGCTTCGGGCGCGCGGGCGCCGCGTGCTTTGTCACCCGGCTCACGCGGCCGCACTGTCTCTGATGCTTGCCGGCTGCGGCAGTAGCGCGCCGCTGTTTACGCACGACGGGCGCCCCACGATCCTCGTTCAGTGCGCGGCGCAGGGTCCGGCGAGCGCGTGCATGGAAAATGCACGCGGCATGTGTGGCGGGGATTTCGACATCATCCAGCAATCGATCACGGACGGTACGCGCAATCTGCTTTTTGCATGCAAGGCCAAATGAAACTGCACTTTTGCGCGCACCACCGGTCACAGCGGTACTATTCGGCCTAACAAAAGGAGGCGTATATTCATGGCAACGTATAGGCAACTCACCGAACAGCTTGCAAAGGTCCAGGCGCAAATGGCAGCAGCGCGTGAAAAGGAACTAGCCGCGGCGATTGCTCACATCAAGGAGCAGATTGCAGAATACGGAATCACGGCCGAAGAACTCGGCTTCTCCGGCAAACGCACGCGCAAAGCTCAATCGGGCGGATTGCCGCCGAAGTACCGCGATCCGAAGACAGGCAAAACATGGAGCGGCCGTGGCCGGGCGCCTGCATGGATCGGTAAGCGCCGCGACCGGTTTCTCATTCAGGAATGAGCGTTGAGGCGTTCGCCCTCGTCAGCATGGAAAGCCATCGGAATGACGAAGGAAGAATCGCTCGGGCGCGTGCGATCGATTGGCGGATGCCTTTATTCCCTAAAGATCGATGAAACATAAAGTCATCTACGATACGGATCCAGGCATCGATGACGCGATGGCGCTCGTCTTTCAGGCGCTGCATCCCGACATCGAGCTGCTGGGCGTCACCAGCGTGTTCGGTAATGCCGCGATCGAGACGACCACGCGCAATGCGCTCTATCTGACATCGCGTTTCGCGCCGGGCGTGCCGGTCGCCCGCGGCGCGGCGGGACCGCTCGAAGGCAATGCGCCGACGCCGCTTCCGACGATACATGGCGACGATGGGCTCGGTAACATCGAGCCGCATTTGCCCGAGGGCTGCCGCGCCGATGCGCGCGCTGCGTCGCGGTTCATCGTCGAGACGGTGAAAGCCCATCCCGGTGAGGTGACGCTTATCGCCGTCGGGCCGATGACCAACCTCGCGCTCGCGCTCGACGAAGAGCCCGCCTTGGCTTCGCTCGTCAAGCAAGTCATCGTGATGGGCGGCGCGTTCGGCATCGGCGGTGTCATGGGTAACGTGACCCCGGCCGCCGAAGCGAATATGCATGGCGATGCGCAAGCGGCGGACCGTGTATTCGGTGCCGGGTGGCCCATCGTTATCGTTGGGCTCGATGTGACGCAGCGCACGGTCATGTCCACCGACTACCTCGCGCACTTGCGCGACGCGGGTGGAGAGCCCGGACGTTTCGTATGGGATATCTCGCGGCACTACGAAGTGTTTCATCGCGCGAGCGAAGGCGTCGCCGGCATCTACGTACATGACGCTTTGGCCGTTGCCTATCTGCTCGCTCCACAATACTTCCGAACGCGCAATGGGCCGGTGCGGGTACTGACAGAAGGTATTGCCGCGGGACATACGATCCAAAAACCGGAGGGCATGCCGGTTCCCGCGCCCGACTGGGACGCAAGGCCCGCGTGCACCGTCTGTATCGATGTGGATAGCGACGCAGTATTGGCGCTTTATCGGCGCACGTTGTGCCCCATCTGAACGCCGCCGATCCACTCCCCGAAAACACTCACCTTTAGCGCCGCGGTCAGTCGCAAGCGAGCGCACACGGCCCCGCGTAGCGGGGCTTTCGCGGCACGACCCGCTTCATTTTCCCCCTGCTCCCGAAAACGCTCACCTTCCGTTGCAGACGACGCATCGGCTATCGACATTCGCAGCTATCAGGTCAAGCAGTTGTTTCTGCGCCGCGCGCTCAATAGAGTGAATCGGACTTGACGATCGGCGAAAGCGCGCCGAACCGAACAACGACACCGATTGCCGTGCGGCCGCCGAGCGCTCGGAGCAAGCGCTTAGCGCGGTCTCTTGACCGCCACGGTAATGGGACAGGAGACGAAGCGCATGGAACGTCTTTTTTCGGCCCTTTGTGGCGGATTGCTGTTGCTCGCCCTGGCAATGAGTTCAGTACCGGCGCTGGCCGCGTCAGGTCCTGGCGCGCCGATCGGCGCCGGCAGCGGACCCGGTGGGGCGAAGCTGCCTCCGATGCCGCGCCCGCCGACGCTCTTGCCGCGCTCGCGCGAAGAGTGGCTTTTCGATCTGGCTCCGTCCGATCGGTTGCGTCCCGAACTGATGACGCCGGAGATGCGGCGCCGCGCGCGAGCTAAACGGCAGGCAGGGGGCGAGGCATGCCCATCGATGGATGCGATGGCCGGCCTGCGTGGCGAAGCGCTGGCCGAGCGGGTAGCCACGCTTGCCGACTCGGCCTGTGCCAATGCGTTCTTCGAAGCCACCCGCGAACAGGCGCGGCAGTTGTTCGGCGACGATAATCTCAGGGCTGTCGCGACGCGTTTCGCAACCGAGGGTGAGGCATATGGGCCCGGCAATCGCGCCCTGTTGAATCTGACGCTCTTTCTAAGGGCTGCTTACTATCTGGCGAACCAGGGAACAGCACCACCCCTTCCCGACGATATGACCAGCCGCTTGCGCCCTGTCATCACGCGAGTACTGACGGGCAGTGCGATCGGGCTCCCGAATCCGAGCGCCGCGACGAGCGCCGGTGAGCTCATCACGCTCATCGTCAATATGCACGACGAATCGGCGTACCTGCCGTTCGCACGGCAATGGGTCACGCGCTTCACGAATAGCGCGCAGTCTCCGGCAATCGCCAGCACGCTGGACGAGCCCGGTCTCGCCTATGCGTTCACCGCTATTCTCAAAGTTTTTTACTTCGCGCACTATCGTCACGACGCGGCCCAAATCGTCGGAAACGACCCTTCCTATGCGCTCGCGTTATACGGCTTCGTCAAAGCCAATAAGCGCGATTTGCTTGCCGCGCGGCACGCGAGCTACCTGCTCAATCAGGCGGCGAGCGAAGCCTTTCGCTTCGCGACCTATCCGAGCCTGCTGCCGACGATCAGGCCGCTCATTCAAGACGCGCTGGCCGACTCGACGATGGCGGGGCCGGACCGTCTCGTCTGGCTTGCCGCTGCGCAGGCCGTTCAGGCTTACGACGCCGATCATTGCAGTGTCTATGGCACGTGTGGGTTCGAAGGACCGCTAGCGGACGCCATTCTCGCGCGGCGTTATCGCTGCGCGAATGGAGCGATCGCATTGCGCACGGCATCGCTGACGCCGAGTGAGGCGGATCAGGCGTGCACCCTCATGCGGAAAGAAGCGCCTCGTTTTCATGAAATGTTGCGTACTCATGAGATCCCCGTGGCGGATGATCATAATACGACGCTCGAGGTCGTTGTCTTTTCGGATAACACCGAGTACGAGAACTATTCACCGGTACTCTTCGGAAACGATACGGATAACGGAGGCGTCTATCTGGAAGGCGACCCCGCTGCGCCGAAAAACCAGGCGCGCTTTATCGCGTTCGTGGCAACCTGGTTGAAGCCGCATTTCGAAGTATGGAATCTACGGCACGAGTTCGTTCATTACCTGGATGGGCGATTCGACCTCCATGGCGATTTTGAAGCATCGACAAACGTGCCGACAGTCTGGTACATCGAAGGGCTCGCCGAATACATCTCACGCGGCAACGATGACCCGGAATCGATCGAGGCGGCGAAGACAGGGCGCTACCGGCTCAGTGAGATCTTCGCCAACAGCTATACGATGGACGACTATGTGAGCCGGGCCTATCGTTGGGGATACATGGCCGTGCGCTTCGTCTTCGAACGGCATCCGGAGGTGTTGTCGACGATTTTGCCGATGTTTCGTAACGGAGACTACGCGGCTTACTGGAGCTATATGTCGGGATTGCCGTCGCAGCTGGACGGGGAGTTCGCCCAATGGGTGCTCACCACGACGGCCGACGGCACCTCGGAGGGCGATTGATCGCGCTCGACCGCGTTCACGCCGCGGCGACGCGAGCGATATCGGCCTCGACCATCATGTTGCAGAGCGCCTCGAGCGAGGTTTGCGCATGCCAGTCGAGTTTCTCGCGTGCTTTGTCGGCGCAGCCGATCAGCAAGTCGACTTCCGACGGGCGATAGAACTTCGGATTGACCTCGACGAGCACCTTGCCTGTCGCCACATCGATGCCGCGTTCTGTCTGGGCGTGACCGCTCCATTCGAGTTGGTAGCCCGCCGCGGCGAACGCGATGCGTACGAAATCGCGCACGGTCTCGGTGCGCTGGGTCGCGAGCACGTAGGTGTCCGGTTCGTCGACCTGAAGCATGCGCCACATGCCTTCGACGTATTCGCGCGCAAAGCCCCAATCGCGTTTCGCATCGAGGTTGCCGAGCTCGAGCTTGTCCAGCTTGCCGGCCTTGATGCGGGCAACGGCATCGGTGATTTTGCGGGTGACGAATTCGAGACCGCGCAGCGGAGATTCGTGATTGAACAGAATGCCGCAGGCGCCGAAGATGTCGTAGGACTCGCGGTAGTTGATCGTCGTCCAGTGAGCGAAGAGCTTGGCGACGCCATAGGGGCTGCGTGGATAAAACGGTGTGCTCTCGACTTGGGGGATGGCTTGGACCTTGCCGAACATTTCCGACGTGGAGGCCTGGTAGTAGCGAATGCTCTTGTCGACGATCCGGATTGCCTCGAGCAGATTGAGCGCGCCGATGCCCGTGACCTCGGCCGTGGTGACCGGCTGATCGAACGAGACGCCGACGAAGCTCTGGGCGGCCAGATTGTAGAGTTCGTGGGCGTGCGTGCGTTCGAGCAGCCTCACGGTCGAGCCGAGATCGGTCAGATCGTGCTCCACGAGCGAGAGATTGGGATGTTGCTCGATGCCGAGCTCGGCGATTCGCCAGAAGTTGACCGAACTGGTCCGGCGATAGGTGCCGACAACCGAGTAGCCCTTTTCGAGTAGCAGTTGCGCGAGGTAGGCGCCGTCCTGCCCGGTTACGCCGGTGATGATCGCTTTGCGTGCGGGGTTCATCCCAATCATGGAAATGCTCCTTTTACGTGTAATTCAATGGACGCCGCTTAATCACGGGCCAGGGCGACAGACGAAAGACCTGACCTGCGCCTTTCGCCGCGCACGAGGCGTTTCTCGAGCAGGAACCAGCTCGCGGTTGCAAACGCGAGCGTGAGCGCCAGCGCGGCGAGCGCGCTGGAATACTTGCCGTAATTGAATTTCCACATCAGGCCGATGAATGTCACGTGCACGAGATAAACCGTGTAGCTGATCGTGCCGAGATAGACGAGAACAGGGTGGGAAAGCACACGCGTGACGATGCCGCGGCTTCGCAGGGCGAGAATCACGACCGATGTGGATAGCACGAGCGTCAGGCTATAGAGGCCTGCATTCGACAGCGGCCGATTGGAGTCGCGGATGTCCGGATAGTGGAAGTGCAGCCAGGCCAGGATGGCGAGCGTGCCGGCGAGCATGGCCCATGCGGCCCACCGGAGCTGCTTCGGCAGATCGGGACGCCGGCGCATCAGTACTGCGAGCAGCGCGCCTGCGCAGAGCAGGTCCATGCGGAACGGGGTAAGAAAATAGATGGGCCAGAACGAGCTGAAGAGCGGTGTGGCGGCCGCGCGCAGAATCGGCGCGACGACGATGCCGGCAGCGGCGACGATGCCGAGCGTGCGCTCGGAGACCAGCAGGACCACGATCGGCCAGACGAGGTAGAACTGTTCCTCGACCGCCAGCGACCACAGCACACCGAATCCCGGGTTGCCCGAATCGCCCAGCGATTGCCCGATATTCGTGGCGAAAAATGCGTACCACCACCACTGCTTGAGCCAGCCGAGGCCGAAGAGCAGCGACGACAAAATCAGCAACAGGATATACGGCGGCAGAATTCGCTTCGCGCGGCGTGCGTAAAAATAACCGAAATACGATTGATTGCGCGATTTTCGATCGACCAAAATACCGGTTATCAGGAAACCGCTGAGCACGAAGAAAAGATCGACGCCCATCCACAGCGAAACGCCGAACGCGTGGTTCATGAATACCGCGAGCACGGCGACGGCGCGCACGCCATCGAGCTGGACGATGCGCGCGTGCGGACGGGCGATATCGGTTTGGGGCCGATGAGGCGTGAGCAACTCAGACATGGGTATCCTTGCGAATTCCCTTCACCGGCGCACATCCCCGGCTTGGGCCAAAAAAGTCCGCCCCATTCTGCGGAAAAAGAAATTGACGAAAAACCACTGATCGTGCAGCGGATGCCTGCCGACCGGAGCGGGACGAACTCCATTCGAAATAAAGTGCCGCATGGCGCGGCGCCCATTGAATGTGCGCGAGAATTTTTTGGAATTATTTGCGCGTTTCCGCCAAATAGTTTGTTCGTACGCTAGCGGTCGGCTCTCTCTCGAATTCAAGGAGGCATTTCGTGCGTGTTCTGTCTCGCGCGGCGCTTTTCGCCGTCGCCCTCGGCATCGGCGCGGTCGCAGGCCTGTCCGCGTATGCGGCGGACGAGGACAACGATAACGTCTTGGCTGCGACCACGTCATGGATCGGTAACACGTTCGGTTACGGCCACGGCATGTGGACCCAGATCGATATCACGTCGATCGCGGTCTCGCCCGACGGCAAGGTCTACACCAATTCGCCTTGGGACGAAAGCGGCGCCGAGGCGAGTGTCTATCAGAACGGCAAGCAGCTCGAATTCGCGGGCGGCACGCACGGCTGGGGACGCTCGGGCGGCGAGGCGGTGGCGATCAACAGCCGCTATGTCTTCGTGGGTACATCGGTCGGCAACGAGCGCGGCAAGCTCGTTGCCGATGGCGTCTGGCCGCCAACCGGCGAGCATTGGTTCGGCATTTCGCGGCGGGACCTCGCGAGCGTCAAGAAGACGGTACCGTTTCGCGCGGTGGCGCGCGCGGATGCGCACGGTCAGCTTGCGGCTGGCTTTTTGCCGGTCAACCGCGTGTCTTCGGGCACCAAAGCGCCGATCTATGGTTTAGCCGCGAGCGAGACGACTGTCTACGCGTCCAACACCACACGCGACGAAATCGACGTGATCGACGCGGAATCGATGCAGCAAAAAAGCGCCTGGAAAGTTCACGAACCGGGGCGGATCGCGCTCGCGCCGGACGGCACACTGTGGGTGCTGACGGACAGCCTGAGCGGGTCCGTGCCTCGTCTCGCGCATTACACCGCCGACGGCAAGCAGCTCTCGGACAAGGTCGCGTTGCCGCAGGACGCCGTTCCCGTCGATATCGCCGTCGACAAGAAAGGACGCCTCTATGTTGCTGACAACGGTTGGCGTCAACAGGTGCTCATCTTCACGGCATCGCATCCCGGCCAGTACGAGCTGACCGATACGTTCGGCGAGCGCTACGGCATCTGGGCCGGCAAGCCGAGCGAGCAGGGGCGGCCGGGGCCGATGCGATTCAATGGCTTGACCGGCGTCGGTGTCGATGCGGGCGGCAACATTTATGTCTCGATGAACGGCGTGGGCCCGCAACTGGGCTCGACCGGCGCGGGGCTCGGCGCAACGCTAGCGAGCTACACGCCCGACGGCAAACCGCGGTGGCAGGTCGATGGGCTGCTTTTCGTGGACGGTGCCTGCATCGATCCGTCTCGTCCGAATAGCGTATTCACGGGCAACAAGCGCTTTGAACTCGACTGGTCGAAGCCGCCCGGGCACGAATGGAAATACGCCGGCTTCCTGTCGAACCGGTTCAAGTACCCCGAAGATACCGTCTTCCATATGGATCAATGGCCCGGCACGCCGATGGCGCGACAGCTGAACGGCAGAACGTTCCTCTATCTGACGGACATGTACGCCGATCACCTCAAGATCTATCGCTTCGATCCGGCGCACGACGGCGAAACGGCGATTCCTTCGGGCTTCATCGCGGGCCGGCCAGGTCCGGTGCACGCGATCACGACTGCGCCGCCGGGCGGCGAATGGATCTGGCGCAATGCCAATGGCGACGGCAAGTTCAATCCGCAGGAGTTCCAGCGCAATAGCACCGACGAGCATCTTGCGGGGGGCTGGGGCTGGTGGGTCGATGCCAAGGGCGACATCTGGCGTGCGAACGACACGCGTATTCATCGCTTGCGCTTCGGCGGCGTGGACCGCTCGGGCAACCCGATTTACGCGTACGACAAGATGACGACCTACGCGATTCCTGCGCCATTCAAATTCGTGAAGCGCGCGGTCTACGATACGAGGACCGATTCGCTCTATGTCACGGGCTACACCGACGACGCCATGCCCAACAGCAACGACGTGCCGAAAGAGATCGGCCGCGTGCTGGCACGCTACGACGGATGGTCGACCGGCAAGCCGGTCCTGCGCTTCACGACTCAGTTGCTGTGGCAGCCGAAGGGCAAGGAGCGCCGCACGCTCGTCAGCGTGACGCAGGAGGGCGACTACGTCTTCGCCGTCGAGTTCATCGGCATCGTGCATGTATTCGATCGCAATACCGGTGCGCAGATCGGCGTAATCAAACCGGGACCCGAAGTCGGTAATGCCTCGGGGCACGTCGACGTCGCCAATGCCATCAGCGCGTATAAGCGTGCGAATGGCGAATACGTCGTATTCGTCGAAGAGGACGCACGCGGCAAGGTGCTCATGTACCGCTGGACCCCCGCCGCGGGCGAGAAGAACCAAGGCGGGAAGAAAGGCGCGAAGCATCAGGCAGCCGGCAACGGCATCGGCGAGGGCTAATGACTGGGCATTCGATGGATAAAGGCATGCTCAAGAATGTCGCGATCAACTTTTTCGGGTTGGTCCTGCCGACATTCGTTTCACTCGTGACCGTGCCCAGCTACATCAAGCTGCTCGGTGTCGAACGTTACGGCGTCGTGAGTCTCGTGTGGACGTTCATCGGCTACTTCGGCGTGCTCGACCTCGGCATGAGCATGGCGGCGCAAAACCATATTTCGAAGGCGCGTGCCTCCAACGACGAAGGCCAGAGCGCGCTCGTTTTCTGGAGCGCGTTCTGGCTCAATCTCATCACCGGGATTGCCGGCGGCGTCATCATTTATATCGGCGGTTATCTCTATACCGCGTATTTCACACACCTTTCACCGGTGATGCGCGCGGAAGTCATACATGCGTTGCCGTGGCTCGCGCTGGCGATTCCGATTGCCAATGTTTCGTGGGTTTGCGCGGGGGCGATCAACGGCGCCGAACGCTTCGGCGTCTTCAATACGAATCAGACGCTCGGTACGTTCCTCTTCCAGCTGATGCCGCTGGGCGCCGCCTGGCTCATCGCGCCCACGCTGCCGAACGTGCTGGCCGCTGCCGTGGTGGCGCGAGCGATCGCCGCGCTGCTGCTCGCGCGGGCGAGCATGCGTGTACTCGATATCAAGCGGGTGATGATGCCGAGTCTCACCGTGGCCAAGGAGCTCTTCCGCTTCGGTGGATGGATGCTTGCGGCAAGCATGGCCATCATGGTCGGCGATACGCTCGATCGCGTGTTGCTGGGTGCCGGACTCGGCGCGCGCTACGTGACTTATTACACGGTGCCGCAAAATCTGGTCACCCGACTGAACATGCTGCCGACGGCCTTCGTGCGCACTCTTTTTCCGCGCTTGTCCGCCGTCGAGCGCGACCACGCCGACGTGCTCGTGCGGCAGGCGCTGGAAGTCCTGAACGGATTGTTCACACCGGTCATGATCGTCGGCATGCTCGCGCTGGGGCCGTTTCTCAATTTGTGGGTGGGCAGCGAGCTCGCCGCCGCATCCGTGAACGTGGGGCGCGTGCTCATCGTTAGCGTCTGGCTCGTGGGGCAGGCCGGTGTGACGCGTCTTCTGATTCAATCGCAGATCGATCCCGCGCACGCAGCCTGGATCGGCATCATCGAGCTACCGTTTTTTGCCGGCATTCTGATGCTGGGTATCGCGCATTTCGGTCTGACGGGGGCCGCCGTCGTCGTGGTCGGTCGTTCGCTTCTGGACTACGGCGTGCTTCTTTATCTGTCTCGGATCCGCGCGCGACAGATCGTGTTCGACATGCTCGGACATCTGGCGTTTCTCGTGGTGGCGGGCTATCTCTCGCATGAGGTGACGAATCTGGCCGCGCTCGCGATACTGGCGGCGGGATTGTGCCTGCTGAACATGGTCTGGTCCATGACGACATCCCCCTCTCTGCGCAACATGGCGCGCGCGCTGTTGTTGCGAGTCAATGCAAGGAGAAGCGCATGAGCGACGAAGCCCTTGCCGCCGCGGAAACCGCCGCATTCGTACCCGCGACACAGCCGCGACGCCTCGCGCCGGCCGTCGTCACATCGCACGTCCCGCGCGTTGCGATCGTGCACGATTGGCTCGTCACGTACGCCGGTGCCGAGCGCGTGCTCGAACAGATCATCGCTTGTTTTCCCGATGCCGATCTCTACAGCCTCGTCGATTTCCTCGACGACAGGCGGTTCGTGCGCGGCAAGCATGCGACGACCTCGTTCATCCAGCGCATGCCATTCGCGCGCAAGCGTTATCGGGCCTATCTGCCGTTGATGCCGCTCGCGATCGAGCAGCTCGATCTCAGCGCGTACGACCTCGTCATTTCGAGCTCCCATGCCGTGGCAAAAGGCGTGCTGACCGGGCCCGATCAAATCCATATCAGCTATGTCCATTCGCCGATCCGCTACGCGTGGGATCTGCAACATCAATACCTCGAGCAATCGCATCTGACGCGGGGGCTGCGCTCGGCATTCGCACGCCTGGTGCTGCATTACATTCGAAATTGGGATATTCGCACGTCGAACTCGGTCGATCATTTCATTTCCAATTCGGAATTCATTGCGCGCCGGATCAAGAAGGTTTATCAGCGCGACGCGCAGGTCATCTTTCCGCCCGTGGACGTCGATGCGTTCGAGCTCAGCGAAAAGAAGGACGATTTTTATCTGACCGCATCGCGGCTCGTGCCATACAAGAAGATCGACCTGATCGTCGAAGCGTTTTCGCGCATGCCCGATAAAAAGCTCGTCGTGATCGGCGATGGGCCGCAAATGAGCGTCGTACGTGCGAAGGCCGGTGCGAACGTCGAGGTCATGGGTTTCCAGCCGTTCGATGTGCTTCACGACCATATGCGCCGCGCGAAGGCGTTCGTTTTCGCGGCGGAGGAAGACTTCGGTATCGCTCCAGTCGAAGCGCAGGCGTGCGGTACGCCCGTCATCGCCTATGGCAAGGGCGGAGCGCTCGAAACCGTGCGCGATTTGTCGCAAAGCCGACCCACCGGCATCTTCTTCCACGAACAGACGCCGCAGGCCGTGAACGCGGCCGTCGCTGCCTTCGAGCGCGAGTCGCACCGATTTTCGCCGCGCGAGTGCCGCGCGAATGCCGAACGCTTTTCCGCCTCGAACTTCCGCGATCGCTTCACCGCCGCAGTAGAGGCGATATGTCCCGGAGCGACACGTCGAAGTGCGGCCGGCATGGTCGGCGGTGCGCCGACGCTTACCGATGCGGCGCGCGGCGCCCCGGCTGGCGCTGCGGCACCGGCAACGAAGATCCTGGCGATCGACCAGACGGGCGTGCTCGGCGGCGCCGAGCTTTCGCTGCTCGAATTCGCGCGGCAAAAAAAAGAGAGTGTCGATGTCGTGCTGTTCGACGATGGACCGTTTCGCCGCGCGCTCGCGGATGCCGGCGTGAAGGTCGACGTGCTCGATGCCTCACGGCTGCGCGGCATGTCGAAACAAGGCGCGCCGACGCTGCGCTCGCTGACCGGCGTTGCCTCGCTCGTACGCGAGACGGTCCGTCGCGCGCGAAATACCGACGTCATCTATGCCAATACGCAGCGCGCGATGGTCGTCGGCGCGATTGCGGGCGTCATTGCGCGCCGTCCCGTCGTCTGGCATCTGCGCGACATCGTCAGTGCCGAGCATTTTGGACGGATGCAGCGCATGACGATCAAATGGTTCGGCCGGCTCACGCTCGATCACGTCATCGCCAACTCGGCCGCATCGGCTGCGGCGTTCGTGGAACTCGCGAAGGTGCCGCTCAAACGTGTCGACGTCGTATTCAATGGCATTTCGGAAGCGCCGTTTCGCAAGCATGACAACACGCCGCAAACGGTGTTGCGCGAACGCCTCGGTCTGCCGGGCGATGCATTCATCGTCGGTTCTTTCAGCCGCCTAGCGCATTGGAAAGGACAGCACGTCCTGCTCGAAGCAGCGTTACGAGATCCTCAGTTGCACGTCGCGCTCGTCGGCGCGCCGCTTTTTGGCGAAGACGCCTACGAAGCGGCGCTCAAGGCTTTCGTCGAAACGCACCGCATGGGCTCGCGCGTGCATTTTCTCGGGTTTCGCGACGACGTGGCCGCCTGCATGCGTGCCGTCGATGTGATCGCGCATACTTCCATCGCTCCTGAGCCGTTTGGCCGTGTCATCGTCGAAGGCATGCTGGCGAAGCGGCCGGTGGTGGCGATGCGGGCGGGCGGCGTGACGGAGATCATCGACGACGGCATGAACGGCCTGCTGTGCGAGCCCGACAGCGCCGACGAGCTGTCGGCCGCCATCACGCGTTTGCGCACCGATGCGCAATTGCGTGCGCGGCTCGT
Organism: Paraburkholderia sp. NMBU_R16; assembly: GCF_013282575.1. GTDB lineage: Bacteria > Pseudomonadota > Gammaproteobacteria > Burkholderiales > Burkholderiaceae > Trinickia. The sequence continues at coordinate 19,822 of NZ_JAAAYE010000065.1, forward strand.
CGACACGGGCTACGACATCGCGCGCCGCAGGTTTGGCACACGCACCTACATCGACGGCGTAAGCCGTATTCTCGCGGCTCACGCCAAGCGGCGTACGGGCTGAGCGGCGCGGTCGCGATCAATGCTGTGGCCGGCAGACGTCTCATGCCTTGCCCCGCATTGCCGGAGCAAGGCATGCGGCTTCAGGCCGCGGCGGGCTGCTCGAGGATGGGTCGGCGTCGCCGGATGCTCGACGACCAGCGCATCGCCGGACGTTCGACAAACAGATAAAACAGGCAAGCCGCGCCGATGGCCACAGGCATGAATGCGAACGTCGGCCAGATCGACAATTGCAAGGCCGAGCGGAAGAAAACGGCCTGCAGGCAGATGAAAATCGGCAGATGGATGACGTAAAGCGAATAGCTGAACAGGCCACAGCGTGCGAGTGCGCGCATCACGAAAGAGCCATCGCCGAGCGAGACAGCTTCACCTTCGGGCTTCAGCGTCGTACGCATGAGGCATGCGAAAGCGAGCGCCCATAACTGGAATGCGATGTACTGGCCGATATAAACGCTGTAATTGAAGATTGCGCAGCCGAGTACTGCGAGGGCCCCGGCGGCCAGACGCCAGTAGAGCGTTTGCCGCCGTGTCAGCGTCAAGTCCGCCGCGGCGACTCGTCTTTCAGCGAGATAGGCGCCTAGCGTCCACGAGAACCAATAGGAAGTGAAAAAGTAGATCCATACGGGCTCCAGCAGATAGCCGGATATGACGTTGATTGCCGCGATGACAGCCATGACGGCCGGCATGCCGAAGCGGCGCCGCGCGGCGAAAAGCAGCGGATAGACCGCATAGAACTGAACCTCGATCGCAAGCGTCCATAGCGCGCCGTTCGAACCGTAAGGGTGCGCAAGCAGGCCTTGCAATGAGAGCAGGCTAATCAAGAAGGCTTTGGGGCCGATTGACAGAATCTTGTGATTGACCGGCGGCAGGCTGAGGCTGATCGAATCGAAGGCGAGCGTGAGCAGCAACGCCGCGAAGAGAACGGGATAAATACGCGCGAACCGCCGGGCCCAGAATATCGGAGCGTCCAGGCGATATGCGGGATCGGCAGCCAGCCGGGCGGCTGGATTGCGATGAATGCAGTAGCCGCTGATCACGAAGAAGATCGAGACGCCGGCCGAACCCCAGGCGATCGGCATCGTCAGATAGCCGAGCAGGACGCTCGGCTCGAGCGAGAAGCCCATCGCCTGATGGAAGTGATGCAGCCCGACCCAGGCGACCTGGCGGCAATGGAAATAGGCGACGAGCAGCGCCGCCATGCCGCGCATGGCATCGATGAAGGTCTCTTTCGCGGCTGCCGTGGGCCGCACCGCGTCGATGCGTTGCGAGGGTGCGGCGGCCGGCGCGGCCGAGGGAACTGGGAAAATCGACGAATCGCTCATACAGTGCCCCGACCGATGCGCTCGGAAATAATGACAGAGTGTCTTATCACGGAGATATAAAAAGTTCCGAATCCGCGCCTATCGTAGAACGAAAAAAATCGCCGAAAACCGGTTTTTAACAAACGCTCACAACAACCCTCTGAGCCTTGCCGGGCAAGGCGCCGCAAAAAATTTGGCCCGGCCGAAGGAGATTATTGTTCGGTTTTTTCGTGTTAACGTGCAGTCACCGACAAATCGCAAATGGAGCCGCATCATGGATTTACATTGGGTAGCCGGCGTCGCGGTGCTCTTGATTCTGGTAGCCATTTCCGCATATCGCGAGGCACTCGAATCCGACAGGACGATGCGGGTGGGCGCGTTCAAGCGCGAGCGGTCGATGCCGCTCGAAGCGGACCAGGCGATGGAGCGCGTCTGATCCAAGGATGTTGACGAATTCCTTCATGGAGCCTTCAAACACAACGACTTTCCCAAGAGGGGATGAACGATGTTGAAAGTCACCAAAGCGGTATTTCCTGTGGCAGGTCTCGGCACGCGATTTCTGCCTGCCACGAAGGCCAGTCCCAAGGAAATGCTGCCGATCGTCGATAAGCCGCTTATTCAGTATGCGGTGGAGGAGGCAATCGAGGCGGGTATCACGGAGCTGATCTTCGTTACCGGCCGAAGCAAGCGCGCTATCGAGGACCACTTCGATACGTCGTACGAAATCGAGGCGGAGCTCGAGGCGCGCGGCAAGGAGAAACTGCTCGATCTCGTGCGCAACATCAAACCGAGCCACGTCGATTGCTTTTATGTGCGTCAGCCGGCCGCGCGCGGGCTCGGCCATGCCGTCCTGTGTGCCGAAAAGCTCGTGGCCGACAGTCCGTTCGCCGTGATTCTGGCCGACGACCTGCTTCATGGCGAACAGCCTGTCATGAAGCAGATGATCGACGTGTTCAATCACTATCACAGCTCGATCGTCGGGGTGGAGGCGATCGCACGGGAAGACAGCCGGTCGTACGGCGTCGTCGAAGGCCGCGAGTGGGAAGAGGACATCTTCAAGCTGTCAGGCATCGTTGAAAAGCCGTCGCCCGAAGCGGCGCCGTCGAATCTCGGTGTCGTCGGCCGGTACGTCCTGATGCCCAGCATCTTTTCGCATCTGCGCAAAATCGAAACGGGCGCACTCGGCGAGCTGCAACTGACCGACGCGCTGCAGGCGTTGCTCGCCGAAGAGCAGGTGCTGGCCTATCGCTACTACGGCACACGTTTCGATTGCGGCAGCAAGCTGGGCTATCTGAAAGCGACAGTCGAATTCGCGTTGCGCCATCCCGAGATCGGTGCGCCGTTCGATGCCTATCTGCGCGAACATATCACGCAGATGATTTCCTGACATCAGTCATCGCCTGAGCGCGCTCGCGCCCAGCGCTTCGCATCACTTCCCATCCCACCGGTACGCTCTGACGGGCGTACCCTTTATCGCCTCATGTATTGCCGATCGCAATTCGCATCGATGCGTTATGTGCCTTTCATGCAAGAAGCCGCGGCATTTGTCGCCGCGAGTCTCTCCTCTAACGCACACTTGCCACATTGAGAAGAATGCATGTTTCGCGCATAACGTTCTTCATCAAGGCGACACGATTCGCTTTTATCGTGTCCGCCATCCTGATTGAGGTCCGATCGTGGGAGGTTCAATGCCAGCGCGTCGACTCTTCACCGCATGTGGCCGATGTATTTCATTCGCGCTTGCGCGGGCGGTATGCGTGGGACTCGTCGTAGCGCTGGCCGGCTGCGGCGACGATCGCGGCAGCCGAGCGGACGATACGCTGTCGAGAGATGCCGAACGCGTGCCCACGTTGCCGGGCGCCAATCCGGCGCCCCACACTGTCGAGCCCTCGAAACCGGTTTTCGCGCAGCGTTTCGGCACCGGCGGGAGCGCTGTGGCGCCGCCCGCGTCGGGCGCGCTATTGCCCCCAGTCATGCACTCTGCCGAATAGCGGGGGTTGTGAACAGACAGAGTTCGTTCGACGCGGATCGTCCGCAGCCGACGACGGTTCAGTTTCAAGTAGTCCGCGTGTGTTCGTGCGTGTTCGCTGTGGCCTTACCCGTCGACGTGTCCCGCTTGCGCGAGGCCGTCTCGTTCCACTTCCGCTCTACGAATCGAAAATGACCTCGACAAGCCGCCGTGACTTCCTGCGTGCCGCCGCTCAAGCGGCGGGCGCCGCTGCCGCCATGGGTGCATTGCCCGCCGGTATCCGCAATGCGCTCGCCATTCCTGCCAACGATGCGACGCGCAGCATCGAGGACATCGAGCACATCGTCATCCTGATGCAGGAAAACCGCTCGTTCGACCACTACTTCGGCACCTTGCGCGGTGTGCGCGGCTATGGGGACCGCCGTGCGATCACGTTGCCCAACGGCCGGCCGGTCTGGTACCAGCCGGCTGCGGCGGATCTCGGTTACGTCTTGCCGTTTCGCCCGCGCGCGTCGAATCTCGGCATGCAGTTCCTGCAAGACTTGCCGCACGACTGGACGACGACGCATGCCGCGTGGAACGGGGGGCGCTACGATCAGTGGGTACCGGCCAAGAGTACGACGACGATGGCTTATCTCACGCGTGAAGACATTCCATTTCACTATCAGCTTGCCGATGCCTTCACGATCTGCGATGCCTATCACTGCTCGGGCATGACACCGACGGATCCGAACCGCTACTACATGTGGACGGGCTGGGTCGGCAACGACGGTAGCGGTGGAGGTCCCGTGATCGACAATGCCGAAGCCGGCTACGGTTGGTCGACGTTTCCCGAGAAGCTCCAGGCGGCCGGCATCTCGTGGAAGATCTATCAGGACATCGGAACGGGCCTGGACGCGAAAGGCTCCTGGGGTTGGACGCAGGACGCCTTCATAGGCAACTATGGCGACAACTCGCTGCTCTATTTCAACCAGTACCGGAATGCACAGCCGGGCGATCCGCTTTACGACAATGCGCGCACGGGCACCAACGTCGCAGTGAGCGGCGACTACTTCGACGTCCTGAAGCGCGACGTGCAGGGCGGCAAGCTCCCGCAGGTCTCGTGGATCGTTGCTCCGGAGGCTTACTCCGAGCACCCGAATTGGCCTGCGAATTATGGCGCCTGGTATATCGACCAGGTGTTGCAGGTTCTGACATCGAACCCGGCGGTATGGAGCAAAACAGCGCTGCTCATCACCTATGACGAAAACGATGGCTTCTTCGATCACGTCGCGCCGCCGTTTGCGCCATGGTCGCCGAGCGTCGGCCGCTCGACAGTGGACACGATCGACGAATACTACCCGGGCAAGGACGGCAATCCTGCGGGGCCCTACGGTCTGGGGCCGCGCGTACCGATGCTCGTCGTTTCGCCGTGGTCGAAGGGCGGCTGGCTCTGCTCGGAGACGTTCGATCACACGTCGATCGTCCGCTTCATCGAGCGCCGGTTCGGCAGTGGCGGAAGCCGCGATTTGAGCGAATCCAACATCACGCCGTGGCGCCGCGCCATCTGCGGGGACCTCACGCGTGCTTTCGATTTCGCGCATCCGAACGCGGCATTCCCGGCGCTTCCGGCAACGACGGGCTATGTGCCGCCCGACAAGGTACGCCATCCGGACTACGTACCGGTGCCGCCGCTCGTTCAGGCGAAGCCGAATCAGGAACCGGGCGTACGACCGGCGCGTGCGCTGCCTTACGAACTGTTCGTCCACTCGCGCGTCGAAGCGGCGCAGCGTGCGCTTCGCCTCGAGTTCATCAATACGGGTTCGACCGCGGCCGCGTTTCTCGTCTATCGTGCAAAAAGCCTCGACGCCCCCCGCTCGTATGCCGTCGAAGCGAAAAAGCGCATTGCCGATACACTCGCGTTGCCCGTCGATGGGCGGTATGACTACACCGTGCATGGCCCGAATGGATTGATGCGTCGCTTCGCGGGCACGGCCGTGCCGATTGCGGGAAGCGGCTGGAACGCGGGCACGGCGATGCCGGAGGTCACCGAGTCGTACGACGTGGCGAACGGAAACATCGAACTGCACTTGAAGAACTTCGGCAGCGCGGCTTGCGTGTTTACCGTCGTCAACGCGTACGATGGGAGCCTCGCCAAACGCAGGGTCGCCGGCGGACAAAGTGCGGACCTGTATATCGATTTGCGGGCATTCCATGCGTGGTATGACTTGAAAGTGAGCGTCGATGCCGATCCGGCGTTTCATCGAGCACTGGCCGGTCACGTCGAAACGGGCCGCGACAGCATGAGCGATCCCGCCTTCGGCGCATCTTGATCGATCGAACGGGTTCGCTCTTGGGGGCGAGCCCGCCCTTCCGTTCGACGTCACCGCTCCCTTCTCTCAATAACGTTTCCTCCGTTCCCTTTCCCGTCCCTCTCCTCTAACACGGCTGCCGCGCATTGCGATGGACCGATCGATGGTCCATAACGTCGCTCATCTCGTAATTGCGGGGTCCAGCCCATGACGTCGATCAGCCGCCGCGTTTTCATGCGGGCAGCCGCGCAAGCGGCAGGTACATTTGCCGCCGCCGGTTTGTTGCCAACTGGCATTCGCAAGGCACTCGCGATTCCCGCTCACGATGCGACGCGCAGCATCGAGGACGTCGCGCACGTCGTCGCCCTGATGCAGGAAAACCGCTCGTTCGATCATTACTTCGGTACGCTTCGCGGTGTGCGCGGCTACGGCGACCGCCGCGCCATGACGTTGCCCAGCGGCAACCCGGTCTGGAATCAGCCGGTCGTCGCCGGCTACGGTCAGCTTTCGCCCTACCGGCCCGGCGTTGTGGCGCGACAATCTGGATGAGAGACGCGCGACAAACAAGATGAGAATGTCGCGGCGAGGTTGATGATGCCGATGTTGATTGACGCTGACAAGCGTTTGTTGATTGACGCGCGGCGCATGTTGC
>NZ_JAAAYE010000066.1 GCF_013282575.1 Paraburkholderia sp. NMBU_R16
ACCGGCCGGCTTTGACTAACTCGACCATCTGCGCCCGGAATTCCGGCGCGTAGGGGTTGTGGTGCTTTCCCATGGCAGGCACCTCCTGTTCCAAAGGATAGGTGTCCACGAAACCGGGTCAACTCCAGCTCGGTCGTGTCATCCAAGCACAGCACCACCTCGCATGCCCGCATCCGCTCGGTCGAGCTCTGCCAGTGCGGCTCCATGACATCGGTCCATTCCAGCTTGTCCTGCGCGAAGAACCGATAAGCCGCCGCCGTCTCAGCCCAGCCGCCGCACGCCAGCGGAATGCTCGCCGTCGGATTGCCCGACAGTTGCTCAGCCAGCAGGATTGCCCGCCGGTTCAGGCGCTTGTCGCCCAGATCGATGCCCTTGAATTCCATTGCCGCCCAGCTCTCCGTTGATCGTGCCATTCGCGTGCCGCGCAAAAAGCAAGAGTAAACGGCAAGTCGCGACAGTTTACAAGCCGCTCACGCGGACTTGTGTGTAATGAAATGCCCTTGACCCGCTAACATCACCCACTCGGAATTCAAAAGAGGCAAATATGTTTATGGCGCTTTTCTCGAGTGACGAATCTATATATATTCACCCGCGCTTCAATCACCCATTCCACCAGCCTGAGAGGAAAACATGTCGAAATCGAAAATGTCCTGGATAGCGCTGTCGATTGCCGCTGGCCTGTGGTCGACGCAAGCGTTGGCCAACCCGCAACTGTCGACGCTGGCCGACATCGAAGCGGCGCTCGAGCGCGGCGCAACCGTTTCGGTGACGGTCGATCTCACCCGGTGCGCCCCGAGCGGCAGCACGACGCGGCCCGGCACGACGCGTGGCGGGCTCAAGATCTCGTCGTACCGCATCACGCCCGACGGCACGCTGAGTTTCGCGGACGAGCATGCTAGCGTCGGACAGGATGGTTCGCCGCTTTGGCAATTCATTCGCTATCAGGTCAAACCGGATCAGACAGTCGCCTTCTCGACCGATTTGTTCTCGCTTCCGGCCTATACGCGCTTGATTCCGCAGATCACGTACTCATGCGCGATCAATCAAGGCATCGAATTCGCTAGCGACAGGCACTGATGGCATAGGTCGATTTTCTTATCCATAAAACTTCATAAGCGTATCCAGAAAATCGTCGATCCATATTCCAAATCCTCATTTCGCTCGCTTCCAGCGCAATTCGTTCGCTGAACCGAGCGACATGGCGATCGAGCTTATGGTTTGGGCTATGACGCGTCGGACGCGACATCTGCGTTTTTCCAGCGGGCCGCTCGACGCACGCCCTCACCCATCCCTCGCCCATCGCCTCTATGAAAAGCGGAACCATTTCCACCGGTAACCCGGTCGCGTCGACGTCGACCGATCCGCAGACGGCTTCCGTTCGCGATACGTCCGAGCGGCTGCGCCGCGAAACGCCTGCCGTCAACGCGCAGTTCTCCGACTTGCGGCCGTGGCGGCGGACTTCGGCCCACATCGAGGAGAGAACCGATTCGGACATGAGCGGAGCCTCGTTTCACAGCGCGATTTCCGGTCCGTTCGACGCTCTCTCCGATACGATCTCCGATACGGTCACGCCAACGAGTGCCGCCGTGCCCGCGAACACCACCGCGTCCACGGGTCCGGTTCTGCACGAGGTGCAGCCGAACGAAGCGCTGCCGCTTGCGCAAACGCGGCGCGAACAGCTACTCGAGGACTACCTGAGCGCGACGCGACGGTCGCTCGATCGCGAACGCGCACTGACCGCGATCAAGCTGCGATGCGCGGCGGAAGTTCACTGCGAGAAAAACGAATGGGCCCGATTCATGCCCCGTTTGCATAGAAAAGGCGCGGCGCAGCGACGCTTCGAGGAATTGCTCGACGTCCCGGTGGACGAGCTGCTCGCCGACGTGCAAGCGCACCCCAAGCACTATTCGCGCACACTGTTGACGGACCTCGCTCAGCATCATTTGCTCGCTTCGCTGAACATCGATGTCGCGCTATATAAGCAAGGTATCCACAAGGCAGGCCTATACGAAGGACTCCACAGCGTCGCGGGCCGACTGACCTCGGTCGCGGCCGCAGGCATCAGCGGCGGACTCTCGCTCGTTCCCGGTACCGAGCACGCATTGAAAGTGGCGCAGAAGGCCGCCAAGATCGTTGCGCACGAATTGCCGCCCAATATCGTCAACCCGGCGCTCACGGGCACGCTGCGCTCGATCACGGACGTGAAGGAATCGTTCAAACGCGTGGGCGGCCAGCCCGTCGTCGCGCCGCAGATCGAAAGAAGCCCCGACATGGGGGCGATCGTGAGATCGCTCAAGGATCAGCGTCGCGAACTGGCCGCAGCGATTGCGCAATTCCGGCAGACGGCGCAATCGGACGAGGGCGCCCAAGCCGCCGTTGGCCCTCTGACCGATGCGTTCCTTGCGTTGCATGACACCGCGGATCGGCAATACAGGCGCCGCATCGGCTTGAATCGTACGCAGACCTACAGCAAGGGCTGGGGGATGGCCGTGAACGGAGTGGCCGCGGCGGGCGCCGTGGTGACCGCTACCGTGCCCGTCGCCGGGCAGATTGCCGGCCCCGCGATATTGGCCGCCACGGTACCGCTGCAATGGGGGGCGGGCTACCTCGACGAACGGCGCAACAAGCATCGCTATAACCTGCGAGCGAACACCAAGTGGGGCGACTTCCTCGCGGAAGGCGCGGCGCGCATCCATTTCAAGGATTTGAGGCCCGAGCATGTTTCGGAAGCGGCCCTCAGGCGGTCGTTCATGACGCAGCCCGAAGTGCAGATCGCGGCGGTTCGAGAAGTCTACGAAGATGCGCTCGGCGAATGGATCCGCGAGCACGCCGAACTGGAGCGAAAAATCGCCGCGCTGCAAGCGGGCGGGACGACGCCAGAGCATACGCTGGCACCGCACCGCACGCGGCTCGCGGAATTGACGGAACGCATCGAGCTAGCCAAGCAGCACGCGGGCGATTTCGAGTCGCTGGACCCGGCGCGCTGGGCCGCGATTCCCGCCGACAGCCTGATCGGCCGTTGCCTCGACGACTTGAAGCAACTCGAAAAAGCGAATCGGCGCGCTCGGCTTCGCAAGCCGGGAGAAAGCGCCCAGATCGTTCAGCGCTACGTCCAGGCCTTTCACGCGGGCGTGTCGACCGGCACGGCCCTGCCGATCATGGATGGCATCACGGCAACGGATTCGTCTTACACCACGGACGCGCACGGCCATCACACCGGTCTGGATCGCTCCGCCGAAGCGGGCGCATTGAGTGCGGGCATTACAGGCGGCGCAGTCTTCACTGCCGCCACGGGCGAGGTGCGCATGAGCAAGGCCGACAACAAGAAGCTGCTCTCGCAAACGCGCGTGAGCCCGCTGCAATCGCGGCTGCACGAAGCCCGCTGGGTGTTTCAGGCGGGCGGGCGGCGCGTCGACTTGCGTACGACGGCGGGCTATCGCCGGCATGTCCATTCGACGTGGGACGAACTGAGGCTGCTCGGCCGCGCCGTCGGCCATGGCCTCGTCAGCGGACCGGTCGGTCTGGCCAACCTCGTGCGCGCGAAGTGGTGGCCCCGCGGGCAACTGCGCCAAGCCAAGACCCAGCTGCGCGACGCGCTCGACGCCATGACGCAGGCCGGGGTGCCGCGCAACGAAGCGGTGCCGCGAGCCAAGACGCTGTCGGCCATGAAAGACGAGTTATACGACTACCCTGCGGTGCGCCGCCATCTCGGCGTGGATGGCCCGGACAGGCCCACTGCATAAGGCTGCGGCGGGTATCTATTTTTCTTATACGGGGGATTTATTTTTCTCCCTGGACTGACCGGGTTGGCTCCTTCGACAATCCACCCGACAAACAATGGCCGGCGATGCGCCCACCCCCAGCAACCGGCGGCCATCCATCGTGGACGGAGAGTCGAGGTCATGGAAGTGAAATCGCAAGCAAACGAACAGGACGCGGCAACGGGCATCGGCGCCGCGCGAGAGACCACCCCAAGCGAAGGCCGCTGGCAATTCTGGGTCGACCGGGGAGGCACGTTCACCGATATCGTCGCGCGCCAACCGAACGGCGAACTCATCACACACAAGCTGCTTTCGGAAAATCCTGAACGCTATCGCGATGCGGTCGTCCAGGGCATCCGCGACTTGCTCGGCATCGAAGCGGGTGCCCCGCTGCCGCAGGACAAGATCGAAGTCGTCAAGATGGGCACGACGGTGGCGACCAATGCATTGCTCGAACGTAAAGGCGCCCGCACGCTGCTCGCTATTACGCGCGGCTTTGCGGACCAATTGCGCATCGGCTATCAGGAACGCCCCGACATCTTCGCGCGGCATATCGAGCTGCCGGCGCAAATGTACGAACGCGTGGTCGAGATCGACGAGCGCATCGATGCGCAAGGCACGGTGCTGCGCCAACTCGACGAAGTGGCCACGCGCGCCGCGTTGAGCGCCGCGCGCGAAGCCGGCATCACCTCGATTGCCATCGTATTGATGCACGGCTACCGCTTTCACCAGCACGAGCTTCGCGTCGCCGCCATCGCCAGCGAATGCGGCTTTACGCAAATCTCCGTCAGCCATCAAGTCAGCCCCCTCATGAAGCTCGTCGGCCGTGGCGACACCACCGTCGTCGATGCCTATTTGTCGCCCGTGTTGCGCGACTATGTCGATCGCGTCATGCAGCATACGGGCTCCGTCCGGCTCATGTTCATGCAGTCGAGCGGTGGCCTCGTCGATGCTTCCCGTTTCCGCGGCAAGGATGCGATCCTGTCCGGCCCCGCGGGCGGCATCGTCGGCGCGGTCAAGACTTGCGAAGCCGTGGGCGAACAGAAGGTCATCGGCTTCGACATGGGCGGTACCTCGACCGACGTCGCGCATTACGACGGCGCGTACGAGCGCGTCTTCGAAACGCAGGTTGCCGGCGTTCGCGTACGCGCGCCGATGATGGACATCCATACCGTCGCGGCCGGCGGCGGCTCGATCTGCAGCTTCGAGAACGGACGCTTCAAGGTCGGCCCCGAATCGGCCGGCGCTTATCCGGGGCCGGCGAGCTACCGCAACGGCGGCCCGCTGACGGTGACCGATTGCAACGTCATGCTCGGCCGCGTTCAGGCGGAGCATTTCCCGCACGTGTTCGGACCGAACGGCGATTTGCCGCTCGACGTGGAAGTCGTGCGGCGGAAGTTCGCCGAGCTCGCGCAGCAAGTCGAACGCGAAACGGGCCGCTCGATGAGCCCACAAGCCGTCGCCGAAGGGTTCCTCACGGTGGCCGTCGACAACATGGCGCAGGCGATCAAGACCATCTCCGTCGAACGCGGGCACGACGTGTCCGACTACGCGCTGTGCGCGTTCGGCGGCGCGGGCGGCCAGCACGCCTGCGAGGTGGCCGACGCGCTCGGCATGAAACGCATCGTGCTGCACCCGTTCGCGGGCGTGCTGTCCGCATTCGGCATGGGGCTCGCGGACTTGCGCGTGCTGCGCGAACGTGCCGTCGAAACGGTGCTGGAAGAAGCCGCGCTGCCCGAATTGCGCGGGTTCTACAACGCACTCGAAACCGAAGCGCTCGAAGAACTCGTGGCACAGCGCATCCCGAACGATCGCACACGCGTGACGCGGGCCGTGCGGCTCAAGTACCAGAACACCGATTCCACGCTCGAAGTGCCGTTCGGCCACGAAGCCGAGATGGTGCTGGCGTTCGAAACGCTGCATCGTAAGCGCTACGGCTTCGTCATGCCGGCCAAGGCGCTCGTCGTAGAATCGGTCGTCGTCGAGGCCGTCGGGCTGACCGAGACCGATACCAACGCGCTGACCATGGTCTCGCGCCGCGCCGCGAGCGCTCCGCAAACCGATGCGCGCGCAACGATGTTCGTCGGCGGGCGTGAACTGCAGGTTCCGCTTCACGCGCGCAAGGCCATCGCGGTGGGCGACCGGCTCGAAGGCCCCGCCCTCATCACCGAGGACATTTCGACGATCGTGCTGCAACCGGGCTGGTCGGCGAGCCTGCTCGAAGACGGAACGCTGCGTCTCGAGCGCAACGATTCGGCGCAGGCGGGCGCCGCCGCAGCCACGACCGCGATCACGACGGCACGGCATCCCGTTCATCTCGAGATCTTCAACAACATCTTCATGTCGATCGCCCAGCAAATGGGCGTGACGCTGGAGAAAACGTCGTACTCGGTCAACATGAAGGAGCGGCTCGACTTCTCGTGCGCCATCTTCGACCGCGCAGGCGGCCTCATCGCAAACGCGCCGCATATCCCGGTTCACCTCGGCTCGATGAGCGACAGCGTGCTCAGCGTCATCCGCGAGCACAGCGCGACGATGAAGTGCGGCGACGTCTTCATGCTCAACGTCCCGTACAACGGCGGCACGCACTTGCCTGACATCACCGTCGTCATGCCCGTTTATGGCGAAAGTGCCGAGCTGCTCTTTTACGTGGCCGCACGCGGGCACCACGGCGATGTCGGCGGTATCACGCCAGGATCGATGCCGCCGAACAGCACGCGCATCGAAGAAGAAGGCGTGCTGCTCGATAACGTCAAGATCGTTGCCGAGGGGACCTTCCTCGAGGGACCGGTGCGTGCGCTCTTCAACGAGGGCCCCTACCCGAGCCGCAACGTCGATCAGAACATCGCCGACTTGACTGCGCAAATCGCCGCCTGCGAGTGCGGTGCCACCGAGTTGCTGCGTGCGGTCAAGCGCTACGGTGCCGATGTCGTGCTCGCCTACATGGGGCACGTGCAGGACAACGCCGAAGAAGCGGTCCGCAACGCAATCGCGACGCTCCATGACGGCGAATTCGCCTATGAGATGGACGACGGGGCCGCAATCCGCGTCAAGGTGACGATCGATCACGAGCGGCGTCAGGCACGCGTGGATTTCACCGGCACGAGCGAACAGCGCCCGACGAATTTCAACGCGCCCTGCTCGGTGTGCAAGGCCGCGGTGCTCTACGTTTTCCGCACCTTGCTGACCGACGACATCCCGATGAACGAAGGCGTCTTGCGTCCGATCGAAATCGTGATTCCACAGGGTTCGATGCTGAACCCGGTGTACCCTGCCGCTGTCGTGGCGGGCAACGTGGAAGTCTCGCAATCGATCACCGATGCGCTTTACGGTGCGCTGGAGGTCATGGCTGCCTCGCAAGGCACGATGAACAACTTCACGTTCGGCGACGAATCTCATCAGTACTATGAGACGATCGCCGGCGGCTCGGGCGCGGGGCGCGCTCATCCGGGCACCTCGGCGGTGCAAACGCACATGACGAACTCGCGGATGACCGATCCGGAAGTGATCGAGTGGCGCTTCCCCGTCATCGTCGAGCAGCATGCGATTCGGGCGGGCAGCGGCGGCGCCGGCCTGCAATCGGGCGGCGACGGCGCGGTGCGCAGAATCCGCTTCCGGCGTGCGATGACGGCGAACATCCTCGCGAACCGCCGTCGGGTCCCGCCGTTCGGTCTGGCCGGTGGAGAAGCCGGTGGCGTCGGCCGCAACTGGATCGAACGCGCAAACGGCGAAATCGATCACTTCGGCGCAACGCATACGGCAACGGTCAATCCTGGCGACGTGTTCGTCATCGAAACGCCGGGAGGTGGCGGCTTCGGCCGCGCTGCATAATTCCAACAATACAAGCGCGAGTCGGGGCCTGTTAGGAGGGCGGCATTGCACGAACAGGCCCCGGTCGACGCGCCATACCGGGGGCCCGCGTGAGGACGCGCGGGACCTTGTCCATTCGCTGTTTCGGAGGAGCACCCATGCAACATGCAGTCAATCTATACCCGCTTGTCGGTGTGGCTGTAATCGTTATCGGCTTTCTATTGCGTTTCAATCCCATGTTGATCGTGGCGGCATCGGCCATCGTCACGGGGCTTGCCGCGCACTTCCCCATCGACCATATCCTGGCCGCGATCGGTAGCGGCTTCGTCAAGACACGCGTGATTTCGCTGATCATTTTGCTGCCGCTCGCGGTGGTCGGTCTGCTCGAACGGCACGGGCTGCGCGAACGCGCGCAGATCTGGATTTCGGGCATTCGCGCCGCCACGCCCGGCCGTTTGTTGATCGCCTACCTGTTCGTGCGCGAAATTACCGCGGCGCTCGGATTGACGGGGCTCGGCGGTCATGCGCAGATGGTGCGCCCGCTCATCGCGCCGATGACCGAAGGCGCGGCCGAGGCCCGCTACGGCAAGCTGAGCGATGCGGTTCGTTACCGGCTGCGCGCGTTTGCAGCGGCGTGCGACAACGTCGGTCTGTTCTTTGGCGAGGACGTCTTCGTCGCCTTCGGCGCCATCGTGCTGATGGTGACGTTCCTGAAGGAGGCCGGCATCGTCGTCGAGCCCATGCACGTCGCCGTTTGGGGCATGCCGACCGCGCTGGCTGCCTTCCTGATTCAAAGCTTCCGCCTGTACCGGCTGGATCGTTGGCTCGCTCGCAATCTCGGTAGCAAGCAGCCCACCGCCGCTCGTCAAGGCACCGGTTCCGAAGAGTTCGCCGCGAAGGCGCAAGGAGAAAACGCATGATCGTCTCGCTCAACGTATTCTTCTGGCTCGTCGGGATCGTGCTGTTCGTCATCGGCGGCATCATCGTCAGCGACCGCGCACATCCGAAACGCTTCCTCGCAGGCGGCTTTTGGATCGTCTGCGGCGTGATTTTTCTGGCCGGCGACCGCTTGCCTGCCGATGTCGTCGGCGTACTCGTGATTCTGATGGCGATCGTCGCCGGTATCGGAGGGGTCACGCGTGCCAAACCTCAGATGCGCCCTGACGAAGCGCGCCGCGCCAGTGCGATCCGGCTCGGCAACAAGCTCTTCATGCCGGCGCTCACGATTCCGCTCGTCACCGTCATCGGCACGTTGCTCGCGCCGAAGCTCGTCTTCGGCGGTGTCGCACTGATCGATCCCAAGAATGCGACGCTCACATCGTTCGGAATCGGTTGCGTGATCGCGCTGATCTTTGCCTGTGCGCTGACGCGCGATTCGGTCGGACAGTCGGTCAAAGAAGCGCGCCGCCTCGTCGATGCGCTTTCCTGGGCCGTCGTGCTGCCGCAATTGCTCGGCATGCTGGGGCTCGTGTTTGCCGATGCCGGGATGGGCAAGGCCGTCGCGCATCTGATCACCGCGTACGTGAACCTCGATTACCGCCTCGTTGCCGTGGCCGTCTACTGCGTGGGCATGGCACTGTTCACGGTCATCATGGGCAACGGCTTCGCGGCGTTCCCCGTCATGACCGGCGGCGTGGCCCTGCCGGTGTTGATCGGCGTTTTCCACGGCAATCCCGCACCCATCGCGGCGATCGGCATGTTCTCGGGTTATTGCGGAACGCTCTTGACGCCGATGGCGGCAAACTACAACATCGTTCCGGCCGCGCTGCTCGAGTTGCCCGATAAATACGGCGTCATTCGGGCACAGGTGCCGACGGCGATCGCATTGTTGATCGTCAATATCGTGCTTTTGAACACGTTCATGTGATGTGATGTCTGAAGCCCTATATCGAGATTGACAGCGCGCAAGGGCCGGATTGCCAAGGCAATTCCGGCCCTTAGCTCATTCGGATCGATGGTGGAGTGCAAAGTGAATCTCAAGTTCCTCGAAACGTTCATCTGGGTCGCGAAGCTGCATAGCTTCAGTCTCGCGGCGGACAAGCTCCATTCGACGCAGGCCGCCATTTCGAGCCGGATATCGGTACTCGAACAGGAACTCGGCTCGAAGCTCTTCAAGCGGGATCCGAAGGGCGTCACGCTCACGCGCGCCGGCGAGCGCGTGCTGCAACATGCCGAGCAGGTGAGCCGATCCATGGCCGAGCTCTATGCCTCGTTGCAAGACGAGAACCTCGCTGCCGGCACGATCCGGATCGGCGCGATGGATAGCGCGATTCATTCGTGGTTCGTGGATTTCGTCGCCGAGGCGACGCACCACTACCCCAACCTCGATATCGAAGTCACGTCGGACACGGCGCTCAACCTGAACGAACAGCTGCGCCGCGGCACATTGGACCTCGTGATTCAGACCGACATGATCCGCGACGAGACGATCCGCAGTGTGGAGTTGCTCGAACTGCCGGTGTCGTGGATCGCGGCGGCCGGATCGAACATGCAGCCCATGCAAGCGGACGAAACGATGACCGCCGCGTTGCGTCGGCTCGGCGCCGAGCGGCTCATCACGTATTCGCGCCACTCGCGTCCGCACCAGGATTTGCTGCGGCTCATGCAGTCGTATGGCGTGGCCGAGGCGCGCGTGAGTTGCGTGAATTCCCTGGCCGCGATGATTCAATTGACGCGCACCGGGTTCGGCGTGGCGGCGCTGCCGCCGGCGCTCGTGGCCGACCTGCTGGAAAAAGGCGTGCTTCGCCGGCTCGACGGGCTCGAAACGCCGCCGCCGCTGCCGTTCGTGATTGCCTGGCGTACGGGCACGAATCGCGCTGAAAATCTCGTCGACATCGCCGCGCAAACGGTTCGCAAGTTTGCCGAGCGAGTCGGCGAAGGTGCGGCGCGTCTCATCGTTTGATCCGCGTGGCCATCTGCTCACGACATTTCGAAGTAGTGCTCCGAGAAGAAGTGCGCGATGACTCGGAACTCGTCGAACTGCGTGGCCAGCTCGAAGCTCAACAAGAACGCCAACGCGAAAAACGGTCCGGGCCATCGTCGCGCCATCGCAAGCACGGGTTTCGCCGCGAGCGCGCGTACGGGCCGCACACTCATGACGCCGGCGAGCAGGATCCCGAGCAGCCCACCCACGATCACATCGCTCGGATAATGCAGCCCGAGATAGACGCGCGGCAACCCGATCAGCACGGCGGTATGAATGAACGCATAGATGCCGAGCCATCTCGACGCCAAAAAAATGCCCATTGAAATCGCGCACCAAAGCATCGCATGGTCGCTTGGAAACGCGCTCCACGTCCGCGGCAACAACTGATCGACTTTCGTGACGGGATACAAGCCCTGCAGAGCCGGCTCGTAGACCGGACGCAGGCGAAACGGCAGGTAATGCGCAAGCAGCCGTCCCGCGAGGAATGCAAGGAAGCCGCTCACGATCGCAATGACGACCAGCTCGCGGTCACGCCGCCGAATGGCGATGTCGTCCGGCGATGTCGCGCGGTAATGTCTGAACCAGATCCACCAGAGCAATGCCACGAGCAGCGTGCCCTTGAACAAGTACATCTTCGAGATCGCGTCGACGATATGAGCGACCGATTGCGAATGCACCGCGTAATGGCTCATCGCTTCGATCAACGGTCGATCGAATGCGTTCATACCTCTCCCTTTTCAAGCACGCCCTTTCCTGCCGGGTCTGGCGCAACGTCGGTAGGCTAGCGCACACATCACGGTCGAACCGCGCGCTACCGATCATAAAACCGTCATCGGAGTCGTATGCGAGGAACATCGCTTGCTGCCGCGGGCGGCTGCTCGCCCCCGAAAACGCAGTCCTTGCACACGCAATCGAATGCAATATGAAAGGAACGGAAAGAATAAATGAATGCGCCAAAACCATTCGGTGACAAGCATGCTTGCCGAGGCGGCAGGCCCGCTCGCTTCAGTATCCGGGGGTAGGCGAGAAAAATCTCAAAGAGCGGCATTGGGCGGTAATTCGGTCCTAGATCACCCCTTATAGCCGATGATTTGGCGCGGCCGGCACGTAGTTTGAACCACTCATTCCCAATTGCACTGGAGGCACAAATTGAAATGGAACGATGTGGCTATCCTTCTCCTGGATCCGGCCGATGGAACGATCCGCGAATGCGCAAAGGCATGGAAAGCGCGCTATGGGATTTCGCGCGACCGAAGCTTCACCGTCCCCATCGCGCGTACTCACCGCTGCGCGGGCGAGGTGCTGTCGAATTTCCAGCGGCTTGAACCGGGTTCGTTGTCTTTCAGCGATCTCACCACCAAGCTGATCGTAGTCAGCCACGGCTGTCCAAACGGGTTGTTCCTCGGCAGAACCATGCTGGACGCCCCGGACTTCGCGAATACGCTGGCTGCGTGGGGTTTGACGAGCGTCGGCCTGCTGGCATTTCGCGGATGCCTGCTCGGAAAGGCCAACTTTCTGGACAGGCTCGTCCCGTCGCTCTCGTATGCAAACATCGAAGTCGGCTGGCTACTCGGTTACAAACGCGAGGCCATCTCCCTCGGCATCGATCCGGGTTGGCTGAAGACCCCGCGCCTGCCTATCGATACGCAGCTCAACGTGAAGCACGAAGGATGTCACCATCCGATGGCCACTGAACGCCGAAAGCCGCCACGCGTCGTGGCGCACGAGGGCATCGGCTTTTACGACCGGTTGCTTCGCGAAGCCACCCAGGGCCGCTCCAAGCTGCCTGACGAGCAGCGCGTCAAAGTCGTTCAAGGCAACCGCGTCGTGGCGCCGCCTAACGGGTCGAGTCCACGGTACCCCGCCTACCTCGAAACGCTCGTCTGACGGCAACGGCCGGCCGCGCCCGAAGCACGCTCGGGCGTTCGCCGGCCATACTGAATCGACGTTTCATGCGGCGGCCTGCTCGGCCATCGAGCGAGTATTGACGAGTGCCCCGCCGTCTTGTGCGAACAGATGGACATGGCGAATCGCAAAGCCTGCCGTGATGCGCTGGCCCTCCACCGCCTTGGATTCACCCGAACCCTTGAGCTGAATGGTTCGATCGTCCGCCAGACGCAGATGCAGCAGCGTTTCGCCGCCGAGATGCTCGATGACCATCACTTCACCCGCGAACGCCGCCTCTGCGCCCGCAACGTCTTGTTCAAGCAGATGCTCGGGGCGAATGCCGAGCGTCAACGTTTCGCCGGCGCGCACGCCGTTCGCATCGAACGGCAATGCCAGCGACGCGCCGCCCGGCAGTTCCACGGCGATACTGCGGCCTTCGGCAGCCAGCACGCGCACATCGAGGAAATTCATCTTGGGCGAGCCGATGAAACCGGCCACGAAGCGGTTACGCGGCTGGCGATAAAGCTCGAGCGGCGAGCCGATCTGCTCGACGAGGCCATGATTGAGCACGACGATGCGGTCCGCCATCGTCATGGCTTCGGTCTGATCGTGCGTGACGTAGATCATCGTTGCGTTCAACTGCTTGTGCAGCTTGATCAGCTCGAGCCGCATCTGCACCCGCAGCGCAGCATCGAGGTTCGAGAGCGGTTCGTCGAAAAGAAAGACCTTCGGCTCGCGCACGATGGCGCGCCCGATCGCCACGCGCTGACGCTGCCCACCCGAGAGCGCACGCGGGCGGCGTTCGAGCAACGGTCCGATTTGCAGGATCTCAGCCGCGCGACGCACACGGCGTTCGATCTCCTCGTTCGGCAACTTGAGCATGCGTAGGCCAAACGCGATGTTCTCGTACACCGACATATGCGGATAGAGGGCGTACGACTGAAACACCATGGCCACCCCGCGGTGCGAGGGCTCGAGGTCTGTCACGTCCTCGTCGCCGATCAGCACGCGGCCCGAATCGACCCCCTCCAGCCCGGCGATGGTGCGAAGCAGCGTGGACTTGCCGCATCCCGAAGGCCCCACGAACACGAGAAACTCGCGGTCCGCGACTTCGATGTCGATGCCCTTCAGCACTTCCGTCCCGCCGAACGTCTTCCGGATTGCCTGCAACTGAACTGCGCTCATGCGTGTCTCCCGCGGTCCAGATCCATACCGGCATCGCCGCACCGCATCACGAACTTCGAATCGAATTCTTCTTGACAAGTGCCCCGGGTCAAAATATACATTTGTAAAACTGAAATTACAAGTGTATCGCACGAGGCGAGCACACTACATCCCAGGAGACAGGCAATGAACAAACGCTTCCTTCGGCCGAAGGCCTCGACGTTGTTGCTGGCAACCGCTTCGCTCTTCGCCGCGGCGAACACTTATGCGTGGACGCTGAAGGAAGCGGCGGCACCGTACTCGGGTACGACGATCAACGCGATCTTTCTCGATCGTCCTGGGTACAAGGCCGCGGCCCAGTTGATTCCCGAGTTCGAGAAGGAAACGGGCATCAAGGTCAAGTTCGAGACGATTCCCTACGAGAGCACGCGCGAGCGCGAAGTGCTCAACTTCGCGAGCGGAGGCGCGCAAGACGTGGTGCTGGTCGACGTCGTGTGGATCGGCGAATTCGCGAACAACAAATGGCTCGCACCGATCAAGAAGTTCACGGACGACCCCAAGCTCGCGGACCCGAATCTGAACCTCAAGGGCTTTTTCCCGATTCTGCTCGATTCGTTCGGCACCTGGAACAAGGTCACCTATGGGTTGCCGTTCGATAACTATTCCGGGCTCATGTTCTACAACAAGTGCATGCTCAAGGACGCCGGGTTCGATACGCCCCCGAAGACATGGGATGACCTGCTGAACACCTACGCACCCAAGCTGACCCACCCGGACAAGAACCAATACGCGTTCGCGCTGCAATCGCGCCGCGGCGAGACGCAATCGGCCGACAGCTTCATGCGCGTGCTCTGGCCGAACGGCGGCTCGCTGCTCGATGCGAAGTTCAAGTCCAATTTGCTTTCGCCGCAATCGCAGGCCGGCCTCGAGTACCGCCAGAAGTTGATGAAGTACATGCCGCCCGGCATCGTCGACTTCGACCACGCCGAAGCCGTCAATGCGCTCGCCCAAGGGCGCGTCGCGATGATCACCGAATGGTCGGCGTTCTATCCCACGCTGACCGATCCGTCGAAATCGAAGATCGGCAACTGCCTCGGGATCACCGCCGAACCGCGGGGTCCGGCCGGCTTGAAGCCTGCATTGGGCGGTTTTTCGCTGGCCGTCAATGCGAAGTCGAACGCGAAAAAACAGGCCGCGGCGTGGCTGTTCATTCAATGGATCACGTCTGAGCAGATGGCCAAACCGTACCTCGAAGCGGGCGGCGTGCCGGCTCGCATGGCCGTCTATCAGGACAAGGCCGTGCAGGACAAATATCCGTTCGTGAAGCCGATGGTCGAATCGTGGCAAGGCGGCGTGCCTGACTATCGTCCCCGTTTCCCCGAGTGGCCGGCCATCTCCGAAATCATCGCCGAGTGGGGCACGAAGATGATGCTGGGCCAGGTCTCCGTCAAGGACGGCGCGAAGACGATCGGCGACAAGATGGAGGCGATCCTCGCCAAGTCCGGCTACTACGACGGCAAAAAGCCTTTGTTGAAATAAGGCGGAACCGCATGCGGCGCACGCAACGAGCACAACGATGTCAGACCCGAGGAGCCAGACGATGAAGACGACCGTGCCAGGCACCACGGCACGAACGAAACCAGCGGCCGCGCGCATGCGGCTGTGGCCGCGCTCGCCGGCCTTCTGGTTTCTGTTCCCGGCCATCTTCGCGCTGGCTGCGATCGGCGTCTATCCGCTGCTCGTTGCGCTCTATAACTCGTTTCATCAATACAAGCTCGCCGATGTCGAATCCGGCACCCCGTTTGTCGGATTCGACAATTACGTGGCGACGCTCACCGATCCGTCGTTCTGGCAAGCGCTCGGCCGCACCGTGCTGTTCTTATGCCTGACACTGCCGATCGAAGTGGGCATCGGCCTTTTCGCAGCGCTGATGCTGCATCGCAGCGGCCTCGCGTGGATGCGGGCCGCAGCCCGCGTGAGTCTCGTCATTCCGATGGCGACGACGTACGCCGTCGTCGGCCTGATCGGCCGGCTCATCTTCAATCGGCAATTCGGCGTCGCCAACTATTTGCTGAGCTTTTTCGGGGTGCCGCCGCTCGACTGGCTGGCCGATCCGACGCTTGCCTATGTCTCGGTGATGATCATGGACATCTGGCAGTGGGCGCCGTTTTGCGCGCTGATCTTTCTCGCCGGCCTGGCGATGGTACCCAAAGAGGCCGAGGAAGCCGCACGGCTCGAAACGCCGAGATGGACCATGATTCTCTGGCACCTGCAGCGGCCTTATCTGCTGCCCGGACTCACGGCCATCATGATCCTGCGTTCCGCGGACATGCTGAAGATGTTCGATGCCGTGTTCACGATGACGCGCGGCGGCCCCGGTTCAGCCACCGAATTCATCAGCGTCTATATCCAGCGCATCGGCTTCAGGCTCTTCGATCAAGGCATGGCATCGGCGCAGGCCATGTTGCTGCTGATTCTCACGATCGTTCTTTCGCGTCTTTATATCCGCTTCGTCTATCGGGAGGCCGCTTGAACACGACACCGACGACGCTCGATTCCGGCCGTGTCACGCTGCGCGCGCGGCGCGCCCGCCTCGCACGTCAGCGCGCGGGCATCGGCCATTTTTTCGGCCTCCTGATCGTTTTTCTGTCTTCGGTATTCCCGTTCTACTGGATGGTGACCACGAGCCTGAAACACCAGGCCGATGCCCTCGCCTATCCTCCGCACTGGGTCTTTACGCCGACGCTCGATCATTACATCGATGCGCTCTTTCAGCACGACGTGGCCGGCAGCCTCGTCAACTCGCTGCTCATCGCGAGCAGCACGACCGTGCTCGCGATTATGCTCGGCACTCCGGCCGCCTATGCGCTCGCGCGCTACGAATTTCGCGGCAAGGAAGACCTGTGGTTCTGGTTCATCTCTAACCGGATGGTGAGCCCGGTCGTGCTGGCGGTGCCGTTCTTTCTGATCGCGACGAAGCTCGATCTCGTCGATACGCATATCGTGCTGATCCTGCTTTACCTGACGTTCTCGCTGCCGATCGTGGTCTGGATCTGCACGGATCAATTCCGCAATATCCCCGTCGAACTCGACGAAGCGGCACGGCTCGACGGCGCCTCGCCGTGGCGCGTCTTCTGGCGCATCAACCTGCCCCTCGCAATGCCCGGCATCGTCGTATCGGCCATTTTCGCGTTCATCTTTTCCTGGAACGACCTGCTCTATGCGCTCGTGCTTACACGCTCCGACGCGGTCACGTCGCCCGTTGCCGCGACGAGCTATATGAGCGGCTATGAGCTGCCGTGGGGCGAGATCATGGCCACCGGCACGCTCATCGTGCTGCCGATGGTCGTGTTCGCACTGCTTGTCTCGGGCCGGCTCGTGCAAGGCCTTACCATGGGCGCCGTCAAATAACGCCATTCACTGCCCATGAGCAAGACAGACACCCCCGCGCCGGCAAGTGCCGACGACGAATCGATAGACAGCGAAGAAGAGCTGCAAGCGCGCGTCGCCTGGCATTACTATGTCGGCAACCTCACGCAGCAGGAAATCGCGCAGCGCATCGGCAGCAACCGCGTGCGCGTGAACCGCCTGCTTGCCGCCAGCCGCGAATCGGGTCTCGTGCAGATCACGATCAACAGCCGCATCGCCCCGTGCGTCGCACTCGAAGCGGCGCTCGCCGCGCGTTTCGGCCTGACCGATGCAATCGTGGTACCGACCGGTCTCACGCACGAGGCGAACATGGCCGCGCTGGGCATCGGCGCGGCCGCCTATTTTTGCAAGCAGATCGAGCCCGGGCATACGATCGGGCTTGGCTGGGGCCGCACGATTCGCGCCGTCTTGCGCGCAATGCCGCAACGGGCTTACGGACCGATATCGGCCGTCTCGCTGCAAGGCGGCCTGTCGCACTGCCCAAGCATCAATACCTTCGATATCGTCTCGGACTTCGCGAATCTCTGCCACGCGGACGGCTACCTGTTCGCCGCGCCGATCTACGTCAGCAGCCAGAAGGCGCGCGATGTGATCCTGCAGGAGGAGACGGTACGCGAGACCTATGAGCTGGCCCGCGGCGCCGATCTCGCGCTGCTGACGGTCGGCGATCTCACCGAGTCGCTCGTCATCACCTACGGCATCAACAACCCCGACGATCTGCGCACGCTGCGCAAGGCCGGCGCCGTGGGCGACATGCTCGGCCACTTCATGGACGAGAACGGGAAGCTCATCGACCATCCGCTGAACCGCCGTACCGTGGCCATCGCGCTCGACGACCTGCGCGGCATCAAGCGCGTCGTACTCGTGAGCGGCGGCGCCAAGAAGTTTTCCGTGACGCGCGCGGCGTTGCGCGGCGGCTACGTCTCGGTCCTCGTCACCGACGAGGACTCGGCGCGACGGCTGATCGACGAACCATGAGGGCGACGATATGACAGCGCTCGACAGAAGCCGCGAGTTCGCGGGCAAGACCGTGCTCGTGACGGGTGCGGGAAAGGGTATCGGCGAAGCCACGGCCCGCCTGATGGCCGCGCGCGGCGCGCGCGTCATCGCCGCGAGCCGCACGCGCAGCGATCTCGAAGCGCTTGCAGCGGCGATCGGCTGCGAGACCGTCTGCGTCGATCTGGCCGATGCCGATGCTGCACGTGCTGCGGCGCAATCGGCGCAGCCTGTCGATCTGCTCGTCAACAACGCCGGGATGGTGGAGCTTCAGCCGTTTCTCGATGCCACCGTCGACGCGTTCGACACCACGATGGCAGTCAACGTCCGCGCGCCGATGATCGTCGCGCAGGTCTGCGCGCGCAGCATGATCGAGCGCGGCGTGCCGGGCGCGATCGTCAACGTGTCGAGCATCTCCGCGATGATCGGGCTACCGCTGCACGCCGCGTACTGCGCCTCGAAGGCCGCGCTCGACGGTCTCACGCGCGTCATGGCCGTCGAGCTCGGTGCGCATGGCATTCGCGTGAATGCGATCAACCCCGTCGTCACCCTCACCCCGATGGCTGAAAAAGCGTGGAGCGATCCCGTGAAATCCGCGCCGATGCTCGCGCGTATTCCGCTCGATCGATTCGTGCAACCCGAAGAGGTCGCGCGCTCCATCGCCTATTTGCTCGGTGACGACGCGGCGATGGTGAGCGGCACCAGCCTCGCGGTGGACGGCGGCTTTCTGGCGGGATGAAGATAGTCCGGCCAGACGCCATGCACCAAACGATGAATCAGGACTCCTAACCGTTTCGATATGCCGAGAGCAAACATCATGAGCGAATCGAATGCCCAAGATCAGATGACCGCAATCGTCTGCCATGCCCCTAAGGACTACCGCGTCGAACGGGTAGCGCGGCCGCAGCCGGGGCCCAATGAACTCGTCATCCGCATTGCCGCGTGCGGCGTGTGCGCGAGCGACTGCAAATGCTACTCGGGCGCCAAGATGTTCTGGGGCGGCCCGAGCCCGTGGGTCAAAGCGCCCGTCATTCCGGGGCACGAGTTTTTCGGTTACGTGGAGGCGCTGGGCGAAGGTGCGGCCGAGCACTTCGGCGTCGCCGAGGGCGATCGCGTGATCGCCGAACAGATCGTGCCATGCGGGAAATGCCGCTATTGCAAATCGGGCCAATACTGGATGTGCGAAGTTCACAACATCTTCGGCTTTCAGCGCGAGGTGGCCGACGGCGGCATGGCCGAATATATGCGCATTCCGCCCACCGCGATCGTGCACAAGATTCCTCTTGGCATTTCGCTCGAGGACGCAGCCATCATCGAACCGCTCGCTTGCGCGATTCATACCGTCAACCGCGGCGACATCCAGCTCGACGACGTCGTCGTCATTGCCGGTGCGGGACCGCTCGGCTTGATGATGGTGCAAGTCGCGCATTTGAAGACGCCGAAAAAGCTCGTGGTCATCGATCTCGTCGACGATCGGCTCGCGCTTGCGCGCGAATACGGGGCCGATATCACGATCAATCCGACGCGCGAAGACGCGCTCGCCATCGTTCGGTCGATCACCGATCAATACGGCTGCGATGTCTACATCGAGACGACGGGCTCGCCTTCAGGCGTCACGCAGGGCCTGGATCTGATCCGCAAGCTCGGGCGATTCGTCGAGTTTTCCGTATTCGGCGCCGATACCAGCGTGGACTGGTCGATCATCGGCGATCGTAAGGAGCTCGACGTGCGCGGCGCGCATCTTGGCCCCTACTGCTACCCCATTGCCATCGATCTGCTGGCGCGCGGGCTCGTCACGTCGAAGGGTATCGTCACGCACGGTTTCGCGCTCGAGGAGTGGGACGAAGCAATCAAGGTGGCCAACTCGCTCGATTCGATCAAGGTGCTGATGCGGCCGAGGCAGGGGGCGGTCGGTTGAGGTCAAGCCCGTAGCAGCGCGGGCCGCCCGGCTCGGCAATACGCCGTGGCCGGCCTAGCGGCTGCCGCGGAAGGCACTGCGTCCCGTCGACAAACCGGTCGATCGAGTGCGCGCCGATGGCGCGTCGCTCGCTCGCCGCGTGGCGGCATTGAGCGACCGGCGCCAATGAACGGCTTCCTGACGCAAGTAGCGCCAGAGGCGTTCGGCAATCGGGCCATGCGGGCGATCGTGCCGCCGAGCCGCTACCACCTCCTCCGTCGCGCCGGGCAAAAAACGTCCGGCGATCGAGCGCAGCGTTCCTTCCCGTAGTTCCTGCTCTACCAGAAAGCGCGGCAGATGCCCCCACCCGAGGCCTTGCAGGATGATCTCCTTTTTCATCGATTGATCCGCCACAGTACATCGATGCGCGCCTTCGATCGTGAAGTATTCCTGCTGCGGCGTATGCCGCGCGGTGTCGCGCATCACGCACTGCGTCAGCTCGCGTAGCTGCTCGGGCCTCAGCGCGCGCGGCAAAGGCTCCGGAAGGACACCGGGCGCGATGACCGGTACGAACTGCACCTTGCACAAATCGATCCATTCGATGCGAGCGTCCGTCTTGTCGATGCGATGAACGATCAAGTCGGCGTCTGCGTCGAGCAGCCGTTCGAAAGGACCGCCAACCGTTTCGAAATGCAGGTTGAGCCGTGTGCCCGGATAGCGGCTGAAGAATCCGCCGAGCAATGCAAGCACCGCCTCGCGTGGACAGACATCGCCGATCACGATGTCGAGCTCGCTTTCCTCGCCCATCGCCAATTGCGTCGCGTATTGGCGCAAGGTTTCGAATTCGCGCAGCAGCGGCTGCGCGCGCCGATGAAACGCTCGTCCCGCGGCACTGAGGCGGACACGGTATCCGCTGCGATCGAACAGTGCGACATCCAGTTGCCGCTCGAGCCGCGCCACCGCGGCAAACACGGCCGGATGCGAGCGGTTCAGTTGCGTCGCGGCGGCTTGAAAACCGCCCGCTTCAATGACCGCGTTGAAACATTGCAGATCGTGCAGTGTGAACTCGTGCATGTCGATGCTGTTCTCTGATCGTAGTGACATTACAAAGATGTTCAGAACTTTGTAATATCTTTTCGCACTCTCCGCAACTAGGCTCTCTTCGACGGCAATGTTTGCCGCAGCGCTGCACCGTGCTCGAGACGCTGGAACGCATGCTCGGGCAGCGATCCCGATCACTTACTCGAAGGAGCTTTTACGATGGAAGAACGATCCTTTCTTACGCTCGGCGACGGCACGCGGGTCGCTTATCGCCTCGACGGCCAACCGCACTCCCCCGTGTTGGTGCTATCGAACTCGATCGGGACCGCACTGGACATGTGGACAGACGACGTTCCGGAGTTCGCCCGGCATTTCCGCGTGCTTCGGTACGACATGCGCGGTCACGGCGCATCCGATGTGCCGGCCGGTGCCTACTCGCTGCCACGGCTCGGCCGCGACGTCGTGGAGATGATGGACAAGCTCGGGATCGAACGCGCGCATTTCCTTGGGCTTTCGCTTGGTGGATTCGTCGGCCAGTGGCTTGGCATTCATGTGCCCGAGCGCATCGATCGTCTGGTGCTGAGCAATACGTCGGCTTATCTGGGGCCTGCCGAGCAGATCGATGCGCGCATCGTATCGGTGCGCGACCCCGCCAATATCGCCGAGACGGCCGAGACATTCTTGCGCAACTGGTTTCCCTCATCGATGCTGAACGACCGCGAACCGTCTGTCGACAGGTTCCGACAAATGTTGCTCGCGATGAATCCGCACGGCATCGCCGCCTCGTTGGCAGCGGTGCGGGATGCGGACTTGCGCAGAACCGTGGCGCTCATCGAACGGCCGACGCTCGTCATTACAGGGCGCGACGATACCGTCACCGCGGCGAGCCATGGCGAGGCGATCGCCGAAACGATTCCGGGCGCGCAACTCGTCGCTCTGCCCACCGTGCATCTGCCGAATATCGAGCGTCCCCGGGAATTCCGCGACGCGGTGCTGACGTTCCTGTTGCAGCGCTGAGGCACCGGTATCTCGGGCGTATGCCGAACCGCAAGCGCCACGCGCCTAAACGATTGCTTATCGATGCGCCCAAAAAATGCTGAAAGTCTGTTGCTTCCCCCGTGTAAACCCGGGTGCGCGGCGCCTGCCCGCGGCGCCGTAAATACGTACAACGGCGAGCCGCGCCGATCGCTCTCGCCGCGTACAGCGCGCGCCGAGCCCGAAACATGCATTTCGCTCAAGGACGTGTCGAGGCAACGATGCTCAAACTTTCGAATTACCGCCTGACCACCCGCATCGTGGCGGGCTTCGCGGTGATGATCGCGCTTGTTTTGCTGACGGGCGGCACGGCCGTCTGGGCGATCATGGCTGCGTTGGCCGGGGAGCACGACACTGTACGTGCACTGTTACCCGTGGTGGCGACCGTCTCGGTCGCATCCGTTGCGGCCGGTATGCTGCTCGGCTGGGGCATACGCCGGAGCATCCGCGTGCCGGTGGAAAACGTCGTTGCAACGGTGGGCCGGATTGCCGGCGGCGATCTGTCGACAAAAATCGAATCCCCGGGGCGCGATGAAATCGCGTGGCTCAATTACGAGTTGAACCAGATGCGCAAAAAGCTGCAGTCCACCATCGCGGAAGTCCGCCTGTCCGCGGAAACCGTCGCGCAGGCGTCATGCGAAATCGCGGCCGGCAACAACGATTTGAGCACGCGCACGGAGCAGCAGGCGTTGAGTCTGCAACGCACCGCGCATTCGGTTGCCGCGCTTACCGATGCCGTCAAGCACAACGCCGAACATGCGAAGCAGGCGAACGAACTGGTGGCGCAGGCAAGCGAGGTCGCGACACAGGGCGGCCGTACGATGCGCGACGCGGTGGCCACGATGAGCGATATCAACTCGAGTGCGACGAAGATCGGCGACATCATCAGCGTAATCGACAGCATCGCGTTTCAGACCAACATTCTTGCGTTGAACGCGGCCGTTGAAGCAGCGCGCGCGGGGGAGCAAGGCCGAGGCTTTGCCGTGGTCGCGACCGAGGTGCGCGCGCTCGCGCAACGCAGTGCCACGGCAGCGAAGGAAATCAACGAGCTCATCAGCAAATCGGTCGAGCAGATCGAATCCGGTGTGAAACTCGTCGACGTGGCGGGCCAGACGATGGAAGAGATCGTGAAGAGCGTGAAGCAAGCGGCCACGATCATGGGTGAGATCAGCTCGGCCAGTGCCGCTCAGCGCACGGGTATCGAGCAGATTCATGGGGAGATCGCTCAGATCGATAACGTGACGCAGCAAAACGCGGCGCTTGTCGAGGAGGCCTCGGCGGCTGCGGGTTCGCTGCAGGAGCAGTCGCAAACGCTCGCTGAGGCCGTCAAGATTTTTCAGGTGAAAAAGGCGGGGTAGTTTTGCGCCAGCGTTGCATCAATGTTGAACGCTCGGCCCACGTTCAGCGTCATCCCTCAAAACTGCGTCGTAGTTCCGTCACCGCGCCGGTAGCAGGCTAAGGAAGCGCACCGTTACTGCGCAACGCTCGCCGTTGGAAATTGCTGACGCGCGTGCAGCACACGAAGCACAAGCACAGTTGTGCCCGTCACGCGGTAGACGATGACATAGTTCGGGTGCGCAACGACCTCGCGCGTACCCGCTACGCGCCCGGTGCGAAACAGATAGGGGTGCTCGGCCAGCGGCAACACCGGGTCCTCGATGACGTTCTTGATACGAACCGCGGCAGCAGGACTGTGTTCGGCGATGAAGCGAAGGATCGCCGCAAGATTACGGCGTGCGGCGGGAAGCCAGACGATAGGCAGCATTATCGTCATCCGGTCGAGTCGGCTGGATCGGGCCGTCAGGACCGTTTAGCTGCAAGTCGGAGCTCTGCCTGGTGGATGATGGCCTCCATGTCGGCCATCACTTCGTCATGGGGAACAAACACCGCGCCAGGCGCATCAGCCTCGCGTAGCGCAGCCTCAACTTCCGCACGGAACCAGCGGTCATGCGCCTCGGCCTCTTCGGCCGTAGCGAATTCCGATTCGATGGGGGAGAGATTGGTAGGCATGGGTTGTAGGATACACCCATCTTGCCGACCCGTTGACCCGTAGATCTCGTTACTGCGATACGACCTGTCCATCACTCGATTCTCCTTTACCCGAATAGCACTCTCTTCTGCCCGTACACCCGCTTGAACAACCGACTTCGGGTGCTCCTCGATCCACGAAGGCGGCTCACTCATAAGCTGCTCCTTGAGTGCCAGCGTTTGACTGAATAGCGCCCGCGACTACTCTTGATACAGCCTCGCCTCCTCGGGCGCGAAGCCCAACTCGGCAAACAAGGTCGCGCCTGGCTTCGTCACATGGCGGACACGCGTGTCTACTTTGCTCATTTCCGCTCCTTCCTTTCTCGCAACGCCGCACGATAGCGGTTCGCAGCAATCTCCTTATCCTGCTTGAGCCGCTGGACATGGATTTGGCGGGCGCACCATCCACCCGAACCACATCTTCCCGGACACGCGGCGCACATCTTGCTTGCCCCGCGAGAGCGCCCCGCCGTCTTTCTTTTGAAATCGGAACAAGTAACGCTGATAGCGCTGATAGCGCTGAAGCACCGACCGGGTCGCTTTTTGGCGTTGACCGAGCCGTTGGAACGCCCATTCAGCATTCGCACCGCGTCCTTGCCCGCAGAAATCGTGCTGCCAACGGCCGTACTCGATTGCGCTCGTTGCCCCGCTTCGACGGACAGATCTGCAGTAGTGATCGATGTGCGATTTAACCTCCGTTAAGCGGTAAGTCGCGGGTTGTCCACGGGCGGGCGGCGGGTCGCCTATCACGACCACGACGCCGCCCGGCGGTGGACAACCCGCGCGGTGACAGGGTTTCATTTTTCATGTGCTCGTCTTCGAATTCGAGCGGTGAACAGTAGCCGATGCTGCTGTGCAGGCGACGCAGGTCGTACCAGCCCTCGAGGAACCAGAACACACGCCCACGTGCCTGCTCGTGCTTATCGAAGCGCTCGCGCATGAGCAGTTCCGATTCAAGCGTGCCGAAGAAGGATTCGCACATCGCGTTGTCATAGCAATCGCCGGCGGTGCCCATTGAGGGCTGCACGCCCGCCTCGCGACAGCGCCGTCCGAAGGCAATCGACGTATATTGACAGCCCTGATCGGAATGCAGAATGACCCCGCGAGCGCGACGTTGCGCAAGTGCCATATCGAGCGCACGCAGCATCAGTTCCGTGTACAGGTGATTGGACATGGCCCAGCCTACAACGCGGCGGCTGAACACATCGAGCACCACAGCCAGATAGAGAAATCCCTCGCCGGTCGGGAGTGGAGTAAGAGGCAGGGCGTAGTCGAACTATCTCCCTGCCTCTCCTCCCCGAACCGGACTTGCGCCTCTCAGCGCATCCGGCTCTCCGTTCAAGCGTTGCTCATAGCAAAGGCGACATCAGCGTAGCGCGACTCGATGGTGTTGCGTGTTTCATCGCGCACGATGTACGGATTTTCCGACGGCGTACGCCACCTGAATTGGCCCTTCCGACTGGTAACAAGACGCCGGAGCGCAACCGCCCCATACCAACCTCGACGGTTTTGGCCCTGCAGCACCCATGTCGTTGCCTGTCCCGGCTCTGGTGCGCGGATATAGTCTCGCATCAGCGACGTGAACCGGCGCTTATACCTTCGCGCGAGCCAATATCCGAATTTCCAGAAGATCGTGCGATCTAGTGTTCTGTCCCAGAAATAACTTTGCATAAGCGCCCAATCTTTTCGAGTATCGAATCGGCGGTGGCCGTCCACATGAACGGGCGTTTATGCAGGTTGTACTGATCGACGTACCGTTGGATGCTG
>NZ_JAAAYE010000067.1 GCF_013282575.1 Paraburkholderia sp. NMBU_R16
CGGCTACACGCGCTTCGAAACAATGCGAACCGTGCTGTTCCTCATCGCCGGCAAGCTAGATTTCTCCAGCTTCAACCCGCATGCCTCGTGAGCTGCGTTACCCACTGCATTTTCAAAAGAGCCTTTTAACAATTTATAGAGGCGTTTGTTCTTCTTTTCCATCTAATGACGGCCGCATGGCGGAACGAAAATGAACAAGTCATATAAGACGATTTGGAACGAGGCGCTCGGCGCCTGGGTCGCCGCATCGGAGTTGGACAAGTCGTGCGGCAAGGGGAAGGCGGGAGCCGGGGCGGCCCTGTGCGACGGCCGCAGCGATCGTCGTAGCGAGCCCGACGCTCATATTCAGCACCGCTCTCATCTACGCGTTATGGTCGCGCTGCTTTTGACAGGCTTAGGTGGATGGGCTGGGCAAGCACAAGCCCAAGTGAGCTGCTCCGGGCCTCCCTACAATTTCTATAGTGGCTCCACTTCGTGCGTGGGCTACGCGTCTACAGCCTCCGGAGGCGGAGCCACCGCGGTAGGTTATGGCGCCAACGCTACCGGAATCAATCCCACGGCCGTCGGCTTTCAAGCCCTCGCCACTGCTACTAACGCGGTTTACCTGGGTGCGCGCACTGCTGCCGG
This sequence comes from Paraburkholderia sp. NMBU_R16, assembly GCF_013282575.1. GTDB lineage: Bacteria > Pseudomonadota > Gammaproteobacteria > Burkholderiales > Burkholderiaceae > Trinickia. The sequence goes on from NZ_JAAAYE010000067.1 coordinate 628, forward strand.
TACAGGCGCGACCGCCGAGTCGGCGATTGGCATCGGTACGGACGTCCAAGCTAGCGGATCCGGCGCCATTGGCATGGGCGTGGACTCCGTTTCAAGTGGCAATTTTTCGACGGCGGTCGGGGCATTGGCTAAGGCAACGGGAGATAACAGCGTTGCAATGGGGGCAAAGTCCAGCGCTGCCGCATCGGGTGTAGTGGCATTAGGCACCGGAGCCGCCGGTTCGCAAATCAACGGCGTAGCCGTTGGCGCGGGGGCCTCCGCCACCGGCATCAACTCCGTCTACCTGGGTGCGCGCACTGCCGCTGGCACCGGTTCGGCAGGCACATCGTCCATTGCCATCGGCACTGACGTGGCCGCTACCGGCGACTTCAGTACCGCCCTCGGCTTCCAGACGAAGGGCGGCGGATCTGCCGCTATCGCGATGGGTTACATCGCGACGAGCTCCGGGGTGCATGCCATCGCTGTGGGCTTTCAGTCCATCTCCACCGGCCTCAATTCCGTGTATCTGGGCGCACGCAGCATCGCCGGCACGGGCGCAACGGCGGACGGGGCGGTTGCGCTTGGCACCGATGTCACGTCTTCCGGTCTTTCTTCGCTGGCCGCGGGAACGCAAGCTGTCGCGACGGCGCAGAATGCCGTGGCGTTGGGAGCGGGATCCAATGCCAGCGGCACAAACGCAATTTCGCTCGGCTACCTGTCGGTGACGCAGGGGACTGCCTCGATCGCGATGGGCCAAGGAGCGGCCGTGGCCGGCACGGGCAGCACCAATTCGATCGCGATCGGTTCGGTAGCCACGGCATCGGCGGCTAATGCAATGGCGTTTGGACCAGGCACCACGGCGTCGGCAGCAAACGCCAGTGCGTTCGGTCCGCTCAGTTCGGCTACGGCTGTCGACGCCACGGCGTTCGGCAACAGTACAAAGGCACTGGCGGCTTCGACCGTCGCTTTCGGCGACGGCACCACAGTGGCAGCGGCCGCTGGCACCGGCTCCATCGCTGGCGGACACAACTCGCAGGTGACGAGCGGAACGGGCGCCATTGCGCTCGGTGAAGCGCAGACGGCGAGCGGCAATGGCGCGGTCGCCATCGGCGACCCGGGCTCGGCGATAGGCACGGGCGCCGTGCAGATCGGCGCGAACAATACGGCAAACGGCGACGGCGCCGTGGCCATCGGCAACAGCAACAACGCCCAGGGTCAAGGTTCGGTCGCGCTGGGGAATACTTCGAGTGCTTTGGGCGCCGGCGGCATCGCCCTCGGTTCGAGCGCGCTCGCCAGCAATACCAACGGCGTCGCGCTGGGTTCCGGCGCCGTTGCCACCAACGCCAACGATGTAGCACTGGGCGCCGGTTCCACCACGGCCGCCCCGAACCCGACACCGACCGGGACCATCGCCGGCAATTCAGTGACTTTTGCGGGTGGCAACCCCACGAGCGTCGTCAGCGTCGGGACGAGCACGGCGCCGCGGCAGGTCACCAACGTCGCGGCTGGGCAAATCACCAGTTCCAGCCTGGATGCAATCAACGGGTCGCAACTGTTTGCGACGAACCAGGCGATCGGCAACCTATCGACGACGCTAACCGGGTTGTCGTCCTCGTTCACCACGCTCAATAACGAAGCCGTCAAATACGATGTGAGCGGCGGCACGGTCAACTACACGAGTTTGACGCTGGACCCGGGCGGCGCGGCCACGCAGATACATAACGTTGCAGCAGGCACTGCCGCGACGGACGCGGTCAACGTCTCTCAATTGAACTCGGTCGTGGCCGCGAGCGCGACGCATTACTACAGCGTCAACGATGGCGGCACGCAGCAAGGCAATTTCACGAACAACGGTGCGACGGGAACCGATGCGATAGCGGCCGGCCCCAACGCAACGGCATCGGGCGCAAGCGGTGTCGCGCTCGGTTCGGGGGCGAGCGCGAGCAATACGGGTGCGGTTGCGCTGGGCAGCAATGCGCAAGCGACGGCCGCGAATTCCGTGGCGCTCGGTGCCAACTCGACGACGACGGCGAATCTCGGCCTTGCGGCATACAACCCGGGTACGGGCGTATTGGCGGGCACCGCGCCGGTCGGCGAAGTTTCCGTTGGCTCCGCAGGCAATGAGCGGCGCATCACGAACGTCGCAGCAGGCTCGGCCTCGACCGACGCCGTCAACGTCAGCCAGTTGCAATCGGTCGAATCGCAAGTCGCTCAAGCGCAAAGCAATTCGCTGCAGTGGGACCCGACGGCCAATGGCGGAACCGGTGCCTATAGTGCGGATCACGGTGGAAACGGTCCCAACGTGATCACGAACGTTGCGCCCGGCACGCTGAGCCCGACGAGCACCGACGCGGTCAACGGTTCGCAACTCTTTACGACGAATCAGAACGTCACCACGCTCGCGACGACGGTCAACAACATTCAGAATGGCGCGGGCATCAAGTACTTCCACGCCAATTCGACCGCGGCCGACAGCCAGGCCGTGGGCACGGACAGCGTCGCGATCGGACCGCTTGCAGTGGCCAGCGGCTCGGACAGTCTCGCGGCGGCGAACGGCGCGCAGGCGCAGGCCGCCAACGCAATGGCGCTCGGCGCACAGTCGACCGTTTCGGTGGCGGGCGGTGTCGCGATCGGCTCGGGCTCGGTGTCCGATCGGCCGGTGAGCTCGTCACAAGGATCGATCGCGGCCGGTAGTCATGCCATCCCCTTCAACACGCAAGACGCAGTGCTGCTCGGGGCGGTCTCATTCGGTAATGCGGCGGCCGGCAGCCAGACTTACCGGCAGTTGACGAATGTGGCGGACGGCACGGGACAGAACGATGCCGTGACGGTCCGACAGCTCTCCGGCGCGCTGCAGGCGTTCTCGGTCTCGGCGACGAAATATTTCCACGCGAACTCGTCGGCGACCGACTCGCTCGCGATCGGAGCTGACTCGGTCGCCGTCGGGCCGACGACCGTCGTCAATGGCGATAACGGCGTCGGCATGGGCAACGGGGCGATCGTCGGTCAGAACGCGCCTGGCGGCGTGGCGATTGGCGAAGCCTCGACCTCGGGACAGGCCGATGCCATTGCCCTCGGCAGCGGTTCGACGGCGAACGGCGCTCAATCCATCGCACAAGGCGCGCACTCGAATGCCGGCTTCGCGGGCGGCGTGGCCATCGGCTCGGGTGCGACGAGCAGCGCCGTCGATGCCCTCGCGTTGGGCTCCGGCTCGAGCGCATCGTTCGCCAATAGCGTGGCATTGGGTGCCGGTTCCGTGACGACGGTCGGCGCGTTGAGCAATTACATCGCCTACGGGTTGAGCACGCCGCAATCCTCGGTGGGCGAGGTGAACGTCGGCGGCCGCCAGATCACTGGCCTCGCCGCGGGCCGTCTCGGCACCGATGCGGTCAATGTCTCGCAGTTGGAGGCGGTTCAGCAGCAGTTGACCACGCTGATCACCAACAGCGGCAACTTCTCGTCGACGCCGGGCGGTTCCGGCGGCAGCACGACGCCGCCGGCGTCGACCGGGTCGAATTCTTCGGCGGGAGGATCGGGCTCGGTAGCCTCGGGATCGAACAGCACGGCCGTGGGCAATAACTCCTCGGCGACCGGTAACGGCACCACGGCGGTCGGCGTCGGTGCCAGCGCGACGGGCAACGGATCGACCGCGATCGGTTCGGGCAGTAACGATGGCGGGCGTACGAACGTGGTGGCCGTGGGGTCGAGCACGTCGTCGCGACAGATCATCAACGTAGCGGCCGGCACAGCGGCCACCGACGCGGTCAACGTGCAGCAGTTGAACAATGCGATGTCGCAGGCCAACGCCTACACCGACAATCAGATCGCCGGGATTCGCAACAATCTCGACTCCTATCGGCGCGATGCCGACGGTGGGACGGCCACGGCGATGGCGGTCGCGGGTCTGCCGCAACCGACGGGTCCGGGCCGGAGCATGGTCGCAATCGCGGGCAGCGTCTATCGCGGGCAGTCGGGTCAGGCGCTGGGCATTTCGACGATTTCCGAGAACGACCATTGGGTTTACAAGGCGGCCGTGTCGACGAATACGCGTGGCAGCTATGGCGCCGTGGTCGGCGCCGGATATCAATGGTGATGAGTCTGGCTCGATGGGGGGCGAGGGGATGGGTGCGGCGTTGCCCGCGTCCTGGCCCGTCCCCCGTTCGCCGCAACATGAATTCATAGGGACGCCAAGAAATGAATATTCGATCCGTTACGGCAACAGTCGGCGCGCTTTCGTGCCTGATCGGTCTCGCCGCATGCGTGGGCCCGTCGACCGACGCCTCGTTTCCGGAGCACAGTGCGGCCACGTGGCCCGACGGCACGTTTCCCAACGTCGACAACCTGCGCATGGTCGAGCCCGGCATGACGAAGGGGCAGGTCTATCCGTTGATCGGTCCGCCGCATTTTCATGAAAGCGTCTTCCATGTGCGCGTCTGGAACTACCTGTTCCATTTCCGCACTGAAGACAAGACGCTTACATGCGAATATCAGATCGCCTTCGACGATCAGGGGCGAGTGAATCAGACGCGGTGGAACGATCAGCAGTGCGAACGATTCGCACCTGCTAAGATCGCGGACGGTGCCGATCGATCGGACACATCAGGGAAGGTTCAATGAAGGGTGTCGCAGGGGGATACAGGCTGGCCGCGGCATGCGTGCTCGCGGGGGTGTCGATGCTGGCGCACGGTGCGCATGCAGGCACGTCCGCGGACGAACTGCTCGGCGACGCGCAGCGCGTGCTTCAGCAAATCGATGCGGGCCAGTATGCGACGGTCTGGCAGCAGACCGCGCCTTTCGTTCGCGCGAAGTACGCCGCCGATGCATTCGAGCGCGGCCTCTCGCAATCGCGCAACGCGCTGGGCACGGTCGATCACCGCGGATGGGCATCGGTGACCCGCCTGACTTATTCGCATAATCAGGTCGTGCCGGACGGCCTCTACGCGAACGTCGACTATGCGACATGGCTGGCGAATGGTCGTGTCGTCTATGAAAAGGTCAGCTTCCAGCTCGGCAGCGACGGCCGATGGTATTTCACCGGTTACGAGCCGCGGCAGAGTCAGGACGTTGCAGCGCAGGCGCAAGTCGGCCAGAAATGAGCGATTGGCAATTCGGCTCCAGCGCCGCTGAAGGACGCGACGCGACGCCATCGAGGGCAAGCAGCACGATGCCCGAGGCGGTCGATGCAGGTCCGCGGGCGCCGAAGATTCGTCAGCATCTCGAGGCGGGCGAACTGATCGAGGCATCGGAGATGCTTTCCGATTGGTTGAAGCTCGCTCCCGAGGATGCCGACGTTGCCACGTTGCAAGCGCAGCTGCTGCGGCTGTGCGGGCGCTACCAGGAGGCGGGCGAGTGGGTCGATCGCGCGCTAGCGGCAGTGCCCGCCCACAGCGGGGCTTATGTCGAAGCGGCACGTTTGGCGGTGCTCACCGGCGCAACGGATCGTGCGTTCGACTGCTTCGAACAGGCGCACCGCGCGATGCCCGATGCAACGGATTGTTTCGCCGAGTGGACTGCGCTTGCCCATGCGGTACGGCGAAAGGATATCGCTGCAACCGTCGCTGCTCGATGGTGCGAGCTCGCCCCCGAATCCGCGCACGCGTGGTTCTCGCTCGGCCTCGCGCATCACGAGGCCGGGGCGCTCGATGCAGCGCTTGCGGCGTACGAGCATGCCGTCTCGCTCGATCCCGACGTTCCAATGCTGCGCAATAACCTCTCGGCGCTGCATTACACGCGAGGCGAATACGATGCGGCGTTGAAAGTCGGGAGGCAGGCGCTTCGCGCCGAGCCCAATCATCATCTCGCATGGACGAACCTCGCCAATGTCTGGCTGAGGTTGCGCGAGCCGGACAAGGCGTTGATCGCCGCACGGCGCGCCGCAACGCTGGCGCCCGATTTCGCGCTGGCGCAGCTTGCCTTGAGCAATGCGGCCCGCGAGTCGCAGTCATGGGCCGAGGCGTTCGATGCGATCGTGCACGCGGCGAAAACATCGGGCGCGGAGCCGAAGATCCAGTTCTCCGTCGCGATGCTGCAGTTGATGCATGGCGACTTCGCAAACGGCTGGATCAATTTCGAGGCGCGCTGGAGCGGATCGCCCGAGCTTGCGGAGCATGAGGCGTTTTGCCCGGGCCAACGCTGGCGGGGCGAGGCACTCGAGGGCAAGACGCTGCTCGTCTGGGGCGAGCAGGGACATGGCGATGCAATCCAGTTCATTCGCTTCTTGCCGTCTATCGTCAAACACGCGCGCGATGCGGGCGGCAAGGTCATCTGCTGCTGTTTTCGTCCGCTGTACGAGCTTTTCAAGCGGAGCCTGGCAGGCTGCGATGTCGAGGTCTTGCCGAGCGATCTGGAGCGGTTGCCCCACTTCGACTATCAACTTCCGCTCGCGAGCTTGCCCCTCGCGCTCGGCGTCACGCTCGAAATGCTCCCCGCGCCTGCGTCGTACCTGGTACCGGATGCGGCCCGTGTCGAACGTTGGCGTGGCGAAATCGGCGGGAGCACTCGCCTGAAAGCCGGCCTCGTGTGGACGGGCAGCCGCAATCATCAGCGCAATCCGGTGCGCGCGGTATGCCCCGGGCGCTATGCCGAAGCCTTCTCCAGCATCGACGGTATCGATTGGTATAGCTTGCAACCCGGCGCAGCGGAGGACGTCGAGCGCATGGAACGTGCGGGACTGCACGTCGTCGATCGAACGAGCGAATTCGCGAGCTTCGACGATACCGCCGCGCTCGTTGCCAACCTCGATGTCGTCGTGACCGTCTGCACGTCCATCGCGCATCTGGCCGCTGCATTGGGCCGGCCCACGTGGTTGCTGCTCGACGTCAACCCGCATTGGGTATGGATGACGGAGCGTCGAGACAGCCCCTGGTATCCGAGCGTCAGGCTCTATCGTCAGCGCAACTATCGGGATTGGACGGCACCGCTGGCCGCACTGCGGGCCGATCTCGAACAGGCAGCCCGGCAAGCGGCGGTGCAAAGTCCCGCGTGCGTCCTTGACGCTCGCTGAGCGCGCCCTTACACTCGCAGCCAATCTGGTGCTCGCGCGCGCATTCCTGCGTGCGCAGTTAAACGGGAAACAGGAGCGCGTCCGGGCGAACGATGCCGGCCGATCGACCTGTGCTGCCCCCGCAACGGTGAGCGAACGCATCGCGAATGCGATGCAGAGCCGGCTTCGATGCATGCACGCAAGGCCGTGTATGCAGGCAACCACTGCGCAAGAAACAACACCACTCGCGCGGGAAGGTGAAGCGGCGCTTTCGTCAGCCCGGATACCGGCCAGAGGGAAGGCGGATGCCGCGGTGGGCGGCATGCCAGCCGGGACTGCTTCGCTTCGCGCTGTCATTGCGTCATCGCACCTCGTTTTCCTGCTTCGATAAGGTTCGGCTTCGCCGTTGGCCGACACCGGGCATCGGGATGAGCGGTGCGATATCTCGCGGCGTAGGGCGAGGGCGGGGCACGTCCATGTCAATCCGTCTCGATCTCCATAAGGGGACCGCCGTGCTCGAGTCCATCGCGGGGCTTTTCAACGATAGTTCCACTGCGTTGCGCAACAAGGTGGCAGGCATCTATGCCGTGCTGCTCGTCTTCAATTTAGGGGCCTGGGTCTGGGCCTTCGTCGCTTTTCGCGGTCAGCCGGTTTTGCTCGGCACCGCATTGCTTGCCTATACGTTCGGCCTTCGTCATGCCGTGGACGCGGATCATATTGCCGCGATCGACAATGTCACGCGTAAGCTGTTGCAGGAACGGCGAAACTCGCTCGGTGCGGGCTTTTTCTTTTCGCTCGGGCATTCGACGGTGGTCGTGCTCATGTCGATTGCCGTTGCGCTGACCGCGTCGACGTTGACTACGCATTTCTCGCAACTGAGGTCCATCGGCGCTGTCATCAGCACCTGTGTGTCGGCGTTCTTTCTGCTGATACTGGCTGCGGCCAATATGGCGATCCTGCTTTCGATGTGGCGCACGTTTCGCGCGGCGCGTCGCGGCGAGCCCATCGTCGAAGAAGACCTGGACCTGCTGCTCGGCGGGCGAGGCCTGCTTGCGCGCCTGTTCCGACCGCTTTTCAAGCTCGCATCGCGCAGTTGGCACCTCTATCCGATCGGTCTCCTGTTTGGCCTGAGTTTCGACACGGCCACCGAAGTCGCGCTCTTCGGTATTTCGGCCACGCAGGCGTCCGGCGGCATGTCGGTCTGGTCCGTCCTTGCATTGCCGTTGCTTTTCACGGCCGGCATGTCGCTCGTCGATACCACCGACGGCATTCTGATGACGGGCGCGTACCGGTGGGCATTTGTGCGGCCGATTCGCAAGATCTACTACAACATGACGATCACATTCGTCTCGGTGGCGGTCGCGCTCGTGATCGGCAGTGTTGAAGCACTGGCCCTGGCGGCGAACAAGCTCCAGCTCAAAGGCGCCTTCTGGGATTTCATCGGCAGCGCCGCCGACCGTTTCGGTTTGCTCGGCTATTTCGTCATCGGCATTTTTCTGTTCAGTTGGGCCGTGTCGGCGTTGATCTACCGCTTCAAGCGCTATGACGAAATCGACGTGACGCTGTCGGCCTGAGCTTCGGCTCGCGAGGCATTTTCGAACGATATCGAGGTACTCATGCACACTCCCATGCGCAAGATCCCGGTCACCGTCGTGACGGGCTTTCTCGGCAGCGGCAAGACCACGCTGCTGCGCCATATTCTGCAAAACGCGCGTGGTGCGCGCATCGCGGTCATCGTCAACGAGTTCGGCGAACTCGGCATCGATGGCGAAATCCTCAAAGGCTGCGGCATCGGCTGCGAGGAGGAGGGCGCCGCTGGCGCGCTCTATGAGTTGGCCAATGGTTGTCTTTGCTGCACCGTGCAGGAGGAGTTCTTCCCCGTCATGGAAGCGCTCGTCGAGCGCCGCGACAGCATCGATCACGTGCTCATCGAGACGTCGGGCCTGGCTTTGCCGAAGCCGCTCGTTCAAGCCTTCAACTGGCCCGCCATCAAGAACGCTTTCACGGTCGATGCGGTCGTGACCGTCGTCGATGGGCCGGCCGTTGCGAGCGGTCAATTCGCGGCGGACCCATCGGCTATCGAGCGCGAGCGTCGGGCCGATCCCAATCTCGACCACGAATCGCCGTTGCACGAGCTGTTCGAGGACCAACTGTGCGCGGCCGATCTCGTGGTCCTCAACAAGACGGATCTGCTCGACGATGTGGGGATGGTTGCCGTCGAGGCGCTGGTGCGCGAAGAGATTCCGTCGCATGTCAAGGTCGTGCGTGCACAGCGGGGCGAGCTCGATTTGCAGGTGCTGCTCGGCCTTCAGGCCGCGTCCGAGGAGACCATTCATCTACGCGTGGACCACCACGGTTCCGTCGACGATGCCGATCACCATCACGACGAGTTCGACTCGGTCGTGGTCGAGGGCAGCGTGAACTCGCGCGAGCATGCGATGGCCGCGCTGGCGCGGCTCGTCGAGACGCATACGATCTATCGCGTCAAAGGGTTCGCGGCGTTGCCGGGCGCACCGATGCGGCTCGTGATCCAGGGTGTCGGGCGCCGCTTCGACAGTTATTTCGACCGGCGCTGGCAAACCGGCGAGGCTGCCGCGAGCCGTTTCGTGCTGATCGGCGCGGACCTCGATGCAACCGCGCTGCAACGCGCATTCGACGCCGCGCTTGCCGCGCCGTTGCAACCGGCCTGAAGCCTCATGCATTTGCTGCGAACCGTCCCTGGGGGCTTCGTCGACGATACAGCCGGTGTGGTGCGAATCGACCAGCGTCCGGCCGATATCGTCGTCATGAGTTCTGCCGATACGACGCTATCCTTGCTGGCAAGCGTGGTCGAGCGGATCGGCGCCGGCTTTCCGAGCCTGCGGCTCGCCAATATGGCGTATCTGCGCCAGCCGGCGTCGATCGATTTCTATATCGACGATGTGCTGCAGCATGCGCGCGTGATCGTCGTCGATCACCTCGGTGGCGAAGCGTATTGGCCGTACGGCATCGAGCGGCTCGTCGAACTGGCCCGGCGCCGCAAGCAAGTGCTCGTCATGTTCTCGGGCGATTTGCAGGAGGACGAGAACCTCGTTGCAAAAAGTACGGCCGATGCCGCGTTCACGCGGCTGCTCTGGCGTTACCTGCGCGAAGGCGGCCCGGGTAACGCGCAGGCGTTCCTGCGCGCGATCGGCTGGCATGCGTTCGGGTGGGGAGACGAACCGCCGCCGCCCGCCGCATTGCCGGCTGCGTCGCTCTATCACCCTTCGCACGACACGCCGAGCGTTGCCGAATGGCAGACGCGTTGGCGGGCCGGGGCGCCCGTCGTCGCAGTCCTCTTTTATCGGGCGCATTTGCAGGCGGCGAACACGGCGGTTTTCGATGCTTTGATCGAGGCGCTCGAGGCCCGGCAATTGAACCCCTTACCGATTGCGGTGACCTCCTTGAAGGACGAGGTGAGCCGCGATGTGGTCGGGCGGCTTTGCGCGCAACACGATGCCGCGCTCGTGTTGAATACGACGGCGTTTGCAGCCTCCGCCATCGACGATCCCGAACCGATGGCGCTCGCCGGCGATGCGCCCGTCATGCAGGTCATCCTCAGCGGCAGCAATCGCGACGATTGGCTCAAGGACAATCAAGGCTTGCATGCGCGCGATATCGCGATGCATGTCGCACTGCCCGAGGTGGACGGTCGGATCATCACGCGCGCGGTCAGCTTCAAGGGGCTCGCGTATCGCTGTCCGCATACCGAAGTGGATGTCGTGCGCTACCAGCCCGACGCCGGACGCATCGCGTTCGTCGCCGAGCTGAGCCGCCGTTGGTGCCGGTTGCGCGGTATCGACAATGCCGAGAAGAAGCTTGCGCTCGTGATGGCCAACTATCCGACGAGCGAAGGCCGTATCGGCAACGGCGTGGGGCTCGATACGCCGGCTTCGGTGGTCTCGATCTTGTCGATGCTGCGCGACGAGGGTTACGGTCTGGCCGCGTTGCCCGAAGACGGCGATGCGCTCATGCGCACGCTCATGCAGGGGGTGACGAACGAGCCTGCTGTCCGGAGCTTGCGCCCTGCGCTGCAGAGCTTTGCGCTCGAGGACTACCTGGCGTGCCTGGCGGCGTTGCCCGCCGAGGTGCGCGAGGCGTTGAATACGCGGTGGGGGCCGCCCGAGCACGACCCGACGATCCGGCGAGGGCGCTTCATGATCGCGGGATGGCGGTGCGGGAATGTCTTCGTGGGCATTCAGCCCGCGAGAACGCGCGACGCCGGCGATTATGCGAGCTACCACGATGCGGAACTCGTTCCGCCGCATGCGTATCTGGCGTTCTATTTCTGGCTGCGCGAGCGTTTCGGCATCGACGCCATCGTCCATGTCGGCAAGCATGGCAATCTCGAATGGCTGCCGGGCAAGAGCGTGGCGTTGAGCGATACATGCTGGCCCGATCTCGTGCTCGGGCCGATGCCGCATCTTTATCCGTTCATCGTCAACGATCCGGGCGAGGGCGCGCAGGCGAAACGGCGTGCACAGGCCGTGATCGTCGATCACCTGATGCCGCCGCTGACGCGCGCCGAAAGCTACGGGCCGCTGCAGGACCTCGAGCGGCAAGTCGACGAGTACTACGACGCGTTGATGGTCGATGCGCGGCGCGCAAAGCTGCTGCGTCGGACGATTCTCGCGACCATCGTCGAACACCGGTTGCACGAGGAACTCAGTATGGCCGAGCCGCGCGGCCAGGACGACGAAGACGCGCTGCTCACGCGCGTCGACGCATGGCTCTGTGAACTCAAAGAGGCGCAGATTCGCGACGGTCTGCATACGTTCGGATATTCACCGCGAGGGCAGCAACGACGCGATACGCTGTTGGCACTCGGACGCTTTCCCGTGGCCGATGGCCGTGGGGCCAATGCCGGTTTGATCGATGCGCTTGCGCAGGATCTTGGCGTCGCAGGGTCGTTCGATCCGTTGAGCGCGGAATGGTCCACGCCCTGGACCGGGCCGCGGCCGACGCTGCTCGGTCGGGCGAGCGATGCGCCATGGCGACACAATGGCGATACGCGAGAGCGGCTCGAACTGCTGGCCGCCGCGTTGTTGAACGGGACGATCGAGCCGGATGGCAGCCCTGCGGCGCCGGAATTGCTCGTGCAGTTCACATCGCTCGCGGTGCGGGCAGTCTCTTCGGGCGAACTTCCGCTTAGTGCGCGCGTGCTCGAGCGTCTTCGCGACGACGTGCTTCCGCGTCTCGATGCATGCGGCCCATCGGAACTCGAGAACCTCAAGCGCGGGCTCGAAGGCCGGTTCGTGCCGCCCGGGCCGAGCGGTTCACCCTCTCGAGGGCGGCCCGATGTGCTGCCGACAGGCCGCAACTTCTATTCGGTCGATACGCGGGCGATTCCCACGCAGTCGGCGTGGGCGCTCGGGCTGAAATCGGCGCGGCAAATGATCGAGCGTCATTTGCAGGACCATGGCGATTACCCGCGTGCGATCGGTCTTTCCGTATGGGGCACGGCGACGATGCGTACGGGTGGCGACGACATCGCTCAAGCCTTCGCGCTCATCGGCGTGCGTCCGAAATGGGCGCCGGGGAGCCACCGTGTAACCGACTTCGAGATTTTGCCGGCGGGCGTACTCGAGCGTCCGCGCATCGACGTCACGCTGCGCGTGTCGGGCTTTTTTCGCGATGCGTTTCCGAACGTCATGCATCTGTTCGATGCGGCCGTGCAAGCCGTGGCCGAACTCGATGACGAACCCGAGGACGTCAATCCGATACGCGCACGCGTGCTGCGCGAGCGCGACGCATGGATCGCACGCGGCGTCGATGCGGCCGAGGCCCGCGAGCGCGCGGGCTGGCGCGTGTTCGGTGCAAAACCGGGTGCTTACGGAACGGGCCTGCAAAGCATGATCGATACGGCGCAATGGCAAAGCGATGCCGATCTGGCCGATGCCTATCGCGAATGGGGCGGGTACGTTTATACGCAAAAGCGTTCGGGCGACGCGGCGCGCGGTGCGTTCGCGACACGGCTCGCTGCGATCGATGTCGTGCTCCACAATCAGGACAACCGCGAGCACGACCTGCTCGATTCGAACGACTACTATCAGTTCCAAGGGGGCATGGCGGTGGCCGTGCGCCATTTCGCCGGCGCGCAGCCGAGCCTGTATCACGCCGACCACAGCAATCCATCGATGCCGCGCGTGCGGCCGCTCAGCGAAGAGATCGCGCGCGTCATCCGTTCGCGCGTCGTCAATCCGAAATGGGTCGAAGGTATCAAGCGCCACGGCTACAAGGGCGCGGCCGAAATGGCAGCGACCGTGGATTACCTGTTCGGCTACGATGCGACGGCCCGCGCCGTCGCGGATCACCAATACGCGCTCGTTTCCGATGCGTACCTGAACGATGCCGGTACGCGTGCGTTCTTGCAGCAACACAATCCGCACGCGCTTCACGCCATCTGCGAGCGCCTGCTCGAGGCGATCGGGCGCGGCTTGTGGCAAGAACCGGGCGCCCATCGAGCAAGGATCGAGGCCCATCTACTCGCGAGCGAGCAGCACATCGAAGGATTGTCCCAATGAATGCATCCCTCCGTTCTCCGATGCCGAACCCTTACCCTTTTGCCGCGCTGATCGGACAGCAGCCGTTGCAGGAAGCGCTGTTGCTTGCCGCGGTCGATCCCGGCATTGGCGGCGTGCTCGTGAGCGGGCCGCGCGGCACGGCGAAATCGACGGCCGCCCGCGCGCTGGCCGAACTGCTGCCGACGGGCCGATTCGTAACCTTGCCGCTCGGTGCCAGCGAGGAGCGGCTCATCGGCACGCTCGATCTCGACGAAGTATTGCGCGGCGGTTCGGTCCGGTTTTCGCCCGGGCTGCTCGCGCAGGCGCACGAAGGCGTGCTGTATGTCGATGAAGTCAACTTGCTGGCCGATGCGCTCGCGGATGCGCTGCTCGATGCGGCCGCAAGCGGCATGAACGTCGTTGAGCGGGATGGCGTGTCGCACTGCCACGAGGCGCGCTTCGTCCTTGTCGGCACGATGAATCCCGAAGAAGGCGAACTGCGGCCGCAATTGCTCGATCGTTTCGGCCTCATGGTGGCGCTCGATAACTGCTTCGATTCCGATGTGCGGCAGCGAATCGTCAAGGCGAGGCTTGCATTCGATGCGGACCCGGACGCATTTCGCGAGCGCTATCGCGGCGAGCAGGCGGCACTCGCGCGCCGTGTCAGCGAAGCGCGGGCCGCGCTCGCGCGCTTCGAGTTCGACGATGCCATTCATGCGGCCGTCAGCGAACGTTGCGTGGGGGCGGCCGTCGACGGTATGCGCGCCGACCTCGTCATGCTGCGCGCGGCGCGTGCGCTTGCGGCACTCGAACAAGCGGCCGAGGTGACGGTGCAACACGTTGCGCGTGTGGCCGGTTCAGTGCTGAGGCATAGGCAGCGGGAACGTCCGGCGCCTGAGGAGGCGGCGCCGAACGATATGCCGCGTGGACACGGTGCGGCGCAAGGTCCGGACCGATCGAATGGGGCCGATCGACAGGATAAGGATCACCCTCAAGATGCCACCGGCGATTCGGACGATTTCGGCTATCTTCCGCCGGAGACGCCCGGGATGATCGGCGTCAAGGGCGTAGTGCCGTTCGCCGCAAAAAAACGCTGAGCCATCGAAAAGGCGCCACCGCGCATCTGCGCAACGGTTTTCGATGGCTAGAAGGCGCCGGTTTTGCGTCGGGTCGCGCGACGATGCCGCAAGGCGGCACGCGCGTAGCGTGGCCACAGACGCTCGCGCGCAAGCGCCAGATGCCTTTGCGGGCGGCGCACCTTCGCTTCGCAAGGAACGAATCGACGGGTGGCGTGCTGCATTGTTTCGTGCTCGATTGCTCCGCGTCGATGCTGCGCAACGAACAACTCGCGCTGGCCAAAGGAATGCTCGTGGCCTGCTTCGACCGCGCAGCGGCTGCAGGGGCCGAAGTGGCGCTGATCTGCTTCGGCGGTACGCGTGCCGATCTGCGCTTCGGGCCCGCCGTGCCGCGCTGGTGGAACGAGCGATGGCTGGCGCCGGTGGCCGGCGGCGGTGCAACGCCGCTCGCCCACGGCATGGCGACGGCGGCGCGGTTGCTCGACAATCGACGCCGGCGCAAACCGGGGCAGCAGCGCGTGCTCTGGCTGATCACCGATGGTCGGACCGAGGAGCGCGCCGCGAGACCGCCGGCAGCGGACGACCTCGTGCTAGTCGACTGCGAACGCGCGGTACCGGCGCTCGGACGCTGTGTCGAGTTGGCGCGCGAATGGAACGCGGCTTACACGCGGCCCGAAGATCTGATCATGCGAACCTGAGCGCGCGTGCGAGCGCGCGTCAGTCTTCGTACCAGCGAGGCGTATAGATCCATTCGCCTCCATCGCCCCGAGCCACGGCACGCGTCATCGTCGATCCGACGATGACGGTCGTGCGCATATCGACTTGCTCACTGCGTAATTCGCCGAGCGTCGTCGTGACGAGTGCTGCGCCGGGGCGGCCCACGTCGCGTCCCAGCACGACGCGCGTATCGGGGCGGCGACAGTTGCGCACGATCTCCAGGGCTTTGTCGAATTGCCATGGACGAGCCCGAGAGATCGGGTTGTACATTGCGATGACGAGATCGGCTTCGACCGCGTGGCGCAGGCGGTTTTCGATGACTCGCCACGGTTTGAGGTTGTCGGACAGCGAGAGGACGCAGAAGTCGTGACCGAGCGGTGCCCCCGCTTGCGCTGCAGTGGCCATCGCGGCCGAGATGCCCGGCACGACGCGAATCTCGACGGTGGTCCAGCGCGGATCGCCGGCACCGTCCAGCGCCTCCATGACGGCTGCCGCCATCGCAAAGACGCCAGGGTCGCCGGACGAGACGATCGCGACCCGTCGCCCTGCGCTCGCGAGTTCGAACGCATGGCGCGCGCGTTGCAGTTCCTCGCGGTTATCGCTGCCATGTATGCGTTGGTGAGCGCCGAAGGGAGCCGCCATCCGGAGATAGGTCTCGTAGCCCAGAACGTCGGTGGCTTCGGCAAGCGCCGCGCGGGCCGCGGGTGCCATCAGCTCCGCGCAGCCGGGGCCGAGCCCGATCACGTCGAGTCTGCCGCGCGCCTGACCGAGCGACCCGACGTCGATCGGCTCAGCGCCGACGGCGAGCGCGATACCGTTCGTATGCGTCAGCTGCTCGTGTCGACTCTGCAGAGCGTTGTGCAGCAGTTGTAATGCGCGTTCAGTCGAAGCCATTTCGGTGCCGGCGGGATCGTTGTTCGCGCAACGATCCTCTGCCATGCCGGTGCGCCCGAGGCCGGTATCGATGAAACGCAACGGGGCACCCAGTTCACTAGCCGCTTGCTCGAGCGCCGTTTCGCCGATTCTAGCGATAGGTGCGAGCAACGCCGCCAACGACACGGGAGCGAGCCCGTTTGCCCCCATTGCTTCGCGAACGCGCTCGGCGGCTGTTTCAGCCGGGCCGTCGATGGCTGCGACGACGGCATGCGGATGAATGACGAGATCGCTTCCGCCCGATTCGACGATGCGCGGCGTGACGCGAACGGCATGCCGTGCCGACTCGTCCTTGGGCAGATGGGCAGCATCGAGCCATGGCGCGTCGCCGTCGATACGCACGCTTGCGCCAGCGAGCAGATCCGACACGAAGCGCTTGCCTTCGTCGAGGCTGGCCAGTGTGTAGCCGCTCGGCGGGTTCAGCAAACACGTGCCGAAACGCAGTTCGCCGCTCGTGGTGATGGCCGGTGCCACATCGAGCGCCCGAGCGATTTCGCGCGCCAGTACGTTGACGCCTGCCAGGCCGCCAAGCAGCGGCACGACGGCGCTGCCGTCCTCCGCGACGGCCAATACCGGCGGCTCTACGCCCTTGTTGGCGAGCATCGGCGCGATGCAGCGAATGACGATACCCGC
This sequence comes from Paraburkholderia sp. NMBU_R16, assembly GCF_013282575.1. GTDB lineage: Bacteria > Pseudomonadota > Gammaproteobacteria > Burkholderiales > Burkholderiaceae > Trinickia. The sequence continues at coordinate 17,469 of NZ_JAAAYE010000067.1, forward strand.
GGCGCACAGCGCGACGATTGGTTTACCGGTCGAATAGAGTTCGCGCAGGTGCGACGCGAGTTCGCTATAGGCCACGTCGCCCGTGGCACGACCTTGCAGAGCGTGAATCGTTGCGCTTGGCAACGCGGCTTGCAGACGGCGTGCCGTCGGCAATGCACTGGGTCCGAGCACGACGATTGCGGGCGGCGTCGAAGTCAACCCTGCCATTTTTCCCCCGGTACGACGAGCAGCGAAAAATAAGGCGACGCCATCGGATCGACTTCCGCTAGCGGCACGATGCGCTGATTGACCATCGTTGCGCGTTCGACATACAGGGCGCGCGCGGCGAGCCCGAGTTCTTCGAGCACGCGCCGCACTTTGTCGAAGTTGCGACCCAGCTTCATGATCACGGCCGCATCGGCATCGGCCAAGCGGCGCCGCAGTTCCTCCTCGGATAGCACGCCGGACAGCACGGAAAGACTTTGATTGCGATAGACGAGCGGCGCGCCGAGCACTGCCGCGCCGCCCAGCATCGAGCAGACACCGGGCACGACTTCGACGTCGAAACGCGGCGCGAGGCGATCGTGCAGATACATATACGAGCCGTAAAAGAACGGATCGCCCTCGCAAATGACGGCCACGTCGCGGCCCGCATCGAGATGGCTTGCGACGATGGCGGCGGCCGTGTCGTAGAAATCGGCGATGATCGCTTCGTATGAAAGCGGCGGCGGGAGCGTTTCGGTCGTGACGGGATAGACGAGCGGCTCGCGCCGCTGCGAATCCCGCAGATACCCTTCTACGATCCCGAACGCATTGCCCTTTTTCCCTTTCGCGACGAAGTACGCGACGACCGGCACCGCTTCGATGAGGCGCAGCGCTTTGAGCGTCAGAAGCTCGGGGTCGCCGGGGCCTACCCCAATCCCGTAAAGCCGTCCTCGCTGGGCCATTACTCGATCTCCGAAGCCAGTGCGTTGACCGCTGCCGCTACCATCGCGCTGCCGCCGCGCCGGCCGGCGACAGCGACAAACGGCACGCCGCGGCTGTCGGCCGCGAGCATTGCCTTCGATTCCGCCGCGCCGACGAAGCCCACGGGAAAGCCGAGAATGAGCGCCGGCCGGGGTGCGCCTGCATCGAGCATTTCGAGCAGACGAAAGAGGGCCGTCGGCGCATTGCCGATCGCGACGATGCTGCCGGCGAGATGCGGGCGCCACAAGTCGAGCGCTGCTGCGGAACGCGTATTGCCGGTTTCCCTCGCCAGCGCCGGCACGGCCGGGTCGTCGAGTGTGCAGATGACGGCGTTCGCTGCCGGTAGCCGCGCGAGCGTGATGCCGTTGGCGACCATGCGCGCGTCGCAGAGAATCGGCGCGCCGTGCGCGAGTGCCGCCCGTCCTGCGGCGCCTGCGCCCGCGGAAAACCGCAAGTCGTCGACGATATCGACCATCCCGCATGCGTGGATCACGCGCACAGCGAGTTTTTCGAGGTCGGCCGGGATGCGCGAAAGATCGGCTTCCGCCCGTATCGTCGCGAACGATTCGCGGTAAATGGCTTGGCCGTCGCGAAGGTAGTCAAGCATGGGGATCGGATCTCCGTGCTGCCGTGCCAAGCGCAACGGCAGCTTCTGCGATGGTGAGATGGGTGGCGATGCGGCGTCCGAATCGCCGCGCGGCAAGCGCGTCGTCGCTCGATGAGGCGATGGGTGCGCTGCGTGCTGGTTCGTTCTCGCCGTCGAAATCGAGAGGCACCGAACGCCGGTACAGATCGTAGCGGCCCGGTTCGACCGCTAGCAGCGTATAGGGCGCGCAATGGGCCGCGGCGCACGACCGGACGCAGCCGCTCAAATGCACTTCGACGTCGTCCGGCAGCAGCGCGGCCAGCGCGAGGGCATCGGCTTTCGTATCGGCGTGGCTCTTGGAACAACCGGCCGATCCGGCACAAGCGATTGTGCGTGCGAGCGGATGTGCGGCGTCGCGCAGCAAACCGAGGGCATCGAGGCCGGCTTCGACCGTGCTTACGGCTGCCGAGGCGATGTCGGGCAGCAGCACGCTTTGCCATGGCGTCATGCGCAACGTGCCGTCGCCGCAGTCTTGCGCGAGCCGCGCGAGTGCGCGCAGCGTCGCCGGATCGATGCGTCCGAGCGCGGGTTGCGCGCCGACATGCCAGAACCCGCGCGTGCGTTGCTCACGTGCTCCGAATCGCAAGCTCGGATCGGCCGGCGTCCGCCGCCATGCGCTCACTGCCGCGTGGCTGTCGCCGCGGAGTGGGTCTCTGATGCTGGCGGGTAAGCGGTTCAAAAAGGCGTCGATGCCGCAGCGTGCCAGCGTCTCACGCAGACGCGTCTCGTTCGGCTCGGCCAAGTCGAGGAATGTGTCGATCAGTCCGCGTACGAGCGCCGGGACATCGACATCTCTTACGGCGCCTGCGGCGCAGCGCTGTTCGGTCGAGGGGCGGCCTGCAAGGCCGAAGGCGAACCAGGGTTGGGCGTCTTCAGCGGGCATCGCACAGAGCCAGATATCGTGCGAGTGATCGAGCACGGCCAGCCGTTCGCCGCCGTCGAGCAACAGAGCAAACTTGGGAGAAAGCGCCGCGAAGCGCGGCTCCTGCTGCAACATGCGAAGGATTTCACGCGCCAGCGGTCTCGTATCGTACGACGCGTACGCGTCACGGCCGGCGCCTGGATTCGTCATCAGATTGCGGACATCGTCGGCGGCTGCGAGCCGCTGGCCAAGTGCAACGTCGCGATCGATGTCGCCGTCTTTCCCCGCCTCGCCGAGTTGCGGGCCGAGGCGCGCCCGCAGCAATCGCTCGATGAGCGCGGAGGCTTCGCCCGAACGCACGCCGCGCAGTTGCAGGTTCGCTCGGTTCGTGAGCTCGATGATGCCCGACGTGTGCGTTTCGGCGGCATCCGCAAGAGCAAATGCCTGATCGGCGCGCAGTTCGCCGCAAGGCAGCTTGACGCGACAAAGCCCCCCGTCGCGCGCGGCGACGATGCGGGACAGGGCAGGACAGGCGGAAAGCCTTGGAGGCGTGGACGAAGCGTGACTCAAGGGCAGGGCAGCGTTAGCGTCGCGCGGCCATCGGGGGCGTCGTAAGGGCGCGCAGACGGCACCGGGGCGCCGGCGAAGCGGTATTATGCCCCTTTTCGCGACGACTACGAAGCCGCAGCAGCGTGGGGGCGCGAACAGGATCGATCGGGCAGCGATGAAAAGGGAAGAGGCGGTGCCGTGGCTGACTGTCGTCGGCATCGGCGAAGACGGATGGGCAGGGCTCGGCCGCGCCGCGCGGCGAGCGCTGCTCGATGCAGACATCGTGATCGGTGGCGAGCGCCACCTTGCCATGCTGCCCAGGCGGATCGCGGCGCACCGCGAGGCGTGGCCGCGGCCGTTCGACGTTGCGCCGTTGCTCGCGTTTCGCGGGAAGGCCGTATGCGTGCTGGCGAGCGGCGATCCGATGCTGTTCGGCGTGGGCGGCACTTTGTCGAAGCTGCTCGGTAGCAGCGAATGGCGCGTGCTGCCGGCTCCGTCTTCGCCCGCACTCGCAGCTGCACGGCTGAACTGGCCGTTGCAGGAGGTCGAGGTCGTTTCGCTCGTCGGCAGGCCGCTCGCGGCGCTCAATGCGCATCTTCGCGATGGCGCGCGCATCGTCGTATTGAGCCGGGATGGCGAATCGCCTGCGGCGCTCGCCGCTTTGCTCGCCGAGCGGGGCTTTGGCGCTACCTGCATGATCGTGTTCGAGCGCTTGGGCGGCCCTCACGAAACACGCTTGGAATTGCGGGCCGATGAGTGGCAACCGCGCGAGGTCGCCGCGCTGAACCTCGTTGCACTCGAATGCCGCCCAGCACCCAACGGACGGTCGCTGCCGTTGACGATCGGTTTGCCTGACGAGGCGTTTGCCAACGATGGGCAATTGACCAAGCGCGACATACGTGCCATGACGCTCGCGCGCCTCGCACCCGCGCGCGGCGAATTGCTGTGGGACGTGGGTGCCGGTTGCGGCTCGATCGGCATCGAATGGATGCGCTCGCATCCGTCTTGCCGCGCGATCGCGATCGAAAGCCACCCGCAGCGACAGCGCTTCATCGTTCGCAACTGCGAGGCACTTGGCGTGCCGTCACTGCAACTGATAGAGGGCAGCGCGCCGCAGGCGTTGACGGGACTGCCGGCACCCGACGCCGTCTTCATCGGCGGCGGCGTGACAGTGCCGGGCGTGCTGGAGGCGTGCTGGGCAAGTTTGAAGCGTGGCGGCCGGCTCGTTGCGAACGCTGTGACGCTTGAAGGCGAGGCTGCGCTCGTGGCATGGCGCGCGCGCCATGGCGGCACGCTCACTCGCATTGCGCTCAGCGAGGCGAGGCCGCTTGGCGAGTTCGACACCTGGCGTTCCGCGTTGCCGATCACATTGCTCGACGTGACGAAGCCGCTTGCCGATGCACCAGCTGACGCCGGTCATGGCATCGACGAGCGCAACGGCGAAGAGCGCGACAGCAAGAGCCAAGGCGATACGGACAGCAGGGACGGCGGCGATGCGTGACGAAACGCCCGAAGCGCCGCGGGCGCTGCGAAGCGGCTATACGACAGGCAGTTGCGCTACGGCGACTTCGCTTGCCGCTGCGCGGCTTTTGCTTGGCGGCCGCATCAGCGACGTAGCGGAAATCGTTCTTCCCAAAGGGCGGCGCGTGCCGATGCCGCTCGTCTTTTGCCGCTTCGTGAACGGGCTCGACGCAAGCGACGGCGCCGAGGCCGGCACGATCAAAGATGCGGGCGACGATCCCGACGTGACGCACGGAGCCGTCGTATTCGCGCGTGTGCAACTGAGCGAAGCACCGGGTGTGCGCTTTTACGCCGGCCCGGGCGTAGGCACTGTCACGCGGGCCGGTTTGCCCGTGCCGGTCGGCGAGCCGGCGATCAATCCCGTGCCGCGAGCAATGATGACCGCACATCTCGTCGAGCTCGCCGCCGAATATGGCTACCGCGGCGGATTCGACGTGACGATCGGTGTGGAAGGGGGCGAGGCGCTCGCGTTGAAGACGATGAACCCACGGCTCGGCATCGTCGGCGGGCTCTCGATTCTCGGTACCACAGGCATCGTCCGGCCGTTTTCGTGCTCCGCTTATATCGCATCGATCCATCAAGGTATCGACGTCGCGCGTGCGAACGGATATGTGCACGTTGCCGCTTGTACGGGTAATGCAAGCGAAGACGCCATGCGCAAGCGCTATGGGTTGCCTGACGTGGCATTGATCGAAATGGGCGATTTCGCTGGTGCCGTGCTCAAGTATCTGCGCCGCGCGCCCGTCGAGAGGCTCAGCCTGTGCGGTGGGTTCGGCAAGCTCAGCAAGCTCGCGGCAGGCCACCTCGATCTTCACAGCCGGCATTCGAGCATCGATCTCGCGCAGCTCGCCCAATGGGCTGCCGATTCGGGCGCCGATGCGGTGCTGCAAGCGCAGATACGCGCGGCCAATACGAGTCAGCAGGCGTTGGCGCTCTGCCATGCCAAGGGCGTGCCGCTCGGAGACATCGTCTGCCGCCATGCGTGCGAAGTCGCGCGCGGCATCGTGCCGCCTGAAGTTGCCGTCGAGACCTTCGCGATCGATCGCCAAGGGTGCATCGTCGGGGAGGCGCGATGAGCCTGCGCGTCCTGTTGCTCGGGGGAACCGGCGATGCTTTGCGCGTCGCGCGCGGCTTGCCTGCCGGGCACGTCTACAGTTTGGCCGGACTCGGAAAAGTGCCCGGCGATTTGCAATGCGAAGTGCGCATTGGCGGTTTCGGCGGCTGCGTGGGGCTTGCGCGCTACTTGAGCGAAGCGGGCATCGGCTTGCTCGTCGATGCGACGCATCCTTACGCCGCGCAAATCAGCGCCAATGCGGCGGCGGCAAGCCGCGCTGCGCAGGTGCCGTATTGGGCGTTGCGGCGTGCGCCATGGCAGCCTCGCGCGGGCGACGATTGGCGCATCGTCGGCGATTGGGCACAGCTCGTTGCGGAACTGGTGCTGTTCGCCCGGCCGCTCTTCACGCTGGGGCGTGAACCGCTCGCACATCTCGACGAGATTCCGGAACATCAGTATTGGACGATACGATGTCTCGATGCGCATGCGGGCAATGCCCGCGCATGCGTCGTCGATGCGCGAGGTCCGTTCACCCTCGACGGCGAGCGGGCATTCTTCGCCGCGATCGGCGCGGATGTAGTGGTGAGCAAGAATAGTGGTGGCAGGGCGACCGAGGCCAAGCTCGAGGTTGCGCGCGAGCTTGGGCTGCCCGTTGTCATGCTCGAGCGCCCCGGATTGCCCGATGCCGATCGAGTTTTCGACGATCCTGCTGCCTTGCTCGATGCCCTGCTTGCGCTTATCTGAATGAATGTGGCCGCGCGCCTGACGTATCGAATGCATATCCATGAATGACGGAGTGGTGTAAATGACGGTGTTTTTTATCGGTGCCGGCCCCGGCGATCCCGAACTGATCACGGTCAGGGGGCAGCGCCTCGTGCGCAGCTGTCCCGTCGTGCTGTATGCCGGTTCGCTCGTGCCCGCCGCGGTGTTGGAGGGCAATACCGCGGAGCGGGTCGTGAACACGGCCGAGCTCGATCTCGACGCCATCGTCGCGCTGTTGGAGGAAGCCCACCGCAAAGGGCAGGACGTGGCGCGCGTGCATTCTGGCGATCCGTCGCTCTACGGTGCGATCGGCGAACAGATCCGGCGCATCCGGTTGCTTGGCATTCCTTATGAAATCGTGCCGGGCGTGACCGCCACGGCAGCCTGTGCCGCTGCGCTCGGGTGCGAGTTGACGTTGCCGAATATCTCGCAGACGCTGATTCTGACGCGCTATGCGACGAAGACGGCCATGCCCGAGGGCGAACGCCTGGGTGACCTGGCGCGCCACCGCGCGACGATGGCGATTCACCTCGGCGTGCGTCATCTGGCGCGCATCGTCGAGGAACTGCTGCCGCACTACGGCGCCGATTGCCCGATTGCGGTCGTTTATCGTGCGAGCTGGCCCGACGAGGAGCGCGTGATAGGTACGTTGGCCGATATCGTCGAACGGGTACGACAAACCGATATCGAACGTACGGCCTTGATCCTAGTGGGGGAGGTGCTGAACGCGGAAGGCTTCGCCGACTCTTCGCTTTATGCGAAAGGGTAGGCGCTGAGTGAAAGGCGTCCGGTATATACGTAGCCGCGCCTCGAAGTTTGCCCCGGTAAAATCGACCGATTACATTTTCATTATGTCGATTTATTTACCGATTTAAACGGCTGCGCGGATATAAAGCGAATCGCAACTTGTGGGATTCGCATAATCTCGGTCCGATTTGCCGCTGCATCGTATTGCCAGACGATATCTGTCCTCTCTAGAATGCGTGTCTTCCAAAAGAGCCTCTTTTGAATTCCGAGTGGGTGATGTTAGCGGGTCAAGGGCGGGCGTAAGCCCGGCGCAGCGAACCCTTGAGGCGCTCTGAATCGACAAGCTGAGGTATGGCTGGTTGCGGCAGAATGCGGCAA
>NZ_JAAAYE010000068.1 GCF_013282575.1 Paraburkholderia sp. NMBU_R16
TGCAACATGCGCCGAGCGTCAATCAACAAACGCTTGTCAGCGTCAATCAACATCGGCATCATCAACCTCGCCGCGACATTCTCATCTTGTTTGTCGCGCGTCTCTCATCCAGATTGTCGCGCCACAAAGCGCCTCATGACGGGCGACGAGACGGCTCAGCGCGATGGCGAGCGCTGCGCGGTCGAGCGAGCCGTGCAGTGTATAGCCGAACGGCACGTGATACGCGTGGCTCGCGCCTTCGATTTGCGCAGCCAGCCACAGCCACTCCTCGGCGAACGACAGCGCGAGCGGCCCATCGCGATCGACCGGCACGATCGCCGTTGGCGTCGCGCGTTGCGCGTGCGCGACCGCCGCGGCGAAGCCGGCCAGCGTTGGATGGCTGAACAGCTCGGCGAGCGGCACCTCGAGCTGCATCGCGTCGCGGATGCGGGACAACAGCCGGACGGCGGAGAGCGAGTGCCCGCCGAGTTCGAAGAAATGGTCGTGGCGGCCGATGGGCCCGCGCTCCAGCACGTCGGACCACAGGTCGGCCAGCGCCGCTTCGGTGTCGTTCGCGGGCGCTTCGTAGCCTCGGCTCGTCGACGCGTCGCGGCTCGGCGCGGGTAGCGCCTTGCGGTCGAGTTTGCCGTTGACGGTGAGCGGCAGCGCGTCGAGCGCGACGTAGGCGGACGGCACCATGTAGTCGGCCAGCGTGCTCGCGAGATGGGCACGCAACTGCGCGATATCGAGTACGTGCCCTGGGTCCGGGACGACATAGGCGACCAGTTGCCGGTCGCCCGCGCCTGTGTCCCGCGCGAGTACCGCGGCTTCGCGCACGCTCGGCGCGCCGGCGAGCCGGGCCTCGATTTCCCCGATCTCGATGCGAAAGCCGCGGATCTTGACCTGATCGTCGTTGCGGCCGGCGAATACGAGCGAGCCGTCCGGGAGCTGTCTGCCGACATCTCCGGTCTTGTATAGACGGCTGCCGGGTGCGCCGTACGGATTGGCGACGAAGCGTGCAGCCGTGAGGGCCGGGCGGTTCAGGTAGCCGCGAGCGAGGCCTGGCCCCCCAATGTAGAGCTCGCCGAGCACGCCTTGCGGAACGGGTTGCAACGCGCCGTCGAGCAGATGGATCTGCAGGTCGGCGAGCGGGCGACCGATGCGGCTGCCTCCGCCGCTTTCGATGTCGGCACGCCCGATGGTATAGCAGGTCGCATGAACGGTGATTTCGGTGATCCCATACATGTTGACGAGCCGCGTGTGCGCCGGATCGTTGTGCGCGATCCACCCGGCGAGCTTGCGCAGCTCGAGCGCCTCGCCGCCGAACACGATTGCGCGCAGCCGGTGTTCCGTCGCGCTGTTTGCCGCCTCGGCGATCAGCGGGTAGAACGCGCTCGGGGTCTGGTTCAGGACAGTCACCCGTTCGCGACATAGCAGCGCGTAGAAGTCGCGCGGCGAGCGGGCGGTGAGCGGCGGTACGATGACGAGCTTGCCACCGTACGCAAGCGCGCCCCAGATTTCCCAGACCGAGAAATCGAACGCGAAGGAGTGAAAGAGCGTCCACACGTCGGTGCGGTCGAAGCCGAACTCGCTCTCGGTGACGGCGAGAAGCCGAACGACGTTGCAATGTTCGACGACGACGCCCTTGGGCCTACCGGTCGAGCCGGAGGTGTAGATGATGTACGCCGGGTCGGAAGGTCGGGCCGGCCGGATCCGGTCCGCGTCGGTCAGATCGGTGTCGCGCATGCCGCTCACGCGTGCCTGCGTGCGCGGTTCGTCGAGCGCGATACGCGTGCCGCGTACGCTCAGCCGCTCCGCTGCCGCGGTATGCGCGATCAATGCGGCGGGTTGCGTGTCGTCGATCATGAAGGCGAGACGCTCGTCCGGGTAGTCGGGATCGAGCGGCAGATATGCGGCGCCGGATTTCAGGATCGCAAGCAGCGCAACGATCAGATCGAATCCGCGCGGCAGCGCGACGGCAACGACCTGTCCCGGTCCGACGCCGTCGTCGACGAGCGTACGCGCGAGGCGATTGGCTCGACGGTTCAGTGCAGCATAGGTCAACGTTTGTGCGTCGTGCGCGAGCGCGATCGCATCGGGCGCGCGTGCGGCGTGTCGCTCAAACAGCGGCGGCAATGTGGAGAGCGGCGCAGACGGCGCTTCGGGAAGGCGCGCGGGCGAGGGAGCGGCGGGCTCGATGAGCGGCAGACTGTCGACCGTTCGGCCGTCGTCGTCCACCATCGCTTGCAACAGCACACGCAGATAGCCGGCGAACCCTTCGACGGTGGCCCGGTCGAAAAGCGCCGTCGCATATTCGAGGCCGCCGTCGACGTGGCCACCCGATTCCCGCAGCGACAGTGTGAGATCGAACTTCGCGGTGGTGTGCGCAGTTGAAGGCAGCGCGTGCGTGACGAGTCCCGGCAGCGTCAACGTATCGCGCGGCGTGTTGTCCCAAGCAAACATTGCCTGGAACAGCGGGGTGATCGCGAGGCTGCGGCGCGGCGCGCAAAGTTCGACGACCTGCTCGAACGGAATGTCCTGATGCTGTTGCGCGGCGAGCACACGGTCCCTGACGTCGCCGAGCAATTGCGCGACGCTGGGCGCGCCGTGCAGATCGATCCGCAACGCAAGCGTGTTGACGAAGCAGCCGATCATCGTCTCCGTGTCCGCAAGCAGGCGGTTCGCGACCGGCGTGCCGATGACCAGGTCCTGCTGTCGCGAGAGTTTCGACAGCAGGATCGCCCAGCCTGTCAACACCGTCATGAACAGTGTCGTTCGATGACGGGCCGCGAGCACATTGAGGCCGGCCGTGAGCGATGCGTCGAGCGACAAGCGGACGGACGCGCCCCGATGGTCGCGCTGCGGCGGGCGTTGTCGATCCGTCGGCAGATCGAGCAGCACCGGCGCGCCGGCTAGCGTGGTCTTCCAGTACTTGGCCTGGCGGGCGATCGTATCGGTGGTGAGAGTCTGCCGTTGCCAGAGGCTGTAGTCCGCGTAGTCGTGCATGAGCGGTGGCAGCGGGTCGTCGTCCGCACGCGCGAACGCTCCGTAGAGCGTGCCGAGTTCGCGCAGCAGGATGCCCATCGACCAGCCGTCGGCAACGATGTGATGGACGGTGACGAGCAGCGTATGTAGGTCGTCGGCCTGCCGAATCAGCCGGCCGCGGATCACTGGGCCGCGTTTCAGATCGAACGGTAGGTCCTGTTCGGCCACGATCAAGCGATCGAGCTCAAGCTGGAGAGCGTTGCGGTCTTCGCTGTCGACAAGATTCCGCAGATCGTCGTCGCGCAGCATGAAGCTGGTAGCGCTGGTTGGTGCGATCCATTGCATGGGCACGCCGTCGACCGTGCCGAACGTCGTGCGCAGCGCAGCGTGCCGCGACACGATGCGCTCCAGCGCGCGGACGAGCGCATCACGGTCGAGGCGGCCTCGCAGCTGGATGCCGAATGGAATGTGATATGCGCGGCTCGCGCCTTCCATCTGCGCGAGGAACCACAGCCGCTGCTGAGCGAACGACATCGGAAGCGGGTCGGGGCGCGGGCTGGCGCGTAGCAGCGGGGGCAGGTCCAGCCGCGGCGCGTGCCCGGCCTGCTGGATGTGTCGCGCGAGCGCGTCGAGCGTGGGATGGGCGAAGACTGCCGCGCCACAGCGAAGACGTCGCGCACGGCGATCTCGACGCCGAACGTGTCGCGCAGTCGAGCGACCATCCGCACGGCCAGCAGTGAGTGGCCGCCGAGATCGAAGAAGTGATCGCGACGCCCGACGCGCGCGAGGCCGAGCAGGTTGCGCCACAGGCCGGCGAGCCGGGTTTCGGCGTCGCCCTGTGGGGCGAGCCAATCGGCGCGCGCGTAGGCGGCCGCATCGGGCGCGGGCAGTGCGCGGCGATCGACCTTGCCGTTGGGGGTGAGGGGCAAGGCGTCGAGGATGACGACGGCCGCGGGGACCATGTAGTCGGGCAGATGTGCGGCGACATGGCGGCGCAGCGCGGCCGGATCGGGCCTGGCTGTGGAATCCGCGGCATCGGCGATCTTCGCGACGGCGACATGCGCGACGAGCCGGCGATGCTCGTCGTCTCCATGGACCGAGACGATGGCCTGCGTGACGGCCGGATGGCGGCCGAGCACATCCTCGATCTCGCCGGGCTCGATGCGAAAGCCGCGGATCTTGAGCTGCTGGTCGAGTCGGCCGAGGAACTCGATGGTGCCGTCGTGGCGCCATCGGCCGAGGTCGCCGGAGCGGTACAGTCGCGAGCCGGGCGGGCCGAACGGGTTGGCGACGAAGCGCTCGGCGCTCAGGCCGGGACGGTTCAGGTAGCCGCGTGCGAGGCCGTCGCCGGCGATGCAGATTTCGCCGGCGATGCCGGGCGGCACTGGCTGCAGCCGTGCGTCGACGATGTGGATCCGGGTGCCGTCGGCGGGCGTGCCGATGGTGACGCCGGAGGCGGCGGACAGCGGTGCGCTGAGCGTGGCGAGCACGGTGGACTCGGTGGGCCCGTAGGCATTGACGAGGCGCAGCGAGCCGGCCCATCGCTCGACGAGCGCGGGAGGGACGGCCTCGCCGGCGACGATCAGATAGTGCAACTGACGCAAGCTGTGCGCAGGCATGACAGCGAGTGCGGCGGGGGGCAGCGTCAGATGGGTGATGCGCTCGCGCAGCACGAGCTCGGCGAGGGGTTCGCCGGGAACGAGGGCGTGGGCGTGGGAGATGACCGAGGTGGCGCCGCACAGCAGCGGGCGCAGCACCTCGGAGACGGCGGCATCGAACCCGGGGGAGGCGAACTGCAGCACGCGCGAGCCGGGTCCGAGGCCGCAGCGCTGCATATGGGTGCGCACGAGGCGAGGCAGGCCGCGGTGGGTGACGAGCACGCCCTTGGGCTGTCCGGAGGAGCCGGAGGTATAGATCAGGTAAGCGGCGTGGTCGGCGCCCAGGGTGGGGCCGGTGCGCTCGTCGCTCGGATTGGAGGCGCTCGCGCGGCTGAGCGCGGCGACGGTGTCGGGCGTATCGATGAGCAGGCGTGGCAGCTCGGCGCCGGGCAGGCTCGGGGCGAGCTCGTGCTCGGTGATGAGCAGGGCGGGGCGGGCATCGCCGAGGATGAAGGCGATGCGCGCGCTCGGATAGTCGGGGTCGAGGGGCAGGTAGGTGGCGCCGGCCTTGAAGCAGGCGAGCATGGCTACGGGCAGGTCCGCAGAGCGGCGCAGCGCGACGGCGACGCGATCCTCTACGGACAGGCCGAGGGAGAGCAGGTGATGGGCGAGGCGGTTGGCGCGGGCGTTCAACTCGGCGTATGACAGATGCAGTTCGCCACACACGACGGCGAGGGCGTCCGGCTGCCGCGCGGCCTGTCTCTCGAAGAGCGCGGTCACCGTTTGGCCGGGAACGGGAAGGGTGTCGACAGTTGCACAGTCGGAAGTATGCGAGCCGTCGGGGACGAACGAGACGTGCGGAACGTTAGCGGCAGGCATCTTCTTTATCCTTGTTTGCGCATCCGCTCAGGCCGATCGCGCCGAGGATCCTCTGTACGCAGGTCAAAATGTCCAACTGGCTCGTATCGATTCGCAACGCGCCGGCTTCGGGCGGTTCATACGGAGAGGCGATACCCGTCATGCCCGGCACGACCCCGTCGTTCGCTCGTCGGTACAAGCCCTTGGGATCGCGTGCTGCACACACGTCCAGCGGCGTGCTGACCCACACCTCGTACATCGTGTTGCTGCCGATGATCGTGCGCGCCATCTCCCGGTCCGCCCGGTAGGGCGACACCAGCGCCACCACGGCGATTGTCCCGGCTTCGTTCAATATCCTGGCGACATGAGCAGTACGGCGGACTTGTTCGCGACGGTCGTCGCGTCCGAAACCCAGATCGTTGCTCAGGCCCTCGCGCAGCAGGTCACCGTCGAGCACGTGACAGGCGCGTCCGGCTCGCCGCAGGCGGTCCACTATGTGCGAGGCCAGCGTGGATTTGCCTGCACCGGACAGCCCCGTCAACCAGATTGTTCGCGGGGGGAATTGATCCGTGGCATGGGGGCACTCGGAAGCGGGCAGCGGCGCATGCGCGTTGCACGCTCCGTTCTGTCGGGAAGACGTCATCGCGAAAAGACTCTGCAATCGTTCGGGGGCTCGTCGAAGCGCGGCTCTCAAACGAGAAGGGGGCTGGCGGACGGCGAGCCTGCACCGCGACCAGCGGCGAGGGCGGGGGCAATCATTAGCCGGGTGTCTGCGTCGGACTCGCTCGATGGCGAAGATGAGCGAATGACGTGGGCTTCGCTGTAGGTGGCCTGCCGCCAGAAATCGAGTTGGGCAAGACGGTCGTAGAGATCGGGTGGCAGCACGGTTGGCCGCGCTTCGGCTTTAACCGTTTTCTTGACGAAATGCAGGCCCGGCGTGGCGAGACCTGCATCGAACGCCGGTTCGTCATATTCGAGCGAATCGAACCGGTGATCGAAGGGTTCCTCGCCGAGAAACCGATAGATCAATGACAGCGTTTGGCGAGGGAATTTGACGAGATGATCGTATTCGACCACGAGCAGCGCATCCGCATGTGCGCCATAGAAAGCATCCTTCAGCGACGCCAGCGCATAGCCGACTGTCCGGTTCGGCAGCAGCAAGGCGTCGGCTCGCGAATAAACCGTCGCGCGTTCGGTTTCGTCCTGAAAAAGCCCGGAGCGGTCGAAAACGTTGCGCCGCACGAGCGTCTCGAAGCTGTCGACGACGCTCGCGACGCTGCGCACCATGCAGATCATCCGCACCGTGCCGAATAGCTCGACGAGCAGCGGCAACCTCGCTCCCCAGCCACGATTCGTGTCGAACACGACTTCCCGTGTTTCGCACTCCTGTGCATAGAACGCATCGAACAGACGGCGAAGCACATGGCGCCGTTTATCCTTCGGCACCAGCGGTCCGTCTTCGCCGCCCATCTCGACGAGCAACGACGACGTCATGCGAGCAAGTGGGCTACTCATTGCTGCATGAAAGCGCGGGTTCTGTCTGAGCAGGGCGGCAAGCAGCGTCGAGCCCGAACGGGGCAGCCCAGCGATAAAATGAAATTTCGTCGTCACGTCGTGTTTGCGGGGAATCAATCGGGCACAGATGTCGAGTGCGATTTTTTTCGGACGATATATTGGCGCCGGCCCCAGTAAAGCGTGCATGCCGAAATTGCGTGCCTCGCGACGAAGCGGTTGCGCCTGATGGCGGAGCCGGCATCGGTTGATTGTCCCGCTGGTGCAACGATGCGTCGCCGCGCCCCTACTTTCTGAAGCGCCGCAAAGAAAACACAATGGCCCCACTCGCGCTGCAAACGCGCAACTCAATAGACGGAGCCCAAGATGACCACGATCCTGCAACTGAATTCGGCCGCTCGTTCGCAAGGCGCGAACTCGACGCTGCTCGCTACCGAACTGACGGAAAAACTGCGCAGCGCCAACCCCGGAGCGAAGGTCGTCGTGCGCGACTTGCTCGCCAACGCATTGCCGCACCTCGACGATTCGGTTCTCGGCGCCTTTTTCACGCCGGTCGAGCAGCGCACGCCCGAGCAGGCCGCGATCGTCGCGCGCAGCGATGCGCTGATCGCCGAGCTGCAGGCCGCCGACATCATCGTCATCGGCGCTCCGATGTACAACTTCGGTGTGTCGTCGCAGCTCAAGGCTTATTTCGACTGGATTGCGCGTGCCGGTGTGACCTTCCGCTATACGGAGAACGGTCCCGAGGGTCTCGTGAAAGGAAAGCGTGCGTTTATCGTCTCGGCTCGCGGCGGCAAGTACGCCGGTACGCCGGCCGACAGCCAGGCGCCGCATATTCAAACATTTCTCGGCTTCATCGGTATCACTGACGTTAGCTTCATCTATGCCGAAGGGATGAACATGGGCCCCGATGCGGCAAACGCCGGACTGGCCAGCGCCCGCGAAGCGATTGCTGCAGCCGCCTGAGACCGCAAAGACGCGGTGGGGCGGGGCGCAAGTTCGCCGCCCCACCGCGCGACAGCCCAGCGACCCCCGTCGACCAGGGCAATAAGCGCAAGTGCGGAATGGTGTTACGCCTCGTCGTGAAGCTGCCAGTCGATCGGCTGGCGGCCGTGTGCGGTCAGATATTCGTTCGCAAGCGAGAAGTGGCGGCAGCCGAGAAAGCCGCGATGGGCCGAAAGCGGCGAGGGGTGCGGCGCTTCGAGCACGCAATGCGGTCTTGCGTCGAGCAGCGCCCGTTTGGCCTGCGCGTGCGCACCCCACAGCATGAACACCAGCCCCTCGTGCCGATGCGCGAGCTCATGAATCAGCGTATCGGTGCATTGCTCCCAGCCACGTTTGGCATGGCTGGCGGCTTTTCCACGCTCGACTGTCAGCACCGTGTTCAATAGCAGCACGCCCTGCTTGGCCCATGCGTCGAGGCACCCCCGACGCGGCATGTCGCAACCGAGATCGGCAGCGATTTCCTTGAAGATGTTGCGCAGTGAAGGCGGCGGCCGCACCGGTTCCGGCACGGAGAAGGCGAGCCCGTGGGCCTGCGGGTGCCCGCCGTCGTCGCCGTGATAAGGGTCTTGTCCGACGATGACAACCTTGACATCGTCGGGGCGGGTGAGCCGCAATGCTCTAAATACGTCAGCCGGATAGACCGTTTTGCCCGAGGCGAGTTGAGCGTCGACGAAGCGGCAGAGCGGCTCATAGGCTTCGCTTTCAATGAAAGGCCTGAGGTGTTCGAGCCACTCGTTCGGTAGCGCATCGAACTGCGCCTCGAGCGGCGCGTTCAAACCGGGCTGCGAAATCGCGGGCGGTGCGGCGGGGACGTCGAAGAGTGACGCTTGCGCCGAATCGGAAGTATGGGGGGAGCGTGCGCGGGCCATCGGCTGTCAGCCGCCCGCTCGCAAAGCGTACCCGCGCTGCGCTTTGTTGACATTCTCGGGCACTAGGCCCGGCACGTTCGCGGATAGCTTGGCTGCGAATGAAGCAAGCGCGGATTCGTCGCCGTCGATCAGTTCGAGTTCGACCTCGCTGATGGGGGCGCGTCGGACAACGCCGTCGACTTCCGCGGTGACTTCGCCGCGATCGATGGCCGCCTCGATCACCGCGCCGGCAACGGCCATGCGCCACAGGCGCCGGACGAACGTCGTCCGGAAGAGTGCGACGAGTTCCGGCTCGGCGCATCGCAGCACGGCGCGCGCTTGCGCGTCGTCGCAGACCCCGGCGAGCACATCGGTTTCGAGCGAGGCACCGGACACGGGCGTTTCCCATTCATGGCGGCTATGCAGGCCTTCCCTCGCTGTCCCGGCGGCTTTCAGCGTCTGCAGCCAGCCACTTGGCGTCTTGCGCAGCCTGAGCGCAATCCTTGCCTGGGTCAGCGCGAGCGCCGGCGTATCGAAGTAGATATTTTCGAGCGGCAGGTCGCGGCCGGCTTCTCCGGTCTGCTCGACGAAGTAACGCTCGGCTGCCGGGGCTTGATCGGGTGGCAGTGCCAGCTTGATTTCGCGTTCTATACCCATAGGGATCGAATGGCCGCGGGCGGCGCGGCGCAGGAATACATCAGAAGAACATGCGCGCGAGTTCCGCGCCCGGGTCTTCGGCGCGCATGAACGCTTCACCGACGAGGAACGTATGTACCGAACGTTCGCGCATGCGCTCGACGTCCGTGCGCCCGAGGATCCCCGACTCGGTGACGACGATGCGGTCGTCGGGCACGCTCTCGAGCATGTTCAGCGTCGTATCGATCGATGTCTCGAACGTGCGCAGATTGCGGTTGTTGATGCCGATGAGCGGCGTCTTCAATGTCAGCGCCTCGGCGAGCTCGGCCTCGTCGTGCACTTCGACGAGCACTGCGAGACCCAGCGAATGGGCGAGCGCTTCGAGGTCCTGCATTTGCTGCGTCGACAGTGCCGCGGCGATCAACAGGATGGCGTCGGCGCCCATCGCGCGCGCTTCGACGATCTGATAGGGATCGACGATGAAGTCCTTGCGCAGCACGGGCAGCTCGCAAGCGGCGCGCGCCTGTTCGAGGTAGGCGACGCTGCCCTGAAAAAAGCGCACGTCGGTCAGCACGGACAGGCATGCAGCGCCGCCGCGCGCGTACGAACGCGCGATATCGGCGGGCACGAAGTGCTCCCGCAGCACGCCTTTCGAGGGGCTTGCCTTTTTCACTTCGGCGATGACCGCCGGCTGCCCGGCCGCATGCTTGGCGCGCAATGCCCCGACGAAATCGCGCAGGTCGCGGGCCGATGCCTCGAGCCGCAGCGCTTCGAGCGGGGCGCTCAGTTGCGCCGCCGCCACCTCTTCATGCTTGACCGCGATGATGCGTTGGAGAATATCGCTCATGGCAAATGTGGATGTCTGATGTTCTTCGTTCGGTATCGCGCTCAACCTCAGCGCGCAAATTGCTGCGTGAAGCGGGCCAGTTCGTCCACTTTGGCGCGGGCGCGGCCCGATGCAATCGCTTCGCGAGCGAGCTGAATACCATCGGCAATCGAGGCGGCAACGTTCGCGGCATATAGCGCGGTGCCGGCGTTTAGCGTGACGATCTCGCGCGCGACGCCCGGGCGGTTCTCGAGCGCTTCGATCAGCAGTTTCTTCGACTCCGCCGCATCGCTCACCTTCAGCGTCCGGTTGGACACCATCTGCATGCCGAAGTCCTCGGGGTGAATCTCGTACTCGTGGATTTCGCCGTTGCGCAATTCGCCGACGAGCGTGGCCGCACCGAGCGAGACCTCGTCCATACCGTCCTTGCCGTAGACGACGAGCACGTGCTGCGCGCCGAGCCGCTGCATGACGCGGACCTGGATACCGACGAGGTCGGGATGGAAGACGCCCATCAGTTGATTCGGTGCGCCGGCTGGATTGGTGAGCGGGCCGAGAATGTTGAAGATCGTTCTCACGCCGAGTTCGCGTCGTACCGGAGCGATATTTTTCATCGCCGGATGATGGTTCGGTGCGAACATGAAGCCCATGCCCGTCTCCTCGATCGAGGCGGCGACTTCTTCGGGCTGCAGGTCGATGTTGACGCCGAGTGCTTCGAGCACGTCGGCACTGCCCGACTTGCTCGATACGCTGCGCCCGCCATGCTTGGCGACCTTGGCACCGGCGCCGGCCGCGACGAACATGGTGGCCGTCGAAATATTGAAGGTGTTCGCGCCGTCGCCACCCGTGCCGACGATATCGACGAAATTCGAGTTGTCCGCCACTTCCACGTGCTTCGCGAATTCGCGCATGACCGTTGCCGCCGCCGCGATTTCGCCGATCGTTTCTTTCTTCACGCGCAGGCCGGTGATGATCGCCGCCGCCATCACGGGCGACAGATCGCCCCGCATGATGAGCCGCATCAGATGCAGCATTTCGTCATGGAAGATCTCGCGGTGCTCGATCGTGCGCTGCAGCGCTTCTTGCGGGGTGATCGTCATGATCTCGTCCTTGTTTTCGCCGGCGTAACGGGTTCCGAGGTCGTACA
This sequence comes from Paraburkholderia sp. NMBU_R16, assembly GCF_013282575.1. Lineage (GTDB taxonomy): Bacteria > Pseudomonadota > Gammaproteobacteria > Burkholderiales > Burkholderiaceae > Trinickia. The sequence continues at coordinate 11,395 of NZ_JAAAYE010000068.1, forward strand.
CGGCTAGACGGCGACCGTCCGGCTGGCCTGCGCCATCTTGAGGAAGTTCTCGAGCAACGCGTGGCCGTGCTCGGAAAGGATCGATTCGGGATGAAACTGTACGCCTTCGACGAGCAGCTCCTTATGACGGACACCCATGATCTCGCCGTCGTCGGTCCACGCCGACACTTCGAGGCAATCGGGCAGTGTATCGCGCTCGATCGCGAGCGAGTGATAGCGCGTTACCGTGAAATGCTTAGGCAGGTCGGCGAATACGCCCTTGGTGTCGGTCTCGATCCGGCTCACCTTGCCATGCATGATCGTCTTCGCGCGCACGACGCGGCCGCCGAATGCTTCGCCGATGGCCTGATGTCCGAGGCAGACACCCAGAATCGGCTTGGCGCCTGAGAAACGCCGCAGGACGTCGAGCGTGATGCCGGCGTGCTGCGGATTGCTCGGCCCCGGGGAAAGGCAAATGGCGTCGGGGTTCAGCGACGCGATCTCGTCGAGCGTGATTTCGTCGTTACGGTAGGTGCGCACATCTTCGCCGAGCTCGCCGAAGTACTGGACGAGGTTATAGGTGAACGAATCGTAGTTATCGATCATCAGCAGCATGGTCTTTCTCCGCTCAGAAGTCGGCATCGAGGCCGTCTTGCACCTGCTCCGCCGCGCGCAACACGGCGCGCGCCTTGTTTTCCGTCTCTTGCCATTCCGACTCGGGAACGGAGTCGGCAACGACGCCTGCCGCCGCCTGCACATACAAATTGCCGTTGTGAACGATGCCCGTCCGAATGGCAATGGCCAGATCCATCTCGCCCGTGAAGGAAAGATAGCCCACCGCGCCGCCATAGAGGCCGCGCTTGACCGGTTCCAGTTCGTCGATGAGTTCCATCGAGCGCACCTTCGGTGCTCCCGAGAGCGTGCCTGCCGGGAAAGTCGCGCGCAGAACGTCGAAATTCGTCACGCCGGGTTTGAGCCGGCCTTCGACGGAGCTCACGATATGCTGCACGTGCGAGTACTTTTCGATGACCATCTTGTCGGTCACGGCCACCGAGCCCGTCTGTGCGATGCGGCCCACATCGTTGCGGGCGAGATCGATCAACATCACGTGTTCGGCGATTTCTTTCGGGTCGTTCAAGAGCTCCGTGGCCAGTTCCGCATCGCGCTCGGGCGTATTGCCGCGCGGACGCGTCCCGGCGAGCGGTCGGATCGTCACGATTCGATCGTCGCCGCGCTTTTCCTGCCGAACGAGGATCTCGGGCGAGGCGCCGATGACCTGGAAGTCGCCGAAGTTATAGAAATACATGTACGGCGACGGATTCAGCGAACGCAGCGCCCGGTAAAGCGAGAGCGGGTTGTCACGGTAGGGCTTGATGAGCCGCTGGCCGACCTGGACTTGCATGAGCTCGCCGGCGGCGATGTATTCCTTTGCGCGCCGGACTGCTGCGAGGTAGTCCTCGCGCGCGAATTCGCGGTAAATGTCGGTGCGCACGCTGGGCGTTGTAACCGGCGGTTGAACGGTCGCGCGCAAACGGTGACGCAACTCGCGCAGACGCTGCTTGCCGCGCGTGTACGCTTCCGGCGTCGACGGATCGGCGTAGACGATCAGATAGAGCTTGCCTGCGAGGTTGTCGATGACCGCGAGCTCTTCGGTCAGCAGCAGTTGGATATCGGGAAGGCCGAGATCGTCGCGCGGCGCCGAATGCGCCAGCTTCTTTTCGATATAGCGGACGGCGTCGTAGCCGAAATACCCGGCCAGCCCCCCGCAAAAGCGCGGCAGGCCGCTCGTATGCGCCACCTTGAAGCGGGCCTGGAACTGATCGATGAAATCGAACGGGTCGCCCTCGTGTGTCTCGACGACCTCGCCGTCACGCACGACTTCGGTCTTGCCGCTGACGGTGCGCACAAGTGTGCGCGCGGGCAGCCCGATGAACGAGTACCGACCGAACCGCTCGCCGCCGACAACGGATTCGAGCAGGAACGAGTTCGCGCCGCCGCGCTCGGCCTGAGCGAGCTTCAGATAGAGCGAGAGCGGAGTCTCGAGATCGGCCAGCGCTTCGGCGATCAGCGGGATGCGGTTATAGCCCTCGCTTGCAAGGGACTTGAATTCGAGTTCGGTCATGTTCCGATCCTGTTCGTATGAGCGGCGCGTCGGCATTGCATGGGTGCGGCGCGAAGCGCACGGCAAACCGTTGGACCGCGAGCCCGGGCGGCGACTCGGAAGTCACTTCGGCCCGAAACGATCCGGGCGATGCGGCAATGGGAGCGTGGCTGCGCGGCAAAGCAAAAACGGTACTGGGCATCGCGCCCAGCATACCTCGGAGAGAGGTCAGTGCGACCAGCGACGCCAGGGCCAAGCTCCCCGGTCGATGCTGCTCAGACTCCGTTTTTTGCTCAGAAACATGAGGTGATAACTATGTCGTCGATGATGGAGTGCTTGCCTCTAGATTCGCGTGATGGCGGACGATCGCCGTCGCGGCTGCAAGCAACGTGCCGACTATACCATCGGAATTTATCGTTTGTATAGCCTTGCCGTGGTTGTACCCGTACGGCACCGTGAGCGTTGCCATGCCGGCTGCGCGTCCGGCGAGCGCGTCGTTTTCAGAGTCGCCGATCGCCACCGCCTCGGACGGTGCAACGCCGAGCGCGGCACACGCCGCGAGCATCGGCGCCGGATCGGGTTTTTTGCGAGGCAGGCTGTCGCCGCCGAAGATGATCGAGAAATACTTCGCGAGCCCATGTTGCTCGAGCAACGCGACGGCGAACCGGCGCGGCTTGTTCGTCACGCAGGCCAATTTGAGCCCCGCATCGTGCAACGCGGCGAGACCGCGTTCGACATCGGGATAGAGCTGGGTGTGGCGTCCGTTGATCTGCGCATAGTGGGTCTGATAGCAGGCCAGCGCCGTCTCGAAACGGCCTTCGGTCTCTTGCGGCGAAAACCGCGCGGCGAGCACGCTGCGGATCAAATGCTCGGAGCCTTTGCCGACATAACCGACGACTTCGTCACGCGTGACCGGCGGGGCCGCGCCGATCTCGGTCAACATGCCGTTGATGCAGAAGGTGAAGTCGTCCGCCGTATCGACCATCGTGCCGTCGAGGTCGACGACGGCGGCTCTTAGGCGCAGGCTCGAGAAGCGCGGCGCCGCTTGGTTGGGAAGCGCGGAACTCATGACGGGAGCGCCTCCGTCGTGGCGAGCTGACGGCGCATTTCATCGATGACGGCACGATAATCGGGTTTGCCGAATATTGCCGAGCCCGCGACGAAGGTATCGGCACCCGCGCGCGCAATTTGCGCGATGTTATCCACCTTCACGCCGCCATCGATTTCCAGATGAATCTGCCGACCTGTCTGCTCGCGGTACGCGTCGATGCGCGCACGCGCGGCGCGCAGCTTGTTCAGCGCTTCGGGAATGAACGACTGGCCGCCGAAGCCCGGGTTCACCGACATGATGAGCACCAGGTCCACGCGGTCCATCACGTGGTCGAGATAATTGAGCGGTGTGGCAGGGTTGAACACGAGACCGGCCTGGCATCCGTGATCGCGGATCAGCGAGAGCGTACGATCGATGTGCTCGGACGCTTCCGGGTGGAAACTGATGAGATTCGCACCGGCTTTCGCGAAATCAGGCACGATGCGATCAACCGGGCGTACCATCAAATGCACGTCGATCGGCACCTGGACGTGCGGGCGGATGGCTTCGCATACGAGCGGGCCGATGGTCAGATTCGGGACGTAATGGTTATCCATCACGTCGAAGTGAATCCAGTCGGCGCCGGCGGCGACGACCTGGCTGACTTCTTCGCCCAGCCGGGCGAAATCAGCCGACAGAATGCTGGGGGCGATACGGAATTGCGTCATGGCGCGTCAATCCTCATTGTCGGCGGGCGGCGGCAGGGAAAGGGGCATTTTACCGCGCGTTGCTATGTGGCTGGCCGATCATTGCTCGGTTGCGGGCGAGGGCGCCATCGCGCAGAATGCCATCCGAAATAGAGCGCGAACGTCGCATGACGTGGCGTCTCCTTTCGGCTTCTTATCAGAACAAAACGATGGAACCTGAATCACGATGAGCCAGTATCAATTCAGCGTGGCGGCGCAGACGCGTTATCTGCCGGAGCAGTCGGACCCGGAGCACCGTCAATACGCGTTCGCTTACACGCTGACGATTCGCAATATCGGTCAAGTGCCGGCGCAACTGATCGCACGCCATTGGATCATTACCGACAGCGATGCGCAGGTCCAGGAGGTCAAGGGCTTGGGCGTCGTCGGTCATCAGCCATTGCTGCAGCCCGGCGAGCAATTCGAGTACACGAGCTGGGCCGTCATTGGGACCCCTGTCGGCACGATGCGTGGCGAGTACTTCTGCGTGGCGGAAGACGGGGAGCGTTTCGAGGCCCCGGTGCCCGAATTCACGCTCCAGATGCCGCGCACGCTGCATTGAACGGGCACGGGAGCGCCCGGGCGTGCAATGCGCCAGGCCCCGGCGATACGATCGCCACGCAAGTCCGGGCACAAGACTTCATCGAACAATGAGCAAACGTATGCGCATCGATCTGAGGGCGGCTGGTCGCGCCCTGGCGGCAGCCTGCGCGGTGCTGCTGTCCGCTTGCGGCGGCAACGGCGTCCTGCGCCCGAGCGCGACGGCGCCGGCTTCGACACCCGTCGTTTCGGGGCAACTTGCGTCTGCCCGTCTGACGCCTGTTGCGTGGCAACAAGTCCCGGGTTGGGAGGACGATTCGCTGATCGGCGCGGGCGAGGCGCTACGCGAAAACTGCGCGCGCCTCGGGCGTGAGCCCCGCTGGAAGCCTGCTTGCTCAGCAGCAGCGCACCTCGACGATCTCGATGTCGCCGGCACCCGCACTTTCTTCGAAACCTATTTCACACCCTTTCAATTCGCGAACGGCGACGGCACGCTCGATGGCCTCGTGACAGGATATTACGAGCCGCTGTTGCACGGCTCGCGGGTGCGCCGCGCAGCCTATCAGTTCCCGCTCTATCGTTGGCCGGCAGCCTATCGCCCCGGGGCGGCGCTACCACCGCGCGCCGAGTTGGAGCGCTCGGGCGCGTTGTCGGGCAACGAACTCGTCTGGGTAGACGATCCGATCGAAGCGTTTTTTCTGCAGGTGCAAGGCTCGGGGCGCGTTGTGCTCGACGACGGCAGCGTGATGCGGGTCGGTTTCGGCGGAAGCAACAATCAACCTTACAAATCGATCGGCCGGTGGCTGCTCGATCACGGTGAATTGACGCCTTCGCAGGCGACGATGCAAGGCATCAAGGCGTGGGCGCGCGCAAATCCGTCGCGCGTCGACGCGCTGCTCGATACCAACCCGCGTTTCGTATTCTTCCGCGAGATGCCGTTGCCCGATCCGGCGCTCGCGGGGCAGGACAAAGGCCCGGTGGGCGCGCTTGGCGTGCCGCTGACGCCGCAGCGCTCGATCGCCGTCGATCCCGCTTCCATTCCGCTCGGCACGGCGGTGTTCTTGCAGACCACGCGGCCGATGACGAACGCACCGATGAACCGGCTCGTTTTCGCGCAGGATGTCGGAACGGCGATCAAAGGCGGTGTCCGGGCCGATTATTTCTGGGGCCTCGGAGACGACGCCGGGGATCTCGCGGGCAAGATGAAGCAGAGCGGACGCATGTGGCTGCTGCTGCCGAACTCGTAGCGAGTGAAGGTCGCCTGGTGACGTCGCCCGGTCTTCAATTGCCGGACCGGCGTTTATCCACGACGCGGCGCGCTTTTCCGACAGAACGTTCGATGCCGCCAACCGGTAACAGATTGACGAACGCCGAAATGCCGATCAGCGCCTTGATGTCGTAGCTGAGGGCCGAGCGTGCCGCATCGAGTGCCGCTGTATTTGCACTGGCTTCGGGGGACGGCTCGACGTTCAGCGTCATGACGTCGAGCGGGCCGTCCTTCGTCAGAACGATCTGGTAGTGCGGCGCCAGTGCGCGTTGCTTGAGCAGCAACTCCTCGATCTGGGTGGGAAATACGTTGACGCCGCGCACGATCATCATGTCGTCGCAGCGGCCCGTGATTTTTTCCATGCGCCGCATCGTGCGCGCGGTACCCGGCAAAAGGCGCGTCAGATCGCCTGTCCGATACCGGACGATCGGCAAGGCCTCTTTCGTCAGCGAAGTAAATACGAGCTCGCCGAACTCGCCGTCCGGTAGTACTGCACCCGTTTCAGGGTCGACGATCTCCGGATAGAAGTGGTCTTCCCAGATCGTCGGGCCGTCTTTCGTCTCGGCGCACTCGGACGCGACACCCGGACCGATGACTTCCGAAAGCCCGTAGATGTCCACCGCATCGATACCCATGCGCTGTTCCAGTACGAGACGCATCTCGTTCGTCCATGGCTCCGCGCCAAATATGCCGACGCGCAGCGACGATTGCGCGGGGTCCAGGCCTTGACGTTCGAATTCGTCGGCAAGAGCAAGCATGTAGCTTGGCGTCACCATGATGATGTCGGGCTGAAAATCACGAATTAGCTGCACCTGTTTCTCAGTCTGTCCGCCCCCGAACGGGATCACCGTCAATCCTGCCCGCTCCGCGCCGTAGTGAGCGCCCAATCCGCCCGTGAACAGCCCGTATCCGTAGCTGACGTGGACTTTGTCGCCGCGTCGCGCACCTGCGGCGCGGATCGAGCGCGCCACGAGGCCGGCCCAGGTGTCGATGTCGCGAGCGGTATACCCGACGACCGTGGGCTTGCCCGTCGTACCCGATGAGGCATGGATGCGCGCGATACGGTCCTGCGGAACAGCGAACATGCCGAACGGATAGTTCTCGCGAAGGTCGCTCTTCTTCGTGAACGGGAAGCGTGCGAGGTCGGCTAGCGTGGTCAACTCGTCGGGGTGTACGCCAGCCTCATCGAACTTGCGCCGATATACCGGCGAGTTTTCGTAGGCATGGTTGAGCGACCATTTAAGGCGTTCGAGCTGCAGGTTCGCCAGTTCGTCACGGCTGGCGGTCTCGATCGATTCGAGCGGCAAAGCGGTATCCATGAATGTCTCCATCTCCCGTGTTGCGGGTTCCCACGTTCGCCGTGTGTCCCGTCATGTTTCAGCTGTTTGCGATTGGCGAAGACTGCACGTCAACTCCCCGCGATGACACTCCCACGAATTTGAGTGGACTTGCCTCTGAACATCGCCACCGTTTCGCCGGCGCGATTGGTTACACGAATGTCATAGATTCCGGTGCGTCCATTCAGCGTTTGCTCGATGGCTTCGGCGATCAACACATCGCCGCCATGGACCGGGCGCAGGAATTCGATCGAACAGCCGGAGGCGACGGTATTCACGTTGTACGAATTGCAGGCAAATGCGAAAGTTGAATCCGCGAGCGTGAAAATGAGACCGCCGTGACAGATATCGTGGCCGTTGAGAAAGTCGGGCCGCACCGTCGCGCGCATTCGTGCATAGCCGGCGCGTACCTCGAGCAACTCGAAGCCGAGCGCGCGGGAGCATGCATCGGCCCGATACATCGCCGCGGCGACGGCGCGCGCGAGTTCGTCGCCACAGAGGTTTTCGGCATGGGCGGGAGGATGGGCTTCAGACATATCAGCGTCCCTCGAAACGTGGCGCCCGCTTTTCGATAAATGCGGCGACACCTTCCGCATAGTCGCGCGAGGCACCCAGTTCGCGCTGCAAGTCACGCTCGAGATCAAGCTGCCGATCGAGCGTTTGCGTCGTACTCGCACGCATCGCGCGCTTGATCGCGGCGATGGCTCGCGTGGGCTGCTGAGCAAGCCGGCCGGCTAAGCTCGTTGCAGTTTCCATCAGTTGTTGATCGTCGACGACCTGCCAGATGAGTCCCCACCGCTCGGCGTCCTCGGCGCTGAGCTTGTCTCCGGTCAGCGCGAGGCCCAGTGCGCGCGCCATGCCGATGCGCTGTGGCAGCAACGCGGTGCCACCTGAATCCGGAATGAGGCCAATCTTGACGAACGATTGGACGAAGCTGCTCGAGCGGGCCGCGAGGGTGATATCGCAGGCGAGTGCCAGATTTGCTCCCGCGCCGGCGGCGATACCGTTGACTGCCGCGATCACAGGTAAAGGGAGGGTCTGCAGACGCCTCACGAGCGGATTGAAGTTTTCGTCGATGAGTGCGCCGAGATCGGTCATCGCGCCCGGCTCGAAGCTCAGATCGGCGAGATCCTGGCCAGCGCAAAAGCCGCGCCCCGCACCGGTCAATACGAGCGCACGCGCGCCGGAGGATTCGACGTTGTCGAGCGCCGCGCGCAGTTGGGCGTGCATTGCTCGAGTGAAACTATTGAGCTTGTCCGGTCTGTGGAGTGTCACGGTGGCGACCTGCAAGGCGGCGTCGATATCGACGCGAATCGCTTCATTGAGCATCGGTTGTCTCCTGGCTGCTTGATATCGATGAGCTGGCGTGCGTGACAAAACCGGTTTCGGTATTGCTGATGTTCCTGAGGCTGTGCTTACGCGTTCTCGATCCGCTCGATGGCAAGCGCAATGCCTTGCCCGACCCCGATGCACATGCAGCACAGCGCGTATTTGCCCGATACGCGTTGCAGCTGGTAGAGCGCGGTCGTGACCAGCCTCGCGCCGGACGCCCCGAGTGGATGCCCCAATGCGATCGCACCGCCGTTCGGATTGACGCGTGGGTCGTCGTCGGGAAGGCCGAGCAGGCGCAGCACGGCCAGACCCTGTGCGGCGAACGCTTCGTTGAGTTCGATGACATCGAAGGCGTCGAGCGTCATATTGATGCGAGCCAGCAGTGTCTGGACGGCCGGCGCGGGGCCGATGCCCATGATTCGCGGTTCGACGCCTGCTGTCGCCATGCCGAGAATGCGTGCGCGCCTACGCAGGCCGTACTGTTTGGCCGCTTCTGCGTTGGCGAGCAAGAGTGCACAGGCGCCATCGTTGACGCCGGATGCGTTTCCGGCCGTGACGGTGCCATCGGGACGTACGATACCCCTCAGTTTCGCGAGCGCTTCGAGCGAGGTTTCTCGCGGATGTTCGTCACGGGTCACATGAACCGTTTCGCCGTTCTTTTGTGGAATGGCGACAGGGACGATTTCCTCGGCGAGCGTGCCGTCGCGCTGGGCACGTGCGGCTTTTTGCTGGCTGCGCAGCGCGAACGCGTCTTGATCGGCCCGGCCCACCTCGAATTGAGCCGCTACGTTCTCGGCGGTTTCCGGCATGGAGTCGATCCCGTACTCGCGCTTGAGCGCGGCGTTCACGAAGCGCCAACCGATCGTCGTGTCATGGATCTCCGCCTGACGAGAAAATGCACTGGATGCTTTTGCCATGACGAACGGCGCGCGAGTCATGCTTTCCACGCCACCGGCGATCATCAGTCGTGCTTCGCCCGCTTTGATTGCACGCGCCGCAGTCCCGATCGCATCCATGCCGGAGCCGCATAAACGGTTCAACGTCGCGCCGGGGACATCGATCGGCAAACCCGCCAGCAGCGCTGCCATTCTCGCCACGTTGCGATTGTCTTCCCCAGCCTGATTCGCGCAACCGTAGATGACATCGTCGAGCGCCCGCCAGTCGATGCCACCGTTGCGTTGCACGATGCTTCGGATGGGAACGGCCGCGAGGTCATCGGCCCGGACGTCTTTCAGCGCGCCGCCGTAGCGCCCGAACGGAGTGCGAATCGCATCGCAAATGAAGGCATCGTGCATCGCTGGTTCCTATTGCTGCGAAGAATCGCCTGCATCGGAGCAGGCGAAAGTTCGAATCATCGTAGTGGCGCGCGCGGTGGCGCGCCACTCGACCGTTCGGCCTATGCCGTTTGGCCAGCTGGCGTTGCGCTGTTGGTCGGCGCAACATGGACACGGCTTTGAACGACGCGAAATCGGTTGGCAACGAACGCCGAATCCGTCAGGGCAGCATTGGCTGCGGGGTTGGCGCCCGTTCCATGGAAATCCGAGAAGGCGGCCGATTGATTGACGAAGACGCCGCCGGTCAGATTGATCGACAGTGCGACTCCCCCGTGGATCGCTGCTTCGTGTGCCGCGTCGATCACGGCCTCGTCGGTGCTGTAGACGGACAGTGTCAGTGCCCCATGCTCGCGAGCGATCGAGCTGGCGAGCTCCAGAGAATGGCGGGTCGAGTCGGTCGCGATGACGAACGAGACCGGGCCGAACCACTCGCTACGGGCGGTGGCGAGATCGCGGGACGCGTCGAGCTGCACCAGCAGGGGCGTGCGTATGCGCGCGCCGGGAAAGGCGGGATGATCCAGCGCGATGCTATCCGCGAGGACGCGTCCGAGCGCGCGCGCTTCATCGATGCGGCGGGCGACGCCCTCGTTCTGGATAGCGCCGAGCACCTCGACGGCGCGCGTTGGGTCCGCGACGAGCTTTTGGACAGCGGAAGCGAGCGCCTGTGCGACGTCGTCGAAGCTCAGGTGTCCCTCGGATGTCTGGATTCCGTCGCGTGGCACGTAGATGTTTTGCGGCGCAGTGCACATCTGGCCGGAGTACAGCGCGAGCGAGAACGCGATATTGCGCACGGCGGCCTTCAGATCGTCGACGGAGTCGATCACGATCTGGTTCACGCCGGCCTTCTCGGTAAAGACGTACGCCTGGTGTGCGTTACGTTCGAGCCAGGTTCCGTTTTGCGTGCTGCCGGTGAAATCGATGAGCTTGATTTCGGGCCGTACCGCGAGGGCCTGGACCAGCGGGCCGTCGTTCGGCGCCGTGGCGAGCAGCGTCACGACGTTGGGATCGAAACCGGCCTCGCGTAGCACTTCGCGAGCGATGCGAACGGTAATGGCCAGTGGAAGGATTGCGCCAGGATGAGGTTTGACGATGACGGCGTTGCCGGTCGCGAGATCCGCGAAAAGCCCCGGGTAGCCGTTCCACGTCGGGAACGTGCAGCAGCCCAGGACAAGTCCGATGCCACGCGGTGCGATCGCATAGTGCTTTTTCATCGCGAGGGGCGGATTCTTGCCCTGCGGCTTTTCCCAGTGAGCCTCGGTGGGTACGCGGCGCAACTCGTTCCAGGCGTAGGCGATGGCTTCCAGCGCCCGATCCTGCGCATGCGGGCCACCGGCCTGAAAGGCCATCATGAAAGCCTGCCCGGTGGTGTGCATGACGCTATAGGCGATCTCGAAGCTCGCGCGATTGAGCCGGGCGAGAATTTCGAGGCTTACGCCTATCCACGCCTCGCGGCCGGCGCGGCGCCACGCGTCTTGAGCCGCAGTTGCTGCCGGGATGAGCGTATCGGCACTGGCCTTCGGATACTGAACATCGAGCGCAAACCCGTATGGCGATACCTCGGCGCCCACGGTTTCGCCGGTGGCCGGTTGATCGAGTTCGAACGTGCGGTGAAGATGGGCTTTGAATGCTGCTTCGCCTTCTGCGTTGCTCGTTTCCCCGTACACTCTGGGGCTCGGCATTTCCGCGAAAGGGCTCCAGTAGCCGCGCGTTTCGATAGCGGCAAGGGCGTGCTTCAGCGTGTCTTCGTGCTTCGCAAAAAGTGGATGTGTCATGGCGGAGACAGAGCGGGCCTAAGTTGAAGGAGACAGTTCGGCCATTCATTGACCGACCGGTTGGTTTGCGAATGTTACCATCGTTCGCGCGACGATATCGGGCGTTTTTTGGGGATTCCCGGATGGAAAAGATAGGAGGTGAAATGGAATACGAAAACATCTTGGTCGAGACGCGGGGACGCGTCGGGCTCATAACGTTGAACCGTCCGAAGGCGCTCAATGCGCTCAACGATGCGCTGATGGACGAACTCGGCACGGCACTCAGGGCTTTCGAGGCCGATGACGGCATCGGAGCCATCGTCCTGACGGGCAGCGAGAAGGCGTTCGCTGCGGGCGCCGATATCGGGATGATGTCCAAGTACTCGTATATGGACGTGTACAAAGGGGACTACATCACGCGCAACTGGGAGGCGATCAGCTCGATCCGCAAGCCGATCCTTGCGGCGGTTGCGGGATTTGCGCTTGGCGGCGGCTGCGAGCTCGCGATGATGTGCGACATCGTGTTCGCGGCCGACAGCGCGAAATTCGGTCAGCCGGAGATAAAGCTCGGCGTGATGCCGGGTGCGGGCGGCACGCAGCGCTTACCGCGGGCGGTTTCCAAGGCGAAAGCGATGGATCTGTGCTTGACCGCCCGGTTCATGGATGCGGACGAAGCGGAACGGGCAGGTCTTGTCTCGCGGGTGTTGCCGGCCGCGACGCTGCTCGACGAAGCGATTGCGGCGGCGGCGACTATCGCGGAGTTCCCGCTGCCGGCCGTCATGATGGTCAAGGAATCGGTGAATCGCGCCTATGAAACGACGCTTGCGGAAGGGGTTCGTTTCGAGCGTCGATTGTTCCATTCGCTTTTTGCAACCGAAGATCAGAAGGAAGGAATGGCGGCGTTCATCGAGAAGCGCAAACCCGTCTTCAAGCACCGATAGCGTCGGTGCACGCATAGCGCTTGCAAGGTGCGTAGAAGGGGCCTAGAATTGCGCCCTTTCGCGCATTCGGCAACGCGGCGCGAAGCTTGGGAAGTCGATGTGCAGCGCGGGTTGGCCGGTTTTGGGATAGCAGCAAGGCGATGCCAAAAACCAGTTGACGATGTACGAGAAGGGCTGCATAATCTCGCTTCTCTGCTGCTTGAGCAGCAACGCAAGACGGTGAGCCGGGGTAGTGATGACGGCGAGCGGTTGAGCGACGCGATCTTTAACAATTCACAGTCGATAAGTGTGGGCACTTGATGCGGCGAGCGGCATGTGACTCTTCGGAGTGATGTGCACAAGCGAAAGTATCAAGTCTC
>NZ_JAAAYE010000069.1 GCF_013282575.1 Paraburkholderia sp. NMBU_R16
GCGCGGCTACACGCGCTTCGAAACAATGCGAACCGTGCTGTTCCTCATCGCCGGCAAGCTAGATTTCTCCAGCTTCAACCCGCATGCCTCGTGAGCCGCGTTACCCACTGCATTTTCAAAAGAGCCGACTTTATAGAGGCCCCCGATAAAAGACATCTTCAATATTCTCAAAAGAGCATGGTTCGGCTTGGTTACACGTCGAGCGATGTAGAGAGGTTGCGAAGAACGAGCACGGCGCGCGCCATTGCGCTTCGCATTCAGTCGCTGCGGTTCGCCTGTCGGCATAGCATAGCCAGATGTTCCGGATATACCGAATGTTTATCCGATGAACAGGAACAGGAGCGTCTGGATGGACCCGTTGCGTGCGAATGGTGGCTCGTCCCCGGTAGGCCATTTTCCCGGACCGTGGACAGTGGAAAACCCGGCACCCACGTTACAACACGTGCCAACGGTGGAACGAGGAATGGTTGCGGATCCCACGCTCGCTGCCTTGCCCCCCATTCGCCGTACCCGCCCTACGATAACGGAACGCCTCGACGGCCTGTTGAGGGCTCCTGCCTCAGCGTTGCTCCCACGCCGTTCGACCCCCGCGCCGCGACAGTCCCCCTTCCTAGAGGCACCCAGGGACGTTAGGCGGCAAATCGCGGCCCATCTGCCGCCGGAGACACTTCGAAGCGTGTCCGCTGCAAGTAGCGTTCTGCGCGCGGAATTCGCTGAACAGGCGAACAGTCATACGCGGGCACTCGAGCTGTATGGGGGCTTTTGGCATAAAGCGACACACCAACGGCAAGTGCTCGTCGACGAGATGCTTGAGCTCATTCCTAAAATGCGGCCGCAGGATCGCCCCAACATCTTGAAGCTCGCAGCTTCGCTGATGCCACACCTGGCCGCCAGTCCCGCCCGTACCGAGTCGGCCAGGCAATTGCACACACTGCTGACAACGCAGGCCGTACTCGATGCTGACGTCACCACAGCCGCGTTCCATTTCCTCAAGAAGATCATCCCTCTCTTGCCGGCAGGCGAGCAGGCCGCGCGAATCATCGCAATCTTGGATTTGTACGAGCGGCTGGAGCCGAAAGGCCTGATGATGGGGGAAGCCCCCTACGCCTCCGAACACTATCTGGGGCCTCTGCCGCTACCGGCCGGCCGAAACGCGATCGCCAGACTGCGGGCGATGCAGGCACGCATCGAGCGCCGCCACGAGATGCGCTTTTCCTTGCATCAGAGGTGACCGTTTGTGGCGGCTCGGACGTTGGCACGCAAGCGCGCAAAGAGTAGTTTAAGAGCGCAATCTATGGTCGCGATAAGCAAGCGTTTTCAATGCGCTGTCGCGCTCATATTCGCCGTCCATGGAAAGGCAATCGTCCAGTTCATTCGCCAGCGCATCGATCGGCGCAACAAAAAAACTGGATGCAGGTCCATAACGTTGCGCGAGCGCTGCGACATCGAGAAGCGCTTCGTAGCGGCTGGTGCAGCGTGCGGGAAGTTCGGGCGTCGGCTCGGGCGGAGCGGAATTGGAATGCGGCGTCATGGTGACGGAAACGCACCCGCTCAACGCGAGTACGAACACGCCAAGGCAGACGCGAGCGCGGCGCGCAACGCTTGTCGAGTAACGGCGAGACCGGTTCTCGACGATGGGCTGGCGGCACGTGGGTGTACTTGATCGACTCATCATGAACTCAAGACCAGTGCGCGCGGACCCATATGCCACCTACCCAGTGTCCCGGGATCCAGACGCGCCTCGGCACAGGGGCTACATACACAGCGCGAGGCGCTACCGCGGCCGCCGGTGCTACGACCACAGCAGAGGGCGTCGCAGTCACGACGGCTGTCGGCGCCGCAACCACCGTGGGTGCTGCAACCACCGCTGGCGCCGGGGCAACCGCAGGTGTTGCGACGAGCTGTGCGGATCCCGAAACGACGACGCCGGAAGGAGGGGGCGGCGGCAATGCAGCGACAGCCGGTGCGGTGACGCCCACCGCAACGGATCCGACAGCGCCTGTCGTCACGCCCACACCCACCACCGCGCCCGGGTTTGTCACGACTGCACCGTGAGGGCCTGTCGTGCTGCCCGACACGACGGCCACCCCTGGCGCAACGCGGGTTGCGGTGCCGGTATGCGTGACGCTGTTTCCGTTCGGCCCTGATACGTTCACCGAGCGGTTACAAACGCCATTGGCGCAACTGGTCGATGCGTTGCCGCTCACGGTCTTGCCATTGGGCCCGGTGACGGTGCGCGACGAAGAAAACTGTCCGGGCCCGCTGCGCGTCACGCTTGTGCCAACGGAGGCAGTCCGGCCCTCCGGCCCGGTGATCGTGCCCGCATGAGTACAGGTGCCCCCAGCGCAGGAGGTGGTTCCCGCATGCGTGTAGGCGCCACCATATGGCCCGACGGCGGTGCCGCTGTTGCTGAACTGACCCGGCGCCGTTCGCGTGACGGTGCCGGTGTTCGTCGCAAGCTGGCCCAAGGGCCCCCTCACGGCGCCGCCATGTTCGCAACTGCCGCCGCCGCATGTGACGCCGTGTCTGTCCCGGTAGGCGCCGAGCGGCGTGACGCCCACTCCATGCGTAAGCAAGCCAGCGGAGGCAGGCGTGCTACCGAGAACGACAGCCGCTGCAACAGCGGCGAACAGCGCATTGCTCGCTATATTCGTAACTCGCGAAAGTGCGTGATTCATGTTTTCTATCGGTCGTTCATCAATTGCCTGGATAACGGACGTGCGCCCTCAATGCACAACAAACGCCGCGCGCACACTCGGCGCATAATATGCACCGCGCACCACTACCGCGGGCGGCGGGACGACAACGACGGGGCGTGCCACGACGGGAGCGGCGATATAGGCCACTGGCGGAGGCGGCGCCACGACATAGGCGGGCGCGACAGGCACTGCCGGTACAACGGCGACAGGCGCCGGAGCGAGCGGAATGTTGATGCCGACGGCCACGCCGGCGTACGCGGTGCCGGCTGCAAACACCGACATCGCGCCGGCTGTGATAACGAGAAGGGAGCGCAGTTTCATTGCATATCCTCGCGGAGTTCGTGCCACGAGAAGCGGGATGCCGATCGTGACGAACGGTTCCCACTGTAAAAAGTCGGCCTGATTGAGTCTATTAAAAATATATGTCGACGAGTTTCAATATACGAATCTCGTCGAACGATCCGAAAAAACCGGTATTTGTTCAGCTCGACATAAACCGACATGAAACGTTACCGACTCGAAACGATGAGGGTGTCGCGCTTCTCGTAAACTGTGCCCTCGTTACATATTGATGTTTTATATTAAACGAGGGAATCATGAAACACACCAATATTTCTTGCGCGATTGGCGCTGCTTTGATCGCGTTCGCGGCAGTACCGTCCGCCTTCGCGCAAAGCAATCTTCAGCGAACGATCGAGGCGCGCTTTCAATCGGCGGACGCGGACCACGACGGCAAATTGACGCTGGACGAGGCAAAAGCGGGCATGCCGCGCGTCGCGGCGCATTTCGATGAAATCGACAAGGACCATGCCGGTTATGTCACCGTCGATCAGATCGAGCAATACGCCTCGCAGCACATGAAGTAATCGTGATGCGTCGATGGCCTCGCACTCTGTTCGGCGGGAACGTCTTGCTGCTGATTGCATTGATCGTAGCGAGTCAGGCAAGTACGGTTGCGATTTTCCTGATCCTGGTGCAATACCCTCGCCTCGAGGATGCCGCTTCGGTCGAGGTGTCGCAGATTGTCTTGATCGAGCGAATGGTTGCCATGCTTCCGGCGTTGCAGCGCAGGCAATGGCTAATGGAATTGCATGCCGTGCCGCAGAGTGCGTTGCCGGCTGACGTGAGGGAGGGGGGCATTCCATCGACCTACATCGCGCGGCGGTGGTTCAAGCTCGTCACCAGCGAACTTCCGACGGGCCTTGACGTACGTTGGTCGGAGAGCGTGGGGCACCGGATTTGGATGCGGGTGTCCTTTGACAGCGGGCACCGCTGGATTCCACTACCGGCGACCTCGATTGCGGATACCGGAGTGTCGTGGAGCGCGGTCTGCTCGTTGTTGACGCTCGCCGCCTTCCCGGCGCTTGGCGCCCATCTGATTCATCGCCGCATCGCCGCCCCTTTGGAACGCCTTTCTCACGCGGCCGCGAGCGTCGAGCGGGGCGTTTGGCCCGATGCCGTGCCGGCTGATGGCCCGCTGAAGTTGTCGAGCGTGACCGTGACGTTCAATCGCATGATGGCATCGCTGGCGGAATTCGAGGCGACGAGAGCGGAGATGCTGGCCGGAATTTCGCACGATATCCGTACGCCGCTGACCAAGCTGCGAATGGCGCTAGGTGCACCTGAGACGCTTGACGCGCCGATCTTGACCGCCGAGCGCTTCATCGACGAAATCGACGTCACCATTCAGCAATTCGTCGACTTCGGGCGAGGGGGCGAGAGCGAAGGCCCGATCATGGGCGATTTGAATGCGCTTATCGGTCAGCTCGCGGCGGACTACGCCGGTCTCGGTCACGTGTTCGAGCTCGAGCTTCGTGCATTCCCGGAGTTTCCGTTTCGGCCCATCAGCGTGCAACGCTTGTTGATGAATTTGATGCAGAACGCTGTGACCTACGGGCGCGTTGGACTGTCCGTCACCACGTATGACGAAGATGGTTTTGTCGTCATTTGTGTAGGGGATCGCGGGCCTGGGGAGCCGCAAGAGTCGCTGTCGTCGCTCAAGCAGCTGTTCCGGCGCGGCACCCAGGCGACCGAGAAAGGGACGGGCCTTGGACTTGCGATCGTCGAGCGCATTGCGCGGCAACACGGCGGCAGTCTCGACCTTCGTTTGCGCGATGGCGGCGGGTTCATCGCCGAGGTGAAGTTGCTCGCGGGCTGACGTCCGTGCTTTTTGTTGCGGAGGGACGATGCTGTGAAGCAACGGCCCGGATCCGTTCGTGCAAGGTTTTCGCTTTTTGAATGTCACTCCGATGAAGATACGCGGCATATATAAGGCATTGCTGATTTTCGTGACTGTCACGGCCGCAATCGGCGTGTGGTCGAAAGAGCACCATCGAAAAGCCGAAGCAGCTTCCGAAGCTACGGTTGCGGCGGTGCCTGTCAGCGCTGCCGCTGTACGGATCAAAGACGTTCCGTCTTTCCTCGAGGCTCCGGGCACCGTCACCGCGGTACGCACCGTGACGATCACTACGCAAGTGAGCGGCACGCTTGACACGGTGAGCTTTCAAGAGGGGCAGATGGTCAAGAAAGGGCAGATCCTCGCGAGAATCGACTCACGCGCGTTGGAAGCGCAATTGATGCAGGCCACGGGCCTTCTGGATCGAGACTCCGCGCTGCTAGCCAACGCGCGTGTCGATCTTGAACGCGATCGCCAATTGATCAAGGTGGGTTCGATCACACAGCAGGCGCTCGATACGCAGCTTGCTACTGTTCATGCCGATGCGGGTACCGTCGACGCCGATCGCGGGAGCGTGAAGAACCTGCAAGTCCAAATCGGATACTGCACGATCGTGGCCCCTATCGATGGCGTCGTTGGGCTGCGGCTCGTCGATCCTGGCAACTACGTGACAGCGGGATCCACCACCGGCATCGCCGTGCTGACACAGCTCGAGCCGGCGATGGTTACGTTCTCGATGCCGGAGGACGATCTGGGCAGCGTCCATCGCGCCTTGTCAAACGGTGCCGTACCGGTACTCGCTTACGATCGCGACAAGAAGACCCTGCTCGCGTCCGGGGCGCTGCTCGCGCTCGACAATCAAGTCGATGCAACGACAGGAACGGTCAAACTCAAAGCTGAATTCTCCCATGCGGGCGATGCGCTTTTTCCCAATCAATTCGTGAATGTGCGCATGCAGGTCGATACATTGCGTGGTGTTCCGGTGGTACCGACCGTGGCGATCCAGCATGGTACGCAGGGTGACTTTGTGTTCGTCGTTGGTCGGGACGGCAAAGCCGTGATGCTAAACGTAAAGGTGGGGGCGGTCAGCGGCGACGATACGGCAATCGTCGATGCAACCGTGCACGCCGGTGAGCAAGTGGTGACCGAAGGTGCTGACAGGCTCGATCGGGGCACGCCGCTGCACGTCGTGGCGAACTGAGTCAGGTTGTCCATGAGCATTTCGCGTCCCTTTATCGAACGGCCCATTGCGACCGCGTTGCTGATGATCGCGCTGTTGCTGGCGGGCTTGATCGGCTACATGTTGCTGCCGGTATCGGCGCTACCCGAAGTCGACTATCCAACCATCCAGGTTTTCACGCAATATCCAGGTGCGAGCCCCGATGTCGTGGGCTCGACGATCACCGCGCCGCTCGAGCGGCAGCTCGGCGAGATGCCGGGCCTCAAGACGATGAATTCGACGAGTTCGAATGGCGTCTCCACGATTACGCTGCAGTTCGATCTCTCGCTGTCGCTCGACGTGGCGGAGCAGGAAGTGCAGGCGGCGATCAATGCCGCGGCGACGTTCTTGCCGGCGAACCTGCCTTACCCGCCTGCGTACAGCAAAGTGAATCCGGCCGATGCGCCAGTATTGACGCTTTCGCTCTCGTCGGACGTCCTGCCGCTGACCGAGGTCGAGGATCTGGCCGATACACGGCTTGCCCAGCAAATCTCGCAAATCGCGGGCGTCGGGCTCGTGAACATTGCCGGCGGTGCCCGGCCGGCGGTGCGAGTCGAAGCCGACGCGGCTCGTCTCGCCTCGCTGGGTATGTCGCTCGACGACGTGCGAACCGCGCTCGGTAGCGCGAACGTCGATCTGGCGAAAGGCAATCTCGACGGACGGCATCAGGCCTATTCAATTGGGGCAAACGATCAACTCCTCGCCGCCAGCGACTATCGCAACCTTGCAATTGCATACAAAAACGGCGCACCCGTGCGGTTGTCACAAGTCGCCCGAACCATCGACGGTGCGGAAAACGTCGAGCAGGTCGCGTGGACGAACGGAAAACCGTCGATATTGCTGAACGTTCATCGACAACCGGGTGCCAACGTGATTGCGGTTGTCGACCGTGTGACGAAGCTGTTACCGCAGCTACGTGCCAACTTGCCGGGAACGGTCAAGGTCGACGTGCTGACCGATCGGACACAAACGATACGCGCATCCGTGAAAGACGTGGAGTTCGAGCTCGTCGCGGCGATCGCGCTCGTCGTCATGGTGATCTTTGTCTTTCTGCGCAGCCTGCCCGCCACGGTGATTCCCGCGATCACCGTGCCGCTTTCGCTTTTTGGCACGCTGGCGGTCGCCTATGGGCTCGGGTTTTCGTTGAACAATTTGACGCTGATGTCGTTGACGATCGCAACGGGCTTTGTCGTCGACGATGCGATCGTGATGATCGAGAACATTGCTCGCCGCATGGAGGGTGGAGAGCGTCCGCTTGAAGCTGCATTGAACGGAGCGAAGCAGATCGGTTTCACGATTGTTTCGCTCTCGCTTTCGCTGATCGCCGTCATGATCCCGCTGCTTTTCATGGGTGACGTGGTTGGCCGCCTGTTTCGCGAATTTGCGTTGACGCTGGCGATCGCCATCGTCATGTCGGCGTTTGTATCTTTGACACTTACACCGATGATGTGCGCGCGCATGCTCGAGCGGCCATCGGCGGGCGAGCACGCGTCGCGCAAAGATCTGTTCGAACGTATCAACGTCCGCTACGTCTCGGCGCTCGATTGGGTGCTGGAACATCGCGGCGTGACTCTCTTGTCTGTCGCATTGACGGCAGTGGCGACTTTCGCCGTCCTGTTGCTGATGCCCAAGGGCTTTTTCCCGGAGCAGGATACCGGACTCTTGCAAGGGATATCTCAGGCGGCACCGACAATTTCATTTTCCCGCATGGCACTCGATCAACAATCGCTGATGCGCTCGCTCGCGCGGGATCCCGCGGTGTCCAGCCTTTCCTCGTTCGTGGGCATTGACCAAACGAACCCCACCGTGAATCAGGGTACGTTGCTGATCAATCTCAAAGACCGGTCGGAGCGTGAGGATGCGTCGACTGTTATTCGCAGACTTTCGCGAGCGAGTTCGGGTCACGCGGGTATTCGACTTTTTCTGCATCCGGTGCAAGACCTGACGCTCGATGCGGCGTTATCCACGACCAGTTATCGACTTGGATTGCAATGCGTCGATCCGGTTTTGCTGGAGACGTGGACTCAACGTCTGGTGAAGGCGCTCGAAGCCGATCCGGCCTTCGCGGATGTACAAAGTCAGGCACTGCAGCGTGGCAATCACGTGGAATTGAGGTTCGATCGTGATACGGCATCGCGGCTGGGCGTGACGCCACAGGCGATCGACGACGTACTTTACGACGCGTTCGGCCAGCGCCAGGTATCGACGATCCTTGCACCGTCCAATCAGTATCACGTGGTGCTGGCTGCCAATCGGGCGACGGAGGACCTCGCAAATCTGCTTTCCGGGCTGTACGTGAGCACTCCGTCAGGCGCTACGGCACCGCTTGCGTCGATGGCAACGCTGCATATCGGAACGGCACCGCTCACGATTCGCCGACAGGCTCAGTTTCCCTACGCCGACGTGTCGTTCAATCTCGCGCCGGGTTACTCGCTCGGCACCGCGCTCGCGCACCTACGCGCGGTGGAATCGAAGATCGGTCTGCCTACGGCGGTTCAGGCGTCGCTCGAGGGCGCCGCCGCCACATTCGAGGCATCGTTATCGAACGAAGCGTATCTGGTGCTCGCCGCAATCGTAGTGGTCTATCTGATGCTCGGCATGCTGTATGAAAGCTTCATTCATCCCGTGACGATTTTGTCTACGCTTCCGTCGGCTGCGCTTGGGGCACTCGTTGCGCTCGTCGTGACGGGAACCCAATTCGACATCATGGGGCTGATCGCAATTGTGCTGTTGATCGGCATCGTCATGAAGAACGCAATCATGATGATTGATTTTGCGCTGGAGGCAGAGCGCACCGAGCACCTAAGTGCCATCGTGGCGATTCGGCGTGCGGCGCAGCAGCGTTTTCGTCCGATTCTGATGACGACGATGGCATCGCTCTTCGGCGCCTTACCGCTCGCGTTTGGTGGCGGGATGGGCGCCGAACTCAGACGGCCGCTCGGCATCGCCATTATCGGCGGACTCTTCGTGAGTCAAATGCTGACGCTCTTCTCGACGCCGGTCATCTATCTTGCGCTGCATGGCTTGGCGGCGCGCCGACGCCCGCGTGAGGCGGCAGCACCAAGCGCTGCATACAGCGAGGAGCCCGGATCATGAATCCGTCGGCTCCGTTCGTCCGCCGGCCGATTGCCACGACGCTTCTGGCGATCGCGTTGGCGTTGGCGGGTATCCTGGCGTTCAAGCTGCTGCCTGTTGCGCCGCTGCCGGAAATCGACTTTCCGACGATCAACGTTCAGGCGCGCTTGCCAGGCGCCGATCCACGCACGATGGCCAATTCTGTCGCGACGCCGCTCGAGCGCCAATTTGGGCGAATTGCCGGTGTCACGCAAATGACGTCGGTCAGCTCGCTCGGGCTTGCACAGATTACGCTGCAATTCGATTTGAACCGCAACATCGACGGCGCGGCGCGCGATGTCCAGGCAGCGATCAACGCGGCGCGTAGCAATCTGCCCGTCAACCTTGACGGCAATCCGACCTATCGCAAGGTCAATCCGGCCGATTCCCCGGTGATGGTGCTGTCGCTCACGTCCGATTCGGCCACGCGCGCGCAGGTCTACGACGCAGCCTCGACCGTCCTCGTGCAACGCTTGCTGCAGACGCCGGGGGTAGGGGACGTTGTCGTCGGCGGCGCCGCATTGCCGGCTGTACGTGTCGAAGTCGATGCGAACCGGACGAGCCACTATGGCGTCAGTCTCGAAGCGATTCGCGCGGCGTTGACGAATGCCAGCGTCGATTTCCCGAAGGGATCGGCAACCGCCAATGGACAGGCCTACCAGCTGGGTGCGAACGACATGTTGTATACGCCCGAGAATTATGGGCGCGTCATCGTACGCAACGACGGCAAACAGATCGTGCGCGTCAGCGATCTCGGAACAGTAGGCGAGGGCCTCGAAAACGAGCAAACCTACGGTCTTGCGAACGGAAAGCCTGCGGTGTTGCTGATCGTGTACAAGCAACCCGGTGCAAATGTGATCGACACCGTCGAAAACGTCAAGGCCGCATTGCCGTTTCTCAAGGCATCGATCTTGCCGACGATTCGTCTCGATGTTCTGGTGGACCGCACGCTGACGATTCGTGCGTCGTTGCTGGACGTCGAGATTACGCTGCTCGTCTCGGTTCTGCTCGTCACCGCCGTAACATTCGCATTTCTGCGCGACTGGCGGGCGACGTTGATTCCCGCCATTGTCGTTCCGCTGTCGCTGTTGAGCACGTTTGGCGTGATGTATCTGCTTGGCTACAGCTTGAACAACCTGTCGCTGATGGCGTTGACGATCTCGACAGGGTTTGTCGTCGACGATGCGATCGTCGTGGTCGAGAACATCATCCGCCACCTCGAGCTCGGTAAACGTCCTATCGAGGCGGCGCTCGCGGGCGCGCGTGAAGTTGGATTTACGGTGTTTGCGATCAGCGTGTCGCTCGTTGCCGTCTTTATCCCGCTGCTGTTCATGGGAGGGCTTGTCGGCCGCCTGCTGCGCGAGTTCTCGGTGTCGTTATCGGTGTCGATCGTGATGTCGATGCTGATTTCGCTGACGGTGAGCCCGATGCTGGTCAGCCGCATCATGCGTGCAAAGACCGGCGAGGGCGCAGGCCGGTCTGGCCAGCATGAGACAAACGGGTTTTATGCCAGATCGCTTCGGTGGGTTCTGCGGCATCCGCGTCTCATGGGCTTGGTGACGATCGGAGTGTTCGTGCTGAACGTCGCGCTTTTCATCATCGTACCGAAGGGCTTTTTCCCACAGGAAGATACCGGGCTATTGCTTGGCACCGTTCAAGCGTCTCAACAGATCTCCTACCGTGAAATGCAGGAGCGATTTCAGCAGATCAGTGAGATTGTCGGACGCAATGGCCAAGTGGATTCGGTGGGCGGCGTGGTAGGCGGAAGCAATGCGATCAACAACGCGTTACTGTTCATCACGCTCAAACCGCTCTCACAGCGCAAGGAGAGTGCTGAGCAGGTCGTTGCGCAGTTGCGCGATGCG
Organism: Paraburkholderia sp. NMBU_R16; assembly: GCF_013282575.1. Lineage (GTDB taxonomy): Bacteria > Pseudomonadota > Gammaproteobacteria > Burkholderiales > Burkholderiaceae > Trinickia. The sequence continues at coordinate 11,074 of NZ_JAAAYE010000069.1, forward strand.
CTGGCTGCGGTGCCGGGTGTGAAGCTCTATTTGCAATCGGTTCAAGATTTGTCGGTGGGAGGCCGGCAAAGCGGCGCTCAGTATCAATACACGATGACAGCCGGCTCGGAGACAGACCTTGATGCGTGGGTGCCGCGCGTGGCGGCGAAAATGCGGGCCTTGCCGATTCTCCAGGATCTCAATACGGATCAGCAGGACGATAGCTTGCAGGCCGCGATCAACGTCAACCGCGATATTGCAGCGCGGCTGGGGGTGCCCTATTCGTCGATCGACCAGACGCTTTATGACGCGTTCGGTCAGCGGCAGGTGTCGACTATCTATCGCGCGGCGAATCAATATCATGTCGTAATGGAAATGGCGGCTCAGGATAATGGCTCGCCGCGTGCGCTACGAGGCATCTACGTGCCCGCCGCCACGCAGTCCGGCAAGCAGGCGACAGGCGCGCCTCCTGGTGGCGGCTTGACCGCGAACGCAGCCGCCACGCCATCGACTGCCGCACAGCCCGGTGGTCGCGCGCTTGTCCCGCTCGATGCATTGGGGCGTATTTCCACAGATCGCGCGGCAATCTCGATCAACCATCAGGGCACGTTTCCGGCAGTAACCGTCTCCTTCAACTTGCGCCCGGGAGCGGCGATTGGGGATGCGACGCGGGAAATTACCGCTTCGCTTGCGTCGTTGCACCTTCCTGCGAGCGTGGTTGGTGCGTTTGCGGGTACTGCACAGGCGTTCAGGCAGTCACTCGCCAGCGAGCCGCTTTTGCTGCTTGCCGCGCTTGTATCGGTCTATATCGTGTTGGGAATGCTCTACGAAAATCTTGTCCACCCGTTGACGATCCTGTCGACGTTGCCTTCGGCTGGGGTTGGCGCAATGATCGCATTGCTCGTCACGCATACGGAGTTTTCGGTCATCGCGCTGATCGGTTTGCTTTTGCTTATCGGGATCGTCAAGAAAAACGCCATCATGTTGATCGATTTCGCGCTCATAGAGGAGCGCGAGCACGGGGCGTCGTCGCAAGACGCGATCATGCGTGCCTGCCTTGCGCGCCTGCGGCCGATCACGATGACGACCGTTGCAGCGATTTTTGGGGCGCTTCCATTGCTGATTGGCGATGGGTACGGTTCGGAGTACCGTCGGCCTCTTGCTGTCGCGATCATTGGTGGCCTTGCGGCCAGTCAGTTCCTGACGCTCTACACCACGCCTGTGATTTACCTCTGGTTGGGCCGCGCCGAACGTCGGCTTCGGCGGCTGAGAACTTCCCCTTGATATGAAACCGCAATTGATCATTCGCGCACTGAGCGCGCTAGCACTGACGCTTGGCGTGTGCGCCTGTACGCTGGGGCCAGATTACCGGAAGCCCGACATCGACATTCCCACATCCTTCAAGGAGCAGGGCACGGAATGGCTGCGGGCAGACCCGGGCCCGCAGCAGGGTGTTTCCGGGCAATGGTGGTTGGCGTATGGGGACGATGAGCTGACACACTTGATCGAGACGGCGTTGCGCGCCAATCAATCGATCGCCAGTGCGCAGGCGGCCTATCTCGCCGCGAAAGCCAATCTCGAGGGCGATCGAGCCGGATTCTTTCCGACATTGGGGTTGGATTTTTCTGCTTCGCGCGGGCGCCGCGATACGGCGACAGGTTTGGGCGGCGCGGCAAGCGCCAATCCGGTTGTTGCGCAATCGCTGAATGCATTGACGGGGGTGCATGACACGTTCGATGCCGCCGCGACGGCCAGCTGGGAGCCTGACCTCTGGGGCAAGGTTCGTCGTCAAGTGGAATCGGGGAAGGCCGCGGCGCAGTCAGCGGATGCGACACTGGCCGGCGTGCGGCTGTCGATTGCCGCATCGGTGGCGAGTGACTACTTCCAGGCGCGTCAGCTCGACATCGATATCGCATTGCTCAAACGTCAGCAGAAGATCGATATGCATCTGGTGGACATCACGCTTGCGGCGCACGAGCGAGGTGTCGCGTCAGACGATAATGTGCTTGCAGTGCGCAATACGCTCGACGCCGTAACGTCGCGTTTGCAAACTTCAGAAGCATCGCGTGAACAAGCGGAGCACGCGATCGCCGCGTTGATTGGTGTGATGCCCGCGCAATTTTCGCTCGAGCCGCGCGACGATTATTCGTTCCGTACGCCGGTGATTCCTGATGCTGTACCGTCGACGTTGCTGAAAAGGCGTCCCGACGTTGTGAGCGCCGAACGAATGGCCGCGTCCGCCAACGCGCAAATCGGCGTTGCACAGGCGGCGTTCTTTCCCTCGATCGATCTTTCGGCGGATGGGGGATTCGAGCACAACACGCTCGCGCATTTATTGACGCTGCCGAATCGAATCTGGACATTGGGGCCGGACGTTGCTGCAACGCTGTTGGATGGCGGGGCGCGCAAGGCCGCGCTCCATGCGGCTCAGGCGAACTACGACGAGCAAGTCGCGAACTATCGGCAGACTGTGCTTAACGCATTTCAGAGCGTAGAGGACAACCTTTCTTCGCTGAACCACCAGCAGCGGCAGACGGCGGCACTCGAGCGCGTCTTTCGACGTAACGAAGCGCTGCTTGCGAGCGCGCGGGCACAGTTCGCGGCTGGCACCATGAGCGAGGCGAACATGCTGAATCAGGAAGTGGCGCTGCTCGGCGCTCGACAGGATTTGAGCGATGCCAAAGGCACGTTCATGCAGCAGAGCGTCGGGCTGGTGAAGAATATCGGGGCGGGGTGGGCAGGGTTGGCGGTTCGATAGTGAAGGAAAAGGGATGCGTTTCGGATATTGCGGCCGTTATTCGTAAGTCGATCGATCAAGGTGAAGGGCGTGCAGCATCATGCTCGCTTTTACCGCGAGAGCGGACTGCTGACTGCTTTTTGTGCATTAATGTAAGGAACGGCTCAGCAAAAGTCTGTCCGCTTGAATGATGTGAAAACGTCGTGCATCTCAGTCAAATTGGCTTATGAATAGACCGCCTGTCGACTATCGCCCTGGTTCAGCGCCTCCCTCTTGGGGTGCTGGAACCCAACATGTAAACAAACCGCCACAAGGCGAACCGCCACGAGGGCGTTCGTACGCCCGGCAACCTCCATCGCAGGGCCCCCTTGCACACCTGCAAGACAGAAGGGGCAAAGCGCCGTCAGCGCCGAGTCCAGCATCTACTTTGACGCACACCGCGAGGGCGAGCGAGCGCTCGAGTGGCAGATTTGGTTTCGTGCCTCCACAAAGCACCTCTGGATGGCCTGGCAGCGGATCGGGCAGCTCCGCTTCAACGGGTGACAGTAACTGGTCGACGGGGTTTTTCAGGCCACTCCCGCCGGAACGTAGAAATGAGAAGCGAAAGCAGTTGGATGAATTGCAACAGTTCAGGAGGCAGGTCTTTCCGACGTATAAGACAGACCAGCTTCGTTTCACTGAGTCGCCGCCCCGGTTGACAGTTCCGTTGCCTGCATCAAGCGAAACACCGACACCCCGCAGCGCGAGACGCTCCTCACGCATGAAAGACGTCCGGCAACTGCGTAAGGCTGAGTGGGACAAGCAGATGGTGTTCGAAGAGGACCCACGGCCCAGCGGCAGCCAATCGTAAAGCGAGGGCGAACGGAGTTTTTTGTCGCGTAGCAAGCGCATTGTTGATGGGGCGATGCGCACGTTTGTGAGTCCCCTCGCTGCCGTCGAACTCGCATCCGCACATCGGGTTCGACGCGCGCGCCATTCATGATTTTGACACCTTCGAAGGGAGCCTACTGGCGCTTGGCTAGCTGAAGCGCCTCTACCATCTCCGGGTCGGCCGTCCAACCGCCCTCATCGATAAGCTGCTCCGCCGATGCTCCGCCACGAATCGCATCGACATATCGGTCGCGCGCCGCCGTCCACTCCCGGTCCCACCGTGCCTCGATTGCGCCGAGTCTGTCATTCGCCGCCTCCTGCGCGGTGGACGGGATAGATGCCAACTGACGACGGGCGGATTCGATGGCATAACGGCGCGCGGACACGAAATGAGATCCGCGACGATCCTTTTTCTCTAGTTGGCACATTTTGTCGCTCCGGGGCATCACGTGCTCGTACAGCCCCAGGACATTATTGAAAGACTGGACGCGCTCGTCTTCCGGCAGGTCCGCAACTTCAAGTAATGATGCGGCATATGCTATCCGCCCAGTGCACGGACGCTGAGTCGTCACCAGGGTATAGAGCTCCTTGGCCGTTTGAGCCCGCGCACTGGGAGCCTTTACATTTCGTAAAGATGCGGCCACGCGTATCAGGATGTCAGGGAGATCGCGTGGGTGTATTGAAGGAATCAGTCTCAGCACTTCTCGGCACGCCGCTTGACGCACCCGGTCGAGGCGTTGTGCCCGCACCGTTTTGTTTCGGAAGTGGTCGAGGAAGCGATGCTCTCCCACCTTTTCGTTTTCGAGGCGCCCGAGGAAGTGGTGCACCCGAAGTGCCGTGTTTGTATCAACGGCGCCGCTGACATCACGCATCGCACGATTCAGAGAGTGAAAGCCTTGGCGCTCCTCAAAACGGAGGTAGCCTGCAATCTCCGCGCGGATATCGTAACCCGCGCGCTCGAGGCTGCTAGGGGCCCCGGGCACTTGCCCGGCGGAACGAGTGAACGGATTAGCCGACCTCCAAAACGGTGCGCGTTGCTCCCCGGGGTAACCCTGCGGACGGGGGCGGAGGGGGGCGAGTAGCGGATCCGTAGCACTCTGTTCCTTCGCCCGCTGCTTGCCCGCGGGAGCGGGCGAGGCATCATTCGGCCCAGCTTGGGGCTGGGCAAGATCGGATCGTTGCGGGCGAATAGAGATAGGCATCAAGACACTCCTGAACGGTTCCCGCGGCTGCGACGACCGTCAGGCACGCACCCAACTCTGCATCGGTATAATGACCGGACCTCCGGCAGTCGACGCAGCATTCGCACTCGCCGGTTCGACGCGTGCGGGGGGGCTGCTTTTGTCTGCGCGCGTGAGCAATGTGTTGCCGATTGCTGCTGCTCGAGCGTCTTCGCGTTGCTCGACTGCCGTGCGCGCATAGCTCTGCCAAAGGGGGTCCTCGAGACCGAACAAGCAAACCGCCATCAGCGCGGTATGCAGAGCGGAACGCTTCGCTCCGTCGACATCGTCGTCGAGTACCCGCCGGGCGTCGGTCCATGCCTGTCGCCGCAGGTACCGCCATGCCGATGCAGTTGATCCGCCGGCCCACGCGGGTCGCAGCACGCGAATGGCGTCGAGCAGATCGTCGAAATCCGTGCCGTCGTCAAAGTGCGACGCCGACCACAAGATATTCGCCAGGCCATTCGCAATATCATCTTTGCATTCTATAAGCGTCACAATATCCTCTGCTTTCGGTGTGTCGCGGCTCGAGGGTCCTGTCCATTGGCCGTCACCTGAAGTTCAGTGTCGGCGAACCACGATGCGCATTGATGACAAGTGCGAATAATGTCATCGCAGTCCGAAGCGTTCGTTGTTCCCGCGTTGCCGTCGCATGCATGCACACGGCGGGAAATCAGGCGTTTTTCGTCCCGGGAGGCTGCAGATGCGGTAACAAGACGACACTCTCCTGTTCGTTCGGATCCGTGCGTGCGATGACGGTCAGACAGCTCTCCGTGTCGCTCGGGTTATACGGCAGGTGTGGCATGCCAGCAGGAATGTAGAAGAATTCTCCGGCGTTCACTTCGGCATGCTGATCCAGGTTTTCACCGAACCATACGCAGGAGTGCCCGCTCAATACATAAATCGCTGTCTCGTGAGTGTCGTGCATGTGCGCTTTTGCGCGTGCAAGCGGCGGTAGGGTCGCCAACTGCATATGGATACCCGTGGCACCGACCGTTTCGGCCGAAATCCCCGACTCGTAAATCAGCGCTTGTTTCCCTGGGACAGGCTCACCGGGACGCACTACCTTGCAGGAGGCCTTTTTTTGATGTTCGCGTTGCATGACAAATCTCCTTCTGGATTGCCGATCTGGCTAGAATTAAACGGATGAGTGCCTTAGCTTATTTCGCTTCGTCGGCCACAATTCAGGAAACAATTATTTGCCAGACGCGAACGCGTGGATCTCACGCGCGAAGCCGGCCAAGGAAAGCTGATCGCGCGCCTGGTCGACGAACACACTAGCCAGCAACGCCAACATCAATACGGTCAAAGCCCCCTTCACCGGTTGCGACATCGACTGCAGATCGATCTTTTGCGACGCTTTTCCGGTGAAACCAAAGCCGATGTCAACCAGGAGCAGCAGTACCGTCATCGGTGCAGCCAGCTTGGCGATGGTCTCGATGAGTGAATCGGTTTTCTGCAGAACGAATGACTCGAGGATGCGATCGCCGACGGGAAGCATATCGCCAAGGGGCCACCAACGATATGAATCATAGAGTGCGCCGAGAAGAAACGTCATTCCGCCGAGCGTCCAGAAAGCCCCGATCGCGAACAGACTCAGCAGCGTGGAGGTCAGCGACGTTTCCTGTCCATGAACCGGATCGTTCAACTGCACCGAGTTGTACCCGCTCAGATCATCGACGTACCCTCCAATGCTCTGCGCTGCCCAAAAGACCGTCGATGCGGAAAATCCAAGCACCAAGCCAATCACGGCTTCCTTTAGCCCTATGGCTACCTGCATTAATGCACTTTGCTCAACAAAGATGCCTTGTTGACCGTAGGCGACGACACACCCCCACAGTAGTGACAGCGCGGTCCGCACCGCACCCTGAAGGACGGTGTCGCCCGTTGGCGGAAACACCATCATGAGCACCATCAGACGCGCGCTGCACAAGGCGACCAGAGCCGCTAACGATTCGAATTTGTGGCTTAGAGTCAATAAGGAAAGCGTGAAGTCGCTCATTCAACGTCTCTGCATCCAGGTACGAAATAAAAGCCCGACTTGTGTGGAGCAAGCGGAGGAAGCGAATCGCTACTTGGGGGAAAGCGTCAGAAGCCAGGCCCCGTATTAGGCCGTCTGTTCTCGGACGATTCCTCATCCTGGGCGTCCTCGATCGCCGTTTCGATGGCGGAGATCAACGTCTTGCGGCGACTGTCATAGACATCGATGCGTGCGCGGTTTTGAAGTATTTGGGCGCTCTGTTTTCGGACATCCGCGAGCTTGGCGTCGAGCGCCGCGGCAGATCGGTCGGCTTCCGCCTGCAGCATCGCTTTGCGGTCGGACAATACCGTCCGGTGTTCGCGCAACATCAGAAACTGATCGGCACGAAAGCTTTTGCCGCCTATCATCGCGTCTATCTTGCCGTCCTGGCGCTTCGTTTCGGCAATCTGTGCCTCGACAGCAGCTTGCCGCTGCTTGAGGTCGGTGTCGAGCTCGGCCGATTCCGCGCGCAGCGACGCAAGCGCTGTTTCCAATTTTCGGCCGAGTCGTTCCCGGCGCGATAAAACCCGCTGCAAAGCAAGTACACGTCGGTCTTTCATGCCGATCTCCTCTAGTTGCTCTAATTGCCGACGATTTGGCTCAACGCCGCGATAGTGTCGTTCGGGTCGGCGAGGAAGTCTGTTTCTTGCGACAGGAATGCGCGAATTTCATCGATCTTGAAAATCGCCTCATCGGCGAGCGCGTCGCTGCCTTGCTGGTATTCCCCGACCTGCAGCAGCAGTTCGACTTCCTTGTGTTTAGCCATCAGTCGCCGCACATGCGCCGCTGCGGCGACGTGCCCACGGCTGACCACCTGCGACATCACGCGAGAGAGGCTCCCCAGCACGTCGATTGCCGGATAGCGGTTCTGTGCGGCGATCTCGCGGGAAAGGATCATGTGCCCATCAAGGATGCCTCGCACCTCCTCCGCAATCGGATCGCCGCCGGATTCGTCCTCCGCCAGCACCGTATATAGTGCCGTGATCGATCCTGACTCCGAGCGGCCGGCGCGTTCGAGTAATCGAGGCAGCTCCGCGAAGATCGATGGCGGAAAGCCTCGCCGGGTCGGCGGCTCTCCCATCGCGAGACCAATTTCGCGCTGCGCGCGCGCGAAGCGGGTGAGCGAATCCATCATGAGCAGCACGCGCAGGCCTCGGTCGCGAAAATATTCGGCGACTGCCGTTGCCGCGTACGCCGCCTTGGCGCGCTCGATGGACGACCGATCGGACGTTGCGCAGACAACGACCGAGCGCGCCATCCCTTCGTCTCCCAGAATCTGCTCGACGAACTCCCGAACTTCACGGCCCCGCTCACCGATGAGCGCGATGACGTTGACATCACATTGCGCACCTCTGGCGAACATGCCCATCAGCGTGCTCTTGCCGACACCCGCCGGTGCAAAGATGCCCATGCGTTGCCCTTCCGCAAGCGTCATCATGCCGTCGACAACGCGGACGCCTGTCGGTAGGGGGCAATCGAGTATAGGACGGCTCATGGGGTCGGGAGGATCGCAGAAGATGGGCCGGAACTCTATGCAACCCGAATCGCCCTTTCCGTCGATCGGGCGGCCCAGGCTGTCGATTACGCGGCCAAGCAAGCGATCCCCGACGGGAATCGAAAGGGGGCGCTTCAGGCCCGTGACGCGCGTTTCGCGCGAGATATTGCCGAGCCGGCCGAATGGGGATAGCAAGGTGACTTCACGAGAGAAGCCGACCACCTCCGCCAATTGCAAAAACTGACCCTGCGGCGTTCGCAGCTCGCAGAGTTCGCCAAGCGTTGCATCGAGGCCCGAGACGCGCACGAGCGTTCCGATGACTTCCTGTACCTTCCCAAACCTCGAAGGTTGAGATCGGCCTCTTAGCTCGCGTTCGATTGCGTCCGCGATCGATGTAAAGCGGTTGGGCGTCATCGAAGGATCCTTATGTCCGATCGGCATCCCACTTCCTTGCTGGGCACCAGGGGGGAGTTGCATTGTCATCCTTCGTAGGCGTTGGAGTACTTATCGGAATAGGCGTCATCGCCTTCGTCGTCTTGATCGACTTCGTCGAATTCGAAGTCCTCATCGAATTCGAAGTCTTCGTCGGAGTCCGATTCTTCGTCGGAGTCCGATTCTTCGTCGTCGTCCCGCGCTTCGCCCAATTCCTGGCTTTCGCCAGCGTTCGCGAGCGCTTCAGCGAACCGGTAGTCCGATCCTGCGGGCTCGTGCTCACTCATGTGTTGGGCATCATCGCTATACGTGGCAGCGCTATCGTCGAGAGCTTCGGCCGCTAGAGCGGGTTGGTCCTCGGCCGTGGCCGAATGGGGAGCCGGTAGTGAATCAGCCTGGTCTGGCTCGTCGCATAGACTTTCCACGGCACGCGACAAGGCGTCGCGCATTGCGCCCAGCTGCGACTCCAGACTCATTTCGAGGCTGCCCAGATCGGTTTCGCAAAGGCACGCGCCACGGCTCAATGCAGGATCGGCGCGCACTTGCAAGCGGACCGCGCAGCCGATCTCGCGCCATTCTTTCGCTGCTTCGGCGAATGCGACGCTCGCGTTTGCAAAGTCATCGGGGTGGACGATGATTTGCACGGGGCTACCGTCGGCTACGAGCCGTTCCAGCGTTGCTGCCGCCTGAGCAAACAGCGCTTTCGGATCGCTAGTGCCGACGATTTGTTCCACAGCGAGCGCCACGAGGCCAACGAGCCGTTCGTGCTGCCGACGCTCGATCAACCGCGATTGTGCGTGCATCCTCATGACCTGGTCTTGCCAAGTCGCGACGGCGTGTTGCATGCCGACCTCGAAACCGCGTTGCGCGGCGCTTTCGTATTCGGCCTGTGCATGTGCGAGTAACTCCTGTGCCTGCGCTTCAGCCTGTGCGAGGATTTCCTGCTGCTTCGCCGTTGCCGCGTCGAGGGCAGCGTCGCAACGCGCCTTTGTCTCGCGAAATGCCTCGTCGATTTCGACGAGCGTCGCGAAATCTTCCCGGCGCAATATGTCGTCGCTCGCACCGACGCCCATGTCGAGCCCGTCACCTTCATCGAAGGGCTTGCGCAACCAGATCACCATGACTGCTCCGGGAAGAGCTTCGGAAGCACACCCGCGATCCATGCGCTCGCACCGAGGTCTCGATGCGGCAGGGGGGGCGGGCATGACTCAGCGCACGAATCGACCGGCAAAGCAAATTGTGCGAGCGCAAGAGGCCCGTGGCCGTTCCATCCGTAGTCGCGCTCGAGCAGCTGGAGGCCTCGCCAGGCCAGGAGATCACCGGCGCCTTCGCCCGCGGGCAAAGGATCTGCATCCGGCACGTGTCCAGCGGTGGGCGCCGGCAGAAAGCTATAAATCAAACTAGCTGCCAGTTCGCCAACCCATTCCCTCAATTGAGCGCGTCTGGGCCGATCTATCCATGTGCGCAATTCGTTGACGTGCGCCAATAGCGCGCGCAAGCGGCAAACGCAAAGACACGCGGGCAAAGGCAGCAATGCGAGCGCTGTACCGGCAGAGGCGAAGGCCGAGAGCGGCGGCTCTGGCAGGCCTGCCTGTTCGAGGAATGCTTGCGCAAGAGTCGCGCTTTGGGTGGGATTGGAGACATGCAAATACCTGCTGAAAGAAAGGCAGGCGAGCCGAAGCGGATGCATCCATTCGAACAACGTCTGCCTGCGATGAACGTATGTCGTCAGCCGGGAGGCAATATCGGCTGCCCCTGGCGTGACCGAACCGGCCAGCGATGCCGGCGCCGTCTCCGCGCACGCGGCCTGCGGGTTTCGTTGCTCACTTGGCTCGGGTTGCGATTGCATTTCATTCGTCCTGATGGCGCTTGCAGATCGAACTTAGCCGGATGCATTCGCCTTGCGCTGTCCCTTGTTCAATAGCGGAAAGGACATGAGGCGGCGCTTTATTTCGGGAGCGTGCGGGCCGAACAGGGCATAGCCGACGGCTCCCGCCACTGCTAGGACCCCAAGGAGGACCGCGGCAAGTGTCAGTAGTCCGCCGTTGCCCGAATTCCTTGGCGGCAGCACGAGTGGATCGGATGCCATCGACGTCACGCTCACCTGATCGTACGAAAGACCCTCGATACTATGGACGACAAGGTTCTTGATCGCTGGCGTGAGCGCTTGAACGTCCGCATCGGGCCGGTACTTGATGAACACCGCGGCGGACGACGGCTTCGCGTTCGATGCCAACGGGTCGTTGTTCGGAAGCACGATCTGCACGCGTGCCACGATTACCCCGTCGATTTTTGATAACGTGTCATCGAGTTCTTGAGACAGGCCGTAGATGAAACGCACACGTTCTTCGGTTGGTGTGGACACGAGGCCGTCCTTCTTGAACAGCGCGCCCAAGTCATCATAATGTTTGCCGGGAATGCCACGCGCGGTCAGAATCGCCATCGCGCGCGCGATATCGCCATCGTTCACCGAAACCGTCCATGTCTTGCCCGCGTCCGGTGTGCTCTTTTTTGCGTCGACGCCGTTCTGGAGCAGGGCCGCAACGATTTCGTTGCAGCTACGTTCGTCGAGTTGCCCGAACAACTGGGATTTGCACGCGCTGAGCGAAATGCAAAGCGCTGCGCAAACGATTACGCCGCAAGTACGGGAGACCGATGCCCAACGTGGCTTAGGCGTTTTCATCTTATTGGTTTTTCATGAGAGTATCGACCGCATTCTTCGAAGATTGAGCGGCAGCCATCTTGAATTGCAAATTCATGGACGCCTGCGTGATTTCATACTGCACCAGCATGGTTGCGGAAGCTGCCTGGCCGACGTTCCATTCACCCATGTGTGTCGAGATGTAGCTCATATCGTTGGGAAATTGGTGATCGGCATCGTCTTGCTTCTGAATTGCTTGTTTCAGCATATTATTTTCGGGCGCGGACTGCCCGGACACCTGCGCCGGCTCTTGGGCAAGAAGCGCTTGAAACTTATCGATAAGATGCTGCGAGACGCCGTTGGTACTTGTGTCCGCTCCAGCGGAGCTCATCGCCTGTTGAATGAGCTGAGATTCAATAGAAGAGATCATTGCTCGGTTCTCCGACAACGTATATGTCAAACTCGAAGATATGACAACGCAAGCGTGCCATCACCATTCGCAGCGGTTGAGGCCGCTGTCTTCACTGGTTGTTCCGTACTCGCATGCTCCTGAGTAAGCGCTTCGACCGACTCGGGGGTGACAAAGTGTCCCGTGCGATGAGCGCTGGCAATCGCGGCATTCAAGTCTTCGTTGGCGAGGTATATCTTCGCTAGCCGGCCCGCGTCGTCCTCGGCATATTCCCGAACGAGCTTTTCGGCCTCCCCCTTCCAATCCAATGCACCCTGAGATCGGTGGCACGCGAGTACCATCGCTTTGCACAGAGGCACGCAAACCGAACGCGCACCCAGATCGTTGAAGATGGCCTCCGCTTCATCGAACCGCTTCCGTTGGTAAAAAAGGAAGCCGTCGAACAATTTAAGTCCGTCGAATCCAGGGTACAGGCAATGCAGCGCAGCGAGGGTCTCTTCCACATCCTCGAGATCGGAAAGTGAAAGCTCGTCTTTTAGGGCGAGCTGGAATTTAACGATATAGACTAACGCCGCAAAAATGTTCTTTGGGCAGTCCGGCCCGTCGCTTGCAATAGACATCCGGCTCTCCTGGAAATCAAAGTTGATTTTGCTTTCCGCTTTGTGACTGGTGATCAATGCACCTGAGGTTAAGCGGCGTGGGCCCCCGGTCAACATCGAACCGCGAAGTCCGACATCGATATGCGAACGTGCTCTGTCGGAACCTCCTTGTTCCGTTCGCCGTAAAAACGTGTCCCGCTTCCAGTGATCGATGCCGCAGGGCGCATGTGTGGAGACGGCGTCCGTGCCGATAGGCTGGTCACTCATGTCTGGTTGGGCGGAGCGTCGGACATTGAATCAAAACTTCGCGCCGGATGATCCATCGTTTTGCCCATTCCATTACACACAAGTCCGCGTGAGCGGCTTGTAAACTGTCGCGACTTGCCGTTTACTCTTGCTTTTTGCGCGGCACGCGAATGGCACGAGCAACGGAGAGCTGGGCGGCAATGGAATTCAAGGGCATCGATCTGGGCGACAAGCGCCTGAACCGGCGGGCAATCCTGCTGGCTGAGCAACTGTCGGGCAATCCGACGGCGAGCATTCCGCTGGCGTG
>NZ_JAAAYE010000070.1 GCF_013282575.1 Paraburkholderia sp. NMBU_R16
TTGCACGGCCGCTTCTTTGAACTCTGCCGTGTACACCTGGTGCGGTACCTTGAACATCTCTTCTTTCCTTCCTTTGGGTCGAGTTTATACGCGACCTGCTGGAAGGCGAAATTTCAGGGGAAGCTCAATTGTAGACTTCCTCGCTAGTTTTGGTCGAGTTCAAGGTGGACGCGGTGTGCCCCTAGCATGTGCTCGACGACGGTGGTGTAGCCGCCTGCGCGACCATTTCGTGTGTGACTGGTGACGCGGCGGCCCCGATGGAAAACTCGACGGGGTACTGTCAGGTTGTTGCAGAAGCCGGCGGATATAATGGGGCATGAAGAAAGCTTCCATCTCCGTTCTGCCATCGGTCGAGGTGCCGGTTTCGTTCAAGGGCTACCGGTTTCCGGCGGACAGCATGTGCGTTCGGTTTGCTGTGGAAACCGCGCTCGGTTTGCTCTGGAATCCGGGTTCGCTTTGGCCTGGAATACGCAGCTTCGCCGCGCGGAGCCAAGGCAGCCGCCACGATGCACTCACTGCTCGGTACGGCCCGCCTGAACCACGTCGAGCCCTATGCGTGGCTAAAGCACACACTCGAGAAATTGCCATCATCCTCCCTTAGCGTGTGATGTTGTTGCTGGTTGATCTGTCGGGGAGCGTCGATAGATAACAGACGCCATCCACCGTGCCCCGTGGTGCGCCGCTGTAGCCAGATCAAACACCAGATGTCCAGGAAGCGTCTCTATGGTCCTGGCCGTATGCGCCGTCGCTTCGATTGCCTTCAATGCCGCATTCCAGGCTCGCGCACCAACCCCGGTACGCTTCGCTTCCATCAAAGCATGCATCCCGCCGGCGTAGGAAGTCGTTCGAGGATCAATACTTTTTATCGCGCGCACGGTGCCGCTCATCGCTTGCGATGTCGTGCCGCGACGCGCCGCAAGACTCAGGTTGGCAAAAAAACCAAGACCGAGCAACGCAAGGCTTCCCGCCGCGCCTTGGAGAAATTTCGTCGCCGCGTCAGATTCGTGATCAGCGGAATCGGCCGTCATTTGCGCTTTGATCAGATTGGCAATCAACAAGCCTTGCAACGCCGCGAATCCACGGACGGCGATATCATGCGACGTGTGGGCCAGCTGACTCGAGAGAGGTCCATCGCCTGCAACCTTCTTGAACGATTGTGCAATCACGTTGCTGGCAGCCGCCATCGATTTCACACGTGGCGTGCGCTGCACATGGTGCGTCGGGACACGCGTCCCGCCATCAGTGCTTTGCGCATGCGTGCTCAAATTCAACAAGGCATGCGCCGCCGCCATTGCGCCGCCCCCAACGGCGGATGCGACAGTCGCTGCCCACGGAGTTGTGCCGCCAAGTGCCGCTCGCGTGCCGCTCGTTGCACCGAACGACGTAACGCCAATCATGTCGGCAGGCGTGCTGCCGATCCTTCCCGCCGCCTGGCGCGCCTTCATTTGGCGCTGCGCCGGCTCGTCACCCGGCAGCACAGATTCCGGTCGCGTCGGAACAACACGTGCGCCCCACAGTTGCAAGACGAGCTCTCGAACGTAGATCTCTCCGAGGTGGTGTCCAATGGCCAGCGGGGCTGCGACCGCAAATGCCTTGATCGCCTCGCGAGACAGCCCCTCGGCCACCATATGATTAACCAACGGGGTGACTGCCGCTTCGATATATTGCCGCGTGACGCCGAAATTAATCGATGAAGCAATGCTTTTTGCCGTTGACTCCGCGAGAATCGCCAGCGCCTTATTCGCAGTGTTCACGTGAACGTAGTGTTCATCAGCGTTGCGATTCACTCTCGATTCGACATCGAGACCACTTGCGTCGCCGATGCTGCCGCGAGGGCTACTTTCCATCTCGAGAAACCTTTCATCCATTTCCAGAAACGACTTCTCCGAAAACGGTTCTCCCAATTCGAGAAATGAGCGTCCCTTCTGATAGACCCTCGTATTTGAGACGGGACCCCGAGGTCGCCCTTGTTCCAGTACCTCCAACGCCCGGATCTCCGCGCCACCCGCTTTGGATAAATCAGATGACGTCGAAGATCGTCCAGACCGCGGCGAATCCGAGGTCGACGACAGCGGATGCGCGTCGACGTATGCCTTTTCCGAGGAAGATCGAACAACGCTCATCGTGGCCGCCCCCCGATGAACGCCACCTTTTCCGACGAAGCGAGAAATGACGGTCTTTGACCGCCAATCTCCTCATCAGTCAAAAAATGCGTCGCCCGCCATTGACGTGCATATCCGCTCATTTCTTCCAGCGAAAGGACGAATCGTTGCGCGGTCAAACTTCGCATGTCCATTCTGCATGCAAACAAGATGTGCCCAGTTGTCGGGTTCAACACGAGGCTTGGCGTATCCCGACCGTATAGAAACAAGTTGATTTCAAGCAATCGCTTGAGTACGGCCTCAACTCGGGATCGAGGCACTGCACCAAAATCGCAGTAGACGTAAAGGCTGAGGTCATCATCCGCGCCGCCGGGCACCAGGGAAAACGGCACGCCATACGCCATCAAGCCGCCCGTTTCCAAGATGGTCCGTCTTTCCTCCGCGCTTGCATCGTGGCAAGCAGCGCTGATCAATTCCTCAAGCGACATCTTCTCTACCTCCTACCGCTGTTCAGCTTGGCATGGCTGCCATGCCCGTTCGTCTCTGCTTGCCCCGTCTTAGCGAAACATAGCAGTTCACCCAATCCGCATGGGTGACAATGCATCGGACCATGCACCAGAAAGCACGATCAACGTTGTAGCGAAGCTGGGATTCGAAACACGAAGCCCGGTGAACGGACGGCCATCGATCGTTCAGGGCCGAAAGGCTGAAAGCTCTATTCTTCCGAGCTTGCACCGGGTGACGTCCGTTGCTGAGCGACGTCAGCAAATCCGTTTGCCGCAATGCGCCCTCCCAGCGACGCTAGATCCACGACGGTTCGGTCGGTCGCAAACAGCGCGTAGGCCAGCTCGTCCCGCCGCCATGTCGCCACCTCGACTCCGGACACTGTTTGTCGTTTCAGGGATTGGTCCGGGCCGGCCTGCTTGATGACACATAATGCAACGGGCTGCCCCGTGTCGGGCAAGTAGACCAGTTGCGCCACCGGCTTGCCATGAAAGCGCAAGCGTTGAATTTGCCGAAGGCTCATACCTACCGCGCGCAGATCGGGCACACGCAGCGCCAGTCCGTCCTCAAAACGAATTGCCTCGATTGTCTGCGCGGCAGCACTGGAATCGAGTCGAACCTGTGCAAGTGTGGCTCGTGCATAGAGTTGCTGATAGTCGGCAGCGGCTTGGATCCATGCTGGTGCTGCGCGCCCGCTCGGCTCACTAAAGAGGCCGCTCCCCGCGAAGAGGCCCGCGGCGGCCCCCATACAGAATGAGGCTACGGCAACCCCGAACGCGAGCCTGGGAGTGAACGCACGTAGACGATATACAGAACGTGTAAGCCAGGAGCGCATCATGTCGCCAATCGCCGTCATTGTGCTGGCCCGAGCCCCACGCGGCGGGTCTTGCGCCGCGTCGGCACCGCTGTGACTATCGTGAGCGGGATGGGCCATCGCCGCGACTGCGCGATACAGGCTTTCCGGTACAGGAGGTAAGCGCTGGTCAGCGAAGGCTTCGCGGTAGGGCAATCGCGCTGCCTGAGCATACGCGACGCGCTTCATGAGCTCGGGAGATGCGGAAATCATTTCGTCCAGCCGCGCACTCTCTTCGGCATTCAAGCTGCCGTCCACATACGCTATCAGTGTCGCTTCGTCCGGAATCATGCGTGCGCCGCCATAATGGGTTGCTCCGATTTCGCTACGTCGGCGCTCTTTGGCCTCGTTCGTCTTTTTGGAAATGCGCGCCAATCACCTGACGGGCTCGCCACAACCGGCTCATGATCGTCCCAATCGGAACTTGCAGCACGTCCGCCGCTTCCTGGTAGCTCAGCCCCTCGACCGCGACGAGCAACATCACCGTTCGCTGAGACTCCGGAAGCCGCTGAATGGTCCGGATGATTTCAGCATGCAAAGCCTCCGATTGGGGATCGCGCGATAAAGGGTCCGCAATCGTCTCCTCGAACGACTCGTCCCAGTCCACGCGAGAGCGATGCCTGACCTTGCGCGCGCGCACCTCACTGATCCATGTGGTGTGGATAATCGAGAACATCCAGCTTAGCGGCGCTTTGTCCGAGCGCAGTTGATGACTTCGCTCCAATGCGCGGACACAAGCACGCTGCACCAGATCCTCGGCATCATGCTTGTCTCCAGTCAAGCGCAACGCGAACGCCCAAAGTCGCGGCAGCATTTGCGGAAGGGGCAGTATCCGATCGAAATCAGCCACCGGCGGCGCTCCGCGCATAAGACGGGAAATAACGCTTCATTCGAACCTGCAGTCCCGTTTAGACGGAAGATGGCTCACAAGCAAACGGAGTGACTCAAAGGGCTACGAATCAGCGCAGGCCCCTCATCCAGGATGTCGATGCGGAGTGGGAATTTTGATCGGCTCGCGAAGTGTTGCCGCGAAACGCGAACGCCGCCGGTTATGCGACCCAGAGCTGAAATTGCGTCAAACCAGCAGAGCTGGCCCGTAACGCGCTATATCGCCGCACGGGTGGAAATTCATGTTGCCAACGCCCGCTTCGCGGACACTGGCGAGACGCCGAACGTGACGAATCAGCCAGCCATTTGTTCGGCCTGGTGCCAACTTGTGTCGCGAACGCTGCCTGAAGCCAGCTCGTGATCGACCGGCGACAACTGCACCCCGTAGTAGTACACGCCAGCATGGCGGGAGAGCTGACATACATCCACCGCGGCGGCCGCCGTACGGCATGCGTAGCTGCGCCTCACGCGTACAGCCAGTTCATCGATATTCGATGCTCCAACGACGATATCGTCCGCACCCGCATTGAACGCCTCGATCATGGTTTCACAGTCAAGGTGCTCGCCGATCACGACGATCGGCAGGCAGCTCTTGGCGGAATAGCAACGCCAAGCAAACACCATCGCGACCGATGCAAAATCGCGATCTGCGTCAACCAGCACAATATCCCCCGGAACCTCGCTCAAATAGCGCATCAGTGAGAACTGATCGTCGAATCTCGAGCAACTGGACGTGCCATCATTCAGGAAAGCTGCTCCGATCGAGGCGAACAATCTCGTGCTCTTCGTGCATACGGCGATTTTCATGTGACGTTCCTCAATAAACTTATGATTTCGGCCCGCTTCGCGCCGCGCCTCCCGTCGAGAATGCGGCGTAGCGTACGACCTCAGAACGCCTGATTGCCCAAACATATTCGGTAACTAAATTCGAATCATGTAACGGTTGTTGTCAGCGAGCCAGCGCCACTAGCCGATCCAGCGGTAGCGCTCCCCTTGCTCAGAACGAAGCCGAAGGTCCCCGCCACATACTGTCAATCCAGCCAATTCCAGAATCGTTTTTCTTTCACCCACGCCGTCAGATCCTGCCGATATAACCGATGACCACATTTAAGCTCATTAAACCAACACCCACAAATCATTAATCTATCCGATCAATCAATCCGCAAACAATTTGATACATCGATCCAGAAAAACCACGGAATATATTTGCCATCGGCGATTCCATGCCCCCGCATACCTTTTCGATCCATCCATGAAGCGCAACCCAGGTTTCGAAAAGTTGCCCCCTTTGCAAGAAGTCGATCGCATCGCAAAGCACCCGCTGTCGCGCGACGTACAGCGCCGCGCCAGAGCACTGTTGCGTCAGCCACGCTTGGGGGTCCATTCAACCACGCCGTTGCGCGCCCTTTAAGTATGCAGGGCGCCCTATGCTGGTGCTCTTGTTCGGTCCATAGCGCCCATTGAAACAAGTTGACATGAGTTCAAATCAAAAGTTACAAGCGCTTTAGTTAATCTGCATACGGAACGCGGAATACTGAGCTGTCACCACACCGCCGATCAATTTGATTATTTGGTAGCGAGTACCTCTACCAGAGATCGTTTTCATCGAATAAGCCCATGACACATTTCGTTCACCAATATTTCTAAATTCAACATCGCAGCGTTGAATTCTTCATACGAAACGGCTTGCTTACCGTTTGCCGACAGACAATCCCAACCGGGTCACTTTACTGAGTGCGAGGTGTTGAATGCATGTTCCTCACGATCGCGATGCCGCTATTGCCATCTGCGGAATAGGATGTCGTTTCCCAGGCTCGGCCTCCAGCAAGGAAGGCTTCTGGAGCATGGTGATAGAAGGTCTCATCGGAACGTCGGACGTACCAACGGACCGCTGGAATGTAGAACGCTTTTTCGACCCCACCCCCGGCGTGCCAGGCAAATCGGTCGCACGCGTTGGCGGCTTTCTCACTCAGCCGCTCGATGCGTTTGACGCCAAATTCTTCGGTATCGCGCCTCGCGAAGCGGCATTCCTCGATCCGCAGCAACGCCTGCTCCTCGAAGTCGCATGGGAGGCTATCGACGACGCCGGTATCGTCACGCGCGAACTTCGCGGCAGCAACACCGGCGTGTATGTCGGCGGCTTCATGACCGATCATCTGTTGACGCAGCTCGGCGCGCTCAACCGCGACGCGATCGGGCGATATACGGAAATGGGCTCGACGCTCGGCATGCTCGCCAATCGTTTGTCGTATACGTTCGATCTGCGTGGCCCGAGCATTACGGTCGACACGGCATGCTCGTCTTCCCTCGTCGCTTTTCACTATGCGTGCCAGGCGCTTCTCAACGGGGAGTGCGATGTCGCGCTGGCCGGTGGAGTCAACGTCATGTCGAGGCCTGAGACATTTGTCGCGCTTTCGCATGGCGGTTTTCTCGCAAAAGACGGCCACTCCAAGAGCTTCGATGAACGCGGCGACGGCTATGGGCGAGGCGAGGGCGCGGGTATCGTCGTTTTGAAGCCGCTGGATGTTGCACTGTCGGACGGCAGCCAGATCTATGCAGTCGTCCGCGGGACGGGCGTCAATCAAGACGGTCGGACCGATGGCATCACAGTCCCCAACCCTGACGCTCAGGCCGCGCTTATCGAGCAAGTGCTCGCACGCAGCGGCGTGACGCCGCATCAAATTTCATACGTCGAGGCTCACGGCACCGGCACCGCCGTTGGGGACCCTATCGAAGTGAACGCGCTCGGATCGGCGATCGGCGATAAGCGCGCAAGCGTCGATCTCTGCGCCCTGGGATCCGTGAAGGCCAACATCGGTCATCTCGAAGCGGCGGCAGGCATCGCCGGGCTCATCAAGTCCGCGCTTTGCCTCAGCGAGGGCATGGTCCCGCCGGTTGCCGGCCTTCAAACGAAAAACAGCAAGATCCCCTTTTCGGCTAGGGGATTGCGCTTGCCGAAAGCAGCGGAACGGATGTCCGGGGTGCCGGGCGAACGTTGTGCAGCGATCAATTCGTTCGGTTATGGCGGGACGAACGCACACGCGATCTTGCAAGAGCCTCCGCTCGGGGACGAAGACGAGGAGCATCCCGATGAAGGATACCCCGGGCCCCGGCAGTTGCTGTGTTCCGCACATACTCGTGCCGCGCTATCGGCGCTCGCAGCGCAATATCGAGATCAACTCAAGGGTGCAGATGCACGGACGCTGCATGACATATGCTATTCCGCGGCGCTTCGACGAACCCATCATGACATGCGAGCCGTCATCGATGCAACGAGTGTCGATAGCGTGATTGAGCGGCTCGATACACTGGCAGCGGGTGAAGTCCCCGCTGGCGTCACGTTCGGCGAGGCGGTCATCAAGGAATCCAATCCCGTGTTCGTATTTTCCGGCATGGGCGGACAATGGTTCCACATGGGGCGAGAGCTTTACGAGAATGAAAGCGTCTTTCGCAACGTCGTGATCGATTGCGACGAAGCCTTCAAGCGAATCGCGGGCTGGTCAATCGCAAAAGCGATGTTCGAGAGCGATGACCCCTCGCAAATTCATGAAACGCAAATCGCACAGCCTGCCACGTTCGTCATTCAGACCGCCCTTGCCGCGCTATGGCGATCCTGGGGCATAGAGCCGGCCGCCGTCGTCGGGCATAGCGCGGGCGAGGTTGCCTCGGCGTATGTATCCGGCATGCTTCGGCTGGAAGACGCCATCTGGATCATTTATCACAGGAGCCGTATTCAGAAGAAAGCGGCCGGCCAAGGAAAAATGCTCGCGCTGGGTCTTTCCGCCAGCCAGGCGGTGGAACGCCTCAAGCACTACGACGACAGCGTGTGCATTGCCGTCGTCAACAGCCCCAGGTCTGTCGTCCTGGCCGGCGACGAATCCACACTCGCGCAAATAGCCGCGTCAGCAGAGCGCGAAGGCGTCTTCAATCGGTTTGTCGAGGTCGAAGTCGCTTCGCACAGCCCAAGCATGGACCAGCTGTTGCCGGAGATCCGCGAGTCGCTCGATTGTGTCACGCCGCGCGAAGCGGCCGTCCCGATCTATTCCACGGTCACGGGAAAACTGGCCGTTGCCGGCAGCTTTGACGCGCAATACTGGTGTCGCAATATCCGGGAACCGGTGTTGTTTAGCGACGCCATCAGCCAGATTGCAAACGAAGGACATCGATTGTTCGTCGAAGTGGCTCCTCACCCCATCCTGTCGACGGCGCTTCGCGAATGCCTGCTCAACGCCCGCATCGAGGGCGGCATGGTGTTCCCATCGCTGCGCCGTGATAAAGGCGAGCTCGAAGTCATGCGGGCGTCGTTCGCAGAATTTTTCGTATCGGGCGGGGCCATCGATGGCTCCCGCTCGCCATCGTGGCGCGGCCGGTTCCATCGCCCCCCCTCCTATCCGTGGCAGCGCCAGCGGCATTGGACTGAGGGCGACGAAAGCAGTCGCGACAGGCTCGAGCGTTGCAATCACCGGTTGCTCGGAAGGCGCCTGGAATCACCTGTACCGACCTGGGAGTCGGAGGTCGGCGGCGCGTCTCTCGCCTATCTGCATGATCATGTCGTCGAGGGGTCGGCGGTTCTTCCAGGTGCGGCCTACGTCGATCTTGGTTTTGCAGCGCAACGCGAAATAACGGGCCAGGCGTGCGAATTGCGAGACATCGAGTTTCACCAGGCGCTGCATCTGCCAACCAACGAGTGGCCACGGCTGCGCACCACCTATGACGACGTGCATGACACATTTTGCGTGCACAGCTTTGATCGAGCCGGGCGTACGTGGACTCTCCATGCGGAGGGGACGCTTCGAAACACGGTGCCCCGCTCGCCGGAGCAGACAGCGGGCATGCTGCTCGATCTTCAGGAGCGCTGCCCCTTGCCGGTGCCAAGCGAGTCCCACTATCGGTCGACGAAGCGACGTGGCGTGACCTACGGCCCGTCGTTCCAGCCGATTGCCAGCGCATGGCGTTCTGTCGACGGATCCGTCGTTCTGGCGAAACTCGACACATCGTGCCTGTGCGACGAAGCCGATGATACGAGCGTGCTTCATCCCGCGCTGCTCGATGGATGCTTTCAAACGCTGCTGACGCTTCTCGACTCGCAGACTCGCGATGACAACGTCTATGTTCCAGTGCGTGTCAAATCCGCACGGTTCCATCGGCCAGCAGATGCGCATTGCTGGGTGGCGACTGAAATAAAAGATAGAACGCGCTCGATACTCGAAGCTGACATTCTTCTTTTGGCCGATTCCGGAGAAACGATCGCCAAATTCGAAGCCGTGCGCGTTCGCGCGATTTCTGACCGCGCAAAGCAGCGACGATCCTATCTCGCCGGGTCAATGTACGAGGCGTTGTGGTGGGAAACGGAGCCCGAGGCACCTTGCGAAGCCAAGGGAAGTTGGATTGTTGTCGGCGAGAGCTCCGACAAGCTCGCCTCACAGCTCGAAAAATGCTGCGCCTCCTGTGTGTCGAGTTTGCAGCATGCGTCGACGTCGGATGTCATCGGATCAATCCAGGCAGCGAACGACATCACACGGTTGATCTGGCTTGCTGGCTCGGACGCAAGTGCCGACACTGCGGATCCAGTCGGAACCAAGCGGGTTGGACAATGCCTCGAATTGATTCAAGCATTGCTTGCGATGTCGCCAGAACGTCGCCCTCGTCTAACGATCGTTACCACTCATGCACAATCACCGCTTGCCGACTACCATAGCAGCGCCTTGCCGCAAGCCGGCATCAACGGGTTGCTCCGCGTCTTACTGGCCGAAACGCCTGACGTTGACGCCCGCTGCATCGATATCGACAGTCATTCGGACACCGTGGCGCAGCTCGCTGGGGAGATCGCGTCGGAAACGCGCGAAAGCGATGTTGCACTTCGCAGGCGAGCTCGTTTCGTTCGGCGCATCGAACGGATGGACGTTCCGGCCGAGGATGACAAACATACGGCTGACTCAGGACGCGAAAACACGACCGCGCCGTTCACTGGGGACAGCCTCGAAATCGAGGTCAACTCACTCGCCGTTGCGCGGGACAATGCAACCTCCATCGGGTTTGGCACCGTCATACGCACGCATGGTGCATCGGTCTATCGCACGGGTGACTGCGTCAGTTTTAAGATTAAGCACACCCCGTCAGATACACGCATCGTTATCGCAGCGCGTGATGCTCTCCCTGTCCCGACAGATGCGGTAGAGCGGCTATCGCCGCTGGTCACGGCGTTCGTCGCCACGCTGGCTCACGCTTATCACGTCTGCATCAACGTCGGCAACTTGCGCCCCGGCGAATGCGTGGCTGTTTTGGATCCCGGCGAGTTCGACGCCATCGCCTATTCGTACATTGCAAGACTATGCGAGGCGAAGATTGCATTCGTCAACGCTGAAACAACGGAGCATACGGTACACGGCTTACCGTCGATCATCGGAACCTTCGATCGGTGCGCTCCAGATTGGCAAGAGGCACTCAAGTCGTGCAACGGAGGAAAACCAGCCAATCTGATCGTCAATCTCTCGCCGCGCACCGACGCTGACGAAATGGCGAACGTCGCATCTGAATGTGCAAGGGTCGTCGCACTCCACAATGCCGAACAGCGGAGTCGTCCATACGCGTTCGAAGCGAACATCTCGCTTACCTTGGTGGATCTCGCTGCGCTAAGCAAAAATCTGCCGGCTCTCCTTCGAAATGCCTCGCGAGCCGTGTGCGCCCAGATGCTCGCGGCCGGCATTCCATCGTTCGAGCAGGCTTATCCCCTCTCGTTGTCAGTACCCGATGCGCGAAACAGCATTGCTGCATCGAGGGCGATTCGCTCGACGGCGACGTATCTCATCACCGGCGGCTACGGCGGCTTCGGTTTCGAAATCGCTCGATGGCTCGCCTCTCGCGGCGCCGCGCACATCGCACTGGTGAGCCGGCGGGAAACGCCTCCGCCTGAGATAGCAACTGAAATTGATGCACTCGAGCGCTCGGGTGTCACCCTCTACACGTACGCAATCGATGTGGCGAACGCGGAGTCGGTGCGCGCGGTTCTCGATGATCTTTCGCTGAAGGCGCCTGCGCTTGCAGGCGTGTTCCACACGGCCGCGGTGCTTCGGGATGGTCCGCTGGACGGCATCTCGCACGACGATCTCGCGGCGGTCATGGCGCCCAAAGCCCTGGGCGCGTGGAACCTGCATTTCCTGACGCAGCATATGCCGCTCGATCATTTCGTGCTGTTCTCATCGATATCGGCACTGATCGGCAATCCCGGACAAGGTGCATATGTCGCGGCAAATGCCGTACTCGACGCGCTGGCGGCGTATCGACGCTCGCGAGGGCTGGTCGGGCTCAGCATCGGATGGGGCGCGCTGAGCGACGTCGGGCTCGTTGCGCGCAACGCGGAGATATCGAGTTATTTGACACGGATCGGTATCGGACAGCTGACACCGGATCAAGCCCTGCACGCGCTTGAAATCTTGATGCAGATCGACCCGGCTCACGCCGCGGTCGCGCCCGTGGACTGGCGCACGTTTGCGACGTACCACCCTGGCTGGGCAAGCTCGCCTGTCAACAGCGCGCTTATGTCGGACATCGAGCTGGGTTGCGGCTCCGATGGCAGTGGCCACGCTGCCTCTCAAGGCGATCTGGCCACACCCGAATCCCGCCTGAAGACGATGCGGACGTTGGTCTCCCAAGTCCTGCAGATCCAGGAAGACGAGATCGACGACAACCTTACGCTGCTCGACATGGGAATCGACTCGTTGATGGCAATGGACTTGCAGCTCAGGTGTGAGCAACGGACCGGAATCCGCATCCCCGTTTTGGAGCTCCTCCGCGCGGACCCGTTGAAACGCGTAGCGGAAAACATTGCGGCGCTCGCCGGTGCCTGACCGTAGCACGGGTGATCGGACATTCAACGAATGCACAGAACAAGAGGTGAAACAAGTGGAGTGTATGGATTCCGAGATGGACGAGCTGGTTCTGCGCTGGGTGGACTATGGCAGCGTCAGCCAGGATGTCTGCCTGATGATTCACGGGTTTGGCGATGGCGCCTTCGTTTGGGACGATTTCGCGCGGCGCTTGAGCGACCGTTTCCGTGTGATCGCGGTCAACCTTCGCGGGCATGGCGATTCCGAGTGGAGCCGGATCGGGCGATATGACTTTGCCGCGCACGCCAGCGACATGGTCAGGCTTTGCCAATCGATGAAGCTCTCCGGGATCACAGTGATCGGACATTCGATGGGCGCCGCCGTCGCATTGCGACTTTTGGAGCAGCTCCCCGATATCGCACGAGCCCTGGTGCTTGTCGACTATGGCCCGGCGGTGGACGTCGTCAGCGACCGGACGGCGCGCCGCATTGGTGAACGATTCATCCTTGCTCACCGCGAATTCCAATCACTCGACGACTATATCGAGGTACTGCGAATCGAGCGCCCGGTGGTGGATGAGGTGACGCTTGAAAGAATTGCCGCTTGCTCGCTAGTGCCCGCTCCATCCGGCGGGTACCAGCTCAAACGTGACCCCCGCATGATGGCGGACTTTGACAGGAGACGGCAAGGCGAGCGCGATGGGCCGTCCATATGGGACCGCCTCGAACTTATCCGCTGTCCTGCGCTGGTTGTCCGAGGTGAAGCGTCAGGGATGCTTCCAATCGACATGGCCATGCAGATGGCGTCGGTGCTTCCCCGCGGTCAGTTCGTGGAAGTCCCGCTTGCCGGACATACGCCCATGCTCGACAACCCTGACGGTTTTGCGAGCGTTTGCGAACCGTTCGTGGTTGGCGCCGCCCGAAAGTTTGTGCGTGTCAAAGCTGTTTAACTCGACGACGTCACCGGGACCTGCGCTCGCACGCATTGAAACCCTGTCTGCCAGAAGGAACCGCAATGAGTGATATTGGCAACCAAAGCGGCAAAAGCAGCCAAGCTGAACAACGATGTCTTTCCAGCGAGGATATCTCCGCGTGGCACGCGGCGACCAGGCGTCCGCAGCAGGCTGAGGATACCGGGCGCCCCGCGCACGAGCGATTGGGCGTAAACATCAAATCCCTCTATACGGCGGCCGACCAAGCTGGCCTGCAGCATGCCGATACCCTCCCCGGCTTCGCACCGTTTCTAAGAGGGCCGCAAGCGACGATGTACACGGGTAAGCCGTGGACGATCCGTCAATACGGAGGCTTCGCCACCGCTGCTGAATCAAACGCGTTTTACCGGAAGTCACTGAAAGATGGGGCACAAGGCGTCAGCGTGGCATTCGACTTACCCACGCAACGAGGCTATGACAGCGATCATCCTCACGCCGTGGGCGATGTTGGCAAAGTCGGCGTTGCGATCGATTCCGTCGAGGATATGAAAGCACTCTTTGACGGTATCCCTCTTGGCAAGACCAGTGTCTC
Organism: Paraburkholderia sp. NMBU_R16; assembly: GCF_013282575.1. Lineage (GTDB taxonomy): Bacteria > Pseudomonadota > Gammaproteobacteria > Burkholderiales > Burkholderiaceae > Trinickia. The sequence continues at coordinate 13,697 of NZ_JAAAYE010000070.1, forward strand.
GATGACGATGAACGGCGCGGTGCTGCCGGTGCTCGCTTGTTTCATCGTGGCCGCGGAGGAACAAGGGGTTGCCCCGGCCGACCTCACCGGAACCATTCAAAATGACATATTGAAAGAGTTCATCGTCAGGAACACCTACATCTACCCGCCAGCGCATAGCATGCGCATCGTGGGCGACGTGATCGAATACGCCACGCATCACATGCCACGCTTCAATCCGATTTCGATATCGGGCTATCACATGCAGGAGGCAGGCGCCAGCCCGGTCCTGGAACTTGCATTCACCATTGCCGACGGCAAGGAATATGTAAAGACGGCATTGGCGCGAGGTCTCGATATCGATGCGTTCGCCAAACGCCTTTCGTTTTTCTGGTGCATCGGCATGGATTTTTATGTCGAGATTGCCAAGCTCCGGGCAGCCAGATTGTTGTGGTGGAAAACGATGCAAGCCTTTTATCCATCGGATCCACGAAGCGCCGTGCTGCGCGCCCACTGTCAGACGTCGGGATGGACCCTCAGTCAGCAGGACCCGTTCAACAATATTGTTCGCACGACGATCGAGGCCATGGCCGCGGTATTCGGTGGCACGCAGAGCCTGCACACCAACGCGTTCGATGAAGCGATCTCCATCCCGAGCACGTTGTCGGCTCGGATCGCACGCAACACGCAATTGATATTGCAGGAGGAAACCTCGCTCACCGAAACTATCGATCCGTGGGGAGGCAGCTATTTCATGGAATCGCTGACCGCGGAAGTCGCGGAGTCCGCGTGGAACATCGTTGCGGATATCGACGGTATGGGAGGGATGACCCGTGCGGTGGAATCCGGCTGGGCGAGGCAGCAGATCGAACGAAGTGCCGCTGCGAAGCAGGCGAGCATCGATGCGGGAAAGACCACGATCGTCGGGGTCAACAAATACGCTGTCGATCACGAAACGGAGCCCACGGTTCTCAATGTGGACACGAGGAAAGTACTGCAGGCGCAAATCCAATCGTTGTCGCACATAAAGGCAAGTCGAAATCCCGATGCGGTCCAAAATGCTCTACACGCTTTGGAACGGTGTGCAGCCGAAGGGAACGACAATCTGCTCGAACTCAGCGTCGTCGCGGCGCGCGCCCGCGCCACCGTCGGCGAAATATCCTCGGCGCTGGAGAAATCAATGGGCCGCTATCAAGCAACAACGCAAGTGGTCGGCGGCGTCTATGGTGCCGAATATGCCGACGAGGCGCACTGGGAGAGGCTCAGACAAGCGGTCGAGGCCTTTGCCGAGCGTGCGGGACGTGCTCCGCGCGTACTGATCGCAAAACTCGGACAGGACGGACATGATCGTGGTGCCCGAATAGTGGCCACGTCATTTGCCGATCTTGGCTTTGCCGTCGATATAGGCCCCCTCTTCCAAACGCCCGAGGCATGTGCGCGGCAGGCGATCGAAAACGATGTGCATGCCATCGGTATCTCCTCGCTTTCAGGTGGACACATCACGCTTGTGCCGCGATTACTCGAGGAACTTCAACGGCAAGGCGGCAGCGGCATCTGTGTGTTTGTCGGAGGCGTGGTCCCACAGCGCGATCGCGATGCCCTGATCGAAAGCGGTGTGATTGCCGTGTTCGGCCCGGGAACGCCAATTCCCGCGGCCGCCGAACAGCTGCTGGCAGGTATCGAACAGTTCCAGGGCGAGTTTTCGCGATGATGGAACCCGATACTGATTCGCTGCTGCGTGCGCTGTTCGATAGGGACGCCGCCGCTCAGCGGCGCGCGCTTGCCAAAGCCATCACGCTCGCTGAATCGACGCGCTCCGTGCATCGCATGGCAGCGGAACGGCTGCTCGACGGAATAATTGGCCGCGCCGGGCAATCCTTCCGCCTCGGAATTACCGGATCGCCGGGCGTGGGCAAATCGACGTTCGTGGAGTCTCTCGGCATGGCGGCGGTCGAGCGCGGGCATCGTGTCGCCGTGCTTTGCATCGATCCGTCTTCAAGCATTTCGAACGGTGCCATTCTCGGGGACAAGACGCGTATGTCACGGCTCGCGGACAGCGCCTCAGCCTTTATCCGGCCAAGTGCTGGATGGCCCGAGCATCGCGGCGTGGCACAAAACACGCAGGCGTCGATTCGTCTTTGCGAGGCGGCGTCCTATGACTTCGTGATTGTCGAGACAGTGGGAGCCGGGCAAAACGAGTATGCGGCGGCCATGATGACCGACATGCTGCTGCTTGTGCACGCCCCCGTTACGACAGACGCATTGCAGGTTATCAAACGAGGGCTGTTCGAGCATGTCGATATGGTCGTCGTCAACAAATCAGACGATGCACCGGACTTGGCCGATCGGGTACGGGACCAAATCGCCTCAGCGTTGCGCCTCGCCCGATGCAATGCCGCTCCATCCAGTACGCGGGATCGGGGGTTTCCACCAATTGCTGTCGCGAGCGCACTGTCGGGCGCGGGCGTGCCGGATGTCCTCGATCAAATCGATCGATACCGGTGCGAGCGCGCTGCCGAGACAGCTAAACGTCGACGACGCCAGGAGTCGGCGTGGCTGTCCGATTGCCTGCGCGCGCTCGCCCCGCCACATGAGGCCGACCCAATACTACGGAAGGTCGACCACTCGCAATTCGACGCCGTCACGTCAGTGATTTCTCTTCCCACGTTCGCTCGGCGTTTGCTGTCCGCCGATCGCGAGGTGGGCCTCGCCAGTTCATAGATCTCGATGGGGTTCACAATGGAAAAGCCGTTTCGTATTCTGGGTATTCATCATGTTGCAATCGGAGCCGCAAACAAGGAACGGCTGTTGCCGTTATGGACGGATATTCTCGGTGCCCGCGTCGATCATACGCACACGTCTGCGGCCGAGAATGTCAGCGAAGATATTTGCGTTCTCGGGCGTGCGTCTCACGGCGTGGAAATCCATTTGATGGAGCCGGTCGATTCAGGCAAGAAGAGCAACGTAGCATCACTTGCGCTTCATCACATCGGCTTGTGGGTGGACGACCTGTCCTCCGCGGTTTCCTGGATGCAGACACGCGGGGTTCGCATCGCGCCGGGGGGTATTCGCAAAGGCGCGTCAGGTCACGACATCTGCTTTATCCATCCCAAGGCGAACGATGATTTTCCCGTGGCAGGCGAAGGCGCGCTGATCGAGCTCGTCCAAGCGCCGCCGGACATCGTCAATTCCGCGCGCGCGCAATTGAGCTGAGTTCGGACCATCCATTCATCGCCCACTGCCATGTACCTCACGCAAATATTGCGCCGGTCGCTGACACTCGCGCCCGAAAAAATCGCGACGATCAGTGGAAAACGCCGCCTCACGCACGAACAGCTCGCCAGCAGGGTGACCCGCCTTGCTGGCGCATTGCGCAGACTCGGTGTCAATCCAGGCGATCGCGTAGCGATGCTCTCCCTCAACTCGGACCGATACCTGGAGTACTACTTTGCGGTCTGGTGGGCGGGTGGCGTCGTCAACCCGATCAACGTGCGCTGGACCGCCGCCGAGATCGCCTACTCACTCGACGACTGCGACACGAACACCTTGATCATCGACGATACGTTTATGCCGATTCTCGATGAGATCAAGGGGCGCGCGCGCTCGCTGCGCAACATCGTGCATGCAAGTGATAGCGAGCACGCGCCTGACACGTTGTCGTACGAAGATCTAGTGTCGAACGAGCCCCCGCTGCCCGACAGCAATCGAGGCGGCGACGACCTCGCGGGAATCTTCTACACGGGCGGAACGACGGGGCGACCGAAGGGCGTCATGCTCACGCATCAGGGCCTCATGACAAACGCCTTGACGCTGTCCGCCGAAGGGCTCGCGCCGGCCGGCTCGGTCGGGTTGCACGTGGCCCCAATGTTTCATCTTGCCGATGGCGCGTTCATGCTGGCGATGAGCCTGCGCCAAGGCACGCATGTTTTCCTGCCGGCCTTTGACGCGAAGCGCGCGCTCGAAACGATACGGGACGAGCGAATCACCACGATCGCACTCGTCCCGACCATGATTGCCAGAATCGCGGATAGGTTCAACGAGTTCCCGGCGCAAGACCTGAACTCGCTGACGCAATTGTTCTACGCCGGCTCGCCGGTCAGCAGCGCATTGCTCGAGAGAGTCAAGGCAGTGCTGCCCTCGATCGGATTGATGCAAGCGTATGGGTTGACGGAGATGTCGCCGGTAATCAGTATTCTCGGGCCTGAGCAACATTCCCCTGCTCGCCTCGCTTCAGCCGGTTTTCCCACGCTGCACGTCGGGGCGCGCATTGTCGATCCGACGGGGGAAGAGGTCCGGCGCGGCGATATCGGCGAAATCGTGGCGCGTGGCTGCGGAATGATGACCGGGTATTGGAACCGGTCGGACGAGACTCAGCGCGCAATCCGGGACGGTTGGCTGCACACGGGTGACGCGGGCTACATGGACGACTCGGGATGTATTTTCGTCGTCGATCGGCTAAAGGATATGATCATCACGGGCGGGGAAAACGTCTATTCGACAGAAGTCGAAAATGCGTTGAGCGCCCATACCGCGGTTAGCGCCTGCGCGGTCATCGGTATACCCAGCGCCGATTGGGGAGAAGAGGTTCATGCGGTGGTCGTACCCAGAAGCGGGCATTACGTGGATGAAGCGATGCTCCGAGAACACTGCCGGTCATTGATCGCGACTTACAAATGTCCCCGCAGTATTGAGTTCCGCGACGCGTTGCCGATTTCGGGGGCAGGGAAAGTGCTCAAGGAGCGCATTCGAGCGCCGTTCTGGAAAGATCGGGAGCGAAATGTCGCCTGAGGCACTGTGGCGCTCCGATCGCCCGTTTTCATCCGATGACGCCCGTGAAGGACGGAAACCTCACGCGAGGATACCGCCTGTTCTGCGCGATCTTTCCGTGCCGGTCATCGCTTCGCCACTCTTTCGTATCAGCTACCCGGAGCTCGTGCTGGCGCAATGCAAAGCCGGCATCGTGGGCTCGTTTCCGGCGTTGAACGCACGCCCTTCCGAGCAATTGAACGAATGGCTGGTCGACATGAAACGATCTCTCGCTGAACATCGCGCCAGCAGCCCCAATGCTGTCATCGGACCGCTTGCGGTGAATCACATCGTGCATCCGTCCAACCCGAGGATGGATAGAGACATCGATATCTGCCTCGAACATCGTGTCCCCATCTTCATCACCAGCTTGCAGGCCCCGCCGCAAAGGCTCGTTCGCGAAGCACACAGTTATGGCGGGATCGTGCTGCATGACGTCACGACGATCCGGCATGCGCTCAAGGCACTTGATGCAGGTACGGATGGCTTGATTCTCGTGTGCGCAGGATCCGGAGGGCACGCCGGCACCGTCTCGCCATTTGCACTGGTGGGAGAAGTGCGACGTTTCTTCGCAGGTCCGCTCGCGCTGGCCGGCGCCATCACAAATGGCGCCGCCGTGCTGGCAGCCCAGGCCATGGGTGCGGACTTCGCTTATATCGGGACTCGCTTTATCTCGACCATCGAGGCCAATTCATCCGATGCATATCGGGACGCTATCGTTCAAGCCGGCTCGGCCGACATCGTCAACACGGATCTCTTCACGGGGATTCGTGCGAACTACCTTCGCCAAAGCATCGTTGCGGCAGGGCTCGACCCCGACGCGCTGCCCAAGTTTGGCGACACGACGCTGAACTTCGCTTTTGAGGCGAAGCCCTGGCGAGACATTTGGGGGGCTGGCCAAGGCGTTGGCGTCATTGACGATGTGCCAAGCGTCGCAGATCTCGTCTCGCGATGGCGCGCGGACTATGCCGATGCGAAGCGAGCGCTCCGCGCCTGATGGCTCGAGTCAGCCCCAGAGATGATTTCAACATGTAGTTTGTCGTAACTCATTCAGCTAATTTTTAAACAATATCCCAGCGAAAATCGGCTATCGTATTGAACGTTGAAACCGTTTTCATTCATACGATATGTCTACAACCCGAATCACTGATCGCACCCCTCATTTTCAAGAAGGGCCTTCGCCATATTCAACGCAGCAAAGCCATATCCGAGAGCGGAAAACGAGGACGCCTACACCAGCGGCGCTCGGAGCCCTCGAGCAAACGCACCGGAAGCAAGAATTTGGTGGGACTCCGCGGCCCAACGGCCCGCTTCCGGATGCCGGATCGTCTGGAAAGCAACCACGGCGCGTTGGGCTGCCTCCTCACCCGGCAGCCTTTAAAAAAGGACCGACAGTCCCGGTATCCGCCGCAAAGACCGGCCCTGGGCTGCCCGCACGAGCAGAACATGCCAATCCAAAGCGACCGCAGCGAAAGGAAGCGTCGAGTCGCGAGGCACTCCTCAATCCGAACGGTCACAAAGATCAAGCCACGAAGCTCCGGAACGGCTGGTTGACAGCCGAAGAGCACTACGAAGAATATCGAAAAAAGCGCTATGGAATGCTATTCAAGCAATCGCCGGTCAGGATACCGAAATGATGTCGGAGTGCGTCGTAACGGTGTTACCCATATTTGCACCCCGATAGGTAGGCCGCCAAATTTTTTGTCTGGGACGAGCACGCCCACACCAAGGATCGCTACGCGTAGATCAAGGAAGTACCGCGTCTGAAGCTAGACGCGGGTTGTCTCGCGAGCAGATCGCCGCCGCTCTGGATTTATCCTGCAATTTAGCGCTTACTCATAAGCGCTAAATCGAGGGCGGGCCGGGATTCGTCAATGCCGCCCGGCGCCCCCTCATTCGAGAAGCTGCAAAGGCAAGTGTGCGACCTCCTCCGTCGCCGCGTTGACTGCCTTCTTGAAGCTCGGACCATAAACAGGATGTTCGTCCAGCGCACGGTGCGTGGACAACAGACAAAAAACTTGTTCGAGCGGCTTAACGCGAAAGTCTTCCGTCAGCGTCCGCATATGAAGCATGACTTCGTTTAGCCCATCCAGACGCTGATGGTCCGCATCCTTCCCGCTCAGATTCGCAAGGCGCTCGATTTTCGCTGACAATTGCCCCCAGCTTTTGATCTGATTGTCGATGCCGCGCACAGTCACGTCTTTTCCGTCGAACATTGAATTGCGCCCATGCCCAATGAGCAATGCTCCGGGCAGTCGCACACGGCTTGCTGCATTGGGCGCTGCTTGTCCGCGCGACTTGAGCGATGCAAGTCCACCTAACGCCCCCAGATGCGGCGTCCCCTGACCCGGCATCTGTGTTCGAGGGCAATGTGCTCCCGATGCCCTCGTGGTCGCAGGCGGAAGGATATTGGCTGGCGGGGTGGGTAACTTGATTCTCATGGATCGATTTCGGAGGTGTTCGATTATTCCGTCCCAACGATATCTTTCGTAACAATTTCGCAATTGCGAGGGGCGGAAAAGCGGCTGCGGTTTGCGAAGAAAGCACCTGAAATCGCTTTCCATCGCCTTACGACAGAAGATTGACGCTTCGCGTTCGACGGCCACCTTTCGCGAATCGATCTGTGCGATCCCCCCGTGCCATCACACTGAAAAGCGCTTCCTTCGCTTGCGCGTGGCTGTGCCTACGCATTGATATTGATGACAAGTCCGATTCAAAACGCGGCATCCGCTCGCTGGTCTGCCACGGTCGAAGATAGAACTGACGCAGCGGTCGCTCAAACGCGTCAGCGAGCGCATTCGACGACGTCCGTTCATTTGGACGCGTTGCCGCGCTGCGCCCCGCACCGCCGGACTCAAAGCGCGCCACCGCCTACCATCGAACAACGGCCGCGATCAGTTAATTTGCTGCCCACTGCCGGCATCCGAGAAGCCGTTACCGGAGTTCCGATTCAGGTTCAATCTGCTGCGCAACAGTCATCCAGGTCCGCGTCGGGTTTCAGCATGCAACGCCATGTTTCCCGCCTCACAGCTGCAGTTGGCAAAACGCTCTGCCGTATGGATGGAGTTGAATTGGTTGGGCCCGGGAAAAGCGACGACGCGTTGTTGGCGCTGTTACGGGACGAGGGCGGCCCCGCAAGCATTGCATACTTGCGGCGCGGGCTGGATGAAATCGACCTGAAGACCGACGAGATCGACCTGCGAGCGAGCGTCAAACAGCAATTCAAAGCACAACTCACACGCATACGTCAGGCATTGACCGAATTGGAAACCGATAGGTCAGTTTCCAAGCGCGTCCTTCAAGTTCTCCTGCCCAACGTAGTACTTGCGGCGCCTGCGTTTTTCGTGCCGCTTGACGCTCATCCTCGACAGCAGCAAGTCGCGGCCGAGCTGTGCGCGCTGAATACGAAGGCCTTTCTCGAGGTAATCGGCATGATGCGCAGCCCCACAACGGGGAAAATGCTTATTCTCGATCGACTGATGGCTCGCCAATACGCCAACCTTACTCAAGCCATCCTGTTTGCCATCCCGACTTTCGTCAAGCCATCAGCAGAGCTGAGCCAGCGTCCTGAAGTCCAGGCTGTTCTTGTGTTGCTATCCACAGCCTTGCTCTTTTGCGGATTCCTCCCGCACGAGACGGCGCGCGTTTTCAACCGACGATTTCGGGGCGCGCCGGCGCCCGACCTGAAGGCCGCCGGTGATCGACTTTCCCCCGAAGCGCGTAATCAGCTCGCGGACGTACAGCGGTTGATCACCGCTCAAAAACGGGCGTTGCTGGACGCGCGCGACTCATTCCTGACGGACGGAAATACGCTGAGTCCTCACTTCAGCAAACAAATACAGCTGGTATTCGGGCAATACGGCCGCATCGAAGAAGCCATATCCGACACGCTTTCCAACGTACCAACGCAAGGGCACAACAGTGATCGCAACGCGAAAATCGCCTTGACTGCGCTCACGGCCATCGTGACGACTTTGACGGCCGTGTTGATCTTGCCGGACACCATCGGATTTGTCGATCTTCTTTCAGACACCGCGTTTACCACCGCGCTTATGGCGAGCTTCGTCAACGATTCGAATATGAATCGCCAAGACGCATTGAATGAATTCCAGACATTTGCTGGTTTGAGCATGGTGTTGATTGTCGCACTCGCTGCCAACAAGTTGGCGCACGGATTTATGGAAAAAGGTGATAAAGGACTGTTGATCGGCGCATTCCTACTTTCTATTCTCAATGCGACGTTGCCCGGACTCGTGGGTGCAGAAGCCGCCAAAGGGCTGGACGCACTCATGAACGTGCAATGGCAAGACGTTATCCGCCGTATTGGCATACGACTGCGCGCGGCACTCCGCAGCGAAATGTCGCCGACAGCTGTGGCGAGCAGCATCCAGGACGGCGCGTGCTGACCGACACCTCTCGGTACATCCCTGCGCGCGCGATGTACGGTGATTCGCTGGAGGCAGCGCTGCACAATGCAGCGCTGAGCCCACGAAACCGGCGGGTGGTCGTTGCAAGCTTTACGGGTTCACGCACATCCTGGTGGGGTGGCAACATCGAGCACTGGCAGCCCGACGAGACCCGACTCTCGTCGCGCCGTGCGCTCGATCACTATCTCGAACTCGTCCGCGAATTCTGCTCAGGCCATTTACCGACGGCCCATGCGGTGATGGCTTACGGGGATGGAAGCTTTGCGTCGGTCATGCTGGGCGTCGAGACTCGGGAAGCCGTAGCCGGGTATCTGAGGGAAGCATCCGAAATCGCGCGCAAACGCAGCGCTCATCCCTGGTTGAAAGCATGAAACGGCGTGACACTCATCTTCCGACGCAAATCGATCGCGCCAGGAGTTTGCCCATCGTATGCAAGACGGCCGTTGCCGTACCCGAGCATGTCATTACCCAAGCGGATACCATCAGTCTGGCGAAGCGGTTGCATGACGACCATCCCCAGTTGCAACTGGTGCTCAGGCTCATCAAAAACACCGGCGTGGTCAAGCGTCACTTCATCCGGCCAGTTGACGAAACGTTGTTACGTACCGGGTTCGGTCATCGCAATCAAGTATTCGTGGAGTTGACCCGGTTTCGTGGACACCTATCCTTTGGAACAGGAGGTGCCTGCCATGGGAAAGCACCACAACCCCTACGCGCCGGAATTTCGGGCGCAGATGGTCGAGTTGGTCAAAGCCGGCCGCT
>NZ_JAAAYE010000071.1 GCF_013282575.1 Paraburkholderia sp. NMBU_R16
ATGACGGGGGACTGCTCGGCGCGGCGTGGCGGCAGCGGTTCCGGGCTACGCCCTTCACCGCTGCCGCCACGCCAGTACTCTCATCCTGATTGACGCGCTGCTCTCATCTTGTTTGACGCGCGGCAGTTCAGCAGGGCTCGAAGCGCTTCGCCGAGCCCATGGCAACTTGTCGGCTGCCTCAGTACCCTCGGAGCAGGCTGAAAGTCGCGAGCAGTTGATTAAAATCGCATGTGGGAACGATGGGGTAACGGTGTTGCGCGCGTTGTCTCGGCATTGGGAAACGCTGATCCACGGTGCATCGCTTCGCAATGTCTTGAATCTCGCCGCGGAACAGAACGGCGCAACGAAGCTGGCATCCCTGGCAGACCTCGTGGATTCGGGCTACAGCTACACAGAGCTAGCAGGTGCGATGAAGGAGCACAGCTCGGCAATACTTGAGCACCTTAGCGCTGCCCACGGCAAACTGCCGGCCGGCTCGAACTCGGAGGAGGCTCTCGCCCTTAGGGAGCGGTTGCTCGCGATCGCACGCAGAAAAGATGGCGTGACCGTGCTGAATGCGCTTTCTGAACACGGTCAAATGCTGTCCAAGGTTGCAACGGCGGAGCGAATCCTTGACGTCGCGGAGCGGCCGCAGGGCGCAACGGACCTCGTTACACTGGCCAATATGCACCACGCTCTCGCCGAAGATCTCATGCAGAAGGTGCGCGACGCGGCACGACCGCACTGATCCACGGTGTGGAACTCCGCAATGGCGTCGATTGCCGACGGCATCGCAGTACCAGAGAGCGAGCGCGTCGTCTGCGTGCCGCGGCACGACACAGCCTGGACGAGTTGACGCCCGCTTTCGGCCACGAGGCGTGGGGCACTTCGGCACGGGTCGCGGCGGCGACCGCATCGGCGAAACGCTGCAGCGATGCGATCGAGCCGCTCACGCTGTGATAGGTCTCGTTGCCGATGCGCGCATCGAGCAACACCTGCAGGCCCGCCCGCGCGGCCATATCGAGCATATTCATTATCGGTCTCCTCGCACGCCTGATCGGCATCCGCGATTGAGGCCTATTGTCATACCTTCGGTTGTATCGGACTGTGCGAGGCCGAACGAACCGGATGTCCCGTTGCCTCGCTTCAAGAGCGAGCGGGCACCACACCGCCCCACGGCGGAGCGCATGAGACGCTTTACGTCACATCCCCATGCGCCGCTTGCCCACTCGCAGCGGTGCGAAGCGGCTGAACCGTTCTTTCTTGTGTTCTTCGTCGAAATGCAGTTGCGCCGGTTTGACGAGATCGCTACGCGCCACGATCCCGATGAGGCGCAGCGACTCGCGATCGGCCACGACCGGTAAGCGCTCGAGACCGTGAACGGCGAGGCGGGTTGCGACGAGGCGGCAGGTCTCGCTGGCAAGCGCGACGGGTGGGGTATTGCGCGCGATCGCATCGCCGAGCGCAGTGCCCCTCTTCACGGCCGCCTCGCCTTCGACGAGCGCCGTCAGCGCCACGCGATCGACGACACCCACGAGACGTTCGCCGCGCACGACCGGATAGGCCCGATGCGTCTGGCTCGCACCGAAAAACGTCTCCAATGCGTCGTGCACGGGCATCGCGGCATCGATCGTCTTGACGGTCCGCGTCATCACCTCATCGACGAAATGACGCTCGAGCGGATCGACACCGTACTCGCGATAAATGTGGTAGCCGCGCCTTGCGATTTTCTCGGTCATGATCGAACGTCGCATGACGACCGTCGTGAATCCATGCGCGAACAGCGTCGCGGTGAGGAGCGGCAAAAACGCATTGCTGTCGTGCGTCAGGCCGAATGCGAAAACGACGGCGGTCAGCGGCGCGCCGAGGGTTGCCCCTAGCGTCGCTGCCATTGCCACGAGCGGCCATAACGCCGGTTCGTTGCCCGGCAGCACCTGACCGAACACGATGCCCAGGCCGGCACCCAGCATGAGCAGCGGTGCAAGCACCCCGCCCGACGTGCCCGAGCCCAGCGCAACGACCCAGGCGATCGCTTTGACGACGAGAATGGCAAGCGCGACCTTTACTGCCAAATGCTGATGCAGGAGGTCTCCGATCACATCGTAACCGACGCCAAGCACGCGAGGCTCGATGAAGCCGCCGATGCCAACGACGAGCCCGCCGAGTGCGGGCCACCACATCCAGTGCAGCGGCAGCTCGCCGAAGAGATCCTCGGTCTTGTAGAGCGCCATCGAGAGCCCGCAGGCCAGCGCACCGCAGGCAATGCCGAGAATCGCGCACGATAGAAGCGAAATCGCATTCGGTTGCGCCGTTTCGAGCGGGAAGAGCGGACCTGAACCGAGCCACGCCGCGCGCATGAAACCCGCGACCGCGCAGGCGAGCGCGACAGGCAGGAAGCTGCGGGGGCGCCACTCGAACAACAACAGCTCGACCGCGAGCAGCACGGCTGCAACGGGGGTGCCGAACACGGCAGTCATGCCTGCGGCGGCCCCCGCGACGAGCAGAGTCTTGCGCTCGGCGGCCGTCACCTTGAAGCACTGCGCGAGCAGCGAACCCAGCGCGCCACCGGTCATGATGATCGGGCCTTCGGCGCCGAACGGCCCACCGCTGCCGATCACGATGCCCGACGAAAGCGGCTTCAATATCGCCACTTTCGGCGACATCCGGCTCTTGCCGAAAAGAATGGCCTCGATCGCTTCAGGGATGCCGTGCCCGCGGATTTTCTCGGAGCCGAAGCGCGCGATCATTCCGACGACGAGCCCACCTGCGGCCGGAACGAGAATCACCCAAAGCCCCAGCGTATTGTCGGCAGGCGGCCGATCGGCAAACGAGAAGGCGCCGAAGAAGAACAGATTCGTGAAGAGGCGAATCAGGTTGAGCAGGACATACGCCGCGATGGTACCGAGCACACCGATGGCAGCCGCAAGTGCGCAAATGCCGGGCAGTCGTGCATTGGAAGAGAAGTCCCGCTTATGTGTGTCGATGCTCATCGGATATGTGACTTCAAAGGTCGATTTGCGGCACGCTGAACGTGCCTTGTAATGACTTCAGTTCGGCTTGATGCAGCGCGGCCAGCCGCACGAGAATGGTTTCGCCCGCTTTGAGCAAATGGACTTCCACTTGCCGACGGTCGATCTCGCTCGGCTTGCGCTTGACGAGCCCGATCGCTTCGCAGCGCGAAACGAGCGCGACCACGCCGTGATGCTGCGCCTGCAGCCGCTCCGCCAATTCGCCGATGGTCGCCCATTCGCGGCCTGGATACCCCTTGATATGAAGCAGCAGCAAATACTGCAGCGGCGTAATGCCTTCGTTTTGCGCAGCGCGCTCCGAAAATCGCTCGAAACGGCGCATCTGGAAACGAAACTCCGAAAGCTGCTCGAAGTCGGCTTTGGCGAGCGCGCGGGAAGCAATGGTTTTCATGGTCGGCAGAGCGAAAAGGTGAACGCGAAATTATATCGCATTGTGATATTTCGGCTCTGGCCCGGGCTTGTGGCAAGGGGGTGACGCGCATGTTGCTCCGCCTTATGCCGATTGCAAGCGCCGTGTCTGCGTCTGGCGGTGCAGCCCGCCGATCAGGTCGGACTGTGTGATCATGCCGACCAGGCGCTGATCGTCGTCGACGACCGGAATGTGATGATGGCCGTAATGCGCAAAAAGCGGGATCAATTGGGCGACCGCAACCGAAACATTAACCGTGCAGACCACCGATGTCATCAATTCGGCTACGCGGCGGCCCGCCGCCTCGTCCCGACGCCACCATCCGAAGCGTGCGTTGCGCAGGCGCCGCAGCCCGAACGAGGTGCGGCCAACGAAATCCGTGCGCGTGACGATGCCGACGACACGTCGTTCGTCGTCGATGACGGGCAGCGCCTTGATGCGGTGCCGTTCGAGCAACCGCCAGGCTGCCGCTGCGGTGCTATCGACCGTCATCGTCAGGACGTCGGCCGACATGATCTGCGCGCAGGTCATGTCGCTGAAGCTGCGCGCGTACGCCAGCAGCTGCGCTTCGCGTAAGAGAGACTGTAAGTCGTCCGTGGCCACATCGATGAGCTCGCCTTGCTGGCGCACGATCGCTTCGATGTCGGCGCGTGTCACACCGGTGCCGCCTGTATCGCTTGCCGCCTGAGCTTGAGCGCTCGCCCGGCGCACATGCGGATAGCGATGCCGCGTCAACGTGTGATAGGCGATGGCAGCAGTAAGGAGTACGAACGATTGCAGCCCGATCGGCTCGAGCACGAATCGAAAACCGAGCGCATGAACGGCGGGGCCGCCGAGTACGGCCGTCAGCGCGGCCGCGCCTGACGGCGGATGGACGCAGCGCAGCGCGAACATGGCGCAGGTGGCAGCCGCCACGGCGAATGCGGCCGCGACGATCGGGTCTCCAAACAAGCGGCTCGCCAGCACGCCGAGCGTGGCAGCCACCAGATTGCCGCCGATGAACGACCACGGCTGCGCAAGCGGGCTCGCGGGTACGGCAAAAAGGAGCACAGCGGAGGCACCCATCGGGGCCACCAGCAGCGCAATGCGTCCTTCGCCGCCAAGCAGCCAGTGCATGCTCGCTCCGGTCACGGCGATGCCGACGAGCGCGCCGATGCACGAGCGGACGCGTTCGCGCCAGGGAACCGAGACGGGATGCGGGACGAAGGTGAGCAGCCAGCGGGCGAGAGCGGGATGAAGCACGTTGCGTTTTGTTTTGTCTGATCGAAATCGAAGCGACGTGCGGCAACACGTGCCGGCTCGTCGCGAGCGGGCAGCGATTATATCGCGCCGTGACATATCGTCACGTATCGGCCATCGGCAGCGATGCGCGAATACAACGGCCGGCCAGCGCAGGATCGGCAAAACGTTAATTGGCTTTCAGGGCCAGGTCGCGCCGTCGCAAAAGAGTTCGGTGCGGTTTTCGGCGGGAATCGGCACATCGGCGAGCGCGGCGGCTTCGCGGTAGAGCGCGGTTTGATTGATCTGCGCGGCGATGGCTGCGTCGTCGGCGCCAGCGGTTGGCCCACCGCGCAGCAGACGCCAGCGGCGATATTGAGCGAGGAACCAGCGGCCGTCGGAGACGCGCGGGTAGTTGACCGCGCCGCTGTCGAAGAACGCAACGGGCAGGGGCGGTTTGGCGAAGCGTACGCCGCCGTCGCGGCCGGCAAGGCGCGGCGCGATGAGCTCGCCCGGCACGTCGAGCGCATCGGCCTTGGCAAGCCAAGGCGCGATTTCCTCGCGGTGCGAGGGGGCGTCGACCCATCGGCACGCTTCGAGCATCGTGCGAATCAGCGCGCGCGCCGTATTGGGGTGATGCGCGACGAAGTCACGCCGGCATGCGAGCACTTTCTCGGGATGGTTCGGCCAGATTTCGCTCGTCGCGGCAACGGTCTGACCGGCCCCGCGCGCCTCGGCAAGGGCATGCCAGGGCTCGCCGGCGCAAAACCCATCGAGCG
The DNA here is from genome assembly GCF_013282575.1 of Paraburkholderia sp. NMBU_R16. Lineage (GTDB taxonomy): Bacteria > Pseudomonadota > Gammaproteobacteria > Burkholderiales > Burkholderiaceae > Trinickia. The sequence continues at coordinate 5,415 of NZ_JAAAYE010000071.1, forward strand.
TGCGCCGCGCCAGCGCATCGACCATGCGAGGTGGCGGGATGACGACGCTCTCGATGTCCTCCAGCGGATGCACGCCTTGTGCCGCGAGCCAGTAGTAAAGCCACATGGCATGCGTGCCGGTCGGGAAGGTTTGCGCGAACACGGGGGCGCGACCCAGCGTGGCAAGCGCCGACTTCAGACTGCCGGTTTCGTCGAGTGCTTGCGCGAGCTGCGTGGACAGCGTGATGGCCTGCCCGTTGCGGTTCAGCACCATCAGTACCGCCATGTCGGCTTGCGGGCCGCCGATGCCGAGTTGCACGCCATAGACGAGGCCATACAGCGCATGCGCTGCATCGAGCTCGCCCGAAAGCAGCTTGTCGCGCACGGCAGCCCACGATGGCTGGCGGCACAGCTCGAGCGTGAGCCCATGATGGTGGCCGAATTCGAGCACCTTCGCGGCAACGAGCGGCGCGGCGTCGGAAAGTGCGACGAACCCCAGCCGCAAGTGAGTTTTTTCGAGCGCACCGGGCGAGTGGGGGGCGCTGGCGGCCAGCGTATCGGTATCCATGTCTACCTCGAAGAGTCGGCCGCGTCGACGAGCCGTCGAGCGATTTCGGCGAGCCGCACGCCCGCGTCCATCGCGCGCTTTCGGAGCGTGGCATAGGCGTCGTGCTCGGACATCTGGCCGCGCTCCATGAGAAGCCGTTTGGCCCGATCGATGGTCTTGCGCTCGGCCAGTTCGCCTTCGACCTTGGCGAGGCGCTGGCGCAGCTTCTCCTCGTGGGCGAATCGCGCGAGCGCCACTTCGAGAATCGGTGCAAGCCGCTCGGGTGCGAGACCTTCGGCGACGTAGGCGGTCACGCCCGCGTCGACGGCCTCGCGAATCAGCTGCTGGTTCGCGTCCTGGCTGAACATCAGCACCGGTCGCGGCGCGGCCTCGTTCATGACGGCGAGATGTTCGAGCGTATCGCGTGAAGGCGATTCGGTATCGACGATGATGACGTCGGGCCGCTCGCGCTCGACGACCTTCGGCAGCGCCTGCGGCGTGGCCGCCTCGGCGAGCATCTCGTAGCCGAGGCGCGCGAGCGCCTCGCGCATCTCGCCGATGGGCTTGTCGGTGTCGGTCACGAGGAGGATGCGCAGCATCGTCGAGCTCACGCAGCAGCAGGTGCTTTCATCAGTCTCTTGATTTCCGGTACGCAGGAGCCGCAGACGGTACCGCAGCCGAGCGTCGATTTCAAATCGTCGAAGCTGGCATGCGCGCCGACGGCCTGTTCGATCTGCGTTTGCGTCACCTGTTTGCAATTACAGACGATACGCGCGCGTGGGGCAAGCGAGCGCAAGGCATCTTCGCCGCCCGGCAGGAAAATCGTGTGCCGGGGACCCGGCCACGGTGCCAGCGAGCGGATCTGCTCGATGAAGGCGCGCGCGCCGCTCGTGTCCCCCGTCAGCAGGAACCCGTCGAGCATGTTACCGCTCCAGGCGACGCGTTGTTCGCGCCCACGCCGTGGATCGCGATATTCGAGCAGGTCGTCGCCGCGCGGGAGTCCCAGCGCATCGTGGAGCTTTTCGACCCACTCGGAATGCGCGACCGAGTCGGCCGCCGAGACGACGAGCAGATTTTCGTCTTCGATGCGCACCGACGCATAGCGGCGCTCGGCCAATAGCGGCTGCACCGCAGCGCGCAGCGCGAGCGTGTCGCCTCGCTTGGCCGCAACGACGCGCCACGGCAGGTCAGGAACTTCGATCCGGACGGCGGCATGCTTCAGTTCCGGCTGAGCCGAATGAGGATCGACCGCGGCGATCGTCGCTTCGTTCGCACCGCCGCTATTGAGGTACTGGCCGCTCCAGTGCATCGCGGTGAACAGCGTGCCCGAGCGCAGGTCGTCCGACGTTTCGACGGGCAATACCACTTTGCCGCGACGGCTCGCCACGGCTACGAGATCGCCGTCCTTGAGCCCACGCCGGGTGGCATCTCCACGTTGCATGACGACGGTGGCCTCGGGCGCATGCGCGAAGAGGGCATCGGCGCGACCCGTGCGGCTCATGCCGTGCCATTGATCGCGCAACCGACCCGTGACGAGGCGAAACGGATAGCGTGCGTCGGTGGGTTCGGCAACGCCCAGGTACGGTGTCGGATGAAACTGCGCGCGGCCGTCGGCCGTCGCAAACACACCGTCGGTATAACGGCGTGCCAAGCCCTCATCGGCGCCCGCAACGAACGGCCATTGCTTCGGCCCTTCGTCTTCGAGCAGCGCGTAGCTGAGCCCGCCGATATCGAGATCGCGGCCGATCGTCAGTGCCCGATGCTCGTCGAAAACGGCTTCCGGCGACGAATAAGGAAATAGTGCGGACTCCGAAGCGATGCCTTCGGGCTCGCCCTCCCGGCGCTGGGTCCGGCTGGCAAGGCGGCCTTCGAGGCGCCGTGCCACTTCGGCGGCGATCCACCAATCGGCTCTTGCATCGCCGGGCGCTTGGACGGCGGCTTGCACGCGCGAAATGCGCCGTTCCGAGTTGGTTACCGTGCCCGACTTTTCTCCCCAGGTCGCCGCAGGCAACAATACGTCGGCGTACGGCACGGTGTCGGTTTGGACGAACGCTTCCTGAACGACGACGAACTCGGCCTTCTCGAGCGCTTTTCGCACGCGGGCGATGTCGGGCATCGAATGAACGGGATTCGTGCAGGCAATCCAGACCGCCTTGATACGGCCGTCCGCGATGGCGTCGAACATATCGACGGCTGGCAGACCGGGGCGGGCGGACAATCCTTTCACGCCCCAAAGCGCCTCGACTTCGGCCCGATGTCCGGCATTGCCGATGTCGCGATGCGCGGCGAGCATGGTCGCCATGCCTCCCACCTCTCGCCCACCCATGGCGTTCGGCTGCCCCGTGAGCGAGAACGGACCCGCGCCGGGTTTGCCGATCTGCCGCGTGGCGAGATGCAGGTTGATCAGTGCCAGATTCTTGTCGGTGCCGTGACTCGACTGGTTGAGCCCCATGCAGTAAAGCGAAAGTGTGGCAGGGCTCGTCGCAAACCATTCGGCTGCACGGATCAGGTCTTCCTCGGCGATACCGCATACGCTGGCGGCCGTGCGCGGCGAATATTCGCGTACGAGCGCTTTGGCATCGAGAAAACCGTTCGTATGCGCTTCGATGAAGTCGCGGTCGATCAATCCTTCCCAGATCAAGTGGTGCAGCATGCCGTTGAAGAGCGCCACGTCGGTGCCGGGCTGAATGGCCAGATGCATGTCGGCGAGCGCGGCCACGTCCGTGCGGCGCGGATCGACGACGATCCAGCGCACCGCCGGGTTCTTCGCCTTGGCGTCCTCGAGCCGGCGAAACAGGACGGGATGCGCGTAGGGCATATTGCTGCCAGCGAACAGCACGGTTTCGGCGAGCTCGAGATCTTCGTAGCAGGTGGGTGGCCCATCGGCGCCCAGTGCTTTCTTGTAGCCGGTCACGGCGCTCGACATGCAAAGCCGCGAATTCGTGTCGATGTTGTTGGTGCGGACGAGGCCCTTCGCGAGCTTGTTGAAGACGTAGTAGTCCTCGGTCAGCAACTGGCCGGAGATATAGAACGCGACGGCGTCGGGTCCGTCGCGCTCGATGATCTGCGCGAAGCGCGAGGCCACGTGATCGAGTGCGCTATCCCAGTCGGTCGATTCGCGCCGCGCATTGCGCATCGTCCGCATTTCCGGGCGCAGCGCGCGGCCGCCGGTGCCGGCTACCGTCAGCGGCAGCGTCCGGCCTTTCGTGCACAGGCGCCCGAAGTTCGCCGGGTGATCCGGATCGCCCGCAATACCCGTGATGCGGCCGTGCTCGGCTTCGATCAGCACACCGCAGCCGACGCCGCAGTAGCAACAAGTCGAGCGCGTGACGGTTTTCATCGCGGCAGCGCTCCCGCTCATGCGATCGAGAGGTATACCGCCTCGCCGTCGACCTTGACGGGAAAGCGCCGCGCGCACCCTTCGTCGGGCGCGCGCGCCTCGCCGGTTGCGAGTTCGATGTTCCAGCTGTGCAGCGGGCAGGTGACGGCTTTGCCGTGCACGATGCCTTGCGAAAGCGCGCCGCCCTTGTGCGGGCAGTGATCGAGCAGGGCGAAGACCTCGTCGTCGGCCGTGCGAAAGATCGCGATATCGCCGTCGGCACGCTTGAGCACACGGCTGCCGAGCCGCGGAATGTCGGAGACCTGGCAGACGTGAGTCCAGTTGGGAAGGGACAAGCGATCCATCATCAAATCCTCAATTGACAACCGTAAGCGGAATGTATTCGCGCTCTTGCGCGCCTTCGATACGCTCCTGCCACGGGTCGGGCAGGCCCTCGAGCGAATAGAGCAGGCGTTCGTAGAGCGCCTGGCGGCTCGCCGCATCGTCGACGATCTTGCGCTTCACGTAATCGAGCCCGACGCGATCGAGATAATGCACGGTGCGATCGAGGTAGTGCGCTTCCTCGCGATAGAGCTGCAGGAACGCACCCGTGTACTCCTTGACCTCGTCGGGCGTCTTCACTTTGACGAGGAACTGCGCGACTTCCGTCTTGATGCCGCCGTTGCCGCCGACATAGATTTCCCATCCACTGTCCACCGCAATGACCCCGACGTCCTTGATGCCCGCTTCGGCACAGTTGCGCGGGCAGCCCGAGACGGCGAGCTTCACCTTGTGCGGCGACCACATGTTGGCCAGCATGGTTTCGAGATCGATACCCATCTGCGTACTGTTTTGCGTGCCGAAGCGGCAGAACTCGCTGCCGACGCAGGTTTTCACGGTGCGGATCGATTTGCCGTACGCATGGCCCGACGGCATGCCGAGATCGCGCCAGACGTCGACCAGATCTTCCTTTTTGACGCCGAGCAAATCGATGCGCTGACCGCCGGTCACCTTCACCATCGGAATCTGGTATTTATCGGCGACATCCGCGATGCGGCGCAACTCATCGGGCGTCGTCACGCCGCCCTTCATTTGCGGCACCACCGAGAAGGTGTTGTCCTTTTGAATATTTGCGTGCGCGCGTTCGTTGATGAAGCGGCTTTGCGGATCGTCGACGGCTTCGTGCGGCCATGTCGAGATCAGGTAATAGTTGATGGCCGGGCGGCAGCTCGAGCAGCCGTTCGGCGTGCGCCATTCGAGGAAGTCGTAGACGTTCTGGTGAGTGAGCAGCTTGTTCTCGCGAATCGCTTTGCGGACCTCGTCGTGCGTGCGTTCCGTGCAGCCGCACATCGCCTTGGTCTTGGGCGTTTCCTGAAAACTCGTCCCCACCGTACTCATCAGGATCTGCTCGACGAGCCCCGAGCAGGATCCGCACGAACTGGCCGCCTTCGTGTGCTTTTTGACGTCGTCGAGCGTGAAGAGGCCCTTCTCGGTGATGGCCTTGACGATCGTGCCCTTGCACACGCCGTTGCAGCCGCAGACTTCGTCGCTGTCGGCCATCGCGGCCGCGCGGTTATGACCCTGCACGCCGCCGTCGCCAATGCTCGACTCGCCGAACATCAGCCGATCGCGCAACTCGCCGAGCTTGCGTCCTTCGCGCAACAACTTGAAGTACCACGCCCCGTCGGCCGTATCGCCATACAAGCAGGCGCCGACGAGGCGGTCGTCCTGAATCACGAGCTTCTTGTAGACGCCGCTCGAAGGGTCGGATAGCACGATCTGCTCGGTGTCCTCGCCGCCGATGAAGTCGCCCGCGGAAAACAGATCGATCCCGGTGACCTTCAGTTTGGTCGAGAGCACGGAGCCTTTGTACGTGCCGATGCCCATCAGCGCGAGATGGTTCGCGCAGACCTTGGCCTGTTCGAAAAGCGGGGCCACGAGCCCGTAGGCGATGCCGCGGTGGCTCACGCATTCGCCGACGGCGTAGATGCGCGGGTCGTAGGTCTGCAGCGTGTCGTTGACGACGATGCCGCGGTTGCAATAAAGGCCTGCCTGTTCGGCAAGCGTCGTGTTCGGCCGAATGCCGGCCGCCATCACCACGAGGTCGGCCGGGATTTCTTCGCCGTCCTTGAAGCGCACGGCGGCCACTTCGCCGGCCTCGTTGCCGACGATCTCGCTCGTCGCTTTTTCGAGCAGGAAGGTGAGGCCGCGTGCTTCGAGCGAGCGCTGCAGCAGTTTGCCGGCTTGGGTGTCGAGCTGGCGTTCGAGCAACGTGGAGGCGAGGTGCACGACGGTCACTTCCATGCCGCGCAGCTTGAGTCCATTGGCCGCTTCGAGGCCGAGCAGCCCGCCGCCGATCACGACGGCATGGTGTTTCACGCTGGCCGCGTCGATCATCGCCTGCGTATCCTGGATATCGCGGTAGGTGATGACGCCCTTCAGGCCGGCGCCCGGCACGGGCAGGATGAACGGTTGGGAGCCGGTGGCGATCAGTAGCCGGTCGTAGGGCGCTTCGGTGCCGTCTTCCGCCACGACGAGGCGGCGCTTTCGATCGATGCGCGAAATGGCTTTGCCGAGGTGCAACTGAATATCGTTCTTCGCATACCAATCGAGCGGGTTCAGCACGATGTCGTCGAACGATTGCTCGCCGGCGAGCACCGGCGAGAGCAGGATTCGGTTGTAGTTCGGATGCGGCTCGGCGCCAAAGACCGTGATCTCGTACTGATCGGGGGCAAGCGCGAGTAATTCTTCGATCGTGCGAATGCCGGCCATGCCGTTGCCGATCACGACGAGTCGTGGCTTGTTCATCGATTGGACTCCTTCTCAAGCGTGTGGCGTCGCAGCGTCGTTGCCCGACCAAAAATCCGAACCCGAAAACAAACGGCGTCCACCCGTGCCGATGCACGAGGGGACGCCGTTGTCCTAATCCGTTGGCGAAACGCGGCAAGGGTGCCGCATCGCATCATGTCCTACTGCGCCCGACACCGTTGCCAGGGCGCGGGCGGAGTAATGCAAAGGCTATGCCAGCGATGCGAAACGCACGGCGCATATTGGGTTTGCGCGCTATGGCGCACCGCACGCACTGTCTCGGGGCACGGAAAGCCCGGGGCTATTGCACCGCAGCAGTGCAGCGGTGCCCACGCATCGCACTCCTTCGGCGCGGCAGATTCGGCTTCGGTGCGCTCGCCCACCACAATGGGGGGTCTTCGGCGTCTATAATTCGGAGCCTCATCCCGTGCTTGCGCGCGCCGGTTCGCGATCGAAGCGGCGTATCGCTATTGTGCGGATCAGGACCTGTCAACGTAGGGACGTCCAGACGAAAGGAGGTTTGATATGACTATCAGGATCGGTGACGAAGCACCGGATTTCACCGCTGAAACGACAGAAGGGCCGATCAAGTTTCACGAGTGGATCGGCAACAGCTGGGCCATCCTGTTTTCTCACCCGAAGGACTTCACGCCGGTTTGTACGACGGAGCTCGGCTATATGGCGCGCCTGAAGCCGGAGTTCGACAAACGCAACACGAAGATCATTGGCCTCAGTGTCGATCCGGTCAGCGACCACAAGAATTGGGTGGGCGACATCGCGGAGACGCAGGGCTATCCGGTCAACTACCCGCTCATCGGCGGCGAGGACCTCGAGGTCGCGAAGCTCTACGACATGATTCATCCGAATGCGAGCGGCGGCACGCGCACGGCGGCCGACAACGCCACGGTACGCTCGGTGTTCATCATCGGCCCCGACAAGAAAGTGAAGGCGATGCTCGTCTATCCGATGAGCGCCGGGCGCAATTTCGACGAAGTCTTGCGCTTGCTCGACGCGCTGCAACTCAACGCGGCGCATTCGGTGGCCACGCCTGTGAACTGGAAACCGGGAGACGACGTCATCATTCCCACTTCGGTATCGGATGAGGACGCGAAGAAGAAGTACCCGCAAGGGTTCAAGACGCTGAAGCCGTACCTGCGGACGGTGGCTCAGCCGAAATAAACGGCCTTCGCTTGGATTGCGGCATGCGGACGTTGTCCGGTCCACATGCCGCCGGCCGGACCCGCACGCGCGCATGCGGCTGATGCGGCCCTGGCGGTTGGACGTTAGCGGTTCAACCGCTTCATGGCCTCGGATTCCATTGCCGCTTGCCATTCCTCCGACGCTTCCGTCGGATCCATTTCGTCTTCGATGGAAAACTGCGCGCGCTCTGCCGCGAGACGGGTGGTATCGAAATCGGGATCGAAATCGTCGTCGACGTCGTCTTCCAGCGGCGGCTCCAGCATGTCGCGCAGCATCGCTTCGAGTTCCGGCGTCTCCCAGGGCTTGCCTTGCTGCTTCCGCATTTTGATGTAGTGGCGGATTTCAGCATCCTGTTCTGGAGTCAAGGGGAGCCCGCGAAACGTCCGGTTCGGGTCGAGATCAGTCATGGCGGCTCTCCAGCGATGGTGCTGAAAGTGTAGCGCCGTTGAATGCGGTCCGGCTATCGGAAAATTGGCGAGCGGTGAAGCGCTGAAGCGCTAACTCCGGCACGCAGTCAAAAAGGCGCGCAGTCTCGCGTCCCACGCGGCATCGCGCAAAGGCACATCCGCGGCTACCGTCTGCCGCATATCCCGATCGAGATGAATTGCGCGCAATGTCCGGGCATCGACGGGTTTTCTGAAAAACCGGCCTTCCGCATCGAGAAAAAGGCAGGCCTTGCCGCGATAGCGTGCGCCCCGGATCGAGGTGGCGTCGAACACGTGGCGCGCCGATTCCTTTGGATACACGAAAATCACATTGACGCCGCTCGCCTCCAACTCGTCGCATGCGTCCGAAAACCGGTACAGCATCTGAAAGCCCCGCTCGCCGGCGCGCCCCATGCCGATAACCACCAGACCGTGCGCACCCATCACATCGCGCAATAAACGATGCGCATATTCCTGGGATGTCAACCACGCACTCGCGTCGATCACGATGGTCCTCGGATATCCGGTCAAAAATACAGACCCCATGATAACGCAACCGTCATATTCTCGACGGTTGCGTAATTTTGACCGCGTCGGCCCGACGCTTCGTCACGCCGCGCTCAGCGAATCCCCGACCACACGCACGTGCTCGCCGATCTGGAAAGCGGGCTGCGTCGGATAGCTGAAGTTGCGGTAGCTGCCGTCTTGCATCCGGACCTGCACCTGATAAGTCGTGTTCTTGCGCACGGCGTGTTCGATGCCGTTGCCCGCGAGACCGCCGCCGACAGCGCCCGCTATCGTCGTCAGCACGCGGCCTCGGCCGCCGCCCACCTGGTTGCCGAGCAAGCCGCCCGCAATGGCGCCTCCCACGGCGCCGATACCGGTGGTCTGCTCCGGCGTCTGCACTGTATTGATTGCGACGATCTCACCCGCGCTCGGATCGATTGCCGCCTGCCGCGTTTGCGAGCCGTTGCCGTATGCATTCTCGTTCGCGGATGAAGGCGCCGGTCGCGCGATATGGTGGTGCGGCACACGCGGCACGCTGGGCTCCGCACGCTGCGTCGATCCTTGCGCGATCGCGGTGTTCACGGCCGCCACGGGCATGCTGGCGCCCGTCAGCGCCGAGGAGGCGACCTGCTCGGGCGGCGGCGCCGTCACCGCACGCGAGGTGGGCAAGAGTCCCGTCATCGCGGCGATGCCGGTGGCGCTGACGAGCACCACGGCGACGGCGGCTGCCGCGATGAGCGGGTGGATGCGGCTGCGTTGCGGGAGGTCGGTAGGCAGATTCGTGTTCATGTGAGTCTCCAAAGGGATTGCCTGAAAAAACGCCGCATCGACCCCTCCGGTGGACCGTAGATCGGTGACATTTGTAAGCGTTTGTAGTACCGCATCGCTGACGTCCGAGTTGTCCACAGTTTCTGTGAATGTCTTTGTGGATATCGGCGGGAAACGCACCGCAACCCTTTGAGCCGATTCGATTTTGCGGCGCGGCATACGGCTTGGGCGAGAACGGCGTCGATCGGACGTTTTCGTAGCGTCTGACAACGACCTCGACAACGGCTACTGATTTGGCGAGGGCGATGCGTTTCGGATGGCTCATAGAATCGTCTTGACGGTCCATCGCATGTGGTCACGTGCGGCATGGGCTTTGTGTCGAGACTCATCGTCAAGGAGCGTCATCCATGAAGAGACTCCCAGCGCCTTTTCGCATCAAGATGGTCGAAGCGGTTCGCGAGACGACACAGGCCGAGCGCGAGCAGGCGTTGAGTGTGGCAGGCTACAACCCGTTCCAGCTACGCGGTGAGGACGTCTATATCGATTTGCTGACTGACTCGGGCACCGGCGCCATGAGCGACCGTCAATGGGCAGCCATGATGCAGGCCGATGAATCGTACGCGGGCTCGCGCAGCTATTTCCGCCTGCAGGAAACCGTTGCGCGTTTATTCGGCTATGCGTACATGGTGCCGACCCATCAAGGCCGCGGGGCCGAGCACGTGCTTTTCCCATGCCTGGTCGAGCGCGCGCGTGCGACGCGCGGTGCGACCGATCCCGTGTTCATTTCGAACTATCACTTCGACACGACGGCTGCGCATGTGGAACTGACCGGTGCACAGGCGTTGAATGCGCTCACACGCCGTGCTTTCGACACGGCATCGTACGATCCCTGGAAGGGCAATTTCGACCTCGATCGAGTCGAGACCTTGATCGAGATGCATGGCCCTCGCAATGTCGTGGCCATCGTCACGACGGTCACTTGCAACAGCAGCGGCGGCCAGCCCGTGTCGCTCGCCAATATGAAGGCGGTCTACGAGCTTGCTCAGCGCCATGGCATTCCCGTCGTGATCGATTCGGCAAGGTTCAGCGAGAACGCGTTTTTCATCAAGTCGCGCGAAGCGGATTACGCCAATGCGTCCATTACGGAGATCGTTGCGCAGATGTATCGCTGCGGCGACATGCTGACGATGTCGGCCAAGAAAGATGCCATGGTCAACATCGGCGGGCTGGTCTGCATCCGCGAAGATCGCGAGCTGTTCGATGCGGTGCGCTCGCGATGCGTGCTGATGGAGGGATTCGTCACTTATGGCGGCCTGGCCGGGCGCGACCTCGAAGCCATTGCGCAAGGACTTGTCGAAGCAGTCGATGAAACGTTGCTCGCCTATCGCGTGGCGCAGGTCGAACGCTTGTATTCCCGTCTCGACGAAGCGGAGGTACCCGTGCAGCGTCCATGCGGTGGCCATGCCGTATTCGTCGATGCGGCGCGCATGCTGCCGCATGTTCCGGCCGAAGCGTTTCCCGCACTCGCTCTCGCGAACGAGATCTATGTTTCGGGCGGTGTACGGGGTGTCGAGATCGGCTCACTGTTGCTCGGCCGCGATCCGAAGACCGGCCGGCAGAAACCCTCGCCCTTCGAACTGCTGCGCCTTGCCATCCCGCGGCGCACCTATACCAACGATCACATGGACTACGTGGCGGACGTGCTCATCGCTGCGAAGGGCCGGGCGGCCGGGCTGCGTGGTTACGCGTTCGAAGAGGAGCCGCCTACGCTGCGGCATTTTCTCGCGCGCTTTCGTCCGTTGACCTAACACTTATCTGCGAAGTTTATTCCGGCCGCCCTCCCGGGAATTGCGTCGGTTGTTAAACGAACGCCTACGAAATTGGGTCGCCGCTCTGGCTATGTCAGCACATATTCTTGATTCCAGCGAAGCGGGGCCGGCGGAGCCGTAGATATCGAACGCGAACAGACTACGGTTCGAGACTACGGAACTCCGTACTTCGCAGCGGTGAGATCCTCTATGTGGACACGGTCGGAAAGCGTCGCCGACGATCCTCAACAGTTCTCAAATGGCCGCCGATAGTCAGATTTGTTGAATATGTGGTGTAGGTGCTTCTCTATAGTGGTGCAAATGCACTCGGTGTCAGGTCCGTGGTGCCGCTCCCCCGCGGCGCGAGATCGATTCATCGCATCTGCACGCGGTCGCGCGGCGTCGCACCGACACCTGTGCATCAACGAGGAGTTGCACGATGTTTCCGGCTCTCTATTTTCCGCTGGTCGCGGCGCAGGCAATGCGCTGTACGCCTGCGGCGTTTCTCGACAAAGTGCGCGAAGGCAGCTTGAATGCGGCGAGCGCGTACGCGAACCGCTGGGCGGACGACGATCCTCAGGATGCGGATCTGCCTTGGCTTTTGCAATTGCACGCGGACATGCTCAGCACGCTCGGCATCGGGGACGAAGCCGAGGAGCAATATCGACGTTCGCAAAAGCTGCTTCGCGCACCGCGTCAGGCCATGCGCGCGACCTCTTGCCGCAACGCAGGCTGGCAGGCGCTCTTTCGGCACCGTCTCACGACGGCGCTGTCATGTTTTGCGCGTGTCATGGAGGAAACGGGAATCGATCCGCTGCAGGTGTTCGACGCCCGCTTCGGCATCATCTGCGCACTGCATCAGCTCGGCCACGCGCGCGATGCGCTGAATCTGCTCGAAGAACTCGGTGCCTTCGTCGAGTCGCTGCCCGAAACTGACGGGCAACGGCTGCAGGATATCGTGACGACGCTGCGCTATGACCTGGCCGTGCAGCGAGAGCTGCGGGGCGCCGATCCGCTTGGCGATCACGTGTACTGGCATTCGGAAGCTCCCGAGGGCATGGCGGGCGCAGCCGATCCGAGCGAGGCGATTTCCGCGCGCGAGAGCGCCGCATTGCGCGTGAGTGCGCCGCTCTTGCGACAGCGCATCGATTATCTGCGCGATGTGCGTGCGCTCGTGCGCGGCGAACGTTCCGCGATGGAGGGGGTCACGCGGCACCTCCAGTGGGCCCAGCAAGCGGGGTTGCACGAGTATGTGCGCACTACGCGCCTCGAGACCGTGCTTGCCGCGCTCGCATGCGGGGCGCCGCAGCTCGCGGAGACACTGATCGAGCCGCTGCATCGTCTCGATCATGCAACGTCGACCGGCCACCGGCAGCTCGAGTATCTCTACTGCGTTTCGAAGCTGCGGCAGGTTCAGGGTCGCGCACCGGAATCGATGCAGTTCTACAGCCGCTACGCGTTGTTGTCGATGCAATGTCTGCGCACCGATGCGCATGCGATCGCGCCATTCGTCAGCCGCACGACGCGTCGCGCGCCCCAGCTCGACGACGTTGGGGCCCGGTTGCCGGCCAAGTACCGTCGCGCCTATCGATATATGCAGGAAAACCTCGACCGTGCCGATCTCTCGGTGCGCGAGCTCGCCATCGAAATCGGCGTGACCGAACGAGCGTTGCAAACGGCATTCAAGAACTTCCTCGGTTTGTCGCCGACGGAGCTGATCCGCCGGCAGCGCATGGAGCGCATTCGCGCCGAACTCGAGGATCCGTTCACGAGCGAGCGCAATATCCTCGGTGCGGCCAATAAATGGGGTGTGCAGAATCGCTCGACGCTCGTTTCGAGTTACCGCAAGCAATTCAACGAGGCGCCGTCGGAAACGCTCGAACGCTAGCGCCCGTCATTCGCGTACATTCGCACAAGCAGAACTCGAGTCGTTTCCAATTGTTTCGCGTTTTGGCGATATCTTTCGCGCGCCGCAGGGAGCGGCGCGCCAAATTCGGGGATGATCCAGCATCGGCTCGTTGCCGTACTACGCAACCTCGATCGCTCCATCCATGATGATTCGCTCGAATATTTCAGGGATTCGCCATCAAGCACGTTCCGCGTGTGCCGAGTTCTCGCCGCGCGGCGCGCGGCGGATCTCGTTGGCCACCTGGGGCGCCATGCAATGCGCCGCCTTTGCGTGCGCGATGAGCTTTTCGCCGCGCGCGCATGCGACCGACTGTTTCGATGCCGCTGCCGCTTATCAGCACGTCAATCCCATGGTGCTGCGCGCCATCGCCTGGCAGGAGTCTCACAACCGTGCCGATGCCACGCATGTCAATGCCAACGGGTCGGTCGATTATGGCGTCATGCAGATCAACACGATTCATCTGCCGACGCTCGCCCGTTACGGCATCGGGCGCGAGGCGCTGATGTCGCCGTGCAAGAATATCTATATCGCAGCCTGGCAATTGCGGCGGCAGATCTTGAAGTACGGCAATACCTGGGCCGCAGTCGGGGCTTATCATTCGGCCACGCCCGCGTTGCGCGATCAGTATGCGAAGCAGATCGCGGGCATCCTGCGGCGCTGGGGTGTGCTGTCGGAGAAGCGCGAAACCGAGTTGGCTGTGGATCGCAGCACGCAGCATTCCGTCGATTGATCGCGCTTAATGCCCGCGAGACTGCGCCCTGGTCGAAACGCATATCGATTCCGCATAAAAAAGTTGCAAGCGCAACGAACCGTGTATGCGTTACCGAGCATCAATCGTCGACTGGGGAACCGTGCGTTCGAACACGCTCTTCGATTCCCGTACGGATATCGGCCAGCCTTTTGCCGATGATCTCGATCACTTCCCGATGTTCGCTGTTTGCCGGGACTTGCATCTCCTCCTGCAGTATGCCGTCGAGACGCAAGAGGGTCTCGTCGCGGAAGCTCGGCCACGAGCCCGCTGGCGCGATATGCGGCGACCCAAGGCACTCGGCGATAGTGAGCACGGCGCGTAAGCGGCGGGGCAACATCGTCATGGAATCTGAGGGCGCTTCAACTGCTTCGAGTATGTTGCGTACCGTTTCCTTCACCCACGCGGGATCGGTAGATGAATCTGTCGTAGTGAGCTCTTGCGCGGCGATTGTCGCGCGCTCGCCGGGTTTGATATGTTCTCGCGCGTTCTCCCATGCCGATATCGCATGGGAGAAGGCGCTACGCTCTGAGTCCGTCGCCCGCTGCGGATCGGCGGTCTCCCGGCCTTGTTCAGCAACCACGTTGCCAAGACGCAGATACGTCTGGAATCGAGTATTCGTCTCGGGCCGTTCGCCGTCGACATTCGGGAGCATATGAAGGTCTTCAGCGAGCGCCGTGATGGCACTCGCGCGCTGTATGGGGCTCTCCATGCGACCTGAACGTCCCTCTATTTCCGTTAAGAGATCACCGAAACGTTCGAGCAGCGCGGCGGCGTCGTTTCCGACGTCCGTCAGTTCACGGCGGACGACGCTGCCCATCGGCTCCTGGCGTCTCGACGCAAGAGACCGGATGTTCGTCCGCTCCGTCGGCTCGTCGGCGCGGTTTGGAGCCGGCTGTGCGCCTGGCGCGGAGAATTTCGCCCGCTGCCCGGTCCCGGCGCCGTCGGCGCGACTGGGAGCGCCGGCGAGGCGCGGATTCAGTGGGCGTACCGTTTTGCCGCTCGAACCGGGAGGGTTGGTCGAGGGCGCGGGTGCCCCTGAAGCGCCGGGAATGCCAGGTCCGCTTCCAATGCCTCGTATGTCGGTCATTTCGTTCTCCTATCTTCTACGAAATCCTAGAATGGCACGTTGTGATTCACTATCTATTCGCGAAGTACCGTCGTGGCATGCCGCGCGTCAAACAAGATGAGAGCAGCGCGTCAATCAGGATGAGAGTACTGGCGTGGCGGCAGCGGTGAAGGGCGTAGCCCGGAACCGCTGCCGCCACGCCGCGCCGAGCAGTCCCCCGTCATCG
>NZ_JAAAYE010000072.1 GCF_013282575.1 Paraburkholderia sp. NMBU_R16
TGCAACATGCGCCGAGCGTCAATCAACAAACGCTTGTCAGCGTCAATCAACATCGGCATCATCAACCTCGCCGCGACATTCTCATCTTGTTTGTCGCGCGTCTCTCATCCAGATTGTCGCGCCACAATCGGAGCAGTTCACCGAATTCCTGACCTTGCCGCTCTACGAGGAGATCTGATCCGGCGATCGCTTCGCGCCCCGGGACCGTTGCTGTCAGCTACGCTCAGCTGCCATAGCGGAGCTCGGGTGCCGCGTCGCGTGCGAGGCGGTAGCGGACCCAGTCGCCTGCGCGAATTGGCAAGCGCTCGGCGACGGACTCCGCCGCCACCGGATAGAACAAACACCGCAGTTCCCGTCCAGCAACGTTGACGCCGATCTCGCGCAGGCGAAACAAGCCCTCGACGCCGGGATAGACCTCCTCGATCTCGTTGAGCACCGGCACGAGCGCATCGTCGATCTCGTAGACGTCGCCGTGCACGGCGGGAGCCTCGGGGTCCGGCACAAGTCCTGGATAGCTGCCGAAATCGTATAGCCGCCCCTGCACGGAAGCTGCGCCGAGGAGCCGTGGGGCCGGCAGCCCGTGACGCGCGGCGGCCTGGCCGATGTCGTTCACCTCGCCTTCGCGCAAAGTGCCATATACGAAAACGTGTACCATCTTCACCCCACTGTTCCGGTGCCTTACTCGTTCATACGCCGGTGCCCGGTCGCCGCTCGCGCCGGACATGCATTATGCATGCCGGTCCCCCGAGAGCGATAGTATGCTAACGCAACCATGACCTCACGAGCCTTGGCACCGCCCGCTGCGCGCGTGCATTTCGTCGACATTCCGCCCGAATTCGCACCGACGCGCGCCCGTCCGATCCGTGTCCGTTCGCGGCCCATGCCGGCCGGCGAACGCATCACCATGCACATGCATGCGTGGGCACAGCTGGCCTACGCCCCGCGCGGCGTATTGCGGCTCGCGATCGAGAGCAGTAGCTGGATCGTGCCGCCATCGAGAGCTATCTGGGTACCGCCGCATGTACCGCATGAAGTGGTCGTCGTCGAGGAGGCCTACATGCGCACACTCTATATCGACGAGTCCGCGGTTCCCGCGGGGCTCGAGAGCTGCCGTGTCATGGAGGTCTCGTGTCTGTTGCGCGAGGTCATTGCGGCGATGGATATGGCCGATCTCGCGCCGGCTCGCGAGAAGCTGCTCGGCGAGCTCGCGCTCGACGAGCTTGCCCGCGCTGCCCCGTTGCCGCTCTCGGTCCCGATGCCGCGCGAAAAACGGCTCCGTGCATTATGCGAAGCGCTGCTCACGAATCCGGGCAATACCGATTCGCTCGAATACTGGGCTGCGAGCGTGGGCGCCAGCACGCGCACGATCGCGCGCCTTTTTCGGCAGGAGCTCGGCATGAGCTTCTCCCAGTGGCGACAGCAAGCGGTCCTCGCACGCGCCATTCCTTTGCTCAACCAAGGGCTCGCGCTTTCGCGGATCGCGCGCGAACTCGGTTATCAGAGCCAAAGCGCGTTTTCGGCGATGTTCCGGCGCGCGTTCGGCGAAAGCCCGCGCGCATTCATGGTGCGCGGCCATGAACGCACCGAGGAACCTCCTGGGGAGGCCGACGACGAAATCGAGGATGCGACCGAAGGCATGTCGCAGCGCTGAGCATTGCGCTCGGTGGGAGAAGCGCCGCTCAGACGCGCCGCGTCATATGCCGGATTGCGCCGAACTGTGCCAGCCGAGGGCCGGCGCTCCGGTAACCCATACGCAGATAGAGCCGCGCGGCCGGGTTATCGACGAAAACACGCAATTGCAGTTCCTGCAAGCCGCGTTCGCGTGCCCATCGGTGGCAAGTTCTCAGCAAGAAGGTGCCGGCGCCCTGACGCCGATGACCAGCGGCGATCTGCACGTCGCGAATATGAAGCGAATCGCCTTCTTCCGTCATCCGCAGCACGCCGATCGGCTCGCCGTCCGACTCGAGGACGAAATTCTCCGATTCGCACCAGCTCGCGTAGAACAGATCGGCCCGCCAGACCAGGTGATGGCGCTCGTAGTAACCGTTCATGTTCGAACGGGTCAGCGCTTCCGCAAAGACGAAGTCGTCAGGCACGGCTTCGCGCAGATGAAACGGCAACGGGGCATCGGAGGGGTCGAACATCGCAGCCGGAACGAGGGAGCTATCCCAGACACGGTAAGCCAGGGCGACGCGGCTGGCAACCGAGAATTTCCCGGCGCTGCGCTTTCGCCGTAGATTGGGCGAGTGGATAAAAAAAAGCCCGTTCGAACGCATGCTCGAACGGGCTTTCTTCATTTTGGCGGAGTGGACGGGACTCGAACCCGCGACCCCCGGCGTGACAGGCCGGTATTCTAACCGACTGAACTACCACTCCAGTCTTGCATCGTGGCCCCAGAGTGTCGGTCTTGTCTCTGGCGCTGCGGCGCGCTTTTTCAGCAGCACCGCGATGTTTGGCGTCCCCTAGGGGATTCGAACCCCTGTACTCACCGTGAAAGGGTGATGTCCTAGGCCTCTAGACGAAGGGGACAACGTACAGCTTGCACTTCTATTAAAAAAGCCCGTTCAAGCATGAACTGAACGGGCTTTGTCTGGCGGAGTGGACGGGACTCGAACCCGCGACCCCCGGCGTGACAGGCCGGTATTCTAACCGACTGAACTACCACTCCACGTTCTTTGCATCATACTCGCGAGCGTCGGTCTCGTCTCACGAGCTGCGGCGCTTCGTCAGCACCGCCGATGTCTGGCGTCCCCTAGGGGATTCGAACCCCTGTACTCACCGTGAAAGGGTGATGTCCTAGGCCTCTAGACGAAGGGGACAAAATTCTCACGTTACTGCTCGAACTACTGCTCTATTGCCGGCCGCGATCGACTTTTCGTCAAAAGCGAAGATCGCCATTCTATCTTCGTGTGCCGCGTTTGTGAAGTATTTTCTTCTTCACCGCCCGGCCCACATTGCGCAAGAGCGAAGCCCGCGATTATACGCACCCATTTTGCCTGCCCGCAAGCGCTTTTTGAGCCAGCCGGCGGGACCGGTTCAGGCCGCGAGCGCTTGCAGCAACGCATCGACGCTGGCTTTGGCGTCGCCGAACAACATGCGTGTGTTGTCCTTGTAAAAGAGCGGATTGTCGACGCCCGCGTACCCCGAAGCCATGCTGCGCTTCGAAACGACAACCGTGCGCGCTTTCCAGACTTCGAGCACGGGCATGCCCGCGATCGGACTGGCGGGATCTTCGAGCGCGCCGGGATTGACGATGTCGTTCGCGCCAATCACGAGCACCACGTCGGCGTGCGCGAAATCGTCGTTGATCTCCTCCATCTCGAGCACGATGTCGTACGGTACCTTGGCCTCGGCAAGCAGCACGTTCATATGTCCGGGCAAACGACCGGCAACCGGATGAATACCGAAGCGCACTTTCACGCCCATCGAAGTCAGCTTGCGCGTGATTTCGCTGATGGTCGATTGTGCCTGCGCGACCGCCATGCCATAGCCGGGCACGATGATGACGTCCGACGCGTCGCGCAGCAACGCGCCCACTTCGTCCACCGTCGCGGCCACGACTTCGCCGGCAGCCTGGGCACTGCTCGCGGCGCTCGTCGTGCCGAAGCCCCCGAGAATCACCGAAATGAAACTGCGATTCATCGCGCGGCACATGATGTAGCTCAGAATCGCACCGCTCGAACCCACGAGCGCACCCGTGGTGATGAGCAGATCGTTATCGAGCATGAAGCCCGTGGCCGCCGCGGCCCACCCCGAATAGCTGTTGAGCATCGATACCACGACGGGCATATCCGCGCCGCCGATGGCCATGACGAGGTGGACGCCCAGCGCACCTGCAAAGACGATCATCGTCAGCAGCGCGAACAACCCGGCATCGGCCGACGGTGCCGTGAGAAACCGGTAACCGAGCGCAAGCGCGACAGCCACGATGCCGAGGTTCAGTGCATGCCGCCCCGGTAGGATGAGCGGCTTGCCGCCGAGCGTGCCTTGCAGTTTGAGGAAAGCCACGATCGAGCCCGTGAATGTGACCATGCCGATCAGCGCGCCGAGATAGATCTCGCATTCGTGGATCGCGCGCGCCGCGCCCGCGAGCCCGGCCAGCGGTGCCAAATAGCTGTTGACGGCCGTCACGACGGCGGCCAGTCCCACGAAGCTGTGCAGCACGGCCACGAGCTGAGGCATTTGCGTCATTTCGACGCGCTTGGCGAGGAGCGCCCCCAGGGCGGCGCCCGCTGCCGCGCATACGAGCACGACCGCGAGGCTCACGCCCGGCGCAATCAAGAGCGTCGCGGCAATCGCGACGAGCATGCCGAGCATCCCATAGAGATTGCCGCGCCGTGCGCTGACCGGATGGCTGAGCCCGCGCAGGCTCAGGATGAACAGCGTGCTCGCGCCCAGATACGCGATATTGCCGATTCCATTGAGCATCGCTCAGGTCTCCTTATGAATTGCGCTGAAACATCTTCAGCATCCGTTGTGTGACGAGGAACCCGCCAGCGATGTTGATCGTCGCGACAAAGAGCGCAATGCCGCCCAGCACGGTCACGAGCGCGTTGCCGGTGCCAAGCTGCAGGAGTGCGCCGATGACGATGATTCCGCTGATCGCATTGGTCACGCTCATCAACGGCGTATGCAGCGCGGGCGTCACGTTCCAGATGACCTGATAGCCCACGAAAACGGCCAGCACGAACACGGTCAGATGCGAGACGAATGAAGACGGCGCGAGCGCACCCAACGCCAGAAGCGCCAGCACGGCGATGCCCAGCAGCACGGCCGAAGCTGCGCGCGACGCACGCGCGGCCGCTCCGGCTTCGCCCTTGTCGGCCATCCCAGCCACCCCATGCGGTACCGCGCCCGGCGCGGGGCGATGCAGCGCGACGGCGGGCTGCTTCGGTGCGGGCGGCGGCCAGGTGAGCTTGCCCGCGTGGACCACCGTGGTGCCGCGCACGACCTCGTCGTCCATATCGATTTGCAATATGCCGTCTTTTTGCGGCGTCAGATCGGTCAGCAAATGCCGGATGTTGGTGGCATAGAGCTGGCTCGATTGGGTTGCCATGCGGCTCGGCAAATCGGTATAGCCGACGATGGTCACACCGTGTTCGACGACGGCCTCGCCCGGCTTCGTCAGCTCGCAGTTGCCGCCCTGCTCGGCCGCCATATCGACGATCACGCTGCCGGGGCGCATCGATTCGACCATCTGCCGGGTGACCAGCTTCGGTGCCGGCTTGCCGGGAATCAATGCGGTCGTGACGATGATGTCGATTTCCTTGGCCTGCGCCGCGAACAACGCCATCTCCGCTTCGATGAAGCGCGCACTCATCTCTTTCGCGTAGCCGCCTGCCCCGCTGCCCTCCTCGTCGATGTCGACGGTCAGAAACTCGGCGCCGAGACTCTGCACCTGCTGCTCGACCTCCGGGCGCGTATCGAATGCGCGCACGATCGCGCCGAGCCCGCGCGCCGCGCCGATCGCGGCAAGACCCGCCACGCCGGCGCCGATGATCATGACCTTCGCGGGCGGCATCTTGCCCGCGGCCGTGATCTGACCGGTAAAGAGCCGACCGAAGCGATGCGCGGCTTCGATCACCGCGCGATAGCCGGCCATGTTCGCCATCGAACTCAGCGCATCGAGCTTTTGCGCGCGCGAAATGCGCGGCACGCAATCCATCGCGAGCGCATTGGCACCGCGAGCGGCCAGCGCATCGACGAGCGAGGAATGCTGCGCGGGCCAGACAAAGCCGATCAACGTCGCGCCCGGTCTGAGGAGGGTGGCCTCGTCGACCCCGAGCGCCGGATGGTGCTCGGGCGGCCGCACCTTGATGACGACATCGGCCTCATTCCAAAGGGCGCGCGCATCGCTAACGATCCGAGCACCCGCCGCGCGATATGCTTCGTCGTCGAACGCGGCCGCCGCACCCGCTCCCGTTTCGACGCTCACTTCATAGCCGAGCTTGCGCAATTGTGCGACCGTCTCGGGCGTGGCGGCGACGCGCCGCTCGCCCGGATGCACTTCTTTCGGCACCGCAAGGGTCATCGCCATGTCAGCCCCTCGCGCCAAGCACGTTGGACAAGGCGCCGATGCCCTCGATCGACACGGTGACTTCGGCACCATCCTTGATGGAGCCCACGCCGACGGATGTGCCGCACGCGATGACATCGCCCGGCATCAGCGTCATGTCATGAGAGATCATGCTCACCTGTGCCTCGGGCGAAAAAATCATGTCCGACAGCGGATAGTTCTGCCGCTCCACATCGTCGAGACGCGTCACGACATGCGCGTTGCGCCAGTCGAAATCCGTGCGGATGGCCGGGCCGATACAACTGAACGTGTCGAATCCCTTGGCCCTGCACCATTGTGCGAAGTTGGGATCTTCGTTGAGCAGTTCGACAGCCGTGACATCGTTGATGCAGGTATAGCCGAAGATGCACGCAGCGGCCTCGTCGACGGACACGTCGCGGCATTGTCGGCCGATCACGATGCCGAGTTCACCCTCATAAGCGATCTTGCCGCTGTAGCCGGTCGGCCGCCGGATCGGTTGCCCCGGGCCGATCACGGACATCGGCGGCTTGATCAGAAACAGCGGATGCGAGGGCGCCGCCTTGCCGAGCTTTTCGGCCAGCGCGTAAAAGTTGTTCCATAAGGCGATTATCTTGGTCGGCGCGCACGGGCTCACGAGCCGCACGTCCTCGAGCCGCCGCCGCGACCCGGTCGCACGAGCCGCGCCGAACATATCGCCCTCGTACTCGGCCACGCAATCGTCTTCGAGTACACCGAAGCCGACGGTTCCGTCGGACGAGTGAAAGCGTATCCACGAACTCATCGGGATATCTCCTGAAGTTGAATTGGGCTTGTCGGGCGAGCCGATGCGATGCGATGCGATGCGACGCAATGCTCGCCCGTTGCAACGCGGCGCGATGCGCGGCCCGCCGAGCGGGCCGCCGCATGTCGCCGGTGCGTTTCCGATCAGATCGCGCCTGCCGCGCGCAGCTCCGCAATCTGATCGGCCGAAAATCCGAGCTCCGCCATGACCTCGTCCGTATGCTCGCCAAGCAGTGGAGAGCGCGTGACGACGGTCGGGCTGTCCGAGAGCTTGATCGGGTTGCCGACGCTCAGATACGGCCCGCGTACCGGGTGATCGACTTCGACGATCGTGCCCGTCTTGCGCAGCGACTCGTCCTCCGCGATCTCCTTCATCGACAACACCGGACCGCACGGGATGTCGTATCGGTTCAGGATCTGCATCGCCTCGACCTTGGTCTTGCTCATGGTCCAGCGTTCGATTTCGGCGAAGATCTCCTTGAGTCGCGGCAACCGCGCATCGGGGGTCGCATAGTCGGGATCGGTGACCCACTCTTCCTTGCCGATGACGTTGCAGATCTTGCCCCACACGGGCGCCTGTGCAATGAAATAGATGTAGGCGTTGTAGTCCCACTCCCAGTCCTTGCAACGCAGGATCCAGCCCGGTTGGCCGCCGCCCGACGCATTGCCCGCACGCGGCACGGCCGGACCGAAGGTGCCCGTGGGATGCTGTGGATACTCGCGCAGCACACCGGTCCGATTCAGGCGCTGCTGATCGCGCAGCTTCACGCGGCAAAGATTGAGGACGGCGTCTTGCATGGCCGCCAGCACATACTGTCCGCGGCCCGTCACGGTGCGCTGGTAAAGCGCCGTCACGATGCCGAGCGCGAGATGCAGCCCGGTGCCGCTATCGCCGATCTGCGCGCCGCTGACGACGGGTGGCCCATCGTCGAAACCCGTAGTCGACGCCGCGCCGCCCACGCACTGGGCGACGTTTTCATAGACCTTGCAGTCCTCGTACGGTCCCGGCCCGAAGCCCTTGACCGACGCGAGGATCATGCGAGGATTCAATTCCTGTATGCGCTCCCAGCCGAAGCCCATGCGCTCGAGCGCGCCCGGCGCGAAGTTCTCGACGAGCACATCGCATTTCCGGATCAATGCCTCGAGCACTTTCTTGCCTTCGGGATGCTTCGCGTCGATGGTCACCGAACGCTTGTTGTGATTGAGCATCGTGAAGTAAAGACTGTCGGCATCGGGAATGTCGCGCAGTTGTTCGCGCGTGACGTCGCCCGCTCCTGCCCGCTCGACCTTGATGACGTCCGCGCCAAACCAGGCCAGTAGCTGCGTGCAGGTTGGCCCGGACTGCACATGCGTGAAATCGAGGACACGCACCCCCTTCAATGCCTTGCCCACTTCCTGTCTCCAATATTCATTCGTATCGATCAGCGCCGATTGCGACGGCGCAAGGTGCCGC
Source organism: Paraburkholderia sp. NMBU_R16 (assembly GCF_013282575.1). Classification (GTDB taxonomy): domain Bacteria; phylum Pseudomonadota; class Gammaproteobacteria; order Burkholderiales; family Burkholderiaceae; genus Trinickia. The sequence goes on from NZ_JAAAYE010000072.1 coordinate 8,271, forward strand.
ATCCCCAGTCGGTCGGCGGTGTGCGAATCCGTCAGCTCGACGATCCGGCGGAGACGACGAGCGCCATCGCGGCCCGGCGCGCCGCCGCGAGCGCGGCGGCTTCGCTCGCGAAGACCGCATCGTCGACGACCCGCTGAAACGGCAGCAGACTCACGTGCTCCTGCGGCTCGCCGTCCGCTGCATCGCGCACCGCCGCGAAGGCCGTCCATCCGCCGTTGTCGATCAGTTGCCTCGCCGACAGCTCGAGCCGATACCGGCCCAGTATTTCCACTTGCATCGCACGCCCCATCGTTGTGCTCTCCCGCATCGCGTGCGGCTTGCCGACCGCGCCGCGCTTCACGCGCCAGCGCGCGCTTCGAGCTCGGCGAGCCTTTTGCGCAAATTGCGATCTTCCTGAAAGCGGCTCGTCTCGTCGCGAATGACCGCGACGATCCCCGTCAATGCGCCCTCAGCCGAACGAAGCAGCGCGACCGTGAACGCGATCGATAGCGCACGGCCATCCTTGTGCACGGCCGGTACCTTCAACACGTCGTTGCCGTAGCGCGTCTGGCCCGTCTCCATCGTCTTCCGATAACCGTCCCAATGACGCTGCTGCAAGCGTTGAGGGATAATCAGATCGAGCGACTGGCCGAGCGCCTCTTGCTCCGTGAAGCCGAACATGCGCTCGGCCGCGGGGTTCCACAACGTGATGCTGCCCTCGGCGTCGGAGACGACGACCGCATCGCCGATAACCGAAACCAACTGCTGCAAATCGACTGTCGTTTTCATGGCGCATATCCCATTCGTATTGACGGGGGCAGTATATCGACCGCCCCCGCCGCTCTCGGCAGACCGTCAGACGGCACCGATCTCCTTCATGTGGGAGATCTGTTCCCGGGTATAACCAAGCTGCTGCAGAACCTCCTCCGTGTGCTCGCCGAGCAGCGGCGACGACGTGATCTCGGGCTTCAGATCCGAGAACTTGATCGGGCTGCCAACCGTCAGGTAGGTACCGCGCACCTTGTGCGGCACTTCGACGATCGAGCCCGTCTTGCGCATCGATTCGTCATAAGCGAGCTCTTTCATGCTGAGCACCGGCGCGCACGGAATGTCGAACTTGCGCAGAATGTCGACCGCTTCGAACTTCGTCTTGTCGGCAAGCCACTCTTCGATCTTGCCGAAGATGTCGAAGATATGCGGCTGACGGGCCTCGGGCGTCATGTAGTCGGGATCGTTGATCCATTCCGGACGGCCGAGCGCGCGGCAAATCGGTTCCCACGCATGATCCTGGACCGTGAAGTAGATATAGGCGTTCGGATCCGTCTCCCAGCCCTTGCACTTGAGCACCCAGCCCGGCTGCCCACCGCCGCCCGCATTGCCGCCGCGCGGTACGACGTCGGTGAACGTGCCGTGCGGATACTGCGGGTACTCCTTCAGGAAGCCCACGCGCTCGAGACGCTGTTGATCGCGCAGTTTGACGCGGCACAGGTTCAACACCGCATCCTGCATCGCGACCGCCACCTTTTGTCCCTTACCCGTCTTTTGGCGGCCGATGATCGCCGTCAGGATGCCGATCGCCAGATGCATACCGGTGTTGGTATCGCCGAGCGCGGCCGCGCTGATCGTCGGCGGGCCGTCCCAGAAGCCCGTCGTCGAGGCGGCGCCGCCCGCGCACTGGGCGACGTTCTCATAGACTTTCAGATCGGAGTAGTGATGCCCCTCCGAGAAGCCTTTGACCGACGCCACGATCATCTTCGGATTGAGCTCCTTGATGCGCTCCCACGAAAAGCCCATGCGATCGAGCGCGCCGGGGCCGAAGTTCTCGACGAGCACGTCCGATTCGCGGATCAGCTTTTCGAGCACCGCCTTGCCCTCGGGCTTTTTGGTATCGAGCGTCAGCGAACGCTTGTTGCTGTTGAGCATCGTGAAGTACAGCGCGTCAGCGTCGGGAATGTCGCGCAGCTGATTGCGCGTCACGTCGCCGGCGCCCGGGCGCTCGACCTTGATCACGTCCGCACCGAACCAGGCGAGCAGCTGCGTGCAGGCAGGGCCAGCCTGAACATGCGTGAAATCGATGATCTTGATGCCGTCTAACGGAAGGCTCATTTTTTCTCTCCTGATGTATGGGGATCTCAGCGTTATTTCTTGCTTGCCGCGCTTTGCGGGTTGAGGTTGGTGAGCCGGCCGCTTTCGGTGCCCGCCGATTCGTCGATGACGGCGTTGATGAGCACCGGCTTGCCGAGCGCGATCGCTTCGTCGAGTGCCTGCTGGAGCGCTTTCGTGGTCGTGACGTGGTAGCCCTTGCCACCGAACGCTTCCATCATCTTGTCGTAGCGCGCGCCCTTGACGAACACCGTGGGCGCGACGTCTTTTCCGCCCGACGGGTTGACGTCCGTGCCGCGATAAACGCCGTTGTTGTTGAACACGACGATGCACACGGGCAGGTCGTAGCGGCAGATCGTCTCGACTTCCATGCCGCTGAAGCCGAAGGCACTGTCGCCCTCGATCGCGATGACCTGCTTGCCCGTTTCGACGGCAGCGCCTACCGCGAAGCCCATGCCGATGCCCATGATTCCCCACGTGCCGCAATCGAGCCGCTTGCGCGGCTGGTACATGTCGATGATGCTGCGCGCGTAATCGAGCGTATTGGCGCCTTCATTGACGATCGTGATGTCGGGGTTGGCCTTGACGACGTCGCGCAGCACGCTCAGCGCGCTGTGAAAATTCATCGGCGTCGGATCGGCCGCGAGTGTGGCCGCCATCTTCGTCAGGTTCTTGTTTTTGCGTTCGGCCACGGTCGCGAGCCAATCGGCCGCCGGCTTCGGGAAATCCGTGCCGATGCCTTCGGCGAGCGCCGTGACGCACGAGCCGATATCACCGATCACCGGTGCCGCGATGGCCACGTTGCTGTCGATTTCGGTCGGAGCGATATCGATCTGAATGAACTGTTTCGGGCTGCCCCAGGTCTTGCCCTTGCCATGCGAAAGCAGCCAGTTCAAGCGCGCGCCGATCAACATGACCACATCCGATTCGGCGAGCACGAAAGAGCGCGCCGCGGACGCCGATTGCGGATGATTGTCAGGCAACAGGCCCTTGGCCATCGACATCGGCAGATAGGGAATGCCCGATTTCTCGACGAGCTCGCGAACGGCGGCGTCGGCCTGCGCATAGGCCGCGCCCTTGCCGAGCAGAATCAGCGGACGCTTGGCGCGCTTGAGCAACTCGAGCGCCCGGCTCACCGATTCCGGCGCGGGCAATTGGCGCGGCGCGGCATCGACCACGCGCACGAGCGATTTCCGGCCGGCGGCGGCATCCATCGTCTGCGCCAGCAGCTTGGCGGGCAGATCGAGATAAACACCGCCGGGACGGCCCGACACGGCCGCGCGAATCGCGCGGGCCACGCCGATGCCGATGTCTTCCGCATGCAGCACGCGAAAAGCTGCCTTCGCGTGCGGCTTCGCGATATTGAGCTGGTCCATCTCCTCGTAATCGCCCTGCTGCAAATCGACGATTTCGCGCTCGCTCGAGCCGCTCACGAGAATCATCGGAAAGCAGTTCGTCGTCGCATTGGCGAGTGCAGTCAACCCATTCAGGAAGCCAGGCGCCGAAACCGTCAGGCAAACCCCTGGCTTTTGCGTGAGATAGCCCGCGGCTGCCGCAGCGTTGCCCGCGTTTTGCTCGTGTCGGAAGCTGATGACCCGCATGCCTTCGGCTTGCGCGAGACGCGCAAGGTCAGTCACGGGAATGCCCGGCAACCCGTAAATCGTCTCGATGCCGTTCAGCTTGAATGCGTCGATGACGAGATGAAAGCCGTCGGTCATCGGCGGTGTTTCGGTAGCGGGGATCGTCTCCGGCTCGATCGTCCCAACGACTTCTGCCATGTCTTGCCTCCTTGGCGCAGATGTTTGGTGTTTCTGGTGATATACAATATTCCACACACAGTATTAGTTCAAGGCTTTTTTTTCGCCCGTTGAACGCTGCTGCACTGCGATTGCCCATCAGCGTTCGACGCGATGCACCGCTGACCTTTTTCCGGTTGAGGTGCACAAGCGAGCCGCCTTTCGAGCTCGTCCTGATTCCGTTGCTTTACCGATACCGCCGCTTCAATCGAGGAAGTCGCAATGCGCCTCGACGAACGCCGCGAGATCGAGCGAATGCTGTCTTACGAGGCGCTCGGCGCGCTCGGTATCGCGTGCCTCGAGGGCTTCGATGATTCGCATGTGATCGCCGATCGAGCGCGACGCGCGATCGCTGCGCGCGATCGTCATGCGCCTGATAGCACGCACATGCATGAAGATGTTCTTGACTGTTTCGATGAGCACCGGCGAATCCGACAACTCCACGAGCGATTGGTGAAACGCGATGTTCGCCTCGGAGTACTCCTCGACCTGGTCCGCCGCGGCCGTCTCGCCAAAGTCGTCGAAGAGCCGCCGCAGCCGCGCGAGGTCCTCATCGGCCGCCCTCAGCGTCGCCAGACGCGCGGCCATGCTTTCGAGCGCCGCCCACATATGGATCATCTCGACGATCTCGCGCTTGGTCTTGCGCAGGATATAGACGCCGCGCCGCGGCACGGTCCGCAAGAACCCCTCCTGTTCGAGCAACGTCATGGCCTCGCGCACGGGCGTACGACTTACGCCGAGCGCCTCGGCGAGCTCCTTCTCGTCGAGGCGGACCGCCTCGCGCGAGCGGTAAATGTCCGTCTCGGCAATCGCACGCTTCAGGCTCGCGTAGGCCTGGTCGCGCAGCGATGCCGACGCGCTGATCGGTGCCAACGTCAATGCCGCCGGTACACCGCGGCTCTCAGCTTCCCTCTCCATGGCTTCCTGTCCCCTCGCCTCTTCGATATTCTCAATACTGTATATCAGATATCTCGAAGACCCAAGCGTTCCGATGCAGTTGCCGGGCGCGGAGAGAGGCGTCGTTCGTCGTGCAGAGATGGCCGCGATGCAGCTGGCGTTGGTATCCATATGAATTACCTTATGGTTTTCCAATAAAACTTTAACTATCGACTATCAAATTCGCGCTTTATGCTCTAGCCAAATCATCGATTCACCGATTCATCGATCCGGAGGAAAGGGCTATGAGCCAGGCATTCATCGAGGGGCGCGAGGCCGAGGCCGATCTGCACGCGCATGTGTGCGCCTACAACATGGCGTTCGAGGAGTTGGGGCTGCGCTTTCGGTGGGATGCGCGCACGCTTGCATCGCTCGCCAGCATCGAGGACGAAGCGACGAGGATCGTGACGTATATCGAGACCCACCATCCGCATCTGCTCAAGGCCTACAGCCCAGAATTCCTGAGTCACGCCATCCTGACGAGGAAGAACGCGCAGCGCCCCGAGCCGCTGCCGATTCTCGACACGGCGATCCACTTGGAAACGAACCGCCCTTCCGTCGTGCAGGTTCGCGCGCGCGATACGCAGGTTCAGACCGATTACAGCTTGCCCATGCTCGCTGGCACCTGATCCGGTATTCATCAGTACTCCTAATCTCTTCTCATAACGCCGCGCATCCATCGCGCGGCGTTTTTTGTTGCTTGTTACTTGCCGGTGCTTGTTACCTGCCGCAGCTTGCCGTGGCTTGTCGGTGCTGCACGCGAGTCGAGCTCGCGCAATCCGTCCGCCCAAAAACATTGGGCGCCTTGCCCGAAACCGAGCAAGGCGCCCATTAGCCTGCGATCAATGCGTCAGCGACGACGACGAACGCGGTGCCGCAACGAACGATTCACCCTCGCCCTGCGCCTCGATCCAACGCGAGCGCATGGGAGCGAGCAGGAATTTCGCCGCGACGCCCGCTGTGATCGTGATGGCGGCCGACACCAGGAACACCGCGTTCCATCCGCCGGCGGAGGCCAGGATCGATGCGAGAGGCACGAGCAGCGAGGCGGTGCCTTTGGCTGTATAGAGCAGCCCGGCATTGCCCGCGGCGAATTTGCTGCCGAACGTGTCCGCGCATATGGCCGGGAAGATCGAGAAGATTTCGCCCCAGCACAGGAAGATCAGCGCCGCGAACGTCATGAAGGCGTAGGGGTTCGTGCCGTACTGCATGAGGCCGAGCAGCGCGAGGCCTTCGCCGATGAAGACGATGAACATCGTATTTTCACGGCCGATCTTGTCCGAGACGAACCCGCACAGCGGCCGTGTGAACCCGTTGCAGATGTTGTCGATCGAGAGCGTCATCGTCAGCAGCGGCAACGTCAGGCCGAACAGCGTCATCGGCAAGCGCGCCAGGCCCAGATCCTTGGCGATCGGCCCGATCTGCGCCGTTGCCATCAACCCGCCGGCCGCCACAGCGACGAACGAGATATAGATGGCCCAGAAGACCGGCGTACGAGCCATCTGGCCAGGCGTGTAGTCGACCTTCGTGACCGCGAACTTGCGCTTGGGCGCGGCCGCGCCTCGGCCCGTCGGTTTGGCGAGCAGCATGGCGAGCACGAAGATCGAGGCGCCTTGGAGAATGCCGAAGAAGAAGAAAGTGTGTTCGTAGCCCGATCGCGTGATCATGTTGGCGATAGGAATGACGGTGACGGCCGCGCCCGCACCGAAACCGGCGGCCGTGAGCCCCGCGGCAAGGCCGCGGCGATCGGGGAACCACTTCAGCGCATTGCCGACGCACGTACCATAGACGCATCCCGCCCCGACTCCGGCGATGACCGAGGCTGCATAGAGCTCAGGCAGCGTGGTGGCAAACGAATAAATGACCCACGCCAAGCCCGCGCAAACCGCGCCCCCCGCCACCACCGGCCGCGGTCCGAAGCGGTCCACGAGCCACCCTTCCACGGGAACGAGCCAGGTCTCGGTCAGAATGAAGATCGAGAAAGCGAGCTGGATCGACGCTGGTTCCCAATGGTGCCGCGCCTGCATCGGTGCGACAAACAGTGTCCACGCGTACTGTAGGTTGGCCACGAGTGCCATACAGAGCATGCCGATGAATAGCTGAGCCCACCTGCTCTTCCAAAATGCAGCGTTTCCGTCCATGTGCTTCGTCTCCATCCATCTAATTATTGAAAAGCGAGAGGCGCAACGGGCCTACACCCTTAATTCATTCATTCGTGATGAATCATTTTTAAAATTGAGTGAGTGCTTGAGCCCTTTAATGCGAAGAGTGAAAAAGGCAACCGGCAGACTGCATTGAATGGCAGACTCGCGCCCGGGCCCGTGCCGCCTTGCTGTGCGGCGCGACGCCGATGCGCGTTTTCCCGTTCGATGACAAAGCCTGATTGCATAGACGCATGCTAGGGGCAGCGATGAATTACCGATAATCAAAGTTTGTTACCGTCTCGATTCACTTTCGCTTATGGACCGCCTGCGTACGGCTCGAAGCCCACCGCACAACCCGTTACGGCATGGTGATGCTCCCGCTTTGGCGAGGCGGGCCGGTCCTGCCAAGTGTTATCCCTAATGCGTGCGACATCGTTTTGTCGCCAAATCGGCGGACGCATAGGGTCTTTGCTAAGTTAGGAAAACCTGAAGTTTGTTAGGATGACGATCCAGTTTTGCTTATGGACCCGCTTCGGCCATGACTATCAGAAATGCAACGCTTCGCCAGCTGAAGGTCTTCGAAACGGTTGCCCGCCTCCTGAGCTTTTCACGTGCCGCAGAGGAGCTTCATCTGACGCAGCCGGCGGTCTCCACGCAGGTCGCTCAACTGGAAGAGCACGCAGGGTTGCCTCTTTTCGAACAGCTTGGGAAGAAAATCTACCTGACGCCGGCCGGCACCGAAATGCTGCAGTTCAGCCGCACGATCCTTCAGCAATTTCAGCAGGAGGACGAAGCGATGAGCCAGCTCAAGGGCATCTCCGGCGGTACGCTCAACGTCGCCGTCATCAGCGCGGGCGATTATTTCTTTCCACGTCTGCTGGCCGAGTTCACGCGCCGCTATTCGGGGGTGACATTCAATCTCGCGGTCCACAACCGCGAGGAATTGCTTCAGCAGTTATCGACGAATCAGACCGATTTAGCGGTCATGGTCCGCCCGCCTGTCAATATGGATGTCACGACGGAGCCGTTCGCGCCCCATCCCTATGTCATCGTCGCGGCACCGACGCATCCGCTCGCGTCGAAACGCTTCATCACCATGGCGCAACTGGCCGACGAGCCATTCATTGTGCGCGAGCGCGGCTCGGACACCTGGAATTCGATGCAAGAGGGACTCGCGGGCAGGCTCGAGCATCCGAAGGTGGCCATGGAGATCAAGAGTACCGAGACGATCAAGCAAGCCGTGATCGCCGGTATGGGCATCGCTTTCCTGTCGGCTCACACGATCAGTCTCGAGTTGCAAGTCGGCAATCTCGTCGTGCTCGACGTCGAAGGCTTCCCCGTCATGCTCAACTGGTATGTCGTGCACCGCAAGAACAAACGCCTGCCTCCCGTTGCGGAGGCCTTCAAGCGTTTCCTGGTCGACGAAGGCGCGGCATTGCTCGAGCAGATCACCCGCGTAGGCGCGCTGACCGCGAAGCACGCCTGAAACCGGGCCGCGCGATCAGTCGAGAAAATCGCAATGCGCGTCGACGTAATCGGCCAAATCGAGCGAATGTTGACGGACGAGTCGCTCCGCCAGTTCGGTATCGCGCTTTTCGAGCGCTTCGATGATGCGCAGGTGGTCGACGATCGAGCGCGCGGCACGGTCGCTTTGCGAAATCGTCATTCGCCGGATCGCCCGGACGTGCACGAAGATGTTCTTGATCGTGTCGAGGATGATCTGCGATTTCGATAGCTCGACGATCGCCTGATGGAACGCAATGTTCGCATCCGAATACTCTTCGATGTGCTCGGCGGGAGTCGTGTCGCGGAAGTTGTCGAACATGCGGCGCAAACCGGCGATTTCCTCGTCCGTCGCGCGCAGCGTCGCGAGACGCGCCGCCATGCTCTCGAGTGCGGCCCACATCTGGATCATTTCCACGATCTCGCGCCGACTCTTTCGCACGATGTAAATCCCTCGGCGCGGCACCGTGCGTAAAAAGCCCTCCTGTTCGAGCAGCGTCATCGCTTCCCGAATCGGCGTTCGGCTCACACCGAGCGTTTCGCTCAGCATGCGCTCGTCGAGCCTCACGGGCTCCCGCGTCGCGTAGATATCGGCGTCCGCAATCGCCTTGCGCAGCATCGCATAAGCCTGATCGCGCAAGCTGACGCTCGCGCCGATCGATTTCAGCGAAAGCGTGAGCGGTGAAGCGGTAGTTTTAGTTAGCAGTTCTGACGACATTCAGTGCCTCATGAGTCCGCCCCTGGCGCGCCCCAGCGTGCAAGCCGGCGCCCTCCATTTCCCCCAGGCCGGCGAAACGCCCGTGTTTGGCCGCGAAATCCGCGACCGATGCGGGCAGCCATTGCGAAATCAAGTAGGTAGCGAGGCTGCCAAGACCGACGGCCGCAAGCGAAAGCAATGACAAGTTCGGAAGTTCCACCAGTTCCATTTCCCACTCCACGAGAAGTTCGATCAGATGGTAGCCATGGTAATGCTGCGACGCGGCACCCGTCAATATTTTGTATGTGATATTTCACGAAACCGCCGCGATCCGTTGTTTCAGCGACACGCGCACGTGGAAGAGCCCTACGCAAGCGTAGTACAGAGCGACGCGCGACCGACAGGATACCGCGCCGCGCGGATGTCGGCTGGTAATCGCTTGGCAGAAAGGGAATGAGGCGGGCTTCGGGATGCGGACACCGTCGCCGCATGCGCGGCAACGGTGTGCGGGAGAGAAAAGAGGCTATCGGAATCGACCGGGAAGCAGTTTCCTACATGATGCGTTACGCCGCGCGAGCCCCTTGGGTGACGCCGGGTGACTGCGAAGCGGTCCGGGCCTCTGTCTGCGCAAGCGCGTGCTGCGCCGTTTGCTCCCGGAGCTTGATCAACGCGAGAACGGTGTCGATGATCGGGGTCGCTTGGCCAACGAGGCGGCCCATCTCCTGCACGACGGTCAGCAACGGATCGATTTCCATCGGACGGCCGCACTCGAGATCCTGAAGCATCGAAGTTTTGTGCGCCCCGACGGCGCCCGCACCGTCGATGCGCCGTTCCACATCGACGCGGAAATGCACTCCGAAGCGATCCGCAATCGACTTTGCCTCGAGCATCATCGTCCGGGACACGGCACGCGTGCCGGAGTCGCTCGTGATGACGTCGAGCGTCGCATGCGTCAATGCACTGATCGGGTTGAAGCAGAGATTGCCCCAGAGCTTGAGCCAGATTTCATCGCGGATGTCGTCGCGGATCGGCGCGTCGAAGCCGGCGGCCACCATCATTTCCTGCAACGCGAGGATACGCTCGGTTTTCTCGCCGCTCGGCTCGCCTATCGGAAATTTCTTGCCGTAGACATGGCGTACGACACCGGGCTCGACGATCTCCGCAGCCGGATACAGCACACAGCCGATCGCGCGTTCGGGCCCGAGGCGTTTCCATTGCGTGCCGCCCGGATCGACGCTGTCGAGCATGGTGCCGGCGAATACGCCGCCGTGGCGATAGAAGTACCAATACGGGATGCCGTTGATGGCCGTCACGATCGCCGTGTTCGCGCCCAGCAGCGGCTGCATGGCGTCAACGACGCCGGGCACCGAATGCGCCTTGAGCGCGACGATGACATAGTCCTGCTCGCCAAGCTCGCGCGGATCGGACGTGCACCGCACGTTGACCACACGCTCGCCCTCTTCCGTCTGAAGCCGGACGCCATTTTTCTGCATGGCTGCGAGATGAGGGCCGCGCGCGATGAAGCTCACGTCGGCGCCGGCCAGCGCAAGCTGTGCGCCCATGTAAGCGCCGATCGCGCCGGCGCCATATACACAGATCTTCATATGGGTTCCCTAAAGTGAAGTCACGAAAGCGGTGGTGCGCGGCTCGAGCTCGGCGCGGCGCAGCCAAAGCGCCTCGCGAACGATCTCGCGCATCGTCGACGCACTGGGCTCGTCGAGCGCGCTCAGTAGGACGCGTCGCATGCGCGGCTCCCAAAACGAGCGGATGTGCTCGGAGATGCCGGCGAGGGCCTCGTCGCGATCGGGCATCGATTCGAAGAACTCGCCGATGCGGTTGGCCATCTCGATCAGGTGCTGCTCGTTCATCGTCGGTCTCTCACTATGCTCACTTGCCCGTGCCCGCATGGGCCGCGCCGCGCTCGCGCTCGTT
>NZ_JAAAYE010000073.1 GCF_013282575.1 Paraburkholderia sp. NMBU_R16
GCAACATGCGCCGCGCGTCAATCAACAAACGCTTGTCAGCGTCAATCAACATCGGCATCATCAACCTCGCCGCGACATTCTCATCTTGTTTGTCGCGCGTCTCTCATCCAGATTGTCGCGCCACACAGTCTACTTGATCGGTGGTCTCACTCCGAGATATCTCGTCGCCGCCCGGCCTCCTGTGGTGCCAGCGCACGCGGGCACGCTGGATGTGGACATCGTGATCGACCTGCAAATCCTGGCCGATACCGAGGCGTATCACACGCTGGAGGACAACCTCAAGAAAATGGGCTTCGAACGCGCCGAAAACGAAGCAGGGAAGAAACTCTCGTGGCGTTGGCAGACCCGCACCGAACACGGCGCGCTGATGGTCCTGGAACTACTGGCGGACGCGCCGGATGTCGCCGGCGGCAAGGTAGAGCCCCTACCGACCGAGGGCACGATCTCGGCCCTGAACATCCCGCACTCGTCGATCGTCTTCGACCTGCATCAAGTAACCGAAATCCAAGCGGAACTGCTAGGCGGCAACGGCATCGCCACGGAGAAGATCAAGCATGCCGATCTTGTCAGCTTTACGTGCCTAAAGTCCTTTGCGTTCGACCAGCGCTTCGAGCGTAAAAACGCGCACGATCTTGTCTATTGCATCGAGCACGCGCCCGAAGGCATGGACGCCGTGGCCGAACGCTTCCGCAAAGAATCCGCCGGCCAGCATGGCGCCGTCATCGAGGCCTCGCTGGCGATCCTGCGCAGCCGCTTCGCCAACGACGGCAAGACCGAGGGCTATCGCAAGGATGGCCCCGTCTCGGTCGCCAAGTTCGAGCTAGGCGAAGGCGACGAACCCGACCAGCGCGAAACGCGGGCGTTGCGGCAGCGCCAGGTCAATGACGTGATTGAACAACTCCTTACCAGGCTCGCCGACCTTTTTTGAAAAGTCGCTCTATGAAAGGGGGAGAAGCGCACAGGGCCACCGGGGCGAATGCGGTGAACGGCCTGCTCGCGCGCCACCACGGCGCAGTTGACGGCCGACTCGGCCGACCTTGCCTAAAATGGGCTCTGGCGCCGCCTGCCGCGGCGCGGTATGCAACCCCGACCGGAGCCGATAGTGAAAGCAGCCCGACACTCGACGTCCGATATTCGCATAGGTATCGGCGGCTGGACCTACGAACCGTGGCGCGGGACCTTCTATCCGGAAGGACTCGTGCAAAAGCGCGAACTCGAATACGCGAGCCGCAAGCTGACCTCCATCGAGATCAACGGCACCTTCTACGGCGCCCAAAAGCCCGAAAGCTTCGCGAAGTGGCGCGACGAAACGCCCGACGATTTCGTCTTCGCCCTCAAAGCACCACGCTTCGCCACGCACCGCCGCGTGCTGGCCGAGGCGGGCGAATCGATCGAGCGCTTCTTTTCCAGCGGTGTCACTGAACTCGGTGCCAAGCTGGGGCCGATCAACTGGCAGTTCGCCCCCACGAAGAAATTCGATTCCGAGGACTTCGAAGCGTTTTTGCGACTGCTGCCCCATCGCGTCGACGGGCGCACTATCCGGCATGCGCTGGAAGTACGTCACGAGAGCTTCCGGGAGCCGGCGTTCATCGCGTTGGCACGCAAACACGGTGTAACTATTGTGGTGGCAGGCGACAGCAAATACCCTCAAATCGCCGCTCTCACCGCACCGTTCGTCTATGCCCGCATCATGGGAACCGAAGAGGCACATCCATTCGGGTACATGGATCGGGCGCTCGACGAATGGGCCAAACGCGTGCGCTGCTGGGCCGCGGGCGGTATGCCGCAGGGACTCGAAACCGTCGATGGCGACGAGGCATCGCCCGGCGGCAAAGGGACCCCACGTGATGTCTACCTTTACGTGATCAGCGGCTTCAAGACCCTGAATCCGGCGGCAAGCATGGCGCTCATCGAACGCGTCGGACAGCGGGCCAAACAATAGACTGGGCGCCGCCGAGCCCAGCCTCTGGGCCATTAATCGACAGGCGGTCGATTCCCGCTCAATCAATCAAGCATCGCTGCCGCGCGCTTTTTCAGTTCGGCGCCGAACTCGTCGAGCAATCCAATCGACAAGCGCCAGCTCTGCCAGTACAGATCGACGTCGAGGTGCCGGCCCGGCAACAGCTCGATCAACTGCCCCGCCGCGAGCGGCTCCGCGATCGTCTGCAGCGGACACATGCCCCAGCCCAGCCCCATCGCACACGCCCGCAAAAAGCCGCCGACGTGGGGCACCCAGTGCACGGGCGGATCGACGACCGCACGCGTGACCCGGCGCACGAACCGCGCCTGTAATGCGTCCTTCGCGTTGAACACGACGCATGGCGCGCGCCGCAGCGCATCGCGATCGACCCCGCTCGCGAAGTAGCGAGCAAAAAACTGCGGCGTGCAGACGGCCAAATAGCGCATCGTGCCGAGCCGGGTCGACCGACATCCTTGCACGGGACTCGCCTGCGTCGTGACCGCACCCTGCACGCTGCCGTCGCGGATGCGTTGCGCGGTGTGGTCCTGGTCGTCGATGACCAGATCGAGCAACGTCTCGCGCTCGACGCAAAAGGCCGCCACGGCATCGACGAACCATGTGCCGACGCTGTCGTCGTTGACCGCCACGCGCAAAGTCGGCCATGCCTGAGCGAGCGCACCACCGCCCGGCATGAGCGGCATACGCCCACTCAACTCCGCCTCCAGCAGACGCACGCGCTCGGTATGCCGGCAGAGCAGCGCCCCCGAGGGCGTAGCCACGCACGGCTGTCCGCGCTTGACGAGAATGCTGCCGATGCGCTCCTCGAGCAGCTTCACGCGCTGCGAGACCGCGGAGGGCGTGACGTTCAATTCATTTGCGGCGCGCTCGAACGAACCGTGACGGACCACGGCCGCAAGCGCGTCGAGCAAAGCATAGTCGAGCATTAGAAACGCTTAATGAGCTTAACGAAAATTAGCTTTCCTTAGCATATCGCCGAGTCGCAGACTACGCTCGTTCGCCCCAAACGTCCACCTCCATATCCCATGAATCCGACCGCTTTCTCGCATGGCGCCGTGCTGTCGGCGTCGCTGATCGTCACCATAGGCGCGCAAAATGCGTTCGTGTTGAGGCAAGGCATCATGCGCTCGCACGTCGGCAAGATCGTCGCGCTGTGCAGCCTGTCCGACTTCGTTTTGATTGCCGCCGGCGTCGGCGGCGCATCCACGCTCGCCGCGCGGTATCCGCGTTTCGTCGAATTCGTCCTGTACGCGGGGCTCGCGTATCTGGCGTGGTTCGGTATCGGCGCGCTGTCCCGGGCGTTGCGTCCCGGGCATGCGGTCATGGACGTCAAGGGCGACGGCGCCGGCCCGAAGGGGCAAAGCGCATGGGCGGCCGTGCTGACGACCCTGGCCCTCACCTGGCTGAACCCGCACGTCTATCTCGACGCGATGTTGCTCGTCGGAACGGCCGGTGCGCGCGAGCCCGAAAACGCGCGAGTGGCGTTCGCGCTCGGCGCGATGACGGCAAGCCTCATCTGGTTCGTGTCGATTGGATATGGCGCGCGGTTTCTCGCGCCGCTTTTTCGGAAAGCGTCAGCATGGCGGCTGCTCGACGGCGCAACCGGCGGCATGGTGCTGCTCGTGGCAGCCACACAGCTACGCTGACAATCGCTCTCGATCGATTGCCCTCGACGTTCCTTTCAAATCTCTTTCGATTGCAAAACGCCGGCAGTTGATATATATCTGCGCAACGGTTGACCAGCCGTCAACGTTGAGAGGCGTTCATGAAAATCAAAATTATCGGGTATTGCGCCCTGGGGGCCATTGCGCTCGCACTGTTCGTCACGATGTGTGCGATCTTGCGCGATGCAATCATCACACATGACATCAACGCGAAATCGCAGGCCGACGGCGGCATGCATGTGGCCGAAGGCGCCACCACCGTGCCGGCGCTGAGGGCGAAACCCTAGCCGCGTACCCGCGGCGGGCGGCCTAGGGCGGCGGCAGGCGGTCGGCAACGAGCCGGCTCAAATACCGGTAATCGCGCAGCAGGGCACTATGCCCCTTGCCCCAGGCGGACAAGAAGCGGAACAGGTGCAGGCCGGAAAATACCGCTTTCTTGGCGCCCCAGACGAAGCCGAGAAATTCGTACGACAGGGCGCGCAGCGGCCGGGGATTGGCGATCATCGCGTCGAAAAGATTGACGTAGATGTGCGAACTCTGGTGTTCGACGCCATAGCTGACGTGCTCGTGATCGTGCACGGCGCGCGCCGACGGCTCGAACAGAAGCTTCACGCCGCTGCTGCGCCAGAGCGCACCCATGAAGCGATCGTCCGACGTCCGAATACCCTCGTTCCACGGTTTTGCAAGCGCCAGTTTACGGGCATAGATGAAAAAGGCGCCGATCAGAAAATCGGGCGACTCCCCCGGTCTTGCCGCTCGACCATACCCGATCGCGCGCATCACCACGGGCTCGCTCCAATCCTCGCCCCAGCAAACGCTACCCGCGACGACGCGGTGGCCGGACTGCGCCTCATAGGTTTCGAACAGACGGCGAATGGCTTGCGGCTCGACGCAAATATCGTCATCGACATTGACGATCAGATCGGTATCGGCCGAGCGCGCGCAAAAATTGCGTGCGGCGGCAACGTTCTTGCCGTCGTGAAAGCGCAGTTTGACGAAATCGTGACCGGCGCACACATCGACGACTTTCTTTTGCAGTTCGCGGTCCGGCGTCGAATCGCAGACGAAGACATCGAAAGGCAATTGCTCGCGCGCCACGGCCAGGGCCTGGAGGCAGCGCTGCAGCTTTTCCGGACGATTGCGTGTGGGAATTACCACGCTGACGGACGTCATGACTTTCTCCGTGGTCATTGAGGCGGTGGGAAAACCGCTCGTCGCCGTCACCTTACTCGTACGAAAAAAGACAAAAAATCAAAAAACGCCCAACAACCCGGCTGGCATGGCGGTGGGACGGGCATCGCTATAATGGCGCATTGCAATTTCCAATGAGCACCGCTTCGATGGCGCACGACGAACACGATCACGGCCACGACGGCAAGCACGATCACGCGCATACGGGGCACGGGCATGCCGGCCACAGCCACGCCGGCCATCACCATGCGTATGGCGCCGAGGACCAGCGCCGCATTGCCTGGGCCTTCGTCACGATTGCGGTGTTCATGGTCGTGGAGGTCGTCGGCGGTCTGCTCTCGGGCTCCCTGGCCCTTTTGGCTGACGCCGGTCATATGGTCAGCGACGCGGCTGCGCTCGGCTTCAGTTGGGTCGCGATCCACTACGGCAGGCGGCCGGCCACAGCGGAACTCTCGTATGGCTACAAGCGCCTCGAAATTCTCGCGGCTTTCGTCAACGGCTGCGCGCTTTTCGTGATCGCGGCCTGGATCGTGATCGAGGCCATCCGGCGATTCGCAGCGCCCGTACCCGTGGCCGGCAAGACCATGCTGATCGTGGCGACAGCCGGGCTCGCCGCCAATGCAGTGGCGTTCCTCGTCCTGCATGGCGGCAACCGCGAAAACCTCAATATGCGCGGCGCCTGGCTGCACGTGCTCGGCGATATGCTCGGCTCGGCAGCAGCCATTGTCGCGGCGATCGTGATCTTGCTCACCGGGTGGTCGCCGATCGATCCGATCTTGTCGATCTTCGTCGCGGTGATCATCCTCAAGAGCGCGTGGGAGATCGTCAAATCCTCGGCGCATATCCTGCTCGAAGGCGCGCCGGATAGCCTCAGTCTCGCGGAGATCAAAGCCGATCTCGAAGAAAACGTTCCGGAGGTGGACAATGCGCATCATATTCACGCCTGGTCGATCACCGGCGAACGACATCTCGTGACGCTGCATGTTCACCCCACGGCCGGCGTGCCCGCGCATGATGTCGTCGTCGCCGTGCAGCGGCGGCTCGCTGTACGGTTCGATATCGCGCACGCGACGATTCAGGTGGAAGAGCGGGCGTGCGCCGATTCGCACGAAGCCCACGATCATGACTCGCACGATTGCCACTAGCTAGCCCACCATTCATGGCACCGACGCCGGGCACCGGCGGGAGAATAACCAATGGCCTCACCCCATGACAGCGTCAGCATGGCGCTTTTTTGCGACTTCGAAAACGTTGCGCTTGGCGTTCGCGATACGAAGTACGAAAAGTTCGACATCAAGCCCGTTCTCGAACGCTTGCTATTGAAGGGAAGCATCGTCGTCAAGAAGGCCTACTGCGATTGGGACCGCTACAAAGGCTTCAAGGCAGCCATGCATGAAGCCAGTTTCGAATTGATCGAAATTCCGCACGTGCGCCAATCGGGCAAGAATTCGGCGGATATCAGGCTGGTGGTCGACGCCCTCGACCTTTGCTACACGAAGTCGCACGTGGATACGTTCGTCATCATCAGCGGCGACTCCGATTTCTCCCCGCTGGTCTCGAAGCTGCGCGAGAACGACAAGAAGGTGATCGGCGTCGGGGTAAAAAATTCGACGTCGGACCTGCTCGTCGCGAACTGCGACGAATTCATCTTCTACGACGATCTCGTGCGCGAGCAGCAACGTACCATCGCAAAGCAAGAGGCGCGCGCCGCACTCCCGGCCGCGAAGCGTTCGGCCGACGATGACAAGCAGACCAAAGACGAGACGATGGATACGCGCAAGGCCCAGGCCATCGCGTTGGCCGTCGAAACGTTCGACGCCCTCGTCTCCGAAAGAGGAGACAGTGGAAAGATCTGGGCATCGGTACTCAAAAGCGCAATCAAACGGCGCAAGCCCGATTTCAGCGAGTCGTACTACGGCTTTCGCGCCTTCGGCAATCTGCTCGAAGAAGCGCAATCGCGCGGTTTGCTCGAAGTGGGTCGCGACGATAAATCCGGCGCGTTCGTCTATCGAAGCTCGCCCGCCGCGGCGCCGCAGCCGGAGGTAGGCCGCGCCGCCACTGCGGAGCCCGCTGCAATGGAAGCGCCGATGCACGCGGAGGCAACGGCTGCCGCGCAGACGGAGCAGCCCTCTCGCGCACCGCGACGGGGGCGTAAAAAGGCCGCGGCGAGGGAAGCGGAGACAGCGGTGGCCAGTGTACCCAGCAACGAAACCGTGGAACTGCCACGCTCGCAGGAGGAAGCGGCGGCTGACATTGCACCCGAAAAAGCAACGAGATCCGCAAAAGCGCCTAAGGCCGCAAAAACCGCGAAAGCGCCACGTCAATCGACGCCGCGGGCCAAGCGTTCGCGCAAGGCAGCCGAGCCGGCCAGCGAGGAGTGAAACGGGAGCGGCGAATCCGCACCCGCCTGACTCTACTCAGCCGAACCTATGCGGGCTGCGCCCCGGCTTACTCGCGAATCGCCGCAACCCGCCCCGCCTTGACAGCCGCTTTCAGCGTCGACCAGTCGGCCTCGTTGCGCTCGGCATAGGCCAGTGCGAACGTTTCGATGGCCGCATCGAAAGCGTCCGACTTGCCGAGATAGCCGCACATTCGCGCGGGATCGCCGGCTTTCGCCATTGCATGTGCCAACGCCGTACCGCACGAAACCGCATACGCGGCAAGATCCTCGACGTCGAAGCTCGCGAAATCGAATGCGCCCTTCATATCGCGCAACTGCCTGACGTAGAAATCGCTGCCCGTGTGATGCATCTTGGACCAGCCGAGAAAGATATCGCTCGCCGACTGCAGCAGCCGCTGACCGTTGACTACGCGCTGGCCGTGATTCGCGTATTGGCTGCGCGGGAGATAGTTCTCCAGGACGGAAGTCCGAGCCTCCTTCAACTGCAGAAAGAGCGGGCATTCCCCGTCGGCCATGAAAAGCGCCTCGTAGCAACGCGTTCCAACTGAACCCACTCCGACGACGCGGATCGCCACATCGATCAGTTGATATCGATCGAACAGCGCGCGTCGTTCGTCGGAAAGCGTCAACCGAAAATCAGCGAAAAAACGCCTGATCATGTCGTCGTACTGACGACGCTCGCGCTGGGTCGAGAGTGGCACGTGATAGACGAGCGGAGGATTTTCCTTGATCCGGTATTTGCCGTCGACCTGCACGGCCGCATGATTGAGGACGGCGCGTGAGGATTGCAGCCTCGCCTTGTCGACGACCGCCGCCTCCTTTTTTCTTTCCCCGGCGGAATCGGCAATGTCGAGCATGGACGCCGCGCTGAACTGGTAGTACCAGAGATCGAGCACATCCATCTTGCTGAATTCGGCCATACGCTGCCGGAACGTCTCGCTGAGCCGCCGTACGAGCTTGCGCTGATCGCTCGCCGCGAATCCGCGCTCGCGCGCGGCGATCGCGAACGACGCGGCCAGCCTGCGCACATCCCAGTCGAAGGGCCCCGGCAGCGTTTCGTCGAAGTCATTGGGCCCGAAAAGGATCCGCCGCTCCGGGCTCGCGAAGAGCCCGAAGTTGGCCAGATGGGCGTCGCCGCACAGCTGCACGATTATGTCGGTACGCGGCAAGGCGGCAAGATCGAATGCCATCAGCGCCGCCGCCCCGCGATAAAACGCGAATGGATTCGCGACCATACGCCCGTAGCGGATCGGTATCAGTTCCGGGACGCGGCCCACGTTCGACGCCTCGAGCAGCGCAATCGGGTCGCGCTTTTCCAGTTTGCAGATGGCGAGCCGCGCGCGCGGCACCTTCTTTCGCGCGGCCCGACCCAACTCTATTCGCGCGGCGAGCGAACCGCGCCCCGCAAAGAGGTCGGACAGATCCGGCTGCGCCGCCGGCAATACGCCGCTCGTATCGTTCATCGAGGGTTCGCCGGATCGCTGGCCGCCATCGAGGTGCTCGCCGCGGGTTCGGACGGCGCTGCGCGTCCGGGCCGCCGGACAGCCCGCACTTTTCCGCTATTGCCGCCACCGCAAAAAAACTGCTCGCGGCCATCGGATTCGAGCCCCGATACGCCCGTACCGGCCGGCATCTCGAGGCTGCACAGCACTTCGCCCGTGCGCGGGTCGATCTGCCGGATCTCGCTCTCGTCGTCCTCCCAGGTAGCGTGCCAGAGTTCGCCCTCCACCCAGGTCACGCCCGTTACGAATCGATTCGATTCGATGGTTCGGCGTACTGCGCCTGTCTCGGGATCGAGTTCGTCGATCTTCTTCTCGCGGTATCGCCCCACCCAGAGCGATCCCTCGGCCCAAGCGAGCCCCGATACGCCATCGCCGGGCGCCGGTATCGTCGCGATCACGCGGCCTTGCTCGAGATCGAGCTTCTGAATGACGTTTCCGGCGATCTGATACAGGTACCGCCCGTCGAACGCCGTTCCCGCGCGTGCGGGCACTTCAATCGAGCGCAGTACGGCACCGCTTGCGGGGTCCAACGCATTGACTTTGTCGCCCGATGCGAACCAGACCTGCCCGCCGTCATAGGTAACGCCGGCTACCTGGTCGACGCCTTCGAAAGGCCCGTACTCGCGGATGATTTCTGCAGTGAATCGGTTCATGGCGCCATCCTCATCCTAATCGTCAAGAAACCGCCATCCTAATGGTTCAGAAACGGAGCGGGGAGTAACAACGGTGTCGCGGATCCCACTACCGGCGCGCTCCAGCGGCGCGCCGGCCCGCGGCCCAACGAGCGCACCTTGCCGAGATCTGCGAGCGATTCGAGCGTGCGCTGCACATTGCGCTGGCTCTCGCCAAGCGCCAGCGCGAGCGCGGAACTCGACCAGGATTCCCCATCGGCAAGCAGTGCCAGCAACGCGGCATGCTTCTCATCGGATGGATGATCGAGCAGCGCTACCTCGGCCGCACCGGACGGCACCAAGACGAACCCACGCCGCGTCGCACGAATGTCGGCCATCGAACCGAGCATCGTGCGCAAGCGGCCGATCTCCACGCGCAATCGCACACGATACGATTCGTCCGCTGCTTTGACGCGAAATGCCTGCGCGATGAGCGTACTCCTCGGCACATCTTCAGGCCACGCTTGCGCGAGCAGGCGGACAAGAACGAACAATACGGGGCGCGTCGCGAGCGATATCGTTCGAGGGCCGATGCGCACGAGACGGCGGCAGGCATCCACGACGAGCGTTGCCGCATCAGGTGCGAGCAGCGCTTCGATCTCGTCGAGCGAGACGAGCCGCGCTTCGCCGCGCGCGATCAAACGACCGGCCGGCTCGTTCACGATGCGCGTTGCGGTTTCGATCTCCGCTATCAATGCAGGAATGCGCGCTTGCCGCGCCGCCTGGTCGGCGCGCGCCAGCGCCGCGCGAGCCGTCGCTGCCTGAAGACGCCGCATCGCGATGCCAGCCGCAACGAGTTCGTGAGCCGCTGTTAGGGCAGGCGGTAACGATAGGTGAACGAGTTCGGCAAGCGCGCGCTGAGCATCGTCGAGCTTACCGATGAGCAGTAATCGCCGCGCCTCCAGATACCCCGCATGGGCCGCGTTGACATGATCGCCGTGGGCCTCGAGCGTGGCGCGTGCGGCGGTGAGCGTTTTCG
Source organism: Paraburkholderia sp. NMBU_R16 (assembly GCF_013282575.1). Taxonomy (GTDB): domain Bacteria; phylum Pseudomonadota; class Gammaproteobacteria; order Burkholderiales; family Burkholderiaceae; genus Trinickia. Next base: position 10,387 of record NZ_JAAAYE010000073.1, read on the forward strand.
CGGACCAGCTCAATTCCCGCGCGGCCAAGGCAATTTCCGCTTCGGCGATTTCGCATCGCGCACGCGCCACGGCTTCGTTCGGCCCAAACGCGCGGGCCGCCTTGCGCATCAATGTCTTTGCGCGAACGAAGTCGCCGAGCTGTGCCATCGCGATGCCGCGAAGCGCCAGTGCGTGCGCATCGTCGCGCAACGCAACGCGATTCAATGCGCCGAGCGGATCACCGCAAGCCAGTGCCCGGGCCGCGGCCGTAATCAGTGCGTCCATCGGAATCCCGCCACACTTGTCACTCCCACCGGTTCGGTTCGTGGTCCTAATCTATCACACAGATATCGAGCAGCCCGTCGCATCGCGCAGCGGCGCTGACCGACTCACCACCATGCAGTTCAACTGCAGGACCAGATAGGAGAAGATCATGACCGGACATATCACAGCCACGCGTGACGAGTGGCTCGCGGCACGGCTCGAATTGCTCAAAGCCGAGAAGGAGTTGACGCGGCGCAGCGACGAACTGGCGCAACAACGGCAGTCGCTGCCGTGGGTAAAGATCGAAAAGGATTACCGTTTCGATACCGATGCCGGCCCAGCTTCGCTGACCGATCTCTTTCAAGGCCGTTCCCAACTTCTCGTCTACCACTTCATGTTCGGGCCCGACTACAAGGCCGGGTGCCCTTCCTGCTCGATGATTGCGGATGGGTTCAACGGCTTCGCTGTTCATTTGGCTCAGCATGATGTCATGCTCACGGCCGTGTCACGCGCTCCTCTGGAAAAATTGCAGGCCTATAAAAAGCGCATGGGATGGACGTTTCCGTGGGCATCGTCGAGCGACAGCGATTTCAACTTCGACTTCAATGTTTCGTTCACGGAGCAACAGCAGCGCGAAGGCACCATCGAATACAACTATGAACGCGGCGGCCATGCGATGGATATGACGCCTGCGCCCGAGCCCGTTGCTCAGTTCGCCAAGACGTGCGGAACGGATGCACCGACCTATGCGCGCGATCGGCCTGGCTTGAGTGCGTTCGTAGTCGAAGATGGAATTGTCTATCACACCTATACGACCTACGCGCGTGGGCTCGATGCGCTTTGGGGCGCCTATCAATGGCTCGATCGCGCGCCGCTCGGTCGGAATGAAACGGGCATCTGGTGGAGCCGTCACGACGAATATGAGCGCGCCTGATCGTTGGCGATGGGCAACACTGTACAGGGCACCGCACTCATAACTGACGAAGGAGGTCGACATGTCTTCCGTACGTGCTTCGCATGCCGCGCTATTCGGTGCGGCCGCACTGCTGTTTGCGGCGAGCGCGGTGATGACGGTTATGTGGTCGCTGTCGATGTCGTCCATGGGCGAGATGCCGATGCCGCGCGGTTGGTCGATGTCGATGACGTGGATGCCGACGTGTGGTGAGACGTGGCTCGGCGCCGCCGCGTCGTTCGTCGGGATGTGGACGGTGATGATGGTGGCGATGATGCTGCCATCGCTCGGGCCGATGTTGATGCGGTATCGCGAGGCCATCGGCGCGGCGAGCGAAACGCGCCTCGCTTTGCACTCGGCGCTGTTCGCATCGGGCTACTTCCTGGTATGGGCCGCGTGTGGGCTCGGCATCTTTATCATGGGCGCCGCTCTGACTTCGGCCGAGATGCGGTTGCCGGCGCTCGCGCACGGCGCTCCGTTCGCTATCGGAGCCGTCGTCCTGATTGCGGGCGCGACACAATTCACCACCTGGAAAACACGTCAGCTCGCCTGCTGCCGAACGGCGCCGGGCTCCGGCGGGGCGATATGTCGCAACACCGATGCACCATTGCGTCACGGCATACACTTCGGCTGGCGCTGTGTGCATTGCTGCGCCGGACTCACCGCCACGCTCGTTGTCATAGGTGTCATGGACCTGCGGGCCATGTTGCTCGTCACCGCTGCTGTCACCGCCGAGCGCGTCGCGCCAGGCGGTCCGCGCATAGCGCGGGTGACCGGTGCGATACTTGTTGCCGTGGGCTCAATGCTCATCGCCCGGGCCGCACATCGCATCTAAGCCCGTTGTGCGGTAGCATCCCCGCATTTTTCGCTTCGTCATCGAACAATGCGGACCTTCGGGCTATACGTCGCGACAGCGATCGCTGAAATCATCGGCTGCTATTTGCCATACCTGTGGCTCAAGCAGGGAAAAAGCGTGGCGCTCCTCATACCCGCCGCGCTGTCGCTGGCGATTTTCGCGTGGCTGCTGACGCTGCATCCAAGCGCCGCGGGCCGCGTCTATGCCGCCTATGGCGGAGTCTACATCTCGGTCGCGTTGATCTGGCTCTGGCTCGTCGATGGAATGCGTCCCACGGCCTGGGACTTGGCCGGCGTGGCATTCTCGCTACTCGGAATGGCGATCATCGCATTTCAACCGCGCTGATCTTGTTGCTTGCAGGACAAATCCCACTTTGTCTCCGCGCCGCGATGAACGGGTCGGGGACGCCGGCAGCTGCGCTGCGACATGGCCTGAATCTTGGCTTACGTTGAAGCGATTGCTGTATCGGCCTTACATCGCTCTTGCTCGCGGTCGGAGGCATGGATCTTTGCGCGTTTTCAACGTCGCCATCACGGCGGAGAGGTTCGCACCGGCAGGCGAGCGCGTCGCCTGCGGGATCAGGGCGGCGCTTCTTTTGGCGGGAGTTTTCTCATTGCGCGGGCGGGTGGGCGCTTCGCGTTTGTCGAATAAGGACGTCCTGTTTACGGTGACGGACTTCGGTAGTGAACCCATAACTGCCAACGTGCCCGCGCCAAACTGAATGGCCGCCTGCGACCCACAAGAGACAGTGGGCTTTCTCGACAGCGGACATTTGGCCGCTAAGGCAACCATCGCTAAGAAGTTGGACATCGCCTAGATGCCCCACATTGCGCAGCGCCGCTCCCCTCGCTAGGCGACGGGAAGCCAGAAGAAATTCTTTTGGCTCCCCTTTTATATCGTCGTTTGACGGGCTGCAGCCAAGCCGCCATAGTGGCGCCATCCGAAGGAGATGGAATGAAACGACGGACCTTTGCCAAAGCAGCGCTGAGTGCTGCGATAGGTACCAGCGCGTCTCGGGTGCTAGGCGCAGTTGGTGCAAACCCCTCGTGTGAACCGGCTGGAACATGCGTGAAAAGACGGCGGCTCGCCAACATTGAGGCAGAGTCAGGTGGTCGCTTGGGCTTCTTCGCCGTTGATACAGGTTCCGGACGAACGCTTGCCTATCGCGCTGATGAGCGGTTCCTCATGTGCAGCACCTTCAAAGGAATCCTAGCAGCACAGATTTTTGCGCGCGTCGATCGGGGCGAAGAACGGCTCGACCGTCAAATTGCCTATACGCAAAAAGATTTGATTTTCACCTCTCCTGTGACTCAGGCGAACGTTGCTCGCGGTGCGATGTCGATCGATGACCTCTGCCGAGCCATACTGGAAGAAAGCGACAACACCGCTGCCGTGCTACTGATGAGGAGCGCGGGGGGGCCCGAAGCCCTTACAGCATTCGTTCGCCGATTGGGGGATACCGTAACCCGCTCAGACCGGTATGAGCCGCAGACAAACAGCTATAGCGGCTTGCTTGATACAACATCACCACGGGCTATCGTGACCCTAGCGAAGACGCTTCTGCTTGGCAATGCTCTCACCGCGGAATCGCGCGCCCGACTCGAACGGGGAATGATCAATTGCAAGCCAGGTCGCAGCCGTATTCGCGCGGTATTACCTCAAAGCTGGAGCTGTGCGGACCGACCGGGAACCAGTGTTGGAGGGGAAACAAACGATTACGCACTTGTGCGGCCAATCGGGCGACATCCATTGATCGTTGCGGCCTACTATGATGCGCCAAGCCTTGCGATGGCGGAACGCGAGTCAGTTTTGCGAAAGGCGGGCGAAGCCTTTACGCAGTGGGCCATGGAGGTGGCGTGAACGACGCATCGAAGGCGCTCGGAATATCCGCCTATTTTTTTCCGCGTCGCCGCAGGATGGAGGTCTGTTCGCCCGCTCCGCGATGCATCGTAACGTCAGCTCCTGACATCAGGCGATCGTTGACGATCTTGGTGGCGAGATCGAACGTCGCTTCTTGGCCGACTAGCGTCCGAAGTAGAGGGCAAATCCACGCGCGCTCGCTAAGCCTCCTTGTCCCGAGGTTCGACCGAAGCTACTAACCCCGCGCGCGTTCTTTGACGAATGCCAATCGGCTCCACTTCACACCCGCACGCCGATTTCCACGTTGAACGGATTCGGTCTGGACATTCAGCACACTTCGCAAGCCATGAGCACTTGCGAGCTGGATGGTCTCTTCCGCTGAAACATCGAACATCCGTCGTCCCTCCGGAACCGCTCCGTGCCGTAAGAACATGACCAGCACGGAGCCGTCGCACATGAGAGCGCTGACGTTCGGTATCGCCCGACGACGCTCGTCTTCGTCAAGGTGCATCCAGACGGCCGACAGCATCACGAAGTCAAATTCTTTTTGCCTCGTACGCAAGATTGCGAGATCCGGCAGGCTATCGTCCAGCCATTCGATCCGGAGCGACGAATGCTGCCTGACTCCCGCGACGCGCAGGGCGTCCACCGGTTCGACGGCGACAACAGAATGCCCCAGCGCTGCGAATGCGGCCGCATCGGTTCCGATACCGGCTCCAACATCGAGAATACAAGACGGGAACGTGGGAACGAGATGCAGGATGCACTCATGGTGTTCCTGAAACGAGATGTCTTGCCATTGCTCGATGAGGTACTGGGCATTCTCCGCGTAGCCTTCCGTGCCTCGTACACTGATGGACATCACCGCCCTCCTATACCGGTGTTTCGCGAAGTTTGCCAGATTGCCGGCATTACAGTGCGGTCGACCCAATGTCCGGAACTGGGCTGGCGAGTGCCAGGCGACCCAGCGCGGCGATCACCGCACGGACGGCCCCTCATGCAAGGGGCAAAAAGCGACCCTGAGCGGGCGTTCGGCTTTCTCGAAAGTGACCCTCGAGGCCAATCGAAAACGTCATGCGATTGACGATAAAGTTTGCGCCAACGGCCGAACGAGCGAAATAGGCCAGTGCTAGCGCCACGTACTGACGATCATTTATCAGGCCAAGAACCGCTCGATGGCTGATGCGAATTCGACGTGGTTGTCGAGCATCATCAGATGGCCGCTGTTGGCAATCGTGTAATCTCCAGCGCATTTTTTCAGTGCCCAGTCTGGTACGTTCCAGCCTCCGCGGGAGTGCTCACCGGAAAGCAAGTACACCGGATGCCGATCGAAGACCTCTTCGAGCAATCTTAGATAATCATCGTTTCCCGTTGTCGAGACGACGGATTGACCCATCGCACGCAGAGTGGATGCCGGCTGATGCGCAAGCCATCGGGCGGCAATGCCGCCAATATTGGAAGCAGGTGCGGTAACGGAGCTGCTGATCCAGGCTAACGGGTCAGCACGAAACTCTTCCAGCATGGCGTCTGCCGCGGTCTGGCTCATCCGTCCTACCGATGCGGACCAAAACGCATCGCCTAACGTGAAATTGCCCTCGACATTGACGATCCTGCGGACGTACTCAGGGTAGGTCCGAGCGAACAACATAGCGATCGCACCGCCAACGGAATGGCCCACCAGGTCAACTGGTCTGCCGCCGAATTGGGCGTCCACGAACGCTCGCAGATGCTCGACTTGGCCGGGCAGAGATATGGCATCGACCGGAACGGCTTGGTGCTCGCCGTAGCCAAGCAGATCGGGGGCGGTATGCGACAACTCGAAGCCGATAACGTCGAGCGTACCGATGAAGCCATGAACGAAAACGACGGGGGAAACGTTGCGCATGCTTAATGGGAGCTGTTTATAGTCATTCGGCCGGCTCTTGATGCGACCAGTAGCGAGCCGTTGCACTAATTGTCAACGGTTTTGATCACCGCGTCGAATGTCGGTTCTTGGCCGGTCAGAGACCGTTGTCGATATTCGATAACGGGGCGCCCATTATGGCGACTCCCCCTTATCGTCTAGCCGAGCACGTGCTGCCGCGATCGATTGGTGCAGCTTCGCCTGCAGCGTCTCCCGTGGCGGCAGCACGGTCAAATACTCGGCGACGTGGATGCCGCTTTTGCCAAGTTCAAGCAATTCGATCTGTTCGTGCTTTTTCCCCGCGCATAGGATGATGCCGATCGGCGGCGCTTCATCCGGCTCCTGCTCGTGCTTTGCGAGCCAGCGCAAGTACAGCTCCATCTGACTCTTATACTCGGCCTTGAAGGACCCGAGCTTCAGTTCGATGGCGACAAGACGCTTGAGCTTGCGGTTGTAAAACAATAGATCCAGATAGAAATCATCGTCATCGATCGGTAGGCGCTTCTGGCGAGCGACGAATGTGAAGCCCGCGCCGAGCTCTAGTAGGAACTGTTCCATCTCGCGCAGGATCGCATCTTCGAGGTCACGCTCCAGATAGTGATCGTTGAGTCCGAGAAAGCCGCGCGAGAGTAGGGAGAATCTGCTGTCCATAGCCGGCGCGCTCGCCTCGCAGCACGTCATCCCGAATGCGGCGACCAACCTGCCAGTAGAGCAATGTTAATTCCGCGTTAACGGCCGCCGCCGCGCGGGTGCGCGCCGTATCAATCATGCGGCGGATGTCAGTCAATAGCGATGCTGGCACTAATTTGGTCATCTTGTCGGGAGTTCAGGAATCGGCGGCGGGCGTCGCGCTGACAGGGGCCACGTTACCGGAATCTCGGCATCGGCGGAACCCAGACGGGCGCACCTCGGATTCTCTCCGCGCCGCGGAGAGAATTTGCCCCTCCGCGAACTCCACGGTTTCGCGAACAACGGACCCAGATAAAGCTTTTGAGGCCGACAAGCACGACTCACTAAGACCGCTAGGCGAGGGAAGCGGCCATCTGAACGCCCCCAAAGACGGTGCGGGCCAATGGCTGCTTCCTGGCCGGCACGCGACCGCTCGCCGGCCGCCGCGCCAACAAACCTCGGTTTGTTCCGCCATCTCAAGGGCATCGTCGACCTCAATCCCGAGATAGCGAACCGTGCTTTCCAGCTTCGTATGTCCGAGCAGCAACTGCACCGCCCGAAGGTTTTTCGTCCGCCGGTAGATCAGCGAAGCCTTTGTGCGGCGCATCGTATGGGTGCCGTACGCGGTATCGTCGAGGCCAATCGATGCGATCCAGCGGTGAACCAGCCGGGCATGTTGCCGCGTCGACAGATGCGATGACGTATGCATCCGGCTCGGGAACAGAAAATCCGCCGCCTTCAATCCTCGCGCTTCGATCCAGGCTTCGAGGCTTTCGCGGGTTTGTGATCTCAAATTGCACCGGCCTCTAGGTCTTCTGCTGCATGACGGTCGCTCTGGACGCCACATGGCTTCCGTGACGGACATCTTGGACCTGCAACCGCGTAAGATCACACGCTCGCAGCTTGCTATTAATTGCGAGATTGAACATTGCGAGCTCACGAACGATCGACGCCATCTGAAGTCTGGTCCTGATCGCTCAGATTTCCCGGAGCTTTAACGGCTGCTTCTGTCCGGTGAGCTTGCCCTTGTTCCATGGCGCACGATGAGCAACGACGACATTCTCGAATTCCATGACAGTCTCCTTTCAAGCGAAGGGAGATTGAGTGCGCGCCCTTTCAGGCGGGCGCTATCCGACCCACAGGCGACATTCGACTTTCTCAGGAGCGGACCTTCATAGCCAGGCTTCTGGCGATCAGCCGTCCCCTTGCAGATGTTCCCTTATTCAACAATCGAACGGATAAACCTCGCCGGATTTCCACCGACAAGAGTATTCGGCGGGACATCTTTGGTGACGACGGACCCTGCGGCGACAACTGAGTTCTCGCCTACAGTTACACCACCGACAATGGTCGCGCCGGCTGCGATCCAGACGTTTCTCTCAATCACGATGGGCTTTGCGATTACGCCGTGATGTCGCTGGGAAGGTTCGATGGGATGGCCGGATGTGATGATGCTTACGTTCGGCCCAACCATCACATCGTCGGCAATGTCCAGTCCGCCAAGGTCATAGAAAGTGCAATTCTGATTTACGAAGACATTGCGCCCGATACTGATATCGACCCCTCCTGTTGTGTAGAACGGTGGTATCAGTAAAAAGCCTCTTTTGAATTCCGAGTGGGTGATGTTAGCGGGTCAAGGGCGGGCGTAAGCCCGGCGCAGCGAACCCTTGAGGCGCTCTGAATCGACAAGCTGAGGTATGGCTGGTTGCGGCAGAATGCGGCA
>NZ_JAAAYE010000074.1 GCF_013282575.1 Paraburkholderia sp. NMBU_R16
ATGACGGGGGACTGCTCGGCGCGGCGTGGCGGCAGCGGTTCCGGGCTACGCCCTTCACCGCTGCCGCCACGCCAGTACTCTCATCCTGATTGACGCGCTGCTCTCATCTTGTTTGACGCGCGGCAGGTGCCGCCCACTTCCTGGTGGCTGTCCATCGTGAATAGCGGTTGGCAGCGTCTGTTGACTGCGGCGGACGCGCCGAAAATTCGCCTCGCGTTCGCGTGCGCCGTCGCAACGATGGCATGGGCAGGGGTTCTCGCGCACTTCGCGCGGTTTTTCGCACCGGACGACCGGCCGCGGCCTGTGCCGGAAACGATCGACATGAAGCTGGTCGAGATTGCGCCGCGCGCACCTGCAGTTCGGAATGCCGCACGAGCGCAGCCGCAGTCGCAGCCGATGCAGCATGCGGTATCGGAACAGCGAAGCCGAGCAGCGCAGCCACTTATCCGCCATGAAGCGGTCAAGCCCGCGCAGCGGCAGACCGTGCCGCAACGAAGCGCATCTCCGCCCCGCGTCGAGCCGGCCCGCGACGCACCCTCCGCCGATGGGGGCGCTGTTTGGCCTGAATCCGCGCGGCTGGCCGCCGCGGACGCCTCGCCGGCTTCCTCGTCGATTGGCGCCGCGCAAGCGCGGCTGCTTTCCCAGCCGCTGCCGTTGCTGCCTGACGATCTGCGCGAGGACGCTTACCGCGCCGAAGCGGTAGTGCGCTTCGCCATTCACGCGGACGGCACCACGGAAGTCCAACTGGTGAAGCCGACGTCGAATCCGCGCCTCAATCAAATCCTGCTCGAAGCGCTCCACAAATGGCGCTTCTTCCCAGCCATGGAAAACGGCCATCCAGTCGATAGTCAACGCGACGTGCGAGTGCATTTCAACGTGAGCTGAGAGGGCCTCCACCCTCTAACGATCAGTTGGAGGCGTCTCGGACGCAAACCAACCGACCGGCACCTTCTCGGGTGCCGCCGGTCGCCTGCCCAATAAGACGGTCCGCGGCAACCGGCGCTGTGCCGCGGCGATGCAAGAAAGGTCCGTTCTCCCATGCGACATCAAGTTACGATCGGAACATCGGACACACTCCGATAAACGCGCCACCATACGCTCATGCCGGTAGCAGGAAGATCGGGAGCCACTCCTGTCACGATTCCCGTTCCGCCCCGTGGATCGTGCCTGCCGCACAGGTAATGACCCGCGTTGAGAAACGACGTGTAGGCGTTGGCGCCATACGCCATGGCATGTTGGAACTCGCCGTCCGGCAGCGCCCGTCCACCCGGTTCGAGCCTCAAGCGCGCCGCACAGGCGACCGACCAAGTGGACACGTCGTGTCCAACGGGCGTCCTTTCCGCACCCACGAACTGTTCTCCTGCATCGCTCGTCGCAAGAACACGATACTGGCCGACATAATCGAACAGTTGAATCCGGACGCGGTCGGCAAACGACACGGGATCCCCGCATCGTTTTTTCGATCCGGCGGCAGGGACGAAGCTCCAAATATAGTCGGCGTCCTCGTGTTTTCCGGGTGACGCTATCTCCGTGCGCAGGATAGCCGGACGGCGCTTGCCGTCCGGTTGACGAATGACCGCCAAAAATACCGGCGTATGGCTCGCACAGCTCCGGAACACGACAGGGTCACCATAACGGACCGTCTCGTCTTTTTCTGCTTCGATTATCCGCGTCGCATCCCCGCGCGAAAAAACGATATCCATTTCAGCTCCATTTGGTGCCTGAAGCATTTGAATTTCGGCAAACCGATGGTTTCAACGCAGCGAGTTTGCCCCTCCGGCGTGACGGCGCGCCGCCGGACGTTTCCAACTGCATGCACGAGTGCTCCCCGGCCTTGACTGACGCGTCGCACAGGACAGCCCTGCGACGACTTCGGCAAGCGAATCGTTCGTGTGCAATCTATCGATGGATAACGAGCTGGACCGCTTACTTACGGATCGTGATGTCGGATACGGAGCGGCGTGTGCATGAGAAGTCTCCAAGCGGATCGACAGCTTCGCGCCGCATCGAGTGCATCCGATGGCGGTGTGCTGTCACGGGTACCTCTAAAACTGGCCCGCCGCTTTGACGTCCCAAACGGTCGCCACGGCAATGGCCCTCGGATTTTTTTATGTTGGACGCAAAATTAAATCGAGACGCATCCCTGCACAAGTCAGGGAGCGAGTGTTTAATCAAGCGTCACTCATAATCTAATGAGCAGGCCAATCCGTGTCAAGCGATTAACGTGTAATAAATGTGAAGCGTGAAAAGCAACCGGTTTGAAATTCAAAAATATTTCTAAACTCCAACCAGCACAGGCCTTTGTCGGCCGATCGGCCGGTCTTGCCCCGTTTGAAATGGAGAAAAAATCACCACCCCCATTTAACAATTGTTAAGGTTTCTCGATTAGTCGTAAACGGTCGTTTTAAGCGGTTTTCAGCGCCGATTTTAGTCATGAAATTGTTTTCAGGCCGTTCGCCGATGCCAACTGCATCGCGCGCGACGGAACATCGTCCCGCCGCCCTATCCCGGAGTAATATCAGACCGCCGGACGCGCGACGGCCCAATCCAGAACGGGCCCGGTCGAGGGAGGATGCGTCACGATCGCTTTCAGATCGACGCAGGTCTCGCGAAGCCGCGCGACATCGGGCACCGGTCGGCGCGTCAACGGGGACGATTGACAAACCGCTTCCAACGTGCGCGCCATGTCCAACAATTCGAAGTCGCCGCGGAACGGCCCGATTACCTGAAGGCCGAACGGCATACCCGCGTGATCGACGCCGCACGGCAAAGCGAGCGCCGGATTCGTGACCAGCGTGACGACGTAAGTCAGCGCCAGCCAACGATAGTAATGGTCCAGCGCGACGCCGTTGATCGATGCTGCATAAGGCTCGCGCCAAGGGAACGGCGACACGGGGGTGGTCGGCGCGAGAATCACATCGTATCGATCGAAAAGACGCTGGAAAGCCCGAAACAGCCGCGTTTGAGCGGCATGCGCCCAGACACAATCCGTGAGCGAGAGGCGCATGCCCATTTCGTAGTTGGCGCGCGGGTTGGGACCGAGCGAATCGGGGTCGCTTTCGTAGGCCTCTTGCAGTCCGGCGACGAAGGCTTCGGCCCGCAATACATCGAAGCACCGGTGCGCGTCGGCGAAATCGAAATCGAGTGGCTCGCACAAGGCAAAATTGTGCTTCAGCGCCGCAACGCGCTCGCGGAATACCGCGCGAATGCCGGAGTCGACCTCGCAGACGCCGAAATCCTCGGTGTAACCCACTCGCAGCCGGGACAGATCGGCCCACTGCCTTTCCCCCGCCCCCGCCGCGGCCGGCATGCCATAGCTTAGCGGATCCGTACCGGAGAGTCCGATTGTGGCCAGCAGTTGCAGACGAGCATCTTCGACTGTTCGCCCCATCGGTCCGACCACCGAAAGCGGCGTCCACCCAAGCGGCTTTCGATCGCTCGGCACGAGTCCAGGCGAGGTACGCAAACCGACCACGCCGCACTTGGCCGCGGGAATACGCAGCGAGCCGCCCGTATCCGAGCCGCTCGCGAGCGGCACCATGTCGAGTGCGAGCGCTGCCGCCGACCCGCCCGAAGAGCCCCCGGCGTTCAGCAACGGGTTGAACGGGTTGCCGGTCGCGCCCCATACCGGATTGAACGTGTTCGCACCGGCACCGAGCTCCGGCACATTGGTCTTGCCGACTACAATCGCGCCGGCCTGCCTCAACCGTTTCACGAGCACATTATCGGCATCGGGGATGTAGTTGCGAAAACGCGGCGAGCCATAGGTCGTCAGAAGCCCCTCGGTTTCTTCCAGATCCTTGATGCCGATCGGCAAGCCCTGGAGGATGCCCTTGCGCTCTCCTCTGGCGAAAGCGGCGTCGGCTTCGCGCGCTTCGCGCCGCGCACGATCGAACGAAGTCGCGGTAAAAGCGTTCACCTTGGGATTGAACATCTCGATGCGCTCGATGTATGCCTCGAGCAACTCGAGAGCAGATACCTCGCGCGCGTCCAATAACGCGGCTAGCGCCACTGCGCTATAACGGGTCCATTCGTTTCTATTCGACATGAGCACTGACATCCTGACAAATTTCGGCATTCGTTACGAATGTAGCGGAAGCGCCCAACCTGGACCAGTGACGAATATCGAACGCACCCGTCACTTTTGGACAAGCGCGCCCAACGGCGGCAACGCATCGCAGATCAAGTCCAGAAAGCCGCGCATCAGTGGCGGGATCTGACGTCGCGCGAGTGTTTGCACCTCGATCGATCGATCGCTGACGTTGAGTTCCGGCACCGGCAGCGCAATGAGTTTGCCCTCGGCGAGCCGCGTGCGAATGACGAGTTCGCCGCAAAACGTAATAGCGTCGCTTGCCGCCGTGAAGCGCAACAGCGCTTCGAGCGTCTCGCTCATTAGCACGCTTTTACATGCGACACCCTCGCGGGAGCAATAGATATCGATGAGCTTGCGCAAGGTCGAGTTTGCGGCTGGAATGGCAAGCGGATAGGCGAGCAATTCGCGAAACGAGACGCGCTCGGCGCTCGCCAGTGGATGCGCCGAACCCACCACCGCGAGCACCGGCGACGGCATCGAATAGACTGCCTCGATATCGGCGCTCGGGCCCAGGCTGAACGTGAAACCGATGTCGGCATCGGCCTGGCGCACGCGTTGCGTCACGCCCGCGGCGGAATCGACGCTCAACTCGAATTGGACGCGCGGCTCATGGCGTCTGAAATCGGCCATGGCCTGCGGCAGGAAGTCGGCTACGAAACCCTCCGTGCAGGCAATGCGGATCGTAAAGGCCGCATCGCGGCGCAACGCCTCGATCTCCGCGCTGACCTGTTCGGCGTCGAGCAGCGAGCGGCGCGCGTAGGCGGCGAGCACCGCACCCGCCTTGCTCGGCACCATGCCGCGCGAGCACCGCTCGAACAATGTCACGTCGAGTTCGCTCTCCAGCCGGCCGATCTGGCGGCTGATTGCCGACGGCACAACGTGAAGCCGGCTCGCGGCGTCGCTGATCGAACCCGTGTTGACGACTTCGAGGAAATAGCGGACGGCCGCCTCCTGCAAAATTCTGGCATTCATGATGCGAAGCACGCGACGGAGTAAGTCGCGACATCATAGCGCCATACATCACGGTCCAATTGTCCGCGGCGCTTACGCTTCCTGCGCGTTGGCCGCCTGTACACCGCGTATTTTGGCTGCGCTGATCGTCAGACTGACGAGCGTCGCGACCCCGGTGGAAACGATGAGGAACCCGAAAGCCGCGTCATAGGTGCCGTAGTAGGAAACGAGAAAGCCGATGACGGCCGGCGCGACGAACCCGGCTATCTGTCCACCGAAATTCACCATGCCGATGCCGGTTCCGACGAGCCGCTGAGGCAGGATCTTGGTCGGCAACGCGACGACCACCGCCAACACGAACGATTTGAAAAAATAGACGATCGCCTGAAAAGCGATTACGCCGGCGATGGTCTGCGCCGTATACATTTCGTAGAGGAAAAAGCCGGTAACCGCACAGCAGGCCGTCATGAGCCGCTTTTCCTTGCCATCGAAAAAACGCGTCATGACCCAGCCGCCCATTGCCGTCGAAATGCTTGCCGCGATAAACGGCAACGGCGTCAGCAGGCCGACGGCTTTGAGATCGAGATGCCGGGCCGTCAACAAGTAGGCGGGCATCCAGGCGTCGAGCCCTTTATTGACGATACCCATGCCGAACCACACCGTCAGTACCTTCCACATCAACGGCATTCTGAGCAATGCACGCGAGCCGGCTGCGTCGCGGGCGGCGAGCGCCTGCGTGGCCGGTTGGCCGGACGGCGTCTCGCGCGATGGCTTCACGGCCTTCACGAAGAAAAGGTAAATCAGCGCGAAGACAATGCCCCCGATGCCGATCGCCGAGAACGCGTGCCGCCAGCCGAGCGTCAGAATCAGCGGCGCTACGACGAGCGGTGCCACGAAACTGCCGACATAGTTCGACGAGACGAGCATCGCCGACATTTTCGGCCGTTCCACGCGCGGGTAGATCTCCGCGATGCCTTTGATCGAAGCGGACGGATAGCCGCCCTCGCATAAGCCGAACAGGAGCCGGATGGCGATCAGCGAGGCGAGCGACCAGGCGAGTCCGGTCAACAACGTGAATAAGGACCAAAACGCGATCGATGTGACCACCACCCATTTGCTGCCCCACCGATCGGCGATCCAGCCGCCGGGGATTTGCATCGCCGCATAGCTGAGATAGAACACGCTGAGCACTATGCCGAGCGCGGCCGGGCTCAGATGAAATTCCTTGCCGATATGAACGAGCGAGAGCGAAATGGCGACCCGGTCGATATAGGAAATGCAGAAGCCGATATAGAGGAGCGCAAAAACCCAGATGCGCGCCTGCCGCTGCGCGTTCACGTCATGCATGGTGTTAGCCCGAAGAATACGTGAAAGGCCGACGCGCGCGGACCGGCGGTGCCGGTGACCCGCTTCGCGATGGGTCTAGCCGATCCTAAGAAGCCATTAAAACGTGGACAAGTGACAAATTCCGAACGCTTCGTTCTCGAAAACCGATGCGGCACGCTGTCGGTTCGGGTAACGGCAAGCGCGGGAGCGCAGGCAACTTCGGACCGCTGAAGTCATTGCCTGGTGGCGCTTCGGAATGGCTCGAGCGGTCAGGCGTCCGACTCGGCGCAGACCCGGCACGGGACCTGCACCGCCCGAGCGAGGGTGCGCCGCTCGATGAAACCGGACAGTGCCCAAACGCCGAGGCCACCCAGGGCGAGCAGCGCGCCTACCGGCCCAGGAGAGGTCCAGCCAAAGCCAGCCGCGATCGCGAGCCCGCCGAGAAACGGGCCCAGCGCATTCGCGGTATTGAACGCTGAGTGATTGAGCGCGGCAGCCAGACCTTGTGCGTCTTCCGCGACATCCATGAGCCGGGTCTGGAGTACCGTGCCGAGTGCGCCCCCGATGCCGATCAGAAACACGTCGAGGGTCAGCAACCAGACGTTCGACGCTGCGAACGGAAACAACAGTAGCATCGCCGCGCTCCAGGCGAGCAACCACCCCACCGTGCGCATCAATGCGCGATCCGCGAAGACGGGAATGACCAGATTACCGACGGTCAGGCCGACGCCGAACACGCTCAGCACGAGCGACGCGCTTGCCACTGAGACATGCGTCACGCGATGGAGCACATCGGCCAGATAGGTGTAGACCGCGAAGAGCCCGCCGAACCCGATGGCCCCGATACCGAGCGTGAGCCATACCTGCGAACGGCCGAGCGCGCCCAGTTCGCGCAGCGGACCCGCGCCGGGCGCTGGCGGTGCCCTAGGCGCGAGCAAGCGCACGCACGTCATCGTGAGCACGCCGAGCAGGCCCGCAAACGCAAAGCTCCATCGCCAGCCGATTGCATGGCCCAACCAATTGGAAAGCGGAACACCGACGATCGTAGCCGATGTCAGCCCAAGAAACATGCGGCCGACCGCTACAGTGCGACGATCTTCGGGCACGAGCGAGGTGGCAACCAGGGCCGCGGCGCCAAAATAGGCGCCGTGAGGCAAGCCGCTCAAGAAGCGGAATACGAGCATCCAGTGGTAGTTCGGTGCGATGGCGGACAAGCCATTTCCGAGCGCGAACATCCCCATCAGCACGATGAGCAGCAGGCGTCGGTCGAGTCGCGCGCCGAGTACGGCCAGCGCGGGTGCGCCAACGACGACACCGAGCGCGTAGGCGCTGATCACATGGCCGGCGGTCGGCGCATCTATGCCAAGGCCATCCGCGAAAAGCGGCAAAAGGCTCATCGTCGCAAATTCGGTCGTGCCAATGGCGAATCCACCTACCGCGAGCGCGAGCAACACCAGCCCGACATGTTTTACTGCGTGAGGTCGAGACTCGATGTAGGTCTGGGTTTGCATGACATCGTTCGGGGATACGTCGACGGGAAGTCGGCGATTGTACCGATTACGGTGCGATCGCGTATTCCCGAAGGAGCGGTGCTATCGAACGAACCCACGCCGGCACCCGCCAGCGTAGCTGGGTGCTAACGAATCACCTGGAACCGGTCGGACCGGGCAACGTTTTGCGCGCCCGGTTTGAAGCGCGGGTCAGTCGACGAGGCGAATGCCGAGGAACGTCGCGCGGGAACGGCGTACGCGCTCGGCCTCGCGGTGGCGAGCCTGGAACGAATAATCGGCGTCGAGCGGCAGGTGCGGCGACGCGAACAGATCGCTGACCTTTTGGAACAGCGCGAAAATGAAGCTCATGGCGACTCCCGATTGAATAAGGGTTTTCCCTAGACAGAATTCTAGGTGTTTTCCCTAAATCCGTCTAGTGCGCCGCACAAAAATCTTGCCGTTGGCCTTGTGGGGAGCCGTGGAGGCGCTTTTCGCGTTGCAGCATTACAACATCGATGCGCGTCACGGGATCGACGCCCCCAGCGGCGTCCTGGCCACCCGGGCCAGGCCCGCCCAAGGCGAATCGTCGAGCCATTCGCTCAATGCGGCGCGTGGCATCGGACGCGCGATGAAGTAACCCTGCGCGTAATCGCACTCCAGGCTGCGCAGTTGGTCGAGCACGCTGCCTGTCTCCATGCCCTCCGCGGTCACCTGAATGCCGAGACTATGGGCGAGCCCAATGATCGATTGCACGATCGTTCGAGCCGCATCGTTGCCAGCCATTTCCACCACGAACGATCTATCGATCTTCAGTTCATCCACCGGCAGACGCTGCAGATACGACAGCGATGAATAACCCGTTCCAAAATCGTCGATCGCGAGACCGACGCCAAGCTCGTGAATCTCCGTGAGCGCCTTCAGCGAGCGGTTCGGATCGGCCATCACCGCGCTCTCCGTCACCTCGAGCTTCAACTTTTCCGGCGGGAAACCGTGCTTGTCGAGTAGATCCTTGACCTTGTCCGGAAACCGGACGTCGAGCAAATTTCGAGTCGAAATGTTGATGGCCACGGTGAGATCGGGCGCATGCCGGCTCAGTGCGAGGACTTCCTCGATAGCGGTTTCGATGACCCACTGGGTGAGCGGATGAATCAGGTCGCTCAGTTCCAGGATGTGCATGAATTCGGATGGCGCGACCATGCCGCGATCGGGCGTCATCCAGCGAATCAGTGCCTCGATCTCGCAATGTGCCGCACCGCGCAGCGAGACTTTCGGCTGGAAGTACAGCACGAACTCCTGCTTGTGCAACGCATGGCGAAGCCGGCTCATCAGCAGCCTGCGCTCGTTGCCCGATTCGATTTCGCTGCCGACGACGAATCCGCTGCTTTCGCGCTTAGCTCTGTACATGGCCGCATCGGCGTTGTGCATCAGCGACTTGACGTCTTTACCGGTGTCGGGCAATACGGCCGCGCCGATACTGCCGCTGATCTGCACGTCCATGCCGACGATCGTGAACGGTTCGCGCATGACCTGCACGAGGCGTTTCAACAGTTCGCCGAACTCCGCATGGTCGACGGTATCGACGACGAACGCGAATTCATCGCCGCCGAGCCTGCCCAGCGCCGCGCCGTCGGGCAATTCAAGCAGCAGCCGGCTTCCGACCTCACGCAATAATTGGTCGCCTGCCTCGTGGCCGAGCGAATCGTTGATTTCCTTGAAACCGTCGAGATCGACCAGCCCCACGAACAGGCGCGCGCCGCTCAGCAAACAGCTCTGCACGCGCTGCTCGAGCAAATCGACGAAACTCGTTCGATTGAGCAGCCCCGTGAGCATATCGAGCGTGGCCTGACAACGCAGCGCATCCTGCTGCAAGCGCCTTTCGGTGGTATCGAGGAACGTCACGATCGTGCCGCACACCGCGCCTCCTTTCATCATCGGGTACGCCCAGCATTCGACCGGCAGTACCGCGCCGGCCTTTGTCATGAAGACCTGGTCGTCGAGATGGGTGTGCGTCCCGGGCTGCTGCAGCGCATGCAGCTTGCACCCCCGCGCGTCGTGGACGCTTGCTTCGTACTGCGAACGATGAATCAGCGTATGCATATGCATGCCGACGAGCTCGCCCGCGCGATATCCGAGCAAACGTTCGCAGGCGCCGTTGGCGAACGTGCACCGCCCTTCGCTATCGAGCCCGTAGATGGCCTCCACCGTCGAATCCATCAGCGAGGCAAAGAGTTCGTTTTGTTCGCGGATCGTGCGCGAGAGAGAACGGCGATACGTCACATCCGTGATGAGCGCGAGGGACGCATCGTTGCCCGAAAAGCTCAAGGGGAAGTAGGCGATTTCGACCAGGAGTTCCTGGCCGCTCGAATTCCGATGCAGCCGTGCGGCACCATCGGGCAGCTCGACCCTCTGCTCACGCCCGCGCGCCGGTCCATGCGGATGCAACTCGAGATCCGCCTCGCACATTCCAAGGAAACGTTCGCGCGTGAAGCCATAGTGGGCAATTGCACGGTCGTTGACCGCCAGGAACCTGCGCGTG
Source organism: Paraburkholderia sp. NMBU_R16 (assembly GCF_013282575.1). GTDB lineage: Bacteria > Pseudomonadota > Gammaproteobacteria > Burkholderiales > Burkholderiaceae > Trinickia. The sequence continues at coordinate 10,397 of NZ_JAAAYE010000074.1, forward strand.
CGGGCATCGCAAACCCACATTGGATTCGGGTTACGCTCGAAAAGCGAGCGGTACTCGGCTTCCGATTGCATCAGCGCCTGGGCAGTGCGGTTGCGCTCCATGCTGAGCGCGGCGATCTCGGCGCTCAGTTGCCCGATTTGAATGTCCTCGGTCGAGGGCGCGCGCGCCGTGCGGGCATACAGCGCGAACGAGCCGAGCACGCGGTGCCCCGTCGAGATGATCGGATGCGACCAGCACGCACCCAATCCGTGTGCCGAAGCGAGTCCCCGATAATCCTTCCAAAGCGAATCCGTGGCAATGTCGTCGACCACCACGATGCGCCGCTCCGCAATGGCTGTACCGCATGACCCCACGCCCGATGCGCATTGCAAGCCGACGAGCGCGTCGCTGTATGACGCCGGCAAGTTCGGCGCGATGCACGATGTGACGCGCAGCGTCGCCGGATCGACGATGACCACCGAGGCGAGCGCCCCGTCTATCTGCTGTTCGGCAAAACGAGTCAGCAGTACGAGGGCGTCATCGAGAGGATCGTTCTGGGCAATTCGCCGCAATACCTCGATCTGGCCCGCTTCACGCCGGAATGATGCCTGCCACTGCCGTTCGTGACGCGCGAACTCGGAGCCGAGCTCGTCCAGTTCGACGGCAATCCTGGCAAAAGGCGCCTCGCGGACCTGAACCGAGACCGACGTACCGAATTGCCGCGTACGCAGCCTGGTGGTTGCGTCTGCGAGCCGGTCCAGATGACGCTTCATGTGGATGCGTGCGAGGAACCAGCCGCCGAGTGCTGCGCAGGCGACTGGCAACAAAGCCAGCGCGACGCTGACCGATCGACCGTGCAAACAGCCGTCGCATCCCCAAACGAAAACGAGCAGGCCCGCCAGCGCCGGCAGGCTCAGGCCGACCGCCACCCAGCGCCCTTTCTCGGATATTGCCTTCCACGACTCGTTGTTGCGCATCATTTTCATCGCCTGCGGATGGCGTTGCCCTATTCATCTATCGGGCGCATCCGTCGGACAATAAATGCAGGTAAACCCTCGCGAACCGATGGTGCCATTTCAGGCAAGCCGTGGGCCGGTCACGCCCCGCGCAAACCCGGATAGCGGAAGGCGAAACAACCCGCCTACTTCGCAAACAGTTGTCCGATGTCCTTGAAGGCTTTGAATTCCAACGCGTTGCCACAGGGATCGAGCAGGAACATCGTCGCCTGTTCGCCAACCTCTCCCTTGAAACGAATGTACGGCTCGATCACGAACCGGGTGTCGAGTGACTTCAGCCGCCCGGCCAGCGCCTCCCAGTCATCCCAATCGAGCACGACGCCAAAGTGAGGCACCGGCACATCGTGGCCATCGACCGGGTTGGTATGGGCCTGCTGCTGCGACGGCGTCTTCGGATGTTCGTGAATGACCAGCTGATGGCCGAAAAAGTCGAAGTCCACCCATCGCTCGCTCGAGCGCCCCTCTTCGAGTCCGAAGACTTTGCCGTAGAACGCGCGCGCGGCGGGTAGATCGTAGACGGGGATTGCCAAATGAAAGGGGGAAAGAGTCATCGTTTGCGCCTGATATCGGTTTAAAGCCAGCGTCGAATACCGCACTGTACAGCTCGTTGAAGATGGACCGCACACAGCGTGTTCAAACACCATCGCCAAACAAGCGGTCGAGCTGCGCACCGGACGCCGCATCGGCGAACCCATCGAAGCGTCCCTCGGCCAGCAGGCTCGCCGCCCGCATGAACCCTCCCCACGCCGCGCGCGCCAGCGCGCCGCCGACACTGACGCGCCGCACACCGAGCGCCGCGAGATCGTCGAGTGTGAATTCGGACGTTGAACCGATCAGCACGTTGACGGGTTTGGGCGCGACGGCTGCCACGATCGCTTCAATCTGCCCCCGCGTCTTGATACCGGGCGCATAAAGGCAGTCCGCGCCGGCCTCGGCATAGGCGCGCAGCCGCGCGATCGCATCATCGAGGTTCGGCACGCCTGCAATGAAGTTTTCGGCACGACCGATCAGCAATGCATCGCCACCCGCCTCGTCGATTGCGCGGCGCGCAGCCTGCATGCGCTCGACCGCCACCGGCAACGGCAATAGCGGCGCATCGAGGTCTCGCGTCGAGTCTTCGATCGACAGGCCCGCCACGCCCGTATCCAGTGCGAGCCTGACGTTTCGCGCGACGCCGGCAGCATCCTCGGCAAAACCGTTTTCGAAATCGGCATTGACGGGCAGACTGGTCGCCCCCACGACGTTACGAAGATGCTCGAGTACGCGCTCGAGCGCCAGTGTATTGTCCGCGTGACCGAGGGACCAGGCGAATCCGGAACTCGTCGTTGCAATGGCTTTGAAACCGAGGCTCTGCAGATATCGTGTACTGCCGATATCCCAGGCATTCGGCAACACGAAGCAACCCGAAGCATGTAAGGCACGAAACGCAGCGCGCTTTTGCGCGACTGTAGGAACCATGGAGGACTCCTCGGTGGACAGTGAAAGTGTCGATATATTCGCCCATATGGTACCGCTGCGCTCTTTAGTATGAATAAAAGAGGTGTCGCCTTCGCGCCGGATCAATGGCTGTTTCGCCAGTTTTGTCGCGAGTAAACTGACGCGTCCGGCTCGCATCGATCATCGGATCGTCGAGCGCGGTCCAGCGCATTCGGATGATGGGAGGTCGAAGTGTCAAGGCAAGTGCGGCGTATCGGTTTAATTGGTCTCGTTATCCTGCCGGCCGCGATGACGTTTTCCGCGGGCGCGGCGAGCGCTCAGGAAGCCAGTGTGCCCGGGCAACCCGGCCTCTTTTCAGGTACTACCGCAACCCATACGGACGCGGTGATAGAAAAGATCGACATGGCCACCAATACGCTGACGCTGCGCAAACAGGACGGCTCGCTCGTGGACGTCGTGGTCGACAAGACGGTCGGCAATGTCAGCAGACTGCACATCGGCGATCACGTTGCGATCACGTATACGCGTGCGCTGATTCTCAGCGCCGAGCGCGCGGCCGAAGGGGCAATACGCGAACGCCTCGATACGCAGACCGTCACGCCGGCCTCGGGGGGCATGACGAAAACCGTTCATCGCGTACAGGCCGTGGCAACCGTGCTCGCCATCGATCGGGGCCGGCGGCTGTTGACGCTGCGCGGTCCGAGCGGCCCGATGACACTGCAGGCTGCAACGGATCGTTTTCTCGAGGGGCTGCAAGTCGGCGAAAACATTCGAGTCGATTACATCGAAGGCACTGCGCTCGAGGTCACGCGCGATGGCGTGCCGGTACGGTAGGTACCGGCGGTCACTACTGCGACGTACGTCAGGCGCGGCTTTCGTTCAACGCACGCCGCAACAGCTCGTCGACGACACCGGATATTCCTTCGGGATGCGTGGCGGCCATCTCCTTGAGACGGCCGACGAGTTCGCCATCGAGCTTGCATGCAAATGGGACGAGCCCTTTGGCTTGATCCAGTTTGCGCTGCTCGCGCCGATTGAGCGGCGCATCGGCCGCGCCTTTGCCGAAACGCTCGGAATGGGCCTGTTTCATCGAGTGCGTGAGCTTCAGCGCCTTGTTTTTCTCAAGGTCGGTTTTCTTCATGGCCATGCTTTTGAATTCCGCGAATCAGGTTTGTCGAAGCGGCATTGTACGCGGCGAACGAGCGCATTCGGCCGCGAGCCTCGATGTCACCTGCCATTCGCGCTCGTTCACGATCCACGATCGATGCCCGTAGCTCATGCACCCCATGACTCAGGCACGTTGAGGCACCCCACCCACCAGCAAGAGCTGAAGCCGCCTTAGCCAGCGATGCAACAACGGGCGCCGTTCGCGCCATTCGCTCGTCAGCGTGACATGTGCAGCTGAATCGCCTTCCACGCTGAGCCAGACCCGCTCGCCACGTAACAGACGGATGACGTCTCCAGGTCGCAGCCAATAGTCGTCGAGATGGCCCGCTCGTGTGAGCCAGACCGGTGCGCCTTGCGCCCGCAGCTCAGTGTCGACCGTCATGCGCCACGATACCGCGCTGGCGGGTGCGAGCGCGGCATGGACCACGACCATCCATTCGGAAGCGGCGTCGAGCGAACGCCCAACGGGTAAAACGCGGCAATCGAACTGCGGGGTACTTTCGGTCATCTTTCTCTCCGTCGATTGAGCCGGCAGACGGAGGAAGCCACCAAAAGAAAAAGGCCCCATCCGTTTCCGGGGGGCCTTGTCGTGCATTCGAAATAAAGCTAATGCGCGTACGCCCCCGATGATGCGCCCCAGCGGGCGTTCATCGGGTGGTTAATGAAAATGGCGAAATGGGTCGGCGTAAGCATGTCAGTGAGTTTCCATGGACGTGCAACGCCTGTCAACGGAATTTTGATATGCGCGAGGAAGGCGTCCCGGTACGCAGGTGCGCTCTCGGTTTGTGTTTTACGGTAATTCGTAGTGAGCGTCCGTGATTCAGATCAAAAGCGTCGTCAGATGCGCATTGGCTCGAAGCGCATGCACACCCGGCCTGCCGAATTCGTTGAGTCGCACGTCGAGTGCAGTGAGCGAACCGCTTGCCGCGAATGCGCGCGCGGCCGCGTCGTCGAGTTCGTTGCCGCTGGCGCTCAGCGAACTCAGCGTGCTGCTGCCTGCCAATGCGCGGGCGCCCCCCTCGCCGATCCGGTTGCCGCTCACGTCGAGCGATCTGAGCGAGCGGCACAGTGCGAGTGCCTGTGCACCCGAGCTGCCGATGCCGTTCAAGCTCGCGTCGAGCGCGGCGAGCGAGCGGCTCGCCGCGAGCGCTTCGGCGCCTTCGTCGCCGATTCGGTTGCCGCTCACGCTCAGCGTGGCGAGCGAACCGATGGCCGCCAATGCACGCGCCCCGGGCGCACCGATGTCGTTATGACTTGCGTCCACGGAAACCAGCGACGTACTGTGCGCCAATGCACGTGCGCCCTCGTCGCCGATCGCATTCGAGCCTATATCGAGCGAAATCAGCGAGGCGCTCTGCGCGAGCGCTCGAGCGCCGGGCTCGCCAATCTGGTTGTGGCTGACGTTGAGGGACTTCAGCAAGCGGCTGCGCGAAAGCGACTGTGCGGCCGCGTCGCTCAGCCCGTTGTCGCGCACGTTGAGCGATGTGAGCGACGAACTGTCTGCCAGCAGATGTGCGCCGTCATCTCCGATCAGGTTGCCGCTCACATCGAGCGCTCGCAGCGAGCGGTTCGCCGCGAGCGCCCGCACACCGTCCCTGCCGATTTCGTTACGGCTGACGTTCAATGCGCTCAGCGTTCGACTCGCCGCCAGCGCACGCGTCCCGTCGCTGCCCAGCCGGTTGCGACTCACGTCGAGCGAGACGAGCGAGCGGTTGGCCGCCAATGCGCGAGCGCCCCTATCGCCGATCCGGTTCCCGCTCAAGTCGAGCGCGATGAGTGTCGGCATATTCGCGAGGATTCGTGCACCCTCGTCGTCGATGCCCGTACCAGCCGCGTTGAGCGATGACAGCGGCAGCTCGGCCAAATATTCCAGTCCGGCCTTCGACGTCGCGCTGCCGCGACACTCACTCAGATCGACATGGCGCAATGACGGCGGTAGCCCCGCCAAATCGTCGACCGAAAACATACCGCTCAGGCGCACGCTTTGCGGCCGCAGTTCCGTGCGCCTCAGCCTCGCGAGGTCCTCGCTGCCGCGGATCGTCAATGGTGCCTCGGCGGCGCCGCGCAGGTGTGCGTTGACTGACCGCATGGCCCAACGAGCCGTTTGCCCGTTGTGAAGCAACGCCTCCTCCCAGGCGGCGGCGGGAAAGTGCGGGACTCGGGCTCCGGCAAGCGGCAACGTGTCGGCCTCCGACATGCTTCGTCGGTGATGAGCCGCTCGGGTTCGAACGAGCTCGGTCGATGCGCGTTCGGGCGCCGCTGCCCCGGGCGGTACCCAGCCGGGCGTGAGCATCCGGGGGCCGCGCCTGTGGGAGAACCAGCGGCGGCTTGCAAACGCTTCGGCGGCTTCGCTCGATTCGTGCGGCACCGGTTCGGGTTCAGCTCCATCGCCAGCCTCGGCGGTACTCGTCTCCCGAGGCGGCACCGGCACTCGCGGCGCAGGCGCTGCGCTCGACGGCGCCGCGCTGTTTCTGAAAGCAAAATGGCGCAGTACCGCGGAAGCCGTCGCGCTCAACGAGCGCGACGAAGAAGCGGCATTACTATCGCGAGGGGCGGTCAGCGGATGTCCTTGCGCGCCATCGGTAGCGCGTTCGGCGGGCGCGTGAGAAATGTCCTGCCGCGAAGTTCTCGTTACCATTCACAAGCTCCATTTCCTAATCGCGGAACAATGAACGAGCCTCGCGGTATGGCTCGGTTGGAGTAACGAAACTGCGAGGAATTCAGCGAATGGATGCGAACGCATGCCCCCGAATTCGCGCACTGCCTAAGGGCCTGTTCACGGGCCCTAAGTCTCCCGTGCAGATTCCTCGTCTTCGACGATCGGCTCCATCGGTCTGCGTGAGCGTCGCGCAACCGCGGGCAGCGTATCGGACGTCCGCACCGGTCCCGCGGGCCGCGTCCAGTTCGGTGCGCGCAGATGGTCGAGGGCGGGATCGTCGAGAATCTCGTGTTCCCAATCCGCGCAAAAGCGCGAGAGCGCATTCGCAAACTGTTGCGGATCGACGTGATAGCCCAATCCAGGCGGGCCACTCGTTTCGGGCCGGCTACCGCGGTAGCCATCCGTATCGGTGAGACCGAGCTTGAGTTGGACGAGCCCGGGGTAGCGATAGCCGCCCGGCCCCTTCATGATTCCCATCAGCCCGCGGCGGGGATCGTTCGCGTAATCGAGCGTGATCGCCACGCCGCGCGGCTGCGCATAATCGACTTCGAGCGTGCCGCCCTTCGTTGCACGGCGAGCCTGGTTGTTGTTCAGCAGCACTTCAGTCCCGTGTGGGGGCCGGCGTTCGCGGAGAAACGGGGCTACTGGTTGGCGATACGGTATAAAAGCGAACGGCAACGCCGCGATGACCGACAGCCCAATGGTGCGCACTG
>NZ_JAAAYE010000075.1 GCF_013282575.1 Paraburkholderia sp. NMBU_R16
CCGCATTCTGCCGCAACCAGCCATACCTCAGCTTGTCGATTCAGAGCGCCTCAAGGGTTCGCTGCGCCGGGCTTACGCCCGCCCTTGACCCGCTAACATCACCCACTCGGAATTCAAAAGAGGCGAATTTGCCGAGGCCGGTCTCTGTCCAGGTCGCGAAAGGCGGTTTGCGGATTTGTCTGCGTGGTCCGGCAGCTCAGACACCAATGCTATCAATGCAGTGATGCAATGAAGTGAGAATCAAACACTTTAGTTGCCGGTGAATTTTTTTAAACATGCCACTTCAGTGCGATCTGCAATCTCGCATGCTCGGCAATTCGAGTAATTCGGTCGGTGTCGTGATCGAACATAGCTGGAGAGCGCGCGGCGCTTCTGGCGAGTTATCACATGAGGTTCACCGAAACAACCGTGGCCCACGTCTCGAGCATGCCCGAGTGCGGCGAAGTGGTGGTGCAACTCCGGCATAAAAAGGTGCGCCTGTCGCGTTCACGAAAATTCCCGATGAGTTCGTCGTTGCCGGCGAAGAACTCGGCGATGCGGTTTTGCGCGAACGGGCAGAGCGACGCAATGCGTCGCAGCCGCCCGAGGCTAACGCCGAAGGCATCGACCCGATGCATCGCTGCCCGAAAGACGATCAATGCCGGCTAGATCGATCTGGTCGAGTTCATCGAACAAATCGAGCGGCCGGATGGCTTGTCGCCTACCTTGCTCGACGGCAGGCGGCGTGAGTTGCTCAAATGCGGGCGATTGCCGGTGAGGCGTATAGGGAAGATTTCCCGGGTGTTGCACCGATCGGTCGGCTGAAGTTGTGCGCCGATCGATGCACGCCCCTCTCAAAGTCTGGGAAGGCCGGCCTGGCAGGAGCACATCGATGCTGGTGCTTGGCTTTGCGGGCATACGGATGACAGATGGCGCCGACCTGTCGTGCGATCTCAGAGGGCAGATTCCCGAACCACAAGGCAATCCGCTGCACGACAGCCTGTCTCCGTTGGGGCAGGTCGGGGCCGGGTGGAAGGAGCGCTGGCATGACGAAGCCACGAAGTTTCCATAAGCAATTCAACGTCAACGTGCTCGGATTGCTGCTGACGACGCAAGCCGCGGCCAAGCATCTCGGCGAGGGCGGCAGCATCATCAATGTCAGTTCCGTCGTCACGCGCATCGTTCCGCCGGCCACTGCGGCCTACAGCGGGACGAAGGGGGCGGTCGATGCGATCACCGGTGTGCTCGCGCGCGAACTCGGGCCGCGGAACATCCGCGTCAATTCGATCAATCCGGGTGTCGTCGTGACGGAAGGTACGCACAGTGCGGGTGTCATCGGCTCCGACATGGAAGCTCAGGCGATCAGCCAGACACCGCTGGGGCGCACGGGGCAGCCCGACGACATCGGTCGCGTTGCGGTGTTTCTCGCGTCCGACGATTCGCGGTGGATGACGGGCGAACAACTCGTGGCCGCGGGTGGGTTGCGGTAGGCGCGAGTTGTCCGGTTCCCGTTAGGTTTGCGCTGGATCGGATGGCGTTGCGTCTTCGTCCGGTGATTCGGGCGGTGTACGCTTGAAGAGCGCGTTCAGATTCAGCGATGGCTTCGGGCCATCTTCACGGCGTGGGGACTCTGATCTGAATGGGTCGCGCCGGCGACGATCTTGTGCTCCGGTAGCGAACGGGGTGCGCTTTGGAAGGCCGGCTATTGTGACGGGCGCCTCCGGCGCCGCGGCAGGTGTGCCTTTCTGCTCTTCGGTGGTCTGCTCCGGGTCGTCGGTATTACCGTTGTTATTGGCCGGCTGCGGGCCAACCGGAGGGGTGGACATGGACATGATAAGTGCCCTCGCTGATGTTTCGGTAGACGCATGGTGCCATTGCTGGCGATGAGCTGACAGGGCAACTGCGAAGCAGGGGCATTTCTTGCGAAACCGTTGTGGTAGACAGCTGCGGCAACGTGCGGCAGTTGCTGCTGGCGCACCCTACGCGTCCGCTCAGGGCCGCCCCCGCGTGAGACGTTCTTCCGTGCTTGCGTCGTTCAGCGACTCGAACGTCGTCTTCCAAGCGGCGGCGGGCCGCGTTGGCAATCACGATGCGGTCGAGTTCTCCTTTGTCGGTTGGCTCGTAGTCGACCAGCTTTGTTTCGCTCTGTTCCCCGGATTTTCATCTTGCGACGCATCGCCCGGGCTTAAAACGGCGCACGATACCCGGGCGTTTCCTGATAGGAACGCCATTTCTCATTTTCGCCGCAACTGAAACCACCGTTCGCCGTGCTCTCTAGCGCGGCGAAGGGATGGCCATGACCGATGTCCTGCGCGTGTCGCCGCAGCCTGACGTCCATGGCATGCGTGACGCATGCTGCGACGAATATGGGCAATGTGAGCGGACGACATTCTCCAACGCAGGCCTATCGCATGGATCTTTTGAAGCAACTCGGCAATTTCGACGCCGCAACGTTCACAGCGGCGTATCCTCGCCTCCTCTGCTCAATGCGCACGGACCGTAAGGCTTCCGGCTGCGCGACCCTGCCCGCATCGTTTTCCCGCGCGCTTGCCCGAATCGTTCAATTCAAGGCGCCTTCCTGACTCACCATCTCCGCGAAGCCTTGTGTTCGTCGTTGACGATAGATTTAGTACTACTAAGTAAAAGGAGCTAACGAAGAATGAGCCGCATCAACCGAAATGGGGGCCTTGAATCGGGTTCGACGTCTTCCAGCCAATCGGAGGCGCCATCCGTCTCTCGCAGTGTGGCGCGATCGACGAGCAGCCGAAGCAGTGGGATATCCGATGTCTTGGACAATCTCTCACAGGGGTCGAACGCATCGAACAGAAGCAACAGAAGCAACAGAAGCAACAGAAGTTGGACGGTGACGCCCAACCCGCCACCATCGGTCCGCTCGTCGACGCGCGGGTCTTCCGGAACGGCGGCGTCGGCACTCAGTAACCGAAGCTACGCAAGCGCCAGATCGAATGCATCGAGCCAAGCGAGCGCCCGATCCAACGCGTCCAGCTACGCGAGTGCGACGAGCAACCCCTCGAGCCTCGGCCTGGGCACGCATCGGGATGACGTAAGTGGAACGGGCCGGCCCCCGTCGCTGGCGAGCTCGGGAGGCCGCACCAGTACCGGGCAGCAGGCCGCGGACGCGCTGATGCGAGTTCACGATATCGCCCGCAGCACGCGTTCCATGCGCAGCAGCAATATGGCGCGCTATCTGCCTCAAGAGACGTTGAGCCGCTACGAGGCAGTATCGCAGCGCTCTTCCGATATGGTTTCCGAGCTCAACGCGATGCGTTGGCCCCAGATCTCACGCTTCTTGCGTACCGACGGCGAAGCGCGCGATCGATTCGTGCGCGATGTCGATTCGTTGGCCGCGGAACACGACCGTTTGAATCCTGAGGTACAGGAGGCGGCCTCAGTCGCCGATACGATCGAGCATGCGCCGCTGACATTCGCTCGCTGGCCGCGCGGCCGATGATCGCGCGTTTGCGGTGAGTGGCTGAATTCAACCGTTTAAATCAAGGAAAAGCAATGACGAGCAGAATCGATGGCAATAGCGCTTATGCGCAGTTCGACGCCGAAAACTGGAGCCAAAGCGATCGAGGTTCGAGTTCCACGACAAGCAGTACGAGGAGCGCCGGAAGTGAATCGAGTGGGCCACTCTCGTTTTTTCAATGGTCACGGCGATCCCGCGCCGAGCGAGATCCGTCGCCCGAGAGAGGCCGAGACGAAAACCCGATCTTCGATTACCTGTTTGCGGACGACGCGCAGACCTATGCGTCATTGCAATCGGATCGAACGGCGACATACCGGGACGATGGCAGCACAGTGTGGGGGGTGGATAAGGATGAATACGAAGAGGTTCAACGCGAAGAGGGAATGCCCTCCCTGGAGGAGGAGCCCGCGGCGTCGACATCGTCGGCGTCGACCTACCATAGCGTGAGGTCACAGTTCTCACAAGCCCCGTCAACCGACTCGAGGCGATCGGAAAAGTCGGCGCGCACGTCGCGCTCGAAAGAGACGACTCGCCGTTCTGTCGGGGGATCCGACGGCAATTCCGCCGGCAGCAACCGATCCGCTTCAACGTCCGGATCGTCCTCCACCTCCGGAAACAGGTGGCGCGCGTTTCAGCGGGCACGCCTCGCCGACGACCTCGTTGCGCGGCTGGAGGCCGCTTCCATCTCATCCCGCGAAACGCGCTCCAGCATCTCGCGGCAATCCTCGTCGCATGCCGAGCCTACTCCAGTCGCGGAGACGACATCGACCGCATCGGGCACAGCGAGCGCGCCGTGGCCCCGCCCGACGCGCTCCACTCGGTCGGGTTCCCGGGCAAGTTCGCTTTCCCGGACGCTCATGGAGCGCAGACTCGCGGAGCGATTCGAGGGCTCGTTGCGCAGACTGGGCGAAGCCAATAGGCGGCGGCCGCAGGTGTTCTCCGAAAGAGCCTACGACGTCGCGTCGCGGCTGGAGAGCGAAATCGCTTATCAGGATCGCCGGCAGGAGGTTCTGGCTGCCCGGCGCGAGCGTGAAAATGCGCTGCCGTCCGTCTCGTCGGGGTCGTTCCGTTCGACCGATTCCGAAGTCATCGCGCGCCTTGGACGCGAGGCATCCGTTGCACGCGGTCCATCGACCGGACCTGAGATCGCGGCCGACCAATGGGCCGTGCTGGACGATCGCTATCGAGGACGGCGCTGATACGGCGACGTGCCGAAGCGAACCGGGCGCCGTGCCGCACACATCAAGCCATTCGATGAGAGAAAACCATGTTCAGAAAAATCGTATCGGGCATTCCGATGCCGACCGGGTTTGCCGGATCGTCATCGAACGACGAACCGACGACATCCGGAGCGAGCCGCAAGCGCGAGCACGAACCGGAAACGTTGAAATGGATCAACGACAACCGCAGGCAGGCCAACGAATGCCGGACGATCGCAGCCGACCGGCTGGCGGACGCCAAGCGCGGCGGCAAGGTCGATCTGGAGAACCTGGGGTTGACCGACATACCGGCCAATCTATTGGCGCATGCCGACGGCTCGGTCCAGATCAAGATGCGGGGCAATAACCTGAACGACGTCCCGCGCCGGATACTGACGTTCAGGAAGCTCCAGTTTCTGGACATTTCGAAGAACCAATTGGGCACGCTCACGCCGGGGATCGGTGCGATGACCGGGTTGCGCAAGCTGGACATTTCTCGCAACGGCCTGCCCACGCTGCCAGAATCCATCGGCAATTTGACCGCGCTCACGACCCTCAGGGCAGGGGATAACGCGCTCAAAGTTGTGCCGACAACGATCGGCAACCTTACCAAACTCACGAAACTGTCGCTCAGCGGAAACCTGCTGAAGAAGCTACCGACCGAGATCAAGGCCTGTTCGAACCTCGAGGAACTCGATCTTTCGTGCAACCATTTTGAGAGATTGCCTAAGGAGATTGGCGCGCTCACCAAACTCAACAAGCTACGTGTGAACGACAACGCGTTGGCCGATAGGATCGGCCCAACGGCCGGGACGACTCGGCGGGCGATCCCGGAATCGATCGGCGAGTTGCCGAACCTGAAGGAATTCGACGTGTCGGGCAACCCGCTGACGTTCCTGCCGGAGGCGTTTGGCGGATTCAAATACGCGTCCACCAGCGAATTGACGATCAAGAAGTTCGCGAACGAGGCGCCCAGTTGGTCGAAGCTCGAAATTCGGATCGCAAATACGCCGCTACCGGTAGAGCTGCCGAAGGATGGCCGCCTGACGCGGCTCCAGACCGTTCCGCCGGTGCAGTATCGGGAGCTTTATCAGCCGCCCAGCCGCGGCATGAAGGCGTCTGTCCAAGAATCCTCCTATTACGACGATGAGGACGGCATCGATTCCCGGGCCGATGACTTCGAGGAACGTTCGATCGCCGCGACGGCTCGGGTAATGCCCGAGGTGCTGGCCGCGCAAAACATGGCAGGCGGCAACGGTCAGGGCGTGCTCAACGAGCTGTTGCGCTCCCTCGCTGCGAACGGCGCGGCAGCCGGCGGTCCTCTACCGGTACCGTCTTCGATGCCGCCGGGCATGCCGCACGGATACCCGCAACCGCAGCCGCAGCCGATGGGCCTCCATGCCCCGCGACCCCATGCGACGCAAGTGCCGTTGGCTCAGCCGTACATGACACAGCCGCCGCTTTACGGGCAGGCAATGCCGCTCCAGGGCGCCGGGGATCCTGCGCTCGTCGAGCTATTGCAACGATTGGGGCTGTCGCAAGGCGGACAGCCGCGGCCGATGGCTCACGCCGCACCGCTGCATACGGCGCCCATTCGCCAGACGCTATTCGACTACTCGACGCCGTCATACACGGACGCGGCGCAGCGCAACATCGATATGCGAGCCATCCGGCGTCTTCAAAAGGCGAAGTACGACGCCATCGCCGAAGTGCACAAGACGCGCATCTATCTACAAGATGCGCAACTCGAGCAACGTGTACAAGAGGCCAGGAAAGGCGATCCCAAGCGGGATCTGTGGACACTGGGTCGAATGATGTTTCGTCAGCGCGTCATCTGTGAACTGGCGGGCGACGTTGCGGAGGAGAACAAGGAAAAGAACGAGAAGAGCCGAGGCGGCCTCAAGCTTTCCGAAGATCCATTGGCGATCGCGATGTTGTTCGAGGCGCTGGTCTGTCGTCCTTCGGAGTTGCAGATTCTCGGCTTTGACGATATGCGCGACGAGTTGGACCGGGATCCCGATTTTCGGAGCACGTTCGCGAGCATCGTACCTCCTGACCAGTACGACTTTTTCCGAGCCGAGATCATGAGGGAAGTGCGCGAACGCGAAGAGGCGGACGACGGCGCTGAGGTCGAAACCCATGTGAACGGATTGGAGTTCTGGCAGAAATTCCTGCAGGAGCACACGAGCGCAGCGAAAGCGTCATGGATCTCGGCGCATGGCTTTTGAACCGCACATCTCTCATGGAAACAAGCAATGAAGAACATCAAACTCCCCTTCCTGTGCGGCGCGGACATGTGCGACCGCTTGCCGAGCCTGCCACGCCAACGCGACCGCGCGGGGGCGGGGGGGGATGCACGCGGCGCCGGCACTTCGCGATCGCAACGGCGTGACAGCGGCCCACTCGACGCATTGAGCCCTCGCGCGCGTCTCGGCTTCACGAAAGGGCTCGGCGGTTGGGTGGCGGAAGACGCGGCGGGTGACGAACAGCGCGCTAAAGCGGCCGTCAGTATCAAAAAAGCCGCGGCCGAAGGCAAAGAGGTACTGATGCTGCCGCACCTTTCACTCACTGTGCTCCCTACGCAAATCGGTGCACTCGGGCGCCTGCAAGAACTCGATCTGAGCCATAACCAGTTGAGCAAACTGCCCGCATCGATAGGCAATCTGGTGAATCTCATCCGTCTCATGGTGGATCACAACAAACTGGAAAGGCTCCCGGACGAATTGAGGAACGCCACGCAGCTCAGGCACATTTCGGCGGAGGCCAACAAGTTGTCAGGGGTACCGAAATCGATGGCTACGCTGATGCAGCTACGAACCGTCAATCTCAAGAGTAACCAGATATGGCAGCTGCCGCCCGAGTGGAGCGAGCTGTTGAAGCGGTTACGGCGTCTCGATGTCTCGGACAACGAGCTGCGGGCGCTGCCCGCATCGGAGGGGGATGAAAACGCCGGAGAATGGAGCAGTGTCCGTTCGAAGGGGCTCGAGCTGAATCTGTCGAACAACCCGATCGCCGATCTGCCGAAGAGTTACGGCAGTTTCAAATACAAACCGTTCAGCAATGACCTCCTCGTCAACGCCGCGGGCAATGTCGTTGTACATTCGGCCCGTACCGAACTCCCCAAGGGGCTGGCGGGGCGTCTCGGACAAGGGCGCGGCATATTCCGCCGCGCGGCGGCCTCGAGGCACGCGCCCGAGCCGCTGCTCGACGGCCAGAGCGACGACGAATCGCTCCATTCCGTCGATTCGCTCGATTCGCCCCGTTCCCACGATACGCACGCGACGCACGACTCGTTCGGCGATTATGTCCGCCAGCACGGCGAAGACGGCCAAGCGTTCGGTCGCCCGCGCTCGCCTGAACTGCAGCCCATGAGCGAGCGACACGAATGGACCGGGTTTCGACCAGGGAAACCTCTGAATGCGGCCGGCGGGGGGAATATCCGGTTCGAGGCGCCACCGCCGTTCGCGCGCAACGAGCGTGCGATTCCTCATTATGCGGGCCTGCACCAGTCGGCCTTCGATCAGCATAAGCCACACATTCCCACGGGCGCCACTGCCGATCTGAGAAGCGAGCTGACTGCAGCATTGCTGACACTGCCCGAGACCGAGCGTATGGCGGTCCTAACTTACTTGAAGAGCGTCCCACCCGATGTGTTGGAGGTCACGCTCGCGCAGATGCAGAGCGCGCGGGTGCAAGCCGCAGGCGCGACGGTGCCGCCCGCCGCCACTTCCGCAATGGGCGGTGCACCGCTGTTCGGCGCAGCGACGCATGCGCCGTTCGCCGCACAGACGGGGCCATCGTTCGTCTTCCCAGTGCCGCGTCAGTTCACCGAACCTCCGGTTGCGTCAACTTCATCTTCGGTGCCGCCGGTGCCTGAGCCTGCGCAAACGGCTCAACATGTACCGCCGTCAGTGGTGCCAGAGACGTCGACGCAAAACATGCCGCCGCCCGTCACACCGCCTGTGGCCCCGGGCCCTCGGCCCTCGTCCTCGCGTTCACACGAACGGGAGACGCCGCCATCCTGGGCCAGCGCAGAGCTGTCATGGTCACGACCTTCGCGACCGTTCGTGCGCACACGCAACAGCCGGCCGGATGCTTCGCAGGGCGGTGCCGATCAATGGGCGCCTCCGCAGTGGGTGGCCGCCCCGAAAGCGTCCGACGACGAGGTTGCCGAGGGTGAAACGTCAACGCCAGGCTTTTATGGGGAGACCTCAGCGCCGGGCTTCCATGCCGATCTGCAAAGCCAGCCGGCACACGCATGGACCAGCGCGCCGATGCCCGACTCCCAAGGCTCGGCGCAAGCCGAAGAGCCGGGTATCCTCGATATGCTCGAAGCAATCATGCGAAAGATCAACGGTGAATGAAGTTGATGGCGTCCCGCGTTGGTGGGATGCCATTCAAGGCCGCAGTGCACCAGCGCGCGCCTGCGTCACGAGACATCGACTGCCCGCCGATTCTCTGCTCGCGATTCGCGTTGCACCGACGGCATTGGCACCAAGAGGCCGGGATTGGTCGGCGCAATGCGATAGGCGCCTGGAACGACGCGGTTCAGTTCCTGGAGCACCGCGCTTTTCACCGCGTCGCTGCCGTGGTGGCCCACGATGTATTGGGTCGCCGTATTCGAATGTCCTGCCGCAAGGTGATATCGGAGCAGCGAGACGGCCAACCCGGCCGAAATGCCTTTGGGCCGTTCGGAGGGAGGGGGATTCACGAAGACACGATGCGCGTGGAAATCGATCGTGTTCGACGACGCAACGTATCCCAAATGACGATGAAACACGGCTGCCGCGATGGCTCGCTCGATGAAGGCACGAGCCATCGCCTGACGGTTCGCGCTCGTCGATGCGGAAATCATCGCGCTGTAGCTGACGAGATCGGGATGCTGTGCGAGGCCTTGCCTGGCGAGATCGTCCAATTCCTCGAACAGGATGCCGGCGCTATCGAGCCGGCCGGCCTTGCCGCATGCGATGATGGCTGCGTTGTACACGCCGAGGTCGGGACGCAGCGATGCATCGCGCTTGGCCGCCTCTTTGATTTCGTTCAATAGGCGCAGTGCGTCGTCGACGCGGCCCGCTTTTCCGCATGCCGATATCGTCGCGCTGTAGATCGCGAGGTCCGGGCGCATGGCAGCGTCGTTTTGTGCGCGCATCTTTAACCGGTCGAACAGCGCCAGCGCGTCATCCACCCGATCGCTTGCCGCCAGCGCGGCAATCACGGCGCTGTAGGTCCCGATGGTGGGGCGCACTGCGGGTTCGCGCTGCGCGCGCTCTTCCATTTCATCGAGCAACGCGACGGCATCGCCCGCGCGCCGTGCCTTGGCATAGGCGGTGATCGCCGAACTGTAAGTCACGACTGTAGGCCGCATCGAAGGCGCGTGCCGGGCCAGGTCTTTCAATTCATGAAAGAGCCGAATCGCCTCATCCGCTAGTCCACCGGCTTCGCACGCGGCGATGGCCGCGCCATAGGTCACGACATCGGGCGCGAGGCCCCGTGCTTTGAGTTCGGCGAACAATGCGAGCGCACGATCGGCCCAGCCGGCGTTTTCGCACGCTGCAATGGCCGTGTTGTAAGTCACGAGCGTCGGGCCACGCGACGGATCGCGTTCGCCGATGCCTTTGAGTTCCCCCAGCAAAGCCAGCGCCTCGTGGGGTAGCCCACCCTTGCCGCACGCGGAAATCACTGCGTTGTACGTGATCGTATCCGGCCGCATCGATGGATCGCCCGTCGATAAACGCTTGAGTTCGCCCAGCAACTCGAGCGCATCGCGCGCTTGGCCGGCTTTCGCACAGGCGGAAATCGCCACGTTATACGTGATGCGGTTCGGGCGCATCGTCGGATCGCCGATGGCCTGTTGTTTCAACTCGGTCATCAAAGCCATCGCTTCAGCGAACCGATTGGCTTTTCCGCACGCGGAGATCGCCGACGTATAGGTAATGACGGTCGGGCGCATCGAAGGCGCGTGGCGTGCAAGTTCTTTCAGTTCGCCAAGCAGCAAGAGCGCCGTGTCGGTCTGGCCGGCGCTTGCGCATGCGGCAATGGCGGTGTTGTAAGTGACGACGGTTGGCAGCATCGACGGATCGTGCTTTGCCAGATCGCTCAACTCCGCGAACAGTTTCAGTGCCTCCTCGGGCCTGCCTGCCTTATCGTATGCCGACATCGCAGCGTTGTACGTCACGACGCTCGGACGAACGCCCGCATCTTTCACAGCCTGGAGCAGCCTCGACGAGGTCGCGAAGTCGCCGCCCATTTTCAGCAGCGAGGCCGTTACCTTCAGGACTTCCTCCGCTCCTTTCTTCCCGGCCTGGTACTGCGCGATGACCGCAGCATTGGAGCGGGTATCGGCTCCGATCAGCGCAGCAGGCTGATTGCCGGCCGCGATGCGCCGCCGCAGGGTCGGCGCGGTGAGCGGACTGCTCGCTGTTTGCCCTGCGGCCGAGATGCCATCCGATATTGCCGCGCGGGCCGATAGCGAAGGAACCTCTTTATCGCCATCCCGCTTCGGGCCGAGCCTTGGCCCGCGCCTGACCCCCTGCTCGGCGTCCGATGGGCGCGATAGAGGCTCGCCATTCCCGGGACCGGGGCTATGGCGCGCTTGAACGGAGCCCGCCGCGGGCCGCTGGCCGCCCAGCGTAATGACGCGCCGCACCGGGCTTGCGGCAGGCTCAGCTGTGTGCGCGGTGCCGGGACGCGTGCCAGGCAGGCCATTCAAGAGGCCTTCCGGGCGCCCGCTGCGGCGGATCGATGGCTGTCCTTGCTCGAGCGCCGGCTTCGATGCCAGCGCGTCGCTGGAGAGCAGATGGCCAACCCTCGTGGTTTTCATTGATTCGTCGGCGCGGACGGAGCGGCAGCATAGTGGAGAAACCTCGCGATGATAGCGTGGGTGCGCGTGCCGTGGCACGGCTGTCGCGTTGAATGCGGTGGGACCGTTTCACTCTTTTCGCCGTTTTTTCGTTTTCTGGCGAGTTCGATCGCAGGCGCAAGACGCAAGATATGGGTGCGGTCCGTGACAGGAACGCCATTTCTCATTTCGCCGCAACAGAAACCATTCTTCGCCGTGCTCGCTAGCGCGGGGAAGGGATGGCCATGACCGATGTCCTGCGCGTGACGCCGCAGCCTGACGTCCATGGCATGCGCGACGCATGCTGCGACGAATATGGGCAATGAGAGCGGACCCCACTTTTGCAACGCAGGACTATCGCATGGATCCTTTAAAGCACGTCGACCCATTCAATTCCCAAGAATTCGCAAGGGCCTACGCGCGTCTCCTGGGCACCGACGGCAAAGCCGGGCAGGCGAGTGGCGGTGCGCCGAGGGTTGCCGACGAGGGCAGGAGGCCGCGGTTCGCGCCAGCGGGCGGCGAATTGCAGGCACTTCGGGATCTGCGTATTCGCGACGCTGAAAAGCCGCCGCAAGAAAAGGTCGCTTCCAAACGCGCCGGTGGTGCTGACGCTCCCGAGCCGAGCGCCGCGGCAGCAGCCAAGGACATCCCGTTCGACGAGCTGGTCAAACAGGATTTCGAACGCTGGCTCGAGCGCGACGGCCCCGACGGACACCGCGCTCAGGCTGCGCAGCGGATGGAATATGCCGAGCTGGAGCGATCGAGCAAGCTCGACCTGAGCGGGCTCGCTCTGGGCCGGATTCCGGCGAAGCTGCGGCAGTTCGGCCGCCTGCGAACGCTCTACATCGGCAAAAACAAGCTGGACCATCTTCCGGCGGCCGTTTGTCGTCTCGTGGGCCTGCACACGCTCGACGCACGGGACAACCAGATGACCGAGCTGCCGAGCGATATTGGCAGGCTCACATCGTTGCAGTACTTGAACGTCGATTCGAACGAGCTGGAATCGCTGCCTTCCAAGTTCGATCGACTCACGAGCCTAAAGACGTTTTCGGCCCGCTCCAATAAGTTGAAGCTGCTTCCGGCGCAAATGGGCACGCTCAAGAACCTGCGAAAACTCGATCTCGCGGAAAACCAGCTGTGGGATATCCCGGGCACTTGGCAACGGCTGTTTAGCCTGCTCGAGGATGTGGACCTCTCGGACAATAAGCTTCAGCAGCTTCCCGCCAACTGCGCAGAGCCTGCTGGGAAACTGAAGTTGGACGTCTCCGGCAATCCGATGGAGACGCTGCCCATAGCGTTCGGCAGCTTCCGCCAGCGCAAGCGCCTCTTCGGAGGCCGGCGTGAGGATCGCCTGGAGAACGAGGCGGCAAACGTGAAGGTGACGATCCGGGAAACGCGCATTCTGCAGGGTTTGCTGAGAGAAGGCCGCATGCTGTCCCGGCGCGGCGTCGAGCCGGAGGGGCCCCGGTTCGCGGCGCGGCAGCGGCCGCTTCCCCGTCCGATGCTCGAGGACGATGAGTCGATGGTAAGCGACGCTTCGATGCACAGCTTCGTGCGCGATCACGCCGAGCCGGGCGAAATCGAAGGAATCGAGCGCGTGGGGCAGCCCGACGATGCGGATGATGCCGTAGCGTCGGACTGGGGCGCGCGCCGCCTCGATGCCTGGGTGGAGCCGCTAGCCGATCTCTATGCCAACCGTCACGGGCCGGCGGTGTTGCCGCCGGAGCCCGAGCCGGTGCCGGAGCGGGATCCCTGGGAAGCGGCGAGCGCCAACCTCTTCAGTCTGCAGCGGCCCCTCGGCGGTCCTATTGGACCCTTGCCGGCGCTGGCGCCTGCGGCTCCTGCTCCGGCTGCGGCTGCGGCTGTGTCGCGGCCGGACGTGCTCGCGGCACTTCGTGCGGAATGGGCGCAACTGCCACCGCAGCAAGCGAGTGCGCTCGCGGACTATCTGAATAGCTTGCCGCAGCCGATGCTCGCGTCCGCACTTGCGCAATTGCAAAACGGTTCGGGGAATGCGGCCTGGCATGGCCTATAGCCCTCCACGTGCGTCCGTTCGAACGGCGGAAATTACCGATTGATTTGAATATGCACGATGGAGTCTGGTGCTTTCCATCGAATATTTAATAAGCATCACTAACTAATGGAGTGAAGCAGAATGAGTCGAGTCAATCGAGGCGGTGGCAGCGAATGGAGCGGAGCATCCTCGAGTGCACCGTCTGTCTCGAAGAGTAAAGCGTCGTCGTCGAAGTCGAACCGTACCGGAATTTCGCAATTGTTGGACAAGCTGTCGTTGAAGTCGCGCGGATCTTCCTCGTCGAACGACAGCAATCGAAGCCGGGCGTCGGTGAACTCCACGGCTTCCTCGAAGCGTGCGGCCACCGTTCGCTCTTCGTCATCGACGGCGTCGGTGCTCAGCGCTCGCAGCGAGCGGGTTTCCCAGTCGAGCCGACGTGCCCCGGACGAGAGCCTCGGCCTCGGCACGCATCGCGACGATGTGAGCCAGGGCAGCCGCACGAGTGCGGTGTACGCCGAGTGGCAGGCGATGCAGCAGCGGCGACGGAGCCAGCAATCGGAGGCAGCATCGACGTCGTCGTCGCTGCGCAGCGATTCGTTGTCGTCGAGCCGCAGATTCAAAACCAGTTCGCTGTCCAGCCGGATGAGCGCGGCTGCTGAGGCGCGCATCAAATCGGCGCTGGGCCTTAACAAGCCGACATGGACGCCGACGGGAGACCCGAGCCGGGTGGCTTCCAGCCCCCCACGCGAGGGTGAATATGTGCCCGACTTGAGCCAACCGGAAATCGCATACGCGGCGCACTTGTGGGATCCGGCCCGATACCCGGATCCGTTCGCTGAGCAATGAGCATCGGCGCGCCACCGGGCCGTACTCCGGGGCGCGTCTACCCTTTGTGCGCGAGCCGTCAATGAGGATCACACAAGGCTGCGTGGCCGGAGTCTCGATCATGCCTGGCTCCGGCGACGTTGTTGGTCAACTTCCGCATAAGAAGATGCACCTGTCGCGGGTGGGACAATTCCGGATGGGTTCGTCGTTGCCGGCGAAACGCTCGGTCATGCGGTCCTGCGCGAATGGGCAGGACGGTGCGCACGCGCCTGCTCGAGATGGGTCGGCTTCATCGGCTCCATCGGTTCCATCGGTTCATTCGCTAAGAGAAAGATCGCTCGAGGCAATTCGTGCGTTCTTCGAGGCTTCCCGGTCGCCCGAAGCCAGAGCCGAAGGAATCGGCCCAAGCCCCGTCACCGGCAAGACGATCGATGCCGCGCAGATCGATCTGGTCGAACTCATCGAACACATCGAGCGGCCGGATGGCCTGTCTCCCGCCTCGCTCGACGGCGGGCGGCGCGCGTTGCTCGAGTGTATGCGGGCGCTTGCGGGCGAGGCCTATACAGAAAATTTTCAGCGTATTGCGCCGATCGGTCAGCTGAACTTACGCGCCGATCGATGCACGCCCGCCCTCAAACTCTGGGAGGCACCGCCGGCCGAACATACAGCGGCGCTCGTGCTGGGCTTCTCGGGCACACGGATGACAGATAGCGCCGACCTATTGTGCGATCTCAAAGGGCAGATCCCTGAGCTACATTGCAATCCGCTGCACGAAAGCCTGCCTCCGTTGGGGCACGTCGGGGCGGGTTGGCAGGAACGCTGGTGTGACGAAGCGACAAAGCTTCGCGGGGGAGAGCGGCTCGCCGGCATTCTGGCCAAGTATGGGGACGCCGCTAACAGCGAAGGCAAAATGTTATCACTGTCAGTCGTCGGGCACAGTCTCGGCGGGGTGGTTGCCGCCTTGGCGGGCTTCGATATCGCGACGTTTCTGCGCGACAGGGGAACCCAGGGGCGCGTAAGTGTTTACTCGTTCAATCCCCCGCGTCTTGGCGTGAAAGGGACGGCGCAGGCGTATCGTCGCATCCTGGAGGACGAACGCTTTGATAAGGGGGCGCTGGGCTTTACCTTATTGCAGTTCACACGCGAGCTGGATCCGATTCAATCGCTGCCGTTTTTCATGGAGCATCCGGACCGGGCGGCCGTCCAGCCGGATCGGCACACCGTTCATCGAAGCGCGAACGTGCATATTCAATCGCACTACGACGGCGCGACGGATCGGCTCAATCTTGGCGTCAATCACGATCTTGCACTGTGGAAGGAGGCCATTGCGACGCGCATCACGCAGGATGCGCTGAGCGGGCTTTTCGGCGACTCGCCGGATCCTCGTGCGAGGTGCGGCGAACCTCGTGTCAGCCGCCGTGGCCTATTGGGAGTGGTTGTACGCGAGATCGTGCGTGGGGGGAGCGTAGGGTTTCCGGACGGCGGCATCCGGGAGGAGCGCTGCGCGACGACGTCGGAAACCGGGCAAGTGGAGGCTCATGTGCCTCAGCACACGGGGGTGCCGGTTTACGCTGCAACACGTTCGCTCGGACCGTGAGCGCCGCCGACGCCGCCTCATATAATGACGCAAATTCATAAGACAAAAGAGGGCCAGTCATGCCAGCAGCTTGCTTTTTTGTGCTCAACGACAGACCGGTGTCTATGCTTTTCTGTCCAGGCGTCGGCAGTATCCCGGCTTTCTCCGGCAAAGAGGCCTACGTCGACAATCCGAGTGCTACGGCTGTCGCAAACGCAGGGCCACCAATGGTTTGCGTTATATCGAAACGATGGCGTCGTCGACGACTACACCTTCATTGATGGCGTGAGGCGTGGCAACTTCCGCTTGCATCCGAATGTGCCGCGCGTCAAACAAGATGAGAGCAGCGCGTCAATCAGGATGAGAGTACTGGCGTGGCGGCAGCGGTGAAGGGCGTAGCCCGGAACCGCTGCCGCCACGCCGCGCCGAGCAGTCCCCCGTCATC
>NZ_JAAAYE010000076.1 GCF_013282575.1 Paraburkholderia sp. NMBU_R16
TCGGACGGGTGTCGCTGACGCTGCAAAAGCCGGTGGTGTGCGACGTGTATGACGAGCAGCCGGCGACGGGCGCGTTCGTGCTCATCGACGAGGCCACGCATCATACGGTGGCTGCCGGCATGATTCGACGCTTCGAAGCATGAGCGAAGCGGAAGTGCGCTGACGACGGCAGGTTTTTGCGTTCGCTGCCTATGCTGTTTGATCTGCCAAAAAAAGCGAGGGCGTACCCTCGCCTTTTCATTGCATGGATTTATTTGCCCAGTTCATAGCCGACGATACCGCCTGCTACCGCACCGCCCACTGTACCTGCGGTGCTGCCATGCGTGAGCTTGTTGCCCGCGTAGCCGCCCACCGCCGCACCGCCGAGCGTGCACCCACCGAGCAGGGACAGCGCGGCGACGAGGGCACCTATTCGAGCGCGCTTGAATCGTACGAACTGAATCATGATGCAACCTCCGCATCGCTAGTCATACCGCATAGCGAGCAAGGCGCGTGCCACCGTGGGCGAGCAGGCCGAGTTTCGTTGTCAGCCATGCTTCCATGAAGTCTAAGCCGGACACCGCCCTTGTTGCGCCTCATTCAATCTGCGCAGATCGAGAATCCGAATATCCTTGCCGTTGACCTCGATCACCCTGTCTTTCTGAAAGCGCGAGAGCGATCGACTCACGGTCTCGAGCTTGATACCGAGAAAGCTGCCCATTTCCTCGCGCGTCATGCGCAATACGAATTGCGTCGGTGAATAGGCGCGCGCTTGCAACCGCCCTGACAGATCCAGCAGAAAGCTCGCGACGCGTTCGTCGGCCGTCATCGTACCCAGCAGCAGCATGAGGCCACTCTCGCGTACGAGTTCTGCGGAGAGCATGCGATAGACATGATGCTGCACCGCCTTCACTTCGCGGCTAAGCAATTCGAGCAGTTGGAACGGCATCACGCATACGCTGCTGTCTTCGAGCGCGATCGCATCGCTCGCGCATTGCCCGTCTGAGATGCCGTCGAGTCCCAGCGGCTCGCCGGCAAGATAAAAGCCGGTGACCTGTTCACGACCGTCGGGCAGCAGGGTTACCTTCTTGAAGGAGCCCGTGCGCACCGCATAGACGTTCTTGAACGTATCGCCCACACGATAGAGTGCCTCGCCCTTCTTGAGCTGGCGGTAGGCGAGCACGAGATCGTCCATTTCCCGGGTGCACGCCAGATCGTCAGGGTTCATTGCGCAAAACTGCCGCATTGCGCAACTCTTGCACGATTCGGCCGGCAGCGGCCTGGCCGTCGTCAAGGAATGCGGGACCTCGTATCCGTACCGTTCGGAAGCACGCTCGCGAGCGACTAACATTTCGTTCTCCTCAATGCATTTGAAGCAAGCTTCGCTGTTTGGCGGGCCGTTGTCACTCGATCGACCGCGGCCAACCGTCGCACCGCGCGTTTCCCTTGGCAGCGGCCGCGACAGTTCGTTGCGGCTCAGGCCAGACGGCGCGCGGCGGCGAGCGTGCCCTGCGGCAAATCGGCACTGTCCATGACATGGATCAATGGCAGACCATACGACGGTTGGTTTAATGGGGCAGTTTCGGGGCCGCAAATGGGTGGGCCGCGATATCGTCACGGAGCCGGGTGAGCATCCTCATGCCGTACACCGTCTCGCGCGTCCGTGGGAACGGACCTTGCTCCCCGCTCGGGGTGCCCGGTGAAGCTCGGCCGGACGATATCGCAGCATTTCCATCATTGCATGTCATTGACTAGAATCATCGGCACAGCCACAAAAAGTCGCATTGCCGTTCCGGTTCGCACTGTGTGCGTTGCCCTCGCATACGCCGAGTTGCCTATCGATCCGTCGCCGGAGACGATGACTGATGCTAAGAAGAACTGTCGCTGTCGCCTTGTCGTGCCTTGTCTGGACGAGCACGGTTCGCGCTGGGGACCATGCTCCCGAGCGCGCGCCGGATACCATGGGGGCGCGCCTACTGGGCTGCGCCGCTTGCCATGGGGGGCGCGGCGAAGGCACCAATAACGATTACTTCCCGCGATTGGCCGGCAAGCCGGCCGGCTACCTCTACAACCAGTTGATCGCGTTTCGCGATGGGCAGCGGCAATACCCGCCGATGAACTACCTGCTCGCTTATCTGCCCGATGCCTATCTGCGCAAGATTGCGGACTACTTCGCCGCTCAGCGTCCCCCCTATCCGCCGCCTTTGACACCGGCCGTCCCCGCTGCCCTGCTCGCGCGCGGCGAGCAGCTCGTGAAAAGAGGCGATCCGGCGAACGACATTCCCGCCTGCGCCGCGTGTCACGGTGCCGCGCTGACCGGCAGGGAACCCGGCATTCCGGGACTGCTGGGATTGCACGCCCAGTATGTGAGCGCCCAACTCGGCGCGTGGCGCTACGGCACGCGCAAATCGATCGCGCCGGATTGCATGCATGCCGTCGCATCGCGTCTTTCGAACGATGACATCACGGCGGTTGCCGCGTGGCTCGCGGCGTCGCCCGGACCGGCCAATCCCGCGCCCGTCGCCAGGGGAAGCCTGAAATTGCCGCTCGCCTGCGGCAGCGAACCGCAATGACGGAGTATCCGGTGTCCGCATTTTTCCTCTTCCTTCGACGCAGGCTGACGAGCCTTGGCGCGCCTTTCGTGCTTGCTGCCTCGTGCACGGTCGCGTTCGCTCAAGGCCCGAGTCCCACGGCTGCCGATCCGGTCAAGCGCGGCGAATATCTCGCGCGCGCCGGCGACTGCATTGCGTGCCATACGAGACCGGGCGACAAGCTTTTCTCCGGTGGCCGGCCGATGCCGACACCGTTCGGTACGCTCTATTCGCCGAACATCACACCCGATAGCGAAACCGGCATCGGGCAATGGAGCGCCGACGAGTTCTACTCGATGATGCACACCGGCCGCTCGCGCGACGGCGCGCTGCTCTATCCGGCGATGCCGTTCGGTGCCTACACGAAAGTCACACGGGCCGACAGCGACGCGATCTTCGCTTATCTGAAGTCCGTGCCGCCCGTGCGGCAGCCCAATCGGCCGCATGAGCTACGCTTTCCGTACAACAACCGGCAACTGCTGATCGGTTGGCGCACGCTCTATTTCCACGAGGGCGAATACCAGCCCGACCCGACCCGCTCGGTCGAATGGAATCGCGGCGCCTATCTGGTCGACGGGCTCGGCCACTGCTCGATGTGTCACACCGCCATCAACGCGCTCGGAGGCAGCTCCGAATCGACGGCGTTCGAAGGCGGTCTGATTCCGATGCAGGACTGGTACGCGCCATCGCTCACGTCGAACAAGGAAGCCGGTCTCGGCGATTGGAGCATCTCCGACATCGCCGATCTACTGCAAAAAGGCGTCTCGCGCCGTGGGGCCGTTTATGGACCGATGGCGGAAGTCGTCTACGACAGCTTGCAATACCTGTCCGACGACGATGTGCGTGCGATGGCGGTCTACCTGAAGTCGTTGCCGCAACACGGCGGACCGACCAGCGGTTCGAACGGGAACGTATCGCGCGAAGAACGGGGGCTGCTCTTCACGCTCGGCGGCAAGATCTATCAGGCGCAGTGCGCCAGTTGTCATGGCAAGTCCGGCGAGGGCAAGCTGCCCGACTTCCCGCCGCTTGCGAACAACCAGTCCATTCAAATGACATCGGCCGTCAATCCGATCCGCATGGTGCTCAACGGGGGATACGCGCCCGGCACGGCCCGCAACCCCATGCCTTACGGTATGCCGCCTTTCGCGCAATCGCTGACCGACGACGAAGTGGCGGCTGTCGTCACCTATATCCGGACCGCCTGGGGCAACCGCGGCGCGCCCGTTTCGGCGAAGGAAGCGAACGCGCTGCGCTCCGCTACCTTGTATTGATTTGGGGACCGCCATGAACACAAGCAACGAAGCGCGCGTACCAGTCGAGCGCGGCGACGACAGGCAGGTCGAGGAAATCGTCCGCTCCGGGCCGAGCGGCGCCCTCGCCGTCGCAGGGATCGCCACGGCCATCGTCATCGCGTTGTGGTTCGCGTTCTACTTCCTCGTCTTTCTACCTCGCGGCGTCATTTACTGATCGAACGACATGTCGAACACTCCCCATCCCGGCCATTCGGACGGCGCGGACGTCGTAGAGCGCATCGAGCGCAGCTGGGCGATCGTTGCGGTCGGTCTCATCGTGGTGCTCGTCGCCATGGTCGTCTATACGGGCTTGCATTGGGCGATGATGCCGCCGTCGCGCGTCGAGACGATCGACCCGACGACGCTGCACGTGACGGGCGAATTCATCGAGAGCAATCTCGGCACGGCGCGCGAAGCCGATGGCTCCGTGACGGTGCGCGTCGTCGCTCAGCAATATTCGTTCACGCCGCAATGCATCCTCGTTCCGGCCGGTACGCCGGTGACGTTTCGCGTGACGAGCGCCGATGTCGTGCATGGCTTTCTCGTCACCGATACCAATATCAATTCCATGGTCGAGCCCGGTTACGTATCGACCTTCAAGACGAAGTTCGACAAGCCGGCCGAGCATCTGATGCCATGCCACGAGTACTGCGGCACAGGTCACGAAGGGATGTGGGCCAATGTGAAGGCGATCGATCGCGCCGAATTCGACAAGCTCGCGGCAACTGCCCGGAGGCTCAGCTGTGTTAAATAACCGACGTCTCGTGCTTGCGCACTTCTGGTTCGCGTTCGCGACCTTCGGCGTGGCGCTGCTGCTCGGCGCGTGGCAGATGTACGTGCGTTCCCCGCTACATGCATGGCTTCGCCAGCCCGAGCTCTACTACCGCTCGGTCACGGCACACGGCTCCGTCATGGGCTACGTCTTCCCGACGCTGATCGCGATGGGTTTCGGCTATGCCATCACCGAGCTTTCGCTGGACCAGACGCTGCGCGGCAAACGCTGGGCATGGGCGGGCTGGTGGCTCGTCGTGGTCGGCTCGCTGATGGCGATGGTGACGGTCGCGCTCGGCAGCGCGTCGGTGCTCTACACGTTCTATCCGCCGATGATCGGCAGTCCTTTCTATTATCTGGGCGTCGTGCTCGTCGTCGTCGGATCGTGGATATGGGTTGCGCTGATGTCGATCAATCTGCACGTCTGGAAACGCGCGAACCCGGGCAAGCCCGTGCCGTTGCCCATGTTCGCGAACGTGGCGGGATCGTATCTGTGGGGCTGGACCGCTGTCGGTGCGGCGCTCGAAATCCTGTTTCAAATTTTGCCTGTCGCGTTCGGGCTCAAGTCGACGATCGATTCCGGGCTTGCCCGCGTATTTTTCTCGTGGACACTGCATGCGATCGTTTATTTCTGGCTGATGCCCGCTTACATCGCCTACTACACGCTCGTGCCGCGTGCTGTCGGGGGGCGCCTGTACAGCGACGGCATGGCGCGCATTTCGTTCATTCTGTTTCTCGTCGTGGCGATGCCGATCGGCATCCATCATCTTTTCGCCGACCCGCAGGTGGGTTCCGGCTTCAAATTCCTGCAATCGGTCTTCACCGCGCTCGTTTCGGTGCCGACACTGCTGACGGTTTTCACGATCTGCGCATCGGTCGAGATCGCCGGGCGGCTGCGCGGGGGCCGCGGCGCGTTCGGTTGGCTGCGCGTGCTGCCGTGGCACGAACCGATGATGCTCGCCGTGGCGTTTTCGTTCGTCATGCTGGGTTTCGGCGGCGCGGGCGGGCTCATCAACATGAGCTACCAGCTCGATTCGACCATTCACAACACGCAGTGGATCACGGGCCACTTCCATCTGATCTTCGGCGGCGCCATCGTCATTATGTATTTCGCCATCGCCTACGAGCTGTGGCCACAATTGACGGGGCGTGCGCTATCGAGTGTCACGTTGATGAAGTGGCAGCTCTGGCTATGGTTCGTCGGGATGATCGTGACGACGTTTCCGTGGCACTACGCCGGCATTCTCGGCATGCCGCGACGCATGGCGTACTTCGATTTCAGCAATCCGGCCCTGGCGCCCGAGGCGATCACCGTGACCATGTCGACAGTCGGCGCGTTGATTCTGGTCGCATCCGCGGTGCTGTTTTTCATGGTGTTGGTACGCGGGCATCGCGGTGCGGCGGTGACGCCCGCGCAGTTCGAATTCGCGACGGCCGTGCATCCGCCCAAGACGCTTCCTGTTGCGCTCAACAGCTTCGGGTTATGGCTTGCGCTGATGATCGGGCTGACGGTGGTCAACTACGGTTACCCGATCGCGCAGCTGCTCGTGCTCAAGGAGACCGCGGTGCCCGCGGTCTGGATGGGAGGCCAGCGATGACGACGGAACGGCTTTTCTCGCTGCGCAACCGATGGTTCGCACTGAGCGTCGGATCGACGGTCGGAATAGCGGCCGCGGCGGCGCTCATCGGTTTCGTCTGGCTGCCTTCTGTCCAAACCGATGCGCAGTTCACTGGCATCTGGAATGCGATATGCAGCGCGGCGGGCGTGCCGCAAAAGTGGTTGATTTCGACGCCGCTCACCTCGCGCGTGAAGACGAGCGATGTGGTGTTGACGCCGTCGACGCTCGGCAATGCCGATGCGCTTTCGATCGGCCGCGGCGCCACACTTTCATTGCGGTGCACGATGTGCCACGGTCCGCAGGGGCTGAGTCAGGCGAACTCGCCCAATTTGGCCGGCCAATATGCGACAGTCGTCTACAAGCAGTTGCGCGATTATCAAAGCGGTGCGCGCACCAATGCCGTCATGGCGCCGATGGTCGCGACACTGAGCGATCAGGACATGCGCGACCTCGCGGCCTATTACGCCAACTTGCCGCGTCTCACCGGCAATCACCCCGCATTGCAGCCGGTGCCCGATATCGTTGCGGTCGGCGCGCCGATGCGCAATATCGCGCCCTGCGCGTCGTGCCATGGCGCAGTGGATCGCACGATCGGCGCACCATGGCTCGAGGGCGAGCCAGCCATCTACATGCGCGCGCAATTGCAGGCGTTTGCGTCGGGCGATCGCCACAACGATACGAGCGAACAGATGCGCAACGTTGCTCGACAGATGACGCCAGGTGAAATCGAGGCTGCGGCGCAGTACTACGCGAGTCAGCGGCCGTAGCTATCGTTGCGCCGCGTCCGCAGGCGCGGCGCAACGATGACCTTCATTCCGTGCGAGCACTCGCGCGAGTCTTGCCGCTTATTACCGCGTGATCGAGCGGCAAGGCGGTGGTCTGCTTGACGACTTCCATGGCGAAGCTGGCGCTCACATCGAGCAGCTCGGCGACTTTGATGAGCCGTTTGTACACACTGTCGTACCCCGCGATGTCCGGCACGACCACCTTCAGTAGATAGTCGACCTCGCCCGACATGCGATAGATCTCGACGATCTCGGGTACCGTCGCGACGCCCTTCAGAAACCGTGCGGTCCAGGCATCGTTGTGCTGGCTCGCGCGAATCATGACGAAAGCGGTGAGCCCCAGATTGAGCTTCGCCGGATCGCAGAGCACCACCTGCTTGCGAATCACGCCATCCTCGCGCAGCCGCTGGATGCGCCGCCAGCAGGGTGTCGGCGACAGGTTGACGGCGCTCGCGATTTCGTTCAGGCCGAGCGAAGCATCTTCCTGCAATAGCGTAATTATTTGCGCGTCTATTCTGTCCATAGCCAATCCGCTGAAAAAGTTTTGCAAGTATAGGCGTAGTACGCGTATGACGCGACGGCAATGCGGCCACGAACTGTCGATGCGGACAGCGAAGGGCTTCGGCGTCCGTCACAGTGCTTCGCCTCGTCAAAGAAGCGCTTCGCCGTTGCGGTATTAAATTGGGCTTCGTATTCGAGAGAGGTACAAGCGATGACTATTTCCGTGTTCAGACGCACATCGGCTCACGGCGCTGGCGATAGCGCTCATCGATCCGGACCGAGGCATGCGCGGGTTGCGACGGAGCCCGCTACGAACTCGCTGCCTTCGACGTTGGGCGGGCTTCGACGATTGGAGAACGGACTGCGCAAAGTGTTGCCGCAGCCATTGACCCGTTCGTTGTTCGGCCGCCTTGCGCCGCTTCCTTCAGCGAACAAAAGCGCCGCGGATTCGGCTCGCTCACCCCATGAAGACGCTGGCGTTGGGCCCGCACCCGTGAACGGTCACGACGCGCGCTTTTCCAGCACCCCAGGCCCCGACCTCGTCGAACTGGCTGCGGCGCTCGTGGGCTTTGAGAACGAGACCGTGCGTTACATCGAGATCGAAAGCATTCTTGATAAATGCGAGACCGGGCGCGCCATGATGACCGACGAGCTCGCCCACGCCGTCTTTCGAGCGATTGCGTCGTTTCAGGATACGCCGCGGGGCGAGCTGCTCGATCGCGCGCTCCACTTGGTGTGCCGCGATCCGAACTTGAACGTTTCAGCGCACGCACTCGTGTACGACGAATGGTTTCCGGACGAATGCGAGCAAGTCTTCAAGCACATGTATGCCACGGTGATAGCGTCGGGAGACACCCCCGAACGTGCTGTGCGGCTCGCAACGCTTACTGCGCTGCTTTATCGATTGCCGCCTTTGGTCCACGACGAAGCTGTCGATAAAGTGATTGAGGTCATCGCCCAGACGGAAAGTATGGAAAACAGGTGGGCGCCGCTAACGGAACTGCGCAGGCATGCAGATCGCCTATGGCACGAGAGTCATGACAGAGCGTACATGCTGCGGGTAATCGAGCAGCTCGGTGGCAAAGCCGTCATAACGTTGCAGCACGTCTGATGGCCCCATCGTGGGTTCACGATGCACCGCGTAACGCTTTCGACGATGTCGGGCGGCGCATGCATGGCGATCGGTTATTTGAAACGATATATACTGTTTGTATCGTTTACCGACCGGGAGACCACGATGACCGACGCAACCACGCCGAAGCGCACTACGGGCAGGACGGCGCGCGTGCCGAAACACGCGAACGGGCATGCGAGAACGCACAGCGACGCTCAGTCCATCCGAGTGAATGAAGCAGCTACTGAGCCGGCACATGTTTCCGTCAAGGCGGGGAAAAAGGGCAGAGCCGAGAAGACAGCCGCAGCCGTGCCGACGCCCGAAAAAACGAAACGCCAGAAGAAAGAGAAGGTGGTGCGCGACAGTTTCACGATGCCCAAATCGGATTACGAGCGCATTGCATCGCTCAAGCAGAAGTGCCTCGATGCCGGCGTCGCGGTCAAGAAGAGCGAATTGCTGCGCGCCGGGCTGATCTTGCTCGACGCATTGTCGAGCAAACGTCTCGTCGCGGCGGTCTCGACGGTCGAGACGGTCAAAACCGGCCGCCCCGCGAAGGACTGAGCCGTCGTCGTGCCGCAGCATGCCGTCGAAAACAAAACGACGCATGCTGTAACCGCGTATGCGCACATCGCGAACTAATGCACAGCTTCCTTGATCGGCCGACGCCTCGCCCCCGATGCGCCGGCACCGTGCATCTTCTCGATGGAGACCGACATGCAAACGACTCATTCCGGGGCCGCGGCGTCCCCTGCCATAACGGGGCTGCGCGGGCGATGGAACCGACTTGCCGATCTGGCTTCGCGAAGCATCGGCCATTCACTGCTGGCACTCGTGTGCCGCGCGGCGATTGCAGCGATTTTCTTTCTTTCGGGGCGCACCAAGGTCGTCGGATTGCTGACGCTGACGCCCGGCACGTACCAGCTGTTTCGCGACGAATACAAGATTCCGTTGATTCCCCCTGAGATCGCCGCGCACATCGCCGCCTATTCCGAGCATCTGTTTCCGTTGCTGCTCGTGCTGGGGCTCTTTACGCGCGGCGCGGCGTTGGCGCTACTCGGTATGACGACCGTCATCGAAGTGTTCGTCTATCCCGATGCGTGGCCTACGCATCTTTCTTGGGCAGGGCTGTTGCTTTACCTGGTTGCGCGCGGCGCGGGCGATGTTTCGCTCGACCGGTGGCTCGGTATCAAGTAACGAGTCCGGCACCCCTACGCGATCGTGCGAAGCTTGGCCGCGAGCGCTTTCAAGCCCCGATGCACGCCCACCTTGACAGCCGATTCGGACAACCCCGTCAGTTGCGCCGTTTCGGCGACGGAAAGTCCCTCGAGCTTCACATGCTGAATCGGCAGCCGCTGCTTGTCGGGGAGTTGCTGCAGCAGCTTGCCGATATCCCGGCGGGCCGAGGCGGGCTCATCGTCGCATACGGCAAAGATATCGATGTAATCGTCGATCGGATCGTGCAGCGATTCGCGCCGCGCCCGCGCGCGAAAGAAATCCATCAACTTGTAGCGTGCGATAGCGTGCACCCATGCCGTGAGCGGTTCGTCCGCCCGATAGGTGTGGCGTCCGTTATGGACCGCGAGCAGGATTTCCTGCACGAGATCTTCGACGTCGTCGCTCAATTGCGGAATGCGTCTGCGCAGGAAGCCGCGAAGATGGCGCGTCAGCTCGCTCAGAAACGTCTGATAAGCGAGCGCGTCCCCGGCCATTGCATCGATGAGCAGGGCTCGCAGGCGAGTTTCTACCGGTTGCACGTCGCTCCCGTGATCGAATTCACCAGTGCAACCATCTGGGGCCGACCAGTGCTCCGACTGCCGTCGGCACGAGCATGCCGAGGATGTACCAGAGTGCCCAGAAGGCGACGCTCATTTCCGGGCAATGCAGGCAGTAGGCGATGGTAGCAGTGGCTCCGGCCAAAAGTCCCGTTGCCGCGCCGGCAAGGCGCAGGTTCGTCGGCGCGAGTCCACGGACGGCCGCGAACGCGGCGATGAACCCCGGAATCGAGAGAAACGCGATATTGAAAGGGCAGGAGCGCCAGGTCTCGCCCATGACCAGCGCGACGCGCGCACCTGCCGGTGCCAGCAGCACGACGATGAACCCCGCCAGCCAGACGGCGGCGACGGGGATGCCGATGCCGGCCCACGCCAGACCGACGCGTGCCCCGGGGCGCGCCAGCCTGATCGTGACAGCGAGCGCGCCGGCGGCGAGCGCGACGGGCAAGGCGACCTTGGCCCAGAAGATCGGCGTCGCCGAAACGGTGCCAATGTCGGGCCGGATGCCGTAGCAGGTCACCACGAGCAGCGTCGCGCCGAGCGCGGCTGCGAGCAAGGCCCAGCCGAAGCGCCGAGCCACCACGTGCCGATCGACCGGTGTGATCCCTCTTGCCAACAACGAGACCAGTAGATCGGTTTCCATGTTCTTTGTACTCCAGTTCATGCATCTAGTTCGCCGCGCGGGCCTTTGCGGTTACAGCGCGGACGAAACGCGATTATCGGTCCAAAGCGTGCGGTTTGTGTGTAACCGCCCGCCTGTACCGTGCGAACTAAGTGGCGAGTG
This sequence comes from Paraburkholderia sp. NMBU_R16, assembly GCF_013282575.1. Classification (GTDB taxonomy): domain Bacteria; phylum Pseudomonadota; class Gammaproteobacteria; order Burkholderiales; family Burkholderiaceae; genus Trinickia. Next base: position 11,209 of record NZ_JAAAYE010000076.1, read on the forward strand.
GCGGCTTTCGCGCCTTTTTGCTTTCATATGGACACATTCTTACATCATGCTTTCGCGCAAGATATGCGGCGGTACCCGAACGATCGTTTCGTTATTCGCGCGGGCGGTACGGGCATGAATGTCGAACCGCAACCGATGCCGCTTGGCGCAGGTCTCGGCTTGAAGCCTGCCCACTATGACGAGGCGCAGCGCGCGCGTATGCCCGGGCTCTGGTTCGAGGTGCATCCGGAAAATTACATGGTCGACGGCGGCCCGCGATTGGCGTGGCTCGAGACGATTCGCGGGCACCACCCGATATCGCTGCACGGCGTCGCGCTATCTCTGGCGGCGGCCGCACCGCCGGACGAAGCGCATTTGCTGCGCCTGAAAACGCTCGCGCAACGCGTACAACCCGCACTCGTTTCCGAGCATCTCGCGTGGTCTGCCTGGCGCGGCCACTATCTTCCCGATTTGCTGCCGTTTCCGCGTACGCATGAAGCGCTTGCGCGCATCTCGGCGAATATCGAGCGGACACAGGAAGTACTCGGCCGCCCGATCGCCATCGAAAACCCTGCGCATTATTTGACGATCGAGGGGCACGACTGGAGCGAAACCGATTTCTTACGCGAGCTTTGCGCGCGCACGGGCTGCGGTCTGCTCCTCGATGTGAACAACGTCTACGTGAGCGCACGCAACGTCGGCGTCGACGCTCTCGCGTATGTCGATGCGGTGCCGGCCGATCGCATCATGGAAATCCATCTTGCCGGTCATTCGCTCGATGCGGGCACATCGCCGGCGCTCGTGATCGATTCGCACGATGCCGATGTTGACGACGCCGTCTGGGCGCTCTATCGGCATGTCGTCGAGCGAGTGGGGCCGCGACCGACATTGATCGAGCGCGACGACAATATTCCCGCGTTCGACGTGCTGTGTGCCGAGCGCGACCTCGCACAAGCGATGCTCGATAGCGCGACTCAACCGGATCGCGATGCCAAAGCGGACATGGACGAGGTCGACGCATGAACGGTTCGCTCGGACGTTTCCAGGACGCATTCGCCGATGCACTTTTCGATGCGGCACCTGACGACGAGCAGATGGTCCGTCTGCAGGATCAACCGGGCTTTACGGTGTATCGCAATACGGTGTTCAAGGGCTGCGTCGATGCACTGCAAGCCAATTTCCCTGCCGTGGCTCGGCTCGTCGGTGAACCATGGTTTCGTTCGGCCGCGGCTGCATACGTGCGCGAGTGCGCACCGGCCGATGCGCGCCTCGTCCACTACGGCGCCGATTTCCCGGCGTTTCTCGAAGGCTTCGAACCGGCGCGTGACCTGCCGTATCTTGCCGGAGTAGCTCGGCTCGATGCGCTATGGGTGCAAGCGCATACAGCGCGCGACGATGTGTCGATCGACGCGGCTGCGGTGGCGGCCTTATCGGCCGAAGCGTTGGGACAAGCGATACTGCGTCCGCATGCGACGGCACGCTGGATTGAGTTCGATACGATGCCGGCGTTCACGATCTGGCGTGCGAACCGTGAGGGGCGGGAGGTTCCCGGCGATCTCGTCTGGCAAGGCGAGCGGGCGCTGCTGGTGCGCGCTTTCGGCGAAGTGACGTGGATGCCGTTGAGCGAAGCGGGCTATGCGTTTCTCGATGCCTGTGCCGAGGGTAGACAGTTCGATGCGGCGGCGGCCCGTGCGCTCGATGCGCAGCCCGATGCCGCGCTTGGCAACGTGGTCGGAGAATTGTTGGCGGCGGGTACGTTTAGTGCTGTTGAAACAGCACGACGATGAGCCCGCACAGGGCCGCCACGACCATTGAGCAGAAGGCCGACGTCCCGCCATGGCGCATTGCGCGTGCGCGCTCATCGCCTACACTTGGGAGTGCCGTTTGTCGATCGGGGTGACGGCTTCGACGAATCGGGCGCCGCAGCCTGATCCCACCCCAGCGGGCGAATGACGGCAAGGACGGCGAAGCGGCACTGCTGTCCAGGCTCATCTGGAACGAAGTTCAACGAAGGGAGTTCCATCATGTTGCAAACGAGCGAGATCCAGAAGCGCTTCAGTCATCTACAGCAAACCATCAGCGAAGCATCGCGCACCTGCGGTTCCAACCAGTCGCTTCCGCAAGACCTGAAAAAATGCGTCGAGCAGCTCGACAGCGAATGTCAGAAGGCGCAGTCCGTCATGGCTTCGCAGGACCAGGACCGGATGCGCCAGTGCATCGACGAGATGGAAAGCATCAGCGATCGCGCCGAGCGCGCGTGCAAGACCGCTGGCGGACTCGACGCGAAAGTGAAGCGGTGCGTCGATACGCTGCATAACGAATTGTCCGATTTCAAGCATCAGCTGCACTGACGTGCATCGATTGGTACTGTGAAATTTCGTTGCGGTACTAGCTAGTCGCACAACAGCAAGCCTCAGCCGTGAATCGGCACGGCGCTACAAGGCTTCATGCCTGCTCGGGAGTCGCGCGGACGACGGCGGCTCCTTGCAGGATCGACCGGGCAAGCGCATGTCCGAGTCCCATCGCGATGAAGCCGACGGCGAAGTGGGCCACCTGGATCAGCCAGTGAAGCGAGCCCGGCAACAACCGCAATTGCGCCACGCCAAGCACGGGCACGATCAGACTCCAGGCAAGCGCGAACAGCACGAATCCAGGGCGAACCCGTGCGATCCACGCCGACGCGATCAAGACCCAAAGACATACGACCAACAGTGCGCCGAGCAGCATGTGCAACGGTACGAGCGACAGCGCGCGGCCCGACCAGAACAGCAGGCCAAGAACGATAAGCGCGACCCCGGACAGACTTAGTAGCGAACGTGCAATGACGACAGTGCGTTTCATGACAGCTGACCTCGCAACGATAGACGGGACGGAAGAAAGGCCGGCAACAGCCTGCACGGGGCGTAAGCGCGGCCCCGTGGCGATCAATAGAAAGACGCCGTGGCGACCCCGCTGAGCAACAGCGCGAGTTGCAACGCGGAGAATAGCAAGATTGCGGCAATCGCACCGACGGCGAGCGCACGCCGGACACCTGTCGAACGAAAACGGTAACGCAACGCCAAGCTCGCGAGCGTCCGGTTCGCCCCGATACTGCCTAGACCGATCAGTGCAACCGTCGTCGCAACGCCGGCCGCCATCGCAAACGTCGCGGCGACGCCGGCGGCGGTTGCGCGAACCGCCATTGCCGTGACGAGGGCGAAGATCGCGCCGACGCATGGCCGCGTGCCCGCCGCCAAGCCGAGCATGAAGATCTGCGTGAGCCTTGGGCGGGAAGTACCGCTGCGTGTCGAGGCGCTGCGCGCAGTGCGGCCGCTTGCGCTTGACTCCGACAGGCTCGCCAGGCTGCCACCCAGGTAGGCGCCGTGTGCAGCGATGTCGGCCCGGCTTGGGGCATCGGCGGCTGCGGAAATCGTGACAGGGTCGGTGGTTCGATCGCCGCGTGGCAATCTGACGGCGGGCGGTTCGTCGCAGCATCGATCGCGCGCGGTGCTCGACCTGATCGCCCATGCGCTCGTGGCACACAGCAACGCATAGCTGACGATCTCCATCGATGCCGCATGCGGCATGACGCGCGTGAGTCCCGCGTGGGCGAACCATGCCGCGCCCAGCACGAGGCCGATCGCCGTCAGCGCCTGAACGAGCGCGGTCCATGCGCTCAGCAACACCGCATCGCCGATGCGCGCACGACGGGAGCCGAGATAAGTGCTGACGACGAGCTTACCGTGACCGGGTCCGAGCGCATGCAGCGAGCCGTAGGCGAACGACACGAGGATCAGTGTTACCCACGCTGCTGCCGACGCGCCATGCGACCACTGCTCCAAAAAGCGCTGGATGCGGCTGTTGAATACCGCCTGTACGCGTAGCCAGGAGCCGACGGCAGAGCGAACGGGGCTCGGTATATTGCGCGCCCACCATGACGTCGCTGCTCCCGCATCGGACGGCGCAGAGGCGGCCGCGGCTGTAGAACTTGCCGGCTGGCCGAAGACGTCGAGCGCTTGGGCATGCGCGGTCACGCAAACAGCTAAAAGCGCGAGCGCGAGGATGAGCGCGTAGACAGACAGCCTGCTCGATGGCCGGAATGCATGCCGCTTGGCGCGAGAAATGGTAATCGACAGGCGGCCGCGTATACGGCAAGGACCCAGAGGGACGCGGGCTAACATGCGATTTCACTCGCGCTGGGCAGCACGAAGCCGTTGAAAATCGGATGAGTCTTGTCGACGAAAGACCGGATCGAGCAATTCGGTGGCGAACCGGGCGCGAACGATATCGCGGGCTCCGGCTCCGGCTCGTAGTCGACATAGTACGAGGGGTCCCATATGCCGAGTTCGATCTTCTTGCCCCGCATGTCGATTGGTGTGGCGAGCGCCAGTCGGAACGAATAGGTGATTTTGCCGCCTTCCACGGATACTTTGAACGCGGTCGGCTCGCCGAAGGCCTGCGGGTTGCCGTCGACGAAAAGATGCGTGAAGTAGGCGCTGTGTGCAAGCGAGGCGAACGCTTGATCGTGGAAACGTTTCGTCAAGGCTGCGTCGAGCAGTCCGTTTGCCGGCAACTGATCGACGCCGACGAGTTGGACGGGAAAGCCTTCCGTAAAGCGCCAACGTTCTTCGATTGCGACGATCGATGTGCCGTTCGTGCTGACGCGCGCTGCATATTGGATCCAGACGTGCGGGTGTGCGAGTGCCACGCTCGCCGGCAATAGCAGGCAAAAAAGCGAGATTCGCGGCAACGCGAGAGCGCGGCGAGGGCGGTGGGGCATCGGGCAGGCGTTCGGTGACGGCGGAAAGTGGCCCTCATTATTACACCCGCTTGGAGGCCGCCGGTTATCGGCCGCCTCCTGAGTGCCACGCGTAATTGCCATCGCCCGCGCCGGCCAGGGCGGGGAGCGTTGTCGGCGCTTTCTGGCCGACAAGAGCGAGACCGCCATCGGCGATTAGCCAAGCATTGGGCAACGCTTCTTGACGTTGGAAATGGCGCCGGCCGTTGGTCGCGCTTTCCGGAGAACCCTGAGCGGCGACAATTGGCCATTCCATTAGCAGCTTGCTGAAATACCACTCGCCTGGTCATCGGACGAGGTGGCCGAAGCGTTGATAAGAAAGCCCTGTCTGCCTCCTGAAGATCATGCGCGGTAGCGACACATTCACCGAGAAGTTGTTCACG
>NZ_JAAAYE010000077.1 GCF_013282575.1 Paraburkholderia sp. NMBU_R16
CAAAGGCGACGGCGAGCCTGGCGTCAAGACCATCTGGCTAGGCATGCAGCGCGTGGTGGATTTTGCTGCTGGTATCAGATACGCGCGTGAGCTCGAGCAGCAGACTTGTGTGTAATGGAATGGGCTAAGCATGCGAGTGTCCAATTGCCCGAGCAATTGCACCAGGGCTTGGTCATTCGAATGGACCTTACCCGTGCGATCGATGACACCCGCCAAGGTTTCGTAACCGGGCAGCACCGGTAGCGACTTTCCTTTCTTGAGGCGGCCTTCGATTGCTTCCGTGTCGGCAAGCTGTGCGGGTACGATGCCGAGTTCTTCTCTGTTGCGCGATAAATAATCGGCGAGCGTTTTTACCAGAGCTTCGGACGTGAACCCGGTGCCGACCGGCTCCGTCTCTCGACCTGTCCTGATCGAAGGCGCTGACGCGCGGATTGCCGGCCTGGGCGAGTCTTGCGTTCGCGGGGCCGGTAGGTTCATCGCGCCGCTGAGTTCTTTGGGTCTGGGCGACGGGGCCGGACCCGCAGGCGTGTCTTCCTCCGACTTGCCGATGCGCCCTTGTTCTCCGTCTCCCGACGAACCCCCTCCCGCCTTTGGAATGCCAACCATTGCGACGACCACCCTTAAAATTGTCATACCGCCAGTTTGGGAAAACGGCTATGAACAAGTTGTCGAATAAAGTTAAGAACTCCACATGAGGCGTGCGCATCGGGCACCATCAACAGTGAAGCTTGGCACTATTGTGGAGAGGTTATCAACGCATGGCTCGCTGTCGACGAAGCGAACCACGGCTCGACGAATAATTAATCCGAATTGCTTTGCGCGTGCGACCTTGGGTGCGACGGGACTTCGCTAGCGAGAACGTCATTGCGCATGCGATCCCGCGTATCGGATCGACTTCCATTCGCGTGAGAACCGAGCGATATTCACCGTGCTCAGGTTTTTCTTACCCCAATTTCCGCCGACGCCTACCCCTCTATCGCACTCAAAAAAGGCAATAAGCCCTCCGTTAACGCAACAATCGAGGGAGTCCGCCGGGACAGGCAAAAACCTGCGATCTTGCGCAAACGTTTGCCTCGCCGATGCGGCAGACCGATCGATGCCCATGACCCATTAACGGAAAGCCCAGACATGGATGATTTGAAAAAGAACGAACAGGAAACGGGGATTTCGCGGCGCACATTTCTTTATAGCCTTGGCGCGCTGGTGCTCTCGGCGTGCGGAGGGGGAAGTGGGACGAGTGCTGGCGCGTCGGTGAGCCGCACGACGAGCGCGGGCGCTACAGCCGCTGGCGGAGCACTGGCGCATGTCGCCTCGGGCGCCGCAGATCTGACGACGAGCGGTCAGTTCGTCCATCCCGGTTTGCTGCACACACAGACTGACTTCGCCCGCATGGCACAAAAAGTATCGGCACAGGCGTCGCCGTGGATCGACGGCTGGAACGTACTGATTGCCAATAGCCACGCGAGTCTGTCCTGGACGCCGCGCCCGCAAGTCGAGGTCGACCGGGGCGGCACCGGCACGCAGAACTATCCGGTGCTCTATAACGACATCGCTGCGGCCTACGCATGCGCGTTGCGGTGGAAGGTGACCGGCGACACGCGCTACGCCGACAAAGCCGTGCAGATCATGAACGCGTGGTCGTCGACGCTGCAGCGGCTCGGCGGCGACTCCAACGTCGATCTCGCCGCCGGCATCTATGGGTATGAGTTTGCGAACGCCGGCGAGATCATGCGCAATTACACGGGCTGGGCCGGGGCCGACTTCGCCGCGTTCCAGGCGATGATGCGCAACATCTTCTACCCGATCAATCACGATTTCCTGGATCGCCACAACGGCACGGAGATCACGCATTACTGGGCCAATTGGGACCTTTGCAATCTCGCTTCCGTGATGGCCATCGGCGTGCTCTGCGACGATCATTCGCTCTTCGACGAGGCGGTCAACTATTTCCTGAACGGCCCCGGCAACGGCGCGATCGCGCAAGCGGTCTACTATCTGCACCCGGGGTATCTGGGCCAGTGGCAGGAGAGCGGGCGGGACCAGGGACACAATACGCTCGGCATTGCGCTCGCCGGGGCCATCTGCGAAATGGCCTGGAACCAGGGCATCGATCTGTATGGGCACGACAATAACCGGTTCCTTGCGGGTGCCGAATACGTGGCGAAGGCGAACCTGCTTCAGCCGGGCGGCACGACTTACTACACCGTGCCCTATGTCACCTATTCGAACGTCGACGTGACGCAAACGGCGTTCTCGACCGCGAGCCAGGGCACGATCCGCCCATGCTGGGCGCTCGTCTACAACCACTATGTCAACCGCAAAGGTCTTGCGGCACCGTGGTCGAAGCAATTCGCGTTGCAGATTCAACCGGAGGGCGGCGGCGGAAACTACGGACCGAACAGCGGCGGCTACGATCAACTCGGCTACGGTACGTTGACCTGCACGCGTGACCCTGCGGTGCCGGCGGCCGCGCCAAGTGGGCTGACGGCCTATTCTGCCGCCGGGCAGGTCGTGCTTTCATGGTGGGGCGTATCGAACGGCGCGAGCTACAACGTAAAGCGCGGCACCAGCGCTGGCGGGCCCTACAGCACCGTCGCGACGGGCATCACGGACCTGCTCACCTATACGGATAGCCCGGCGGCGGGTACCTGGTATTACGTCGTCAGTGCCAGCACCGCCTCGGGCGAGAGCGGGAACTCGAACGAAGTCGTCGCCGTGACGGCGGTTGTGTTGCATACCGATTTGACGTTCGACGAGACCGCTGGCACCAGCGCCGCCGATGCGAGCGGCAACGGCCATGCGGGTACGCTCGTCGGCGGGGCATCGCACGGGACCGGGAAGCTCGGCAACGCTGTCGTGCTCGATGGCGCGAGCGGTTATGTCAGTTTGCCGAACGATCTCGTTGCCGACGTATCGGACTTCACGATTGCCGCGTGGGTCTACTGGACGAAGTCGGTTCGTTGGGCGCGCATCTTCGACTTCGGCGCGGGCACGGGCCGCTATATGATGCTCACCCCGATGGGCGGCGCGGGACTGCTGCGATTCGCAATCACGACGAACGGCCCGTACGGCGAGCGCCGCATCGACGGCAAGGCCCCGTTGCCAACGAACCAATGGACGCATGTTGCCGTGACGTTATCGGGTACGGTGGGCACGCTTTACGTCAACGGTGTTGCGATCAACAGCGCCACCGACGTGATCTTCGCACCGTGGCGCATCGGCGAGACCGCACAGAATTGGCTCGGCCGTTCGCAGTTCTCGGCGGATCCGTATTTCGCGGGGTCGATCGACGAGTTCCGCATCTACCGCGGGGCGATGTCGGCCGAGCAGATCGCGGCGCTCGCACAAGGCACCTGACGCGGCCGTGCGCGTGATGGACGGTAGTCATGGTCGCACCGACGCGCACGACTCAGCGAAACACGAGAAACACGACAGTGTGATCACCGTGAATCAGCACGCTGCGTGCACGATCCCGGTCTCCCTGTCGCGCAGTGCGAGGCACATGAGCACACTGTAGGCGTGCGGCGCGGCGCTGCATGGGGCGCTTTCGTGGGAGATCGCGGGCGTGGCTCGGACTGCTACGGAACGGTCATGTCATCGGTGCTCGGCGCGAAAGCGACGAGTATGTACCTTAGTGCACTGCGACCGACTCATTAGTTTTGTTAGGACGGCGGCGCGCCACGAGCCACTATGCTGGCCGGGAGATCGCGAAACGGAGCCGGAGTATCCCTCGGCAGGCTCACGCATGATGCGTCGATGCGGGCAGCGCAGTGCTTCCGGTTCGATCGGTCTCTTCTCTTTTCCGCTCTTGGAGGGCGCTATGGCCGCAACAGTAACTATCCAACTGGCTGACAACCAATATCTGTCGCTGTCGAAGTCGGGCGTGACGCTGAGCAACAGTGGGAGCGACGAGCAAAGCCAGTGGACGATCAGCGAATTTCCGGACGCGGGAAACGCGACGACGGTTTATAGCACGATACAAAACGTGCAGAGCGGCCAGTACTTGGTGCTGCCCGGGCCATTTATCAACGGTATCGCTCCGGCAGCGGTGGCAGCGGATCAGTCGCTGGCATTGCTTTTTTTGATCGGCGGCGGCCCGCCGCTCAACGGTCGACTACCGATCGAAATCGTCAATGGAAAGCCGTTCCAGGGCAAGGAGGTTTATCTTGCGACCGATGGCGCTATGGCGGCCTACCTGGCGAACGGTCAGACTGGGAGCGGATGGACCATCAGGCAAGTCGGATGACGTAAGGCAATACGCAGCCTACTTCCCAATACAAAATCTGCTGAAAATTACCCCGAGCAGATCGTCCGAGGTGAATGCGCCGGTAATCGAATTGAGCTCTTCCTGCGCGAGGCGCAACTCCTCGGCGAACAGATCGAGCGATTGATTCCCGGCCTCACCGTGCTCCGACGCCAGCGCTAGATGATCCTGCGCCGCACGCAGCGCACGCAAGTGCCGCTCGCGTGCGAGATAAACGCTCTCGGTGCCCGCCTGCCAGCCGGCGATGCGCAACAGCTCAGCCCGCAGCAAATCGATTCCTTCGCCTCTTTTCGCGGAGAGCCTCAGTTCGCACACTTCGCCGTCCACTTCTGTTGCGCCAAGCCGATTGAGCGTCGGCGCCAGCTCGGTCAAGTCCGTCTTGTTCAGTACCCGCACGACCGGCACGCCAGCCGGAAAGCGCGCGGCAATGGCTGTGTCGTCGGGCGTCATGCCCGCACGGGCATCGAGCAGATGCAGCACGACATCGGCCTTTTCGATCTCGTTCCATGTCCGCGCGATACCGATTTTCTCGACCTCGTCCTCGGTATCGCGCAGCCCAGCGGTATCGACGATATGCAGCGGAATACCTTCGATCTGGATCGTCTGCGCGACCTTGTCGCGCGTCGTACCCGCAATCGGCGTCACGATCGCGAGTTCGGCACCCGCAAGCGCATTCAGCAAAGAAGACTTGCCGACGTTCGGCTGCCCCGCAAGCACGACGGCGAGCCCCTCTCGCAACAGTGCGCCTTGCTTCGCTTCGCCGAGCACCTGAGCGAGCCGCGCGCGAATGTGCGCGAGCTTGCCGCGCGCATCGGCCGCCTCGAGAAAATCGATCTCTTCCTCGGGAAAGTCCAGCGTCGCCTCGACGAGCATCCGCAGCGCGATGACTTCCTCGACGAGTGCATGAATGTCGCGCGAAAACGCCCCCTCGAGCGAACGGCCCGCCGAACGTGCCGCGGCCTCCGTGCTCGCCTCGATGAGATCGGCGACAGCCTCCGCTTGCGCGAGATCGAGCTTGTCGTTGAGAAAGGCGCGCCGCGTGAATTCACCGGGCTCGGCAAGACGCAGACCGAATGCCTTGCCGGCATCGAGGCAGGACTGAAGCACCAGTTGCAGAACGACCGGCCCGCCGTGCCCCTGCAACTCGATCACATGTTCGCCGGTATACGAATGCGGCGCGGGGAAATACAGCGCAATGCCGCGGTCGAGGACGTTGCCCCCGGCATCGAGAAACGGCACATAACTCGCATGACGCGGCTCGAGCATTTGCGCGAAGAGCGCGTGCATCAACGCTTCGGCGGCCGCGCTGCCCGCACGGCCGCACGAGATGCGGACCACGCCGATTCCCCCGCGCCCCGGCGCGGTGGCAATGGCGACGATCGAATCCGAATCGGGAGCGAGCATGGTCATCCGGCTAATGCAGTGAGAGAACGGTCTGGCGTGAAGAGCGGCATTGTAGCGCGCCGTCGCGGCGCCTTTCGGCGTCGTCCCCCGTCGATCGCGGTGCCCTTACCATAAATTAGATTTATCTCAATCGGGATAGTGTATTCTTCAGACGGAGTGAAGGCGCGATCACCGAGTCCAAGGCGAAACGCCCGTTCCAAGGGGAAATTCCCTGAAGAACCGGATTCCCGTCGCACACCGGCTATCTACGCGATCTGGCTAAAACCGCGCTCCCCTGGGCTAAAACTGTCGTGAGTGGTTGTCTTCTTTGCACTGGCTCGATTGCACAATTTTGCGATGCCGACCGCAGAAGAGAAAGCGGCGTTCTCGGAACGCCTGAAATTTGCCTTGCAGCGCAGCCCCGAAAAAGCGACGGGCGGGACGCAACTCGCGCTGCAATTCAATTTACGCCATCGCGGCGCTAGCCCCATCTCCCCGCAGACCGCGCATAAGTGGCTCACGGGCCGAACGATTCCCACTGCCGACAAACTTGCGACGCTCGCCGATTGGTTGCGCGTCGATCTGCACTGGCTGCATTACGGGCCGGCGCCCACGGCATCGGCCCGTACGACGCCCAAACCGCTGCCGCGCGATGAAAAGTATCCGCTGACCCCGGAGACAATCGAATTGGCCTCGAAGATCGAAGCGCTCTCGCCGCATCACCGCTATCTCGTGCAAGAGCTGATCGAACAGTTCTACGGCGACGGCTCCGAGTCGTAATCCTCAGGGACCCCCCGCAAAAAAAAATCGCCCGGTCTGCAACTTCACCGGGCGATTTTTTTGGACGCTGCGGCCACGCCGCAGGCGTCGATCAAACCAGCGTCAAGCCGTCTTTTCCTTCTTCCTGGCACCCATCATTCGCGTGATGTAGTACTGCTGCGCGATCGACAGCACGTTGTTGACGACGTAGTACAGCACGAGGCCCGACGGGAAGAAGAAGAACATCACCGAGAACGCGATCGGCATGAACATCATCATCTTCGCCTGGACAGGATCGGGCGGCGTCGGGTTCAGCTTCGTCTGCACGAACATCGAGACCGCCATCAGCACGGGCAGGATGTAGAACGGATCCTGTTGCGACAGATCGTGAATCCAGAGTACCCACGGCGCGCCGCGCATCTCCACCGATGAGAGCAGCACCCAGTAAAGCGAAATGAACACCGGAATCTGGACGACGATCGGCAGGCAGCCCCCGAACGGATTGACCTTTTCCGTCTTATAGAGCTCCATCAGCGCCGCGTTCATCTTCTGCGGGTCGCTCTTGAAGCGTTCGCGCAGCGCCTGCATACGCGGCGTGATTTCCTTCATCCGCGCCATCGATTTGTAGCTCGCCGCCGAAAGCGGGAAGAAGACGGCCTTGATCAGCAGCGTGAGCAGCACGATCGCCCAGCCCCAGTTGCCGACGAGACCGTAAATCTTCTCGAGCAGCCAGAACAGCGGCTTCGCGATGATCGTGACCCAGCCGTAATCCTTCACGAGGTCGAGGCCGGGCGCGATGCCTTCGAGCACGCGCTCTTCCTCCGGACCCGCGAAAAGCCGTGCCGATACATCGGCCGATTGTCCCGGCGCGAGCGTCGGCAGCGGCTGCTGCACGCCGACGCGGTACAGCGTCGGATCGATCTGCTCGACGTAGTTGGTCCGTTTGGCGCCTTCCTGCGGAATCCAGGCCGTCGCGAAATAGTGCTGCACCATCGCGACCCAGCCATTGTTGGCGGCGCTCGCGTACTCGGCCTTTTTCTTGTCGATGTCGCTGAACGATATCTTCTGGAAGTGATGCTCGTTCGTATAGACCGCCGGTCCGATGAACGTGTGCGAGAAGCGCGGCGTTTCGACGGGTTGGCTGTCGCGCACGAGCTCCATGTAGACCGTTGGCGTAACGGGGGCGGTGCCGACGTTCTCGACCTTGGTATCGACGCCGATCACATAGCTGCCGCGCGTGAACGTGTAGGTCTTCACGACTTTGACGCCGCCCTTGACCGGCGACTCGAGGCTGATCTGAAACGACTTCTGATCGCCCGTCAACGCGCGCGGACCCGGCACGGGCGTGAAGATGTCATTGTGATAGGGCAGCTCGGCGCCGCTTGCGATGACGCCCGTGCGCGCGAGGTAGGTGTGGTTGGCCGTGCGATCGAACAGCGTCACGTTCAGATCGGCCTGCTTCGGATCGCTGTTGCGCGTGAGCGTGAGCTTTTCGAGGGTGCCGCCGCGCGTATCGATTTCGCCCTGATAGACGTCCGTGCTGAACGGGATCAACTGAGCGGACGGCTGCGGGGCGCCTGCCACCGTCGCCGGCGCCGCGACGCGCGGTGCCGACGGCGCTCCGCCTTGGCCCGCGGCCGACGCGGCGCTGCTCGCGCTGCCCGGCGTCGCGCCCGTGCTCGCGGAGTGGGTCGCGGTCGGGTTCGGGAAGAACATCGACGGGCGTCCGTGCTCGCGCTGCCAGTTGTCGAACAGCATGATCGCTGACACGAAGAAGATCGCCCATAGGACGGTGCGTTTGATATCCATGCGTGGTCTCAGAGTCGATAAAGCGGCGCTTCAGCGCTTTTTCGAGGGTGCGGGTGGAACGAGGTCGATCCCGCCCGCGGAAAAGGGATGACAGCGGCAAAGCCGCTTGAGCGCGAGGTAACTTCCGCGCGCGGCGCCATGATACTGGATTGCCTCGCGTGCGTAATCGGAACAGGAAGGATAAAAGCGGCACCGGTTGCCGAGCAGAGGGCTCAAGGCAATCTTGTACAAGCGCAGTAACGCGATCAGTACCGTTTGCATGGCGATGAAGCGGTGTTCATGGCCGCCCCGAACTCCGGTCGTCTTGCGCACCGCTCGACGGCCCGGGCGTGAGCCCCGGTTCCGTCGCGGCGGCACCGCTCTCGCGACGTACGATCTCGCGAGCCACTTTGTCGAGCAACGTGTCGATCTCGGCACGAACCAGCGCCTTGAGCGGCCTCGACGCGGCGCTCGGATAAGCGGCCTTGTCGAAGCGCGCGGACAGGCGCAGTAGAACGTCCCACCCGCCGAAATCTTCGCGGCGCACGCGAAACGCTTCACGCGCGAGGCGCCGCACCAGATTGCGCGTGGCGGCGCGCGGCGCGAACTTCTTGCCCGTCACGAGACCGAGGCGCGCATCGCTGCCCGTCGGCCTGGCGTAGACGACAAAATGCGCCGTTCGGCGCCACGGGCGTAAACGAAAAACGGATGAAAACTCATCCGTTTTGAGAAGCCTCGCGGCTTTGGGGAAGACGGCTCGCGCTCGCAACGGACCCGGCCCGACGGCGGCGTGCGCATGTCCCCGCGTTGCCGCGGGCGCCTGACGCGACGCGCTCAGGCGCCTTGCCTTAGATGGCGAGACGCTTGCGGCCCTTCGCGCGACGGGCGTTGATCACTTTGCGGCCGCCGACGGTCTTCATGCGAACGCGGAAACCATGGGTGCGCTTGCGGCGCGTCACGGAAGGTTGGTAGGTACGTTTCATGTCGCTCTCACTGGGGAATGGACCGCGTGCGCTTTGGCGCTGTCAGCTTGCCTGCAAACCGTGCAGGACAACGCCGAGAGGCATTTCGACGGGGCCGGGAATCAGTTTTCGCTTTCGCGGGAACCCGCTATTTAAACCGGTTTTCTTTTGGTCGTCAATACGTTACGTTGATTTCGACCGCGTGCGCAAGGCTCGCCGGCGCGCACGCGGCGCTGGATCAGGCCCTGTGGATAACTCCCTGGTCGGCTCTTTTTGGCGGTAGAATCTCGCCTTATCTCAAGAATCCTGCACGTCGTCGCGAGTCCCATCGTTCGCCGCAAGTACTTGTTGCGAAAGGATTTGTGGCGGGCTCGCCTGGCCGGTCCGGGTCCTTCGGGCGCATCGCGCGACGAAGGCGGCGGCGAGTGACCGTGCACTAAAAAACGACGTCATTTTGATGAACGAATTCTGGCAACACTGTTCCGCGCTGCTGGAGCGTGAATTGACGCCCCAGCAGTACGTGACGTGGATCAAACCGTTGGCCCCGGTCGCCTTCGACGCCGCCGCGAACACGTTGTCCATCGCCGCGCCGAACCGCTTCAAGCTCGATTGGGTCAAGAGCCAGTTTTCGGGTCGCATCTCCGATCTCGCGCGCGACTTTTGGCAGGCTCCCGTGGAAGTCCAGTTCGTGCTGGATCCGAAGGCTGGCCTGCGTGCGCCGGTCGGCGGCGCGTCGTCGGTGCCTTTGCCGCGTGTTCCCGCGTCGGTTGCTGCCGCGTTGGCGGCCAATGGCGGCATGCCGTCCGCGGGCGCTGCCGACGGCGCCTCGCGCGGCGGGCCGAATGGCGCGCGTGGTGGGACGGGTGCGGCCGGCAATGGCGCGGGCGCGCACATGGCCGACGATGCGGCCGATAGCGACTTGCCGAGCGTCGATGCGAGCGAGGCCGCGGCCGCGCGGCGCACCTGGCGTCCCGGTGCGTTCGCAGGCCCTGGCGGGGCCGAGACCGATTCGATGTACGAGCGCTCGAAGCTCAACCCGGTGCTGACCTTCGACAACTTCGTGACCGGTAAGGCGAATCAGCTCGCACGCGCCGCGGCGATTCAGGTCGCCGACAATCCCGGCGTGTCGTACAACCCGCTGTTCCTGTATGGCGGCGTGGGGCTCGGGAAGACGCACTTGATCCATGCGATCGGCAACCAGCTGCTGCTGGATAAGGCGGGCGCGCGGATCCGCTACATCCATGCCGAGCAATATGTGTCCGACGTCGTGAAAGCCTATCAGCGCAAGGCGTTCGACGATTTCAAGCGTTACTACCATTCGCTCGATCTGCTGCTCATCGACGATATTCAGTTCTTCTCCGGCAAATCGCGCACGCAGGAAGAATTCTTCTATGCGTTCGAAGCGCTCGTTGCCAACAAGGCGCAGGTGATCATCACGAGCGACACGTATCCGAAGGAGATTTCGGGTATCGACGATCGCCTCATCTCGCGCTTCGACTCGGGGCTCACCGTGGCCATCGAGCCGCCCGAGCTCGAGATGCGCGTGGCCATTCTGATGCGCAAGGCGCAGTCCGAAGGCGTGAGTCTTTCGGAGGATGTGGCGTTTTTCGTGGCCAAGCACCTGCGCTCGAACGTACGCGAGCTCGAAGGCGCGCTGCGGAAGATCCTCGCGTATTCGAAGTTTCACGGCCGCGAGATTTCGATCGAGCTGACCAAGGAGGCGCTCAAGGATCTGCTGACCGTGCAGAACCGGCAAATCTCCGTCGAGAACATTCAGAAGACCGTCGCCGACTTCTACAACATCAAAGTCGCCGATATGTATTCGAAGAAGCGTCCGGCGAATATTGCGCGACCGCGCCAGATTGCGATGTATCTCGCGAAGGAACTGACGCAAAAGAGTTTGCCGGAGATCGGCGAGCTCTTCGGCGGGCGCGATCACACCACCGTCTTGCACGCGGTGCGCAAGATTGCCGACGAGCGCGGCAAGGATGCGCAGCTGAACCACGAATTGCACGTGCTGGAACAAACGCTAAAGGGCTGAGCCGGCGGCGGGCGGATGCGGTCGGCGCGCGGACGACCCTCCCTCCGATTTAGCGGAGTCGGTTTCTTTTTCAGGCACAATATTGGTTTAGCCGCCCTGGCTGCGCGGGTGGCGGGAAAGTGCAGGAAGTGGGCACAAAGCGCGGAGAAATGCGGGGCGTCGGCGCTTGAGTCGACGAATCTGCCGGGCGAGGCGGCTGGACCCTGCCGTCCTATCAACGAAGGAACCCTATGCAACTGGTCAAGACCGAACGAGACAACCTCCTCAGGCCGCTGCAAACCGTGAGCGGCATCGTCGAACGCCGCCATACGTTGCCGATCCTCGCGAATCTGCTGATCACCAAGAACGGTCCGGACGTATCGTTTCTGTCGACGGACCTCGAATTGCAGATCACGACGCGGGCCGATTTCGGTGTGGGAGGCGAATCGGTTGCGACCACCGTCGCTGCGCGCAAGTTGCTCGATATCCTGCGCGCGATGCCCGACGGGCAGGTGAGCCTGACGCTGGCCGACAAGCGGCTGACGGTGCAATCCGGCAAGAGCCGCTTTGCGCTGCAGACGCTCGCGGCCGACGAATTCCCGACCGTCGCCCAGGCCAAGGATTACGGCGCGAGCCTTGCCGTCCCGCAAAAGACGTTCCGTCAATTGCTCGGCATGGTGCATTTCGCCATGGCGCAGCAGGACATCCGCTATTACCTGAACGGCATGCTGCTCGTCGTCGATGGCGGCCGGCTGATGGCTGTGGCGACTGACGGGCATCGGCTCGCGTATTCGTCGATGAAGATCGAGGGTGAATTCCCGCGCCAGGAAGTGATCGTTCCGCGCAAGACGATTCTCGAATTGCAGCGGTTGCTCGAAGACATCGACGATGTCGTGACGATCGATATTGCGTCGACACAGGCGAAGTTCACGTTCGGCCAGGTCGAGCTCGTTTCGAAGCTGGTCGAGGGCAAGTTCCCCGATTTCCAGCGTGTCATTCCGAAGGCGCACAAGAACACGTTCGTGATCGGGCGCGATGAGTTGCAGCGTTCGCTGCAGCGCGCGGCCATTTTGACCTCGGACAAATTCAAGGGCGTGCGCTGCGTGATCGAGCCGGGGCAGTTGAAGATCATGTCGACCAACGCCGATCAGGAAGAGGCGCAGGAAGAACTCGAGATTGCTTACCAGGGCGACACGATCGACATGGGGTTCAACGTCACGTATCTGCTGGACGTGTTGGCGAATCTGAAGGTCGACATGTTGCAGGTGAGCGTGGCCGATGCGAGCTCGAGCGCCTTGATCACCATCCCGGAAAACGAGGATTTCAAGTACGTCGTCATGCCGATGCGCATTTGATCCGACGGCCGGGAAGTAGCCAAGACCAAGGGGCGCAGCGCCCCTTTGGCGTTTATTTGGCAGACCGAAATACCGTACGTAGTACCCAGGCAGTAGATGCAGAACCGGAAGATACCCATGAGTGAACAGCACAATTCGCAGCCCGACAACAGCTACGGCGCCTCTTCGATTCAGATCCTCGAAGGTCTGGAGGCAGTCCGCAAGCGGCCCGGGATGTATATCGGCGACACGTCGGACGGCACCGGTTTGCACCACCTCGTATTCGAAGTGCTCGACAACTCGATCGACGAGGCGTTGGCCGGGTATTGCAACGAAATCCAGGTGACCATTCACGCGGACAATTCGATTTCCGTCATCGATAACGGCCGCGGGATTCCGACCGGCGTGAAGCTCGACGATAAACACGATCCCAAGCGCAGCGCGGCCGAGATCGTGATGACCGAGCTGCATGCGGGCGGCAAGTTCGATCAGAACAGCTACAAGGTATCGGGCGGTCTGCACGGCGTCGGTGTCTCGTGCGTGAATGCGCTCTCGAGCTGGCTGCGGTTGACGGTGCGCCGCGACGGCAAGAAGCACTTCATGGAGTTTCATCGCGGGGTGCCGCAAAACCGCGTGATCGAGGAAGTGAACGGCGACCGCGTATCGCCGATGCAATTCCTCGGCGATACGGAAAAGCGCGGCACTGAGGTGCATTTCATGGCCGACGTGTCGATCTTCGGCACTGTGGAATATCACTATGACATTCTGGCCAAGCGGATTCGCGAGCTTTCGTTCCTCAACAACGGCGTGCGGATTCGGCTGACGGATCAGCGTACGGGCAAGGAAGACGATTTCGCGTTCGTGGGCGGTGTGAAGGGTTTCGTCGAGTACATCAACAAGACGAAGACCGTGCTGCATCCGACGATCTTCCATGTGGTCGGCGAGAAGGACAGTGTCGGCGTGGAAGTCGCGATGCAGTGGAACGACAGCTACAACGAAAACGTGCTGTGCTTCACGAACAACATTCCGCAGCGCGACGGCGGTACCCATTTGACGGGGCTGCGCGCGGCGATGACGCGCGTGATCAACAAGTACATTGCCGATCACGAAATCGCGAAGAAGGCCAAGGTCGAGACGTCGGGCGACGATATGCGTGAAGGGTTGTCGTGCGTGCTATCGGTGAAGGTGCCCGAGCCGAAGTTCAGTTCGCAGACGAAGGACAAGCTCGTTTCGTCCGAAGTGCGTGCGCCGGTGGAAGAGGTCGTGGCGAAGGCGCTCGAAGAGTTTTTGCTCGAGACGCCGAACGACGCGAAGATCATCTGCGGGAAGATCGTGGATGCCGCGCGTGCGCGCGACGCGGCGCGCAAGGCGCGTGAGATGACGCGACGCAAGGGCGTGCTCGACGGCGTGGGCTTGCCGGGCAAGCTAGCCGATTGCCAGGAGAAGGACCCGGCGAAATCGGAGATCTACATCGTCGAGGGCGATTCGGCAGGCGGCTCGGCCAAGCAGGGTCGCGACCGCAAGTTCCAGGCGATTTTGCCGTTGCGCGGTAAGGTGCTCAATGTCGAGAAAGCGCGCTATGACAAGCTGCTTTCGTCCGAGCAGATCGTCACGCTGATTACCGCGCTGGGCTGCGGGATTGGCAAGGACGATTACAACCTCGACAAGCTGCGCTACCACCGCATCATCATCATGACCGATGCGGACGTGGACGGCGCGCATATTCGTACGCTGCTTTTGACGTTTTTCTATCGGCAGATGCCGGAGATGATCGAGCGCGGGTACATCTATATCGCGCAGCCGCCGCTTTATAAGGTCAAGGCTGGGAAGGACGAGCGTTATCTGAAGGATGGTGCCGAGCTCAACGCGCACATGCTGCGGCTTGCGTTGCAGGGTTCGGAGCTTGTGGCGAACGAAGGCGCGATGCCGATTGCCGGCGATGCGTTGGGCGAATTGGCGCGGTCGTATTTGTTGGCGCAGGGTGTGGTGGAGCGGCTCGCACGGCTTTATGACGCTAGCGCGTTGGAAGCCATCATGGATGGCGTTGCGATCGATCTGACTAGCGAGGCTGGGGCGGCTGCTTCGGCCGAGGCGCTGCAGGTGGCGCTGCGCAGCGATCCGTTGAAGCCTGAGGTGAGTGTCTATCCGCAGTATGACCCGGTGCGCGAGCTGCGCTCGCTGCGCGTCGAGCGGCGGCATCACGGCAATGTGAAGGTGTCGGTGATCGACGAGGAGTTCTTGTTGACGGCCGATTATCAGCAGCTCGTGAATACCGCTAATACGTTTAAAGGGTTGATTGGGGTGGGGGCCGTTATCAAGCGCGGGGAGCGCAGTATGGCCGTTACGGACTTCAAGAGCGCTATGCGGTGGTTGATCGCAGATGCGGAACGCAATGTTTCCAAGCAGCGGTATAAGGGGTTGGGTGAGATGAACCCGTCGCAGCTTTGGGAAACGACGATGGATCCGAACGTGCGGCGGTTGCTGCGCGTGCAGATCGAGGATGCGATTGCCGCGGATGGGATCTTTACCACGCTCATGGGGGATGAGGTCGAGCCAAGACGCGCGTTTATCGAGAGCAATGCGCTTCGGGCGGGGAATATTGATGTTTGATGTTTTTGTTGGGTGGCGCGGCAAGTGACGGCCGCCAAGCGGTGAGTCATTACAGCCGCATGTCGTGAAAAATCAAACGCCCGGGATGTCCGGGCGTTTGATTTTGGGAAAAGCCCGGTTCCACGACTCTCAGAAACGATCAGGGTAGGTTCGGCAGAGTGCGGGGATGAGTTGGAGGCGGCAGCGTCCATTCTGACAATATGGGAGGCAATCAATGAACAAGGACGAAATCCTCTACAAATGGATTCCATACCGACTTCAATCTATCGATAGCATGATGTGGGCGTATAACATACACGATGAACTCGGTTTGCCGAGAGAAATGGAAGTTTTCGTCGACGGCAAAAAAATCCTCCAAGGCAACGTGAATGCGCTGCTAAATCCCATGATCGAAGTGGGATTCATTCATGCGAGATCTTTACTAGAGTTTTTAGGTCTGAATGCTAAGAAGGGGAAGCTTGTTGCGGCGAAAAATCGTCGATCGGATGACATTGCCATCGAGCACTTCGAAACTAACGGCATAGCATTGAAAAAGGTCGCGCCCGTTACAGCATTGGACACCTACAATGGCCCGAAAGTCGACGCAGAGAGAGCGCTTGTGTCTATATTTGAACTCGCTAACAAAGGGTTGGCTCATCTTTCAAATGCATTTCCTACACAGTACACGAACGTCGAACTTGATATCGCACATAGAGGTATACGAACTTTATGCCTCTTTTGAATTCCGAGTGGGTGATGTTAGCGGGTCAAGGGCGGGCGTAAGCCCGGCGCAGCGAACCCTTGAGGCGCTCTGAATCGACAAGCTGAGGTATGGCTGGTTGCGGCAGAATGC
>NZ_JAAAYE010000078.1 GCF_013282575.1 Paraburkholderia sp. NMBU_R16
AACATGCGCCGCGCGTCAATCAACAAACGCTTGTCAGCGTCAATCAACATCGGCATCATCAACCTCGCCGCGACATTCTCATCTTGTTTGTCGCGCGTCTCTCATCCAGATTGTCGCGCCACACTCGCTAGTCCTGGTCGAGTTCCGACCGCCTGCTGGAGCTATATTTCCCCCAGGAAACATGAGAGTCCACGACGACTCTATCCTTGCCGCCGAAATAGCTTACTCCCCGAGTCAGGATCGGAGAGGGCACCGCACGCCTCACCGACGCCTGCCCGGAACCCCGGACCGAAGGCTGGACTTTCCATACACCACCTTCATTTTTCCACTGGTGAGATTGCGAGGGGATAAGCCGCAAAATGCCCTCGTCCACCTTCTTGAAGCCTAGATCGAGCAAGCGCCCCTCCTCGTCTCGCGTAGGAAACACGACATCAATGGGTGTTGACGGTCCTATCTCGGAAACAGCTTTTTCCAGGATCGTTGCAAGCTTGTTTGTATGCGCCGGGTCGATTAGACGAGCAAGATCGTACGGACCGCCCTCCTCCGTCGGTATCAGTGCGACGCATCCGACAATGCGTCGGTCATCAAAGCACATGATTGGGATTCCGTCCGGCGCAGTAAGTTCGGCAAGCGTATCCGCTTCGAACGCCTTCCGCTGCTCGCTCGCTGGGATGATGTTGGACAGTGCGTGCACGGCGCGCACGAAGGTCTCCCACCCCGCTCGAGAGGTGACAGAGACTGTCGACGCCTCCAGCACGGACGAAGGACGTCTCGGCATCGAGTCCCTGCGCATTGGTAAGCCTGCGTGTTGCAGAGCCTGGTTGAATAGGGATCGAGGCGGACGCGACTCGGGCGGGGGCGCCATTCGGGTGGGGCTTGACTGTGGGCCCGGTCCTGACTGTGGGCTCGGTCCTGGCTGTCGGGGCTCCCTAGAGCCCATATGCGTAGATGGGGGCAGGTTGCGCTGTATCATTCGTTTCGCACCCGGTGTGAGCCGCGGGCGATTCCCCGACGCCGTCCTGCCATCGAGAGAGGACCCCGGCAATTCCTCTGGCTTCTGCTGTCGCGCGCTTGAATAGCCCACCGCTGAATTCAACCTTGTCTGCGGTAGTCGCTCCAAGTGCGGACTATGTGACGATGGAGCTTCGTTCGCATGACCCGCTTCTGCTGCGGTCGACCGGCCGGATGGGGTAGCTGGCCGGTCGGAATCGTAACGGATAGTATTGGGTTTAACACGTGAAAACATAATGATCCTATACAATTGCCACCCGCCCCGACTCAGCGCAATCCGTATCCGCCGCATCCTGATGTCGAGGAGCACAGGATCTCCAGGGATCGGGGCGGGAAGCTTCATTCAAAACCGCACTCTTGCTGAGCGCACAAGCTTTCCGCTACAGGTGCGACACATTCACTTGAGAAACACATATCGAGCGAGATATGGTGAGCTACCTGTCTGATGCTCGCTCAAGCACGGCTTGGCAGGCGGTAGCCCGCCCACCGTGTCCAGCCGCTGCACGAACCGCACCGATCCCAGCTCGCCACTAGTGACCGCGTTTGTGGCAAGCAGCAGTTGGGCAATGCTGTCCGGATGCGCGCTCGCCGCTTGCGCAACGACATGACCGATGATTTTACTGCCATCGTGGGCTTGCCACGAAGGGCCCTTCCCATGACGAACAACCTCATGTCCCGCCGCGTCATAAAGCGTGGCATCAGGACGATCGAGCACCCATGCCAGATGACGAGTCCGATCGAACTCGCATGTGTAGACCTGAACCCCGGAAGCCTTGGTGCTCATCAATGGTTGCGCGTTCGTAGGAACGAGTTGCGTCGGCACGCCTTCGTCAGCATAGGCTGCACCGAGCATCCCAATCGTTAGCGTGACAACTGTGGCCGCCCGCAAGCAATGACGAGGCACGCGGAGCCCAAGAGCCTTTTTCACATCTATTCTCCAGTGAGGATTCCAACAAGCTGTGAGCGCCGACGCTCATCTTCCCGGGCTGCGCAACGAACCGAAGAAAAGTCGAACACGTCTCGCAGCACAGGAGAAAGAAGATCGCAAATCGATCGTCCGATAATCCATCAGACGCGGAAGAACCGGCGCGCTATGCGAAGCGCATGCGTTGCAACTCACATCGGCGGCACAACGCCGTTTTCTCCCGCTGAAACGAAGTTTGCGATAAGCGCGCCTTGCGCATCCTTGTGTGCAAAGAGAAGAACATGTGCACCCGACACGAGAAGCGAGCGGTTGCCCGGTTCAAGGTAGACAATCGGCACGTCAGGCGGAACGATGACCGTTTTCTCGCCCGTGGAGTACTTCACGACCATGGTGCGACCGTTGCCGACAACGAGGCTGCCAACGGTGCCGTTCGTCATCGAGCTGCTGGGAGCGAGATCCCATGGACGATAGCCCTCGCCCGCGCCGCGCATACTCGGTGCGAAGATGTGTACTTCGAGCGCCTTCAATGTACCGTCGGCTTGCGCGATCGCTGCCGTGCCGACGTAACTGCCAGGCTTGACGTCGGCGATGTTCGCAAGCGTCACGCCGCGAATCGGCGTGTCCTTCTGAAGCCGAACGGCGAGTTCACGACCATCGCGATCGCGTACGGACAGGGTATCGCCGTGAAATGTGGCAACGCTACCGCTTACGCGGACCGGTGTGTCCGCCTGCGCGAACAGCGGCTTGACCGTGAACAACGATACCGCTGTCATAGCGGTTAAAACGACCGCCCGGACCGGACGTAGTGATGTGTCTGTCATGCTTTATTCTCCGATAACCATCGTTGGGTATCATTGCGACGCAACGTGCATCACGCCGCAATGTCATACCCATGATTAACAACCGCTGCGGCCAGACGAGCTACCCCCGAGCTAACCCCTTAACGGGTCCATTGCTTGTTGCACCGGCATCGCCCAACTCTGCCCGGCTGGGCTCACAACCGCATAAATGTACTTACCGCGCCGCCAGTACTGCGTCAGCAGTTCGCCATCCTTACGATTTCCTTTGTCGAAGTGCAGAAGATTGCCCGGGGGCCGCAGGTAATACACGATTGCCGCACCGCGAGCATTCCGATACAGGACCATTGCGGCCGCACCCTGCTCCGTCGCCATGAGCCTCGCCCCGCTCGGTTCGAATCCGAATGACCGGAAATCCGGGATCGGCTCGGACTCTCCGAAACGCGCATCAAGCCACGACTGGAGTCGAGCCGCATCTGTCGTTTCGATATCCGCCAAGCCTGTCGGCATGCTGACAGCGAACATCCGATATGCTTGAGCTGCATCGGCCATCGGCAAGTAGTTCGCACGCACTGACATGTCGCGCAACTGCCACCCGCCGAGTACCCCAACGCTTGCGCAGAGGACGAACGAGGCGGCCATGGCGAGGTGCCGCCTCGCACGAGCATGGTTCGCACGACGTATATAGGCCGGATCGAGATGCCCTGGTGTGGGGCTTGCCGGCAGTCCTTCCATCGCCACACGCAGCGTTTGAGCTTCCCGTTTCAATTGCTCGACATGTCGTGCCGCTTCGGGATGCCCGGCGAGATAGCGCTCGAGTGCACGCCTGCGTTCGTCATCGAGCTGTCCGTCGACATAGGCTTGCAGATCTTCTTCGGTCGGGGAAAACGCGTTCATTTCAGTACACGGAGAGGTGACGCAACGCTATGGCCGTCCGCCAGGTCTCTGAGCGCCTGGCGCGCTCGGGAAAGGCGCGACATGACGGTGCCGATCGGCACCATGAGTGTTTCAGACGCCTCTCGATAGCTGAGCCCTTCGACGGTAACGAGCAACAAGAGGGCACGCTGTTCCGGCTTCAACTGATCGAAGCCTTTCAATGCTGCGCGAGCCACAACGAGATCTTCGGTCGACTGAGCGGTCGGCTCTTCATCATGCCCCAGCATACCGACGATCCAGGCGTAGCGCTTCGCGCGACGTTGGTCATTGAGGAATTGTCTGTAGAGAATCGAAAAAAGCCACGCGCGCAAATCGCCATCCGGCCGACGTGTGGCAAGCCGCGAGATCGCACGCTCCATGCACCCCTGCACCAGATCGTCGGCAGCCGCCTGATTGCGCGTGAGCATCAGCGCGAAGCGACGCAGGCGCGGCAGCAGTTCACGCAGTACGTCGTCGGTGAAATCGGTATTCATTCAGCCCCGCCAAGGTCATCGCATCCGCCGGATTGCCCGGATCTCCGTATAAGACGTCCGCCACGCATAGTTATTCCCGGCGGATGAAAAAATATCCTTCATTGTGACGACAGTGAAAACACATAAACGTACGCCTTGTCGTCTCGCGCCCCTTTTTTGTTTTGCTTGTGGCTCGATTCAAGATTGCATTCCGAGCAAATTCGTTTCCACAGACCGAACGTAACAGAACATCAAAAACGTCAGAATCGCGCCGCGTTCGATGGAACCATGCCGTTCAAGGTTTTTGCACCGTAGGGACATCGCGAAGACCTAACCTTGCACTGGCAGGAGTACAACATGTTCTCGACGATTTATTTTGCGGCATCTTCCATCCTCGCTGCGGACGATGTGCCGGCCACCCTGACATCGAAAGTCTTGGAGGGGCGCTTCGCAGAAGCCGTTCGCCTGGCCGCGAACCTGACGGACATCGATTCGGATCAAGGCACTCGGAATCTCGATCGGCTGCAAACCTTTGCCGACCTTCAGCTCATTCTCGGCCGTCACGAGGAAGCTGAGGAGACTTACCGGCGAGCACAGAAATCCGTGCGTCACTCGCGCAACGCCATGCGCATTGTTTCGTGCCGCAACACCGGCTGGCAAGCACTCTTTCGCAGTCAGTTCTCCGTCGCGCTGAGCTGCTTCAAGCGCAACGAGCAAGAGCGGACCGCGACCATCGAGCAGCGACTCGACAACCTCGTCGGCTCGACGCTCGTGCTGTTCCATCTCGGCCGAATCCAGGACGCTTGCGCGAGTCTGGCCGAGCTCAGCTCCGTCGCAAGTACGAGCGGAGATCAACGCTGGTGCGACCTCGCGTCCGCCTTGGCTGCGGACCTGCATGCCCAACAACAGCTACTGTGCTCCGAGCACCTCGCCGATCACATCTACTGGCGTTCCGTCATTGCCGATTTTTCGTTGGACAGTGCAATCGTTTGCCAGGACTTGAGCACATGTACGATTCCCGTTCTTGCCCGGCGCGGTGAATATCTCGGATATCTGCTGGCGCTTGCGCGCGGCGAACTCGATGCCTGGACCAACCTCAAAGATTACGCAGGCGGAATTCGCAACAGCGCATTGGGCGACTATCACCGCACGCTGTGTCTTGAAATCGCACTTGCCGCGCTTGCAGGACGCTTTCCGACTGTGGCCGAAGGGATGCTGGACGCCTCGGGCATCGCGGCGTCGAAAGGCGTCCAACATGCACGCTGGTACCTGGACTACCTGTATTGCCGCGCCAAGGTATTACACCTTCAGGCACGCGTGCAGGAATTCGCCCACACGTTCGAGCACTACGCCCTCGTCTCGCTCAAACATGTGCGCGCCGATAATGTAGCTTTGGCAATGATTACCCCGCAAACCGCAACGCAGCCCAGCCGAAACGAACAAGCGCCGGACGAAGTCAGCTCTCGATTGCCAGCGAAATATCGCCGCGCATACCGCTATCTGATGGACAACCTCGATCAACGAAACCTGACCGTGCGTGAAGTCGCGGCTCACATCGGCGTGACGGAAAGAGCCGTACAGGCGGCCTTCAAGAATCATCTCGGCCTCTCGCCGAGCGAATTGATCCGTCGCGAACGCATGGAGCGTATTCGCAATGACCTGCTGGGCGACGGGGCCCCCGTCTCCCGGTATCTGGATGTCGCGCGCAGGTGGGGTGTGGGGCATCGCTCCACGCTGACGAACGGCTATCGCAGCGTCTTCAAGGAGCTGCCATCCGAGACGCTCGGGCGCTGACCGACACGGTTCGCGCGCTACCGCTGAGTAAAGGAGAATCCGATGTCTTCGCTGACTATTACCATCGATACACCCAATGCGCTGTCAGGTCCATCTTTTGACCCCGGTATGTCAGGAGTGGGTTCTGGAATGCAGGACATGCTGACGCAGTTGATCAACGACCTGATGCAGCTAATGCCGCTGTTCATGGCCATGCAATCCATGATGGATTCTGCGAGTGGCGGCGCAAACTCGAATGGTATGCCGATGGGCGGTATGCCGATGGGTGGCATGCCCACTGGCGGCGGCGGTTGCGGCGGCGCACCGGGGAGCTGCGGTTCGTCCGGTGGGGGGCAAGCCGGAGGACAGATTCCAGCAAACATGCCGTCGGGCGGCTCGTCGACGCTCGGTCCCAACCTCCCGCCCGCGCTACAACAAGACGCCCCGTTCATTGAGAGCGCTTCGCAGCAAACGGGCGTACCGGCCAACATTCTCGCGGCGCAGGTCTGGCAAGAGTCTCGTGGGGATCCCAATGCCGGCAGCACCAACGTCAACGGCATGACTGACCAGGGGTTGATGCAGGTCGATCCGGCGACGTTCGCGCAGCTCCAGCAAGAACATCCCCAGCTCCAGGGCAAGAGCCTGTCGGATCCGGCAACGAATGTTCTCGCGGGCGCGTATTACATGTCCGACTTGTACAAGCAATTCGGGAGTTGGCCGGAGGCGCTACGTGCTTACAATTCCGGCCCGGATCAAGTCAATCCGTCCAATTTGTCCAGTGTGACGGTCGGCGATCCCAACTACGTCAATAGCGTCATGAATTTCGCCGCAACCATTCAGAATGGCGGGCAACTCCCCGCTTGAACGGTCAGCGGTCTCGATCAACCTCCGATTCGATCGGGCGTCCCAGGACATTGCACCTAGAAAACGAAGGCGCGAGGTTCGAGGGACGCGCTTTCCAATAGCGGCGGAGATATTCATCCCTTACGTACCCTCCCGGATCGCATTTTCGACATGATGCCGATTTCGCGCAACAGTTGGCGCCCATCAATCCTACTTATGCTGGCAGCCCTGAGCATTTGGCCTGCGCGCGCGCACGCCGAGCGCGATTGCTACGCCGACGCCGCCACCTACCAGCATGTCAACCCGATTGTTCTTCGAGCAATTGCATGGCAGGAATCGCACGCCAACGCAAATGCGATCCATCGCAATGCCAACGGTTCGATTGACTACGGCATGATGCAAATCAATTCGATCCATTTGACCACGCTTGCTCGCTATGGCGTTTCCGCCGGTGACTTGATGAATCCCTGCAAGAGCGTCTATATCGCAGCGTGGCACCTGCATCGGATGATGGTCAAGTATGGAAATACCTGGGCTGCGGTCGGCGCCTATCACTCGGAGACGCCGCAGGAGCGTGACCGATATGCAAAGATGGTCAAAGCGATCGCGCTGAAGTTGAATGCGACGACCGAGGTGGCCGACAACTACCGATAACCGTTAGCGGCGATACAAACGCCACAATCCTCTGTGATGCACGAGTCTTGACGCCGCCGATAGGCGAACCGTCGCGCCGCGAGCGTGCGCTCATCCGCGCCAGCACCTCGATTACTTTTTAGTCACGGTATCACGGGTGCCGGAGAAGTCGAGAAACGATACTTGTCGCCCAACGCGGGCACGCTCCTGGGTAGCCGGCAAGGGTAACTGCGCCTCAAGATCCCCAATATCGGCCGCTGGACCGGCGTCTTTCAGACCTACCGCAGCCCGCATCGCGTTCCCTATCTTGTTGACTGCCGCACCCGTGTAGACCCCGGCTACCGCCCAGGCCGCGTAAACGGGAGCCGAGACGGCGGTGTTGGCCGCTTGTCCGACCGCGCCGCACAGTTGCGCATCGAGTTTCGTGGTCTCTGCCGACGACTTGGCCATCGCTGCCAACCCCATTCCGGCAGTCAACGCAGCACCGTTCTTCACGACACTGGTGGCCGTAAAGACCGAGCGCACTGCCGAAAGCAAATCGGTCGCCGCGTCAACCGGGATTCGTCCCGCCCGTCTGGCCGCCCCTGCCAGAACGCTTGTCGTACTCGCAGCTTCCAGCGCATCGAATCGGGCCTCCCAGTCCTTTCGAGCGAACAGATATTCGGGGCCGACGCGATGGCGTGACGCGTCGAACGAATGAGAGACAAGGCGCCCCGCTGCCCCGGCGACCGGCGAGCCAATCGCGGATAGAAGCGAATCGCAGGTTTGACCTGTCTCTGCGCTGGTCAGGTAAGTAATGACGGGGACGATGCCCGTTCTCAGCAGATTACGCGCCGTAAAGGATTGAATGGCGACGCTGCGCTCGAGCGCATCGCGAGATCGCGTAGGCACCGTCTCGCGCTTGGCTGCCGCCATAGCGGGTTCAAGGTCTTTTTCTTCTGAAGCAAGCCACAACGCGTCTTCTTTCGATCGTGCAAGGAGTCCAGTGCCGATGGTATCCGCAAGACCCGCAATCGTTCCTGCCACGGCGCCTTGAGCAAATGGCGGCTTCGCGTAGTTCGTCGTCTCCGGGACGAAGGAAGTCACTGCGCCCGCAGCGCCAAACCACGTCGAATCCATCGCCGCCAATAAAGTCAGCGCCGCACGGTCAAGCCATTTTGCCTTCTCAATGGTTTCGAGGAGGCGCTTTGCCGTAATCTTCTTCTCGTGCAATCGCGTCGCTCTGCTCATTATCATTGAGTCAAAAGACGCGTCTTTGATATCGGACGTGTGCGGCTTGAATATATCCACCAGCACTGTAACGATCTTGCCGAATTCATCGGCACTTGCTGCATCGTCGACAGCGCCCACAGCGCAGGGGCGCGTCGGCACGCTCTTCCACCTGTGCGGTATGTTTGCATCTGTTTGCTGATGTGCCAGGGATGCGATCCCAGGCGGAAGAGGCGGCGCCTCGCGTTTCCCGGTGGGTGTTGGCCCAAGCGGGCTTGCTGGTGTGTGGGAGTCAATGTCTGACGCCGCACGCGCCCCTGCGATTCGCGTACCCATTTTTCCGCCCCCGGTCCACTAAGTGTGTTAGTTATCGCGCCGAATCTACCTCGCATTATTGCTGCAACGGAAAAAATGCTTCAACAAGCGAAGCGGTCGTCATCCTCCCCTCACGCCGAGGTATAAGTCACAGACGGCAGCCAAGCCACCTCGCAAACAAGACATCAGCTCGCACGCAAACGCGCTTCCACGATCAACCCACCGCCGTCGCGCATTCTCACTTCAAGACTACCGCCATGGTGTCGCGCGATACGCTCGGCGATCGCAAGACCGAGACCTGTACCCTTTTCCGCCGCGTTAGTGCCGCGTCTGAATGGTTGTGTAATCAACGGCAGCATCTCGGCTGAAACGCCAGGCCCCCGGTCAGCTACGGAAATCACAATGAAACCTCCCTCGCACCGTGTTTCCACGGATAGCCCGACACGCCCATATACAGCACCGTTTTGCATCAAATTCATCAAAAGACGCTGAATGCTGACCGGACGAAACTTGAATTGCGGCAGGTTTTGAAGATAAAGTTCGAACGGATAGCCGAGCCCGGCGTAATCGGCCGCGAGTTGCCGAATGAGCGCATTCAAATTGCCTGCAGTCGGGGCCTCGCTCTCGCCGCCCCGCGCGAAATCGATGAATTGCTGAATGATGACGTTGATTTCCTCCACGAAGCGCTCAGCAGTCGCGATCGGTGCGTCCAGCGTCTCGGGCGCGCCAAGCGCCATCCTCAGCTTAGTCAGCGGGGTGCGGATATCGTGAGAGATGCCGGCAAGCATTTGCGCACGCACGGCCTCTGCTTCAGCAAGCGATGCCACCATGCGATTGAAGGTTTCGGTCACGGTCGAAAGCTCGAGCGGTCCAACAACCGGCACAGGCTCGGGCCAAACGCCGCGTTCCACGCTCGTCGCCGCACGCGCCAGACGATCGAGCGGACCCGCGATGCGCCGATGAATCAGATATGCCCCAAGCGCCGGAAACATGGCGATGGTGAGTAACGTCCAGACGACGCTCCATGGCATGCCACGGTCCATTCCGGGCGCACCTTGCAACATGATCCAGCGGAATCCATCGTCCATCGGCAGCCGCACCCAGATCCGATGCCCATGGCTCTCCGACCAACGCACCTTGACGCCAGGTGGCAGCTCCCGGGTAATGCGATTGAAAAATCGGCGCGTGACATAGCTTGAAGGAGCCGAATCGTGTTTCGCGTCTGGCGGCAATGCGCGTTCAGGCAACCCGTGCAGTTCGGACACCATACGCGAGCGTTGCGGCTCGGGCATCGAGGACAGGATGTGCTCGATCAGCGCAATCTGCGTCGCTTCGACCGCTGCGGCATCGTCCACGCGCGGAAACTGGACAAAGAGGACAAATACGCCAACCGTACTCACCTGGCTACCGACGATCAACGCAATCAGCAACAGCATGTTGCGGCCCAGCAGCGTCCGGGGCCAGGGGCGCATCACAACTCAACCTCTGCGACAAGCATGTACCCCACTCCCCAAACCGTTCGTATGTGCCGCGGAGCAGACGCATCAGCCTCGATCGCTTGCCTGAGGCGCAAAATCTGAACGTCAACGCTGCGCTCGTTGGCCTCATAGCCCCGGCCACGGGCACGATCGATCAAATTCGCGCGGCTCACCGGCCGATTAGGCGTGGCAGCAAGCGCGCATAGCAACCGGAGCTCCGCAAAGCCGAGCAGCACATGAACGTCTTCGTTGCAAAGCTCTTCGCGCCGCAGATCGAGTCGGAACGGCCCGAAACGAAGCACTGGCGCGTCCACTTCCGGCAACTGTTCGCCGCGCAATGTCTGCGCGTGGACGAGAAACTGCTGGCGACGCAGCATGGCCCGAATGCGCGCGGCCAGCTCGCTAGGCAAAAACGGCTTGGCCAGATAATCGTCCGCGCCCATCTCGAGCCCGACGACCCTATCCACCGGATCACCTCGAGCAGTCAACATCAGAATCGGGATCGTGTGCCCTTGCGCGCGCAGCCGGCGACAGATCGAGAGCCCGTCTTCGCCCGGCATCATGACATCGAGAACAAGAAGATCGTAGGGCTGGCGCTCGAGGCATCCGTCAAGCTGTGCGGCATCACGCACCGCTCGCACTTCGAAGCCCTGCCCGATCAAGAATCGCTGCAACATGCC
The DNA here is from genome assembly GCF_013282575.1 of Paraburkholderia sp. NMBU_R16. Taxonomy (GTDB): domain Bacteria; phylum Pseudomonadota; class Gammaproteobacteria; order Burkholderiales; family Burkholderiaceae; genus Trinickia. Next base: position 11,053 of record NZ_JAAAYE010000078.1, read on the forward strand.
GCGAATCTCCGCTTCGTCATCGAGCACTATAAGGCGGGGGGGCCTGACTTCGTTGGCGGTTTGTGATGACGTCGACATGGTCGCAAAGAGGAAGATCGATCTTAAGCGATGATTTCTATCGCGGCGCCGGCTTTTCTTCCGGCGCGACATATCGCTCGCACGGACTGATCGTCGGATCCCCGTCGCAAGCCGCGTCGAATGCAGCGGGTGCCTCAACCGATATCGAGCCGGGATTCGAACACATCATCCATCCTCTCGTTTGCGGGCACCTCGCCGACACATTGACACCCAATAGTCTACGAGGGACGCCGCCCAGGGCCGTTTCAAAGGCGTAACGATTGATGTCAAGTTATGTCGTCGACACCGACGCCAAGACATGTGAAACGCGCCGACATACTTTTTGAACAGCATTATATGCCCGTCACTTACTAGAGTGCCAAGCATACCCCGCGCGGCACCCACCCCGCTTATGCGGTTTCCGGTCGAACGCGGGCCGCTTTCGCCATTCGGCTCCACCCGCTCTCTCGTGAGCAGACCATTCCGGCCATGTCCAATTTCTTTATGCCGCCGCAGTTGCCGATATCCGTTCGCCGCGCAGGTCGCGTTCGCCGGATCGGAACGATCATCGCGCTCTCGGCAATCGCGCTTTCCGCGTGCGCCAACAATGCGATAAGCGGTGTCACGCAAGTACGGCCTCTACCTAACACACGCCCGGATGCCGTCTTCGTCCGTACGTTCGATGTCGACCCCAACCTCGTCCGCCCCGATCCTGGCAAGCTGGAAACGTTGACGTCCACGATTGAAGGAAAATCCGAGACGGACCGACAAGCATCGATTGCGCTCGAGGTTCAGCAAGAAGTTGCGAACGAGCTCGTGCAGCGCCTGCAAGCGGCGGGACTTCCGGCCGTTCACACTGATCGTCCAGCGCCGGACAACCAGAACGTATTGATTGTCGAGGGGCGGTTCGAAACGGTCGATGCCGGAAAGCGCTCGCGTCGGGTGCTGATCGGCCTCGGCGCTGGCAAAAGCAAGCTCGGCGCAACGGTTAGTGTTTTGTACCAACAGGCCCATCAGCCACCCTCGCTGATCGAATCGTACTCAACGCAGATCGACAGTGGCCGACAGCCAGGCTTGGCGGAAGGACTAGGCGTAGGTGCCGCGGCCGGTAGCCTTGCGGTCTCGGCCGGGCTCGGCGGAGCGATGCATGCTCACTCTGAAAGGACGCACGATCAGCCGGTCAACGACGCTCGCCGCATGGCCGATGCGATCGCGAAACAGGTGGAACACGAAGGTGCCGCGCAGGGATGGCTTCCTCAGGCCGCCACGCATTGAACGTTCAAGGAGCTCCGTCATGAGCACAAGAGCACAAGACTTACTGGAACTTCTTCGTCTCGACCAAGGCGGAGGCGGTGCTTTGGTCCAACATCTATTGCGGGAGTTGGCCATGAACATCATTGCGCTCGGTGTCGCGGATGCCCGTGGTGGTTGCTGACATCGCCGAGGAGGCGCCGTGACTGTCCGCAATCTCGAAGCAGTCTTCAATCCACAATCGGTGGTCATCGTCGGCGCTTTTGACGAGCCTGGAAGCATTGCTACGGTAGCTTGGACCCGTCTTGTACAAGGTGGATTCAAAGGCCCGATGTGGCCGCTCGATCCCCGTGACGGAAAAGACCTGAAACTGAGCGGCCGCGAGCCGGCAGCCGACTCGAACGGTCCAGCCGTCTCGCCCGACCTCGCGGTGATCTGTACCCGCTCGTTCACTTGGGCAAGCGTCGTTCAACAACTTGGCGAAATGGGCACGCGCGCCGCGATTATTCTCGGCGAGGCCCATGGTGACGATAGCGGCAAGCATTTGCACGATACATTGGCCGCTGCACGCCCTTATCTCTTGCGCATCGTCGGCCCAGCCAGCCTGGGCGTGATTGTCCCTGCGATCTGCGCACACTTGGGTGTGCCGACGTGCTGTGTGCCGGCGGGTGGCGTCGCATGGGTGTCTCAATCGAATGCACTCACCAACGGCGTGCTGACGTGGGCCCAGGCACGCGGTCTCGGCTTTTCGCATGTGATTGCGCTTGGCGCGGAAGCCGATGTCGACGCAGGTGACGTACTCGACTATCTTGCCCGTGCCCCTGACGCTCGTGCGATTCTATTGGAGCTGGACACGGTGCGCGCGGCACGCAAGTTCATGTCTGCCGCTCGTGCAGCCGCTCGCAACAAGCCCGTTCTAGCACTGCGCACGAGCCGCCACGATCCCGACGATGCGCTCTACAGCTACGCATTTCGGCGCGCGGGAGTGGTGCGCGTGGATGCACTGGACGATCTCCTCGACGAAATCGAAACGCTCGGTACCGGTCGAGTGGCCGTCGGTGATACGGCTACGCTGATCACGAGCGATCATGGCGTTGCAACGCTAGCGTCGGATGCAATTGCCGCAACAGGCGGCAGGCTCGCGTGCTGGTCTGACGCAGCTCACGCCGATGCAAGCGGTGCGGTGCCAGAGATACACGTCGGCAATCCGGTCGTCTTGGGCGAACACGCCCGCCCCGAGGACTTTGGCGCCATAATCAAAACGCTCGCTCCCCATGTGGAAACCGGCACGACATTCGTCGTTCACGCGCCGACCCATACGGCGTCCGCGGACGATGTCGCGCAGACACTGATAGCCCACCAACGGTATGCCTGCCGCGGGCTCTTGGCGTGCTTTTTCGGAGGTGTCGATGCGGCAACGCGAGAGGCACTGCATGCACATGGCATTCCCGTACACTCCACTCCGAGCAGGCTGGCAAGCGCGTTTTCTCGACTCGTCGACTATCGGCTAGTGCAAGAGTTGCTCACGCAAATGCCGGAGGACGCTCCCGCGCAGCATGCCGTATACATCAGTAAAGCCCAGGCACAGGCACGCGCCGCGCTTGCAGCCGGCGTAACCGAACTCTCGGGCGATGCAGCCGGGCAATTGCTGGAGCGCTTCGGGTTGCAGGTCGAGCAACAAAGGAACGCAGCGCAGGAAAAAGTCGCAAACGCGTTTCTCGTTTCGGTGGATCTCTACGACGATAGTAACTTCGGCCCAGTGTTTCGATTCCAATCGCCGTCCATCGACGGAATTCTGCCCCCGATGCATGCGTATGGCCTGCCACCGCTCAATCCCATCCTTGCGCGCGACATCCTGTCACGCTCGCCATACGGCAAACGTATTCCGCCGGACGCAACACTGAATGCGCTCACGCGTCTCTCGCAAGCAGTATGTGAGGTACGGGAGATCGTCGAGCTGCATCTCATCTTGCGTCTTACGCCGGAGTCGGCCGTTATCGTAGCGCCACGCCTCGGGCTCGGCAGGCACCGCAGCCGCCTCGCGATTGCGCCTTATCCTCGTCGCCTGGAGGAAACGGTCGACTTGGCAGGCTCGCGCCTCACCATCCGTCCGATTCGCCCGGAAGACGAAGCTGCGCATCGCGAATTCGTCGACTCGATGTCGCCCGAGGACCGACGGCTGCGGTTCTTTGTCCCGCTGCAAAGTATTGATCACGCGCGGCTCGCGCGCATGACACAGATCGACTATGACCGCGAAATGTCGCTGATTGCAACGCAACCCGCGGCGGACGGTACAACTCGCATCCTAGGCGTTGCCCATGTCGTCAACGCCGCGGACAACGAGTCCGCGGAATTCGCAATCGCCGTGCGGACCGATTGCAAAGGTCAGGGCATAGGGCGATTGCTGATGACGAGAATCATTGAGCACACAAGCTCGCGGGGCTTGCTATGGCTGAACGGCACCGCGCTGCAAGAGAATAGTGCGATGATCGCGCTCGCAAAGTCTTGCAACTTCGCGGTAACCCCAACCACCGATCCAAGCGTGGTGGCGTTCGCAATGCAGCTCAACCATATCAAGCCATCTGCATAGCAGATAAAGCAGAGAACGCCAATTCCATAAGCTTCTTGCAGTACCAAAACCCGGGAGCCCGCTATCCACGATAGGGGCAGACATTCGTTCGTAGAGTGCGTTTCTGCTCCCCTGCCTTCATGATGCCAGCAATGAAACTCGCGACGTTCGAGGAGCGAAGCGGTAGCCAACGCACGCGATAATCTGCGCATAAACGTCTCACGCCAATCAGCGAGTCAGCGTCTAGAACGTCCAACGGGCATAACACCAAATCTGTGTCACACAACTGCATGGCAAATTCACTGCAGCGGCGCTCGTCCACCAGACCGGAGTGATGAGTAAATTCGCCGCCCGCTCGACGAACGAGCTTGCTCAAAGTCGCGTTATTACTGCGCCAACCGCCGACGTACAAAATGCGCTTGCGACACAGCGCGCGCTTCAGCATATGCGGAGCCGAAAGAATTTGTTCAACGGCCAACAGTTCTCGCCTGAGGCTCAACGTGTGTGCACAAATTCGCTCGAATTCAATGCGCCCTTTCGTGGTGTGATCTGCAGTCATCCTCATATCATTCACGTTAACTGGATTTTGTCTGACTTCACGATATTCATGATGCGTGAATTTCCATGCACGACGGAATGCAAGGCGCGACATTCTGATATGGAACGCGAAGCGATCGCGGAGCTGCTCGCCAACGCAGCAATCACCTAGAGCCCCAACTCGTTCGTGATACGCCGATTAACTTCGCATCTTCGCGTCATCGCCATCACCCGCACGTTAAAATATGGCTCTTTTGAAAATGCAGTGGGTAACGCGGCTCACGAGGCATGCGGGTTGAAGCTGGAGAAATCTAGCTTGCCGGCGATGAGGAACAGCACGGTTCGCATTGTTTCGAAGCGCGTGTAGCCGCGC
>NZ_JAAAYE010000079.1 GCF_013282575.1 Paraburkholderia sp. NMBU_R16
GCGCGGCTACACGCGCTTCGAAACAATGCGAACCGTGCTGTTCCTCATCGCCGGCAAGCTAGATTTCTCCAGCTTCAACCCGCATGCCTCGTGAGCCGCGTTACCCACTGCATTTTCAAAAGAGCCTGATTGCTCATTGGTATATTCACTCGTTGAGTGTGCTGCTTAATGATGAATTTGCGGCAAAGAGGCGGTGCAAAGCATCGCAAGAAATCGATTTGCAGGCAGATGACATCTTGCGTGCTACGATATGAGAAATTTTCATGGGTATGGTTATGGCAGCAAAACTTCCGTCACTGAACGGTCTGAAAGTATTTGAATGCGCGGCGCGTCACATGAGTTTCACAAAAGCGGCCTCTGAATTAAACGTCACGCAGACAGCGGTCAGCCATCAGGTGCGGCGTCTCGAGGCTGAACTGGGAATCCGCCTGTTTCACCGCATCAAGGAGAGGCTTGAATTGACCGCCTCTGGGCAGGCATATCTGCAGGGCGTGAGCCTCGCGTTCGATCAGCTACGTTTCTCCACCGAGCAACTGCTCGAAGGCTGCAACAACACCACGCTTACGATTTCCACGCTCGCCACGTTCGCGGCGAAGTGGCTCCTGCCGCGCTTAGGCTCGTTTCGTCTCGAGCATCCTGAGATCGACATTCGAATAAGCGCCTCGACCGACCTCGTCGATTTCGTGGTCGGCGGCGCCGACACGGCAATACGTTACGGCAGTGGCGAATGGAAAGGACTGCACGCTGACTGGCTAATGGCCGATGAGATTTTTCCCGTGTGTAGCCCGAAATTGCTGACGGGCAATCATCCGCTTACGAGCCTCGACAATCTTGCCTATCACACGCTGCTGCAGGTGAGCGGAGTAACCAGCAACGACTGGAGCATATGGCTGGGGGCGGTGGGGCTGCCGGCCCACGTGACTGGTGGTGCGCGGCTGACCTTCGATCTCGCGCTGATGGCCGTGCAAGCTGCCATAGATGGGCTCGGCGTGTGCATCGGCAGGCGCGCCTATGTCGAGGACGACCTGCGCGCCGGGCGACTCGTCGCGCCGTTCGAGAAATCGGTTGCGACCAATCGCGCGTTTTACCTCGTTTCGCCGCGCGATCTTGCCAACTGCGCGAAGGTCGTGGCGCTGCGCAGTTGGCTTATCGACTTGATCGGCCGTACAGAAGATGGGCCCACCGTCCGGGTGGGCGATCTTGACAACGAGGCGGAAGTGGACGACGCGGCGCTTGCGATCGATGTGCGAACCGGTCGATGAATACGCTCGGCCAATGACGCTTCGTGGCGCCGCTGCTCGAATTCGGTTCGCGTATCCCGCCCGACCCGCTGGCCGCGCTCAGCCTGGCTGACGGCGCGCGACGGGGTGCTGGTGCCATTTCGCCTAAAACTCCTACATCGGGAGTATTACCCTGCGCTCAGTTCCTGCTGTCGTCGAATTCGCGCGTCTTCCTCGAGACGAGTCTCTTCGAGTTCCTGCAGCACGCTATCGAGGTCGACAGGTCGCGTATCGACTTCGATGCGGCCGCTCAACTCGACATCCACATGCAGCTGGCCTGCTTCGAACAATGCCCAAATTTCCGTTCCGTAACCGGTGGCGAGAATTTGCGGTGCGAAGCGTCCGAAGTACGCGGCCAGATTGTCGACATCGCGCTTGAGCATCGAGGCGGCTTCGTTATTGGCGGCGGCGTCGACGGCCTGAGGCAGATCGATGATCACTGGCCCATCCGCCGCCAGCAGGATGTTGTATTCGGACAGGTCGCCGTGAACCACACCCGCGCAGAGCATGCGGACGACCTGATTGAGCAGCAGCGCATGCAGTTCGAGGGCCCGAGCTTCGGTCAGATCGACGTCGTTGAGGCGAGGCGCGACGCCACCCGTTGCGTCGACCACCAGTTCCATCAGTAAAACGCCATCGGTACAGATATACGGTTGCGGCACGCGCACGCCCGCGTTGGCGAGCCGGAACAGCGCGTCGACTTCAGCGTTCTGCCACAACTCTTCCTGCATCTGACGTCCATACCGCGTGCCTTTTTCCATTGCACGCGCCTGCCGGCTGTTCTGGACCTTGCGGCCGTCCCGATACGACGCCGCTTGCCGGAAACTGCGCTGCTTCGCGTCCTTGTAAACCTTTGCGCAACGTGTCGAGTCGCCGCTTCGTACGACGTAGACTGTGGCTTCCTTGCCGCTCATCAATTGGCCGATAACCTCGTCGATGAGTCCTTCGTCGAGAAGCGGCGCGAGCCTTTTGGGTATTTTCATCCGATCGTCCCGTGCTGCTCATGGCGTGTGCGTTCGAAATGCGTGGGCGACGAATGGCTCGCTGACGTGTGCGCGATCAGCAGACGATGAGTCGCGCAGCCGGTGCCACTCTTAGGGTTTACATTGGGAAGGGAGGGAGTCATGCCGGATTATAAGCGGGCGGGGGGAAGGCGACCCATCGCGTCGAGAACTTGGGGTTCGCCACATGTGGCCCCAAAGTTGTCGAGTTCTATAATTAAGCGCTTGCCACCTCCCGATTGCCTGCACAACGCCGGCGCAGCGCGATGACATCGGCAGTGGCTAGTCTGGCCGGCGCGGCACTTCGATCGACAGACAGCGATAGCTCAGTGAGGAACTCATGGAAATCCAACCAACCGACTGGTTTCCTCTGAACAAGTACGCTCCGGTCCGCGATGGATGGTACGAGGTTCAACTTGTAAGTGGCGATACGGCCTTCGCAAAGTTTGGCGGCGGTGAATGGACCGAAAAGCCTTTGCTCGTTTTCACGCATTGGCGCGGGTTGAGCGCCGACCCGGCGAAGTCTGGCGAAACCGAAGGCATCGGCGCGGAGGCGACGCTCGCCGAAGGGGTCCGGGACGTTATGAACGTTTTTTTCCCCGGTCACGGTGATGAGGCGCACCAGCCGCGCGAAGAGTCCGAGCACAGCAAGGGCAGCTAACCAGCTAACGCGGCCTGACCCAAGCGGCTTGAGTTGGCCCACAGGCCCGTTGTTTCTTTTTCGCACATCGGTCTACAGATGCGGTGAGCCGCGGCTATGAGGCGTGGCGAGGTCGCGCGACATGCATACCCGTGAATCCCGCGAAACCGATCCCCCAACGCGCCGAGAGACTGTTGTAAGTCGACTAGGGCATTGGCTTCCGGCGTTGGCTTGGCTGCGCGCCTACCGGCTCGTCTGGTTGCCGCACGATATCGTCGCCGGCATCACGCTTAGCGCCATCCTCGTGCCGGCGGGGATGGCTTATGCGCAGGCGGCAGGCATGCCCTCCGTGACAGGGTTGTACGCGTCGCTGGCGGCTTTGATCGCGTACGCCTTGTTCGGGCCCAGCCGTATCCTCGTGCTGGGGCCCGACTCTGCGCTTGTCGCGCTCATTGCGGTAGCCGTCACGGCGTCGATGCATCGCAGCGGCGCACAAGCGGTGATGCTTGCCAGCGCGCTCGCACTCCTTTCCGGCGGCCTTTGTGCAGCCGTGGGTCTGCTCAAACTAGGCTTCGTAGCGGATCTGCTTTCGACGCCCATTCGTCATGGCTATCTGAACGGCATCATGTTGACGATCATCGTCGGTCAGTTGCCCAAGCTGCTCGGCTTCTCGGTGACCGGCGAGTCCTTTCTCTCGCAGGCTCGCGAACTCATGGCCGGCATATTGGCTGGCCGGATCAACAGCGCAGCGCTTGCCGTCGGCGCAGGTTCGATCGGCATCATTCTGGCGTGCCGACGGTTGGCGCCCAAGGTTCCTGGAGTGTTGATTGCGGTTGCCGTCGCGACGCTTGCCACGTCGTTGGGCGATCTCGGTTCGCGCGCCGGTATCGCGGTCGTCGGTACTTTGCCGCGCGGTTTGCCTGCGTTTCAAATTCCTCTTCTCACGTCGGATGAGTGGCTCAGGCTGTGCGCGACCGCTGCCGCGATCGCGCTCGTCTCGCTCACCGACGTCAGCATGTTGTCGCAGACTTACGGATTACGCAGTGGCGGCCGCATCGATCGCAACCAGGAGTGCTTCGCGCTGGGTGTCGCGAATATCGCTGCCGCCCTGTTCGAAGGCTTTCCTGTGAGCGCGAGCGGATCGAGGACGCCGGTCGCCGAGGCGGCCGGTGCAAAAACCCAGGTGACCGGACTGGTGGCGGCGGCAGTCGTTGCAATTCTGCTGGTTTTCGTGCCGCAGGCGCTGCGCAATACACCGCAAGCTGCACTCGCGGCAGTGGTCGTCGCGGCTTCATTGGCGTTGCTCGAAATGCGCGGTGTGCTGCGGCTCTATCGGCTACGGCGTGGCGAATTCGTTCAGGCGCTGGTCTGTTTCGCGGGCGTCGTGCTATCCGGTGTCGTGGCGGGCGTCGGCATCGCAGTTGCGCTGGCCTTGTTGATGTTTCTGTGGCGAGCGTGGTGGCCCTACACGGCCGTGCTCGGCCGCGTGGATGGCGTCAAGGGCTACCACGACATTTCGCGCCATCCCGATGCCCGGCGCATCCCCGGCCTCGTGCTGCTGCGCTGGGATGCGCCGCTATTTTTCGCCAATGCGCAAATCTTCAAAGAACGCGTGCGACGAGCACTCGATGATGCACCGACAGCGACGCACTGGATCGTCATCGCTGCGGAGCCGGTGACGGACATCGACATCACCGCCGCCGACATGCTCGTGAAGCTCGACGAAGAACTCGATGCCATGCAGGTACAGCTCTGCTTTGCGGAATTGAAGGGGCCCGTCAAGGACAGCCTGAAGCGATACGGGATTTACGAGCGTATCGGCGAGCGTTACTTCGTGCCGACGGTAGGTAGTGCGGTCAACGAGTATCTGCGGGAGCATCGGATCGAATGGCACGATTGGGAAGACGACAGGTGATTTTCTTGCGCATTGCGCAGGACCGCCGCTGGCTCCGCCAGGGGCGGGCCCTTGTCCGCAGGCTCATTTGGACGAACAAGACGATCGGATCAGGTAGTTGACCGCAACCACTCCGAGAACGCTCGGATGGTCGTTTCGCGCGGATGGTTTGGCCGGCGAATCACGTAGAAGCGATACCCAGGCAAGCTCAGCTTGAATGCTTTTACGAGCGTACCGGCGGCGAGTTCGGTTGCCACGAGTGCGTCACTGAAAATGCCGACTCCCTGGCCGGCGATTACCGCCTCGATGGCATGCAGTTCCTCCCGGAAGCTCAGGTGCTGCATGTCCTTGAAATCGGGCACTTCACGCCATCTGCGCTGCGCCGCGGCAAGCCATCTCTGCCAGGTGGGCGGCTCGCGGTCGGCTGGCGACCAATAGGAGTGGATCAGCACATGCTCTACGAGATCGGCGGGTCTCTTCAATTGTCCAGTTGAAAGCAAGCGCGGATTGTAGACGGGCCAGAATGTATCTCTCAAGAATTCATCGACGATGCCGTCCGTCGGCACTATTCGGCTGGTCGCATAACGAATGGCGACGTCACCCTCGCCGGCCTTCAGATCGAGCACGGTATCCGTGCCGATCACCTCCAGCGGCACGGAGGGATGCAATTTCCGCCACGCGGACAGGCGGGGCACGAGCCAACGGCTGGCAAAAGCGTTCGTCGTCGTCACGCGAAGGGGCTGCTGCTCGCTATCGTGCTTGACGGCCGCGATCGCGGTGGCAAATATTTCGAGCCCTCCACGAATGGCGGGGAACAGGCGCGCTCCTGCATCGGTCAGCGCCAAGGGCCGCGGCCTGCGACGGAACAGGGTGCAACCACAATAGCGCTCGAGCAATCGGATTTGATGGCTGATTGCTGTAGGCGTGACGCACAGCTCCAGCGCGGCCTTCTTGAAGCTCATGTGCCGAGCGACCGCGTCGAACGCGCGGAGTTCTACGAGGGGCGGCAGCTTATGCATGCAAGCAGTGTAGGTGAAACCAGTTCACCCTTAGCTGAATTCTTCGAATTTGCTCATGGGCCGGTTTGAGTGAAGACTTGGAATGAATTAATTCGAGGAGACGACACCATGCTGCCGATCAAATCGTTGGCCGACGCTGCGGCCGAGCTTGGGCGCACCTTCCGCGGCGAGCTCCTGCAACCCCTGGACGCCGGCTATGAGGATGCGAGGAAGGTCCACAACGGTCTCGTCGATAAACGGCCCGCCTTGATCGCGAGGTGCCGCGGCGTAGCCGACGTTGTCGAGGCCCTCGAACTCACCCGCAGGCTCGGCCTCGAGGGTGCGATTCGCGGTGGCGGCCACAACGTGGCGGGACGGGCGACGATCGACGGTGGGGTAATGATCGATCTTTCGCCGATGAAAGGCATCCACGTCGATGCGGAGGCCAGAACGGCTTGGGCGCAAGGCGGCGTCACCTGGGGCGAGCTCAATCGCGAGACGCAGTTGCACGGCCTGGCCGTCACCGGGGGCGTGATTTCGAGCACGGGCATTGCCGGGCTGACCCTCGGGGGCGGGGTGGGCTGGCTGATGGGCAAGTACGGCCTGGCGCTCGATAATCTGCGGGCGGTGGATCTCGTCACGGCGGGCGGCAAGGTTCTGAGGGCGAGCAAGCACCATGAGCCTGAGCTTTTTTGGGCGCTCCGCGGCGGCGGCGGAAACTTCGGGGTCGCCACGGGCTTCGAGTATCAACTCCACCCGGTTGGACCGATCATTACCGGCGGCCCGATCGTCCATCCGATCGAATCCTCACGAGCCTTGCTCGAGTTCTTCCGCGACAGCACACGGTCGTTGCCTGATGAGCACACCCTGTTCGCAACGTTGACCCATGCGCCCGACGGGTCAGGCACTGAGGTGGCCGGGCTGGTCACCTGCCACTGTGGGCCGTTGGAAGACGCCGAGAGAGCAATGCGGCCGCTGAAGCAGTTCGGCGTTCCCATCCTGGATGCCGTTGGGCCGATTCCCTATTCGCAACTCAACGGCATGCTCGACGCCAGCTATCCGAAAGGCGCGCTCAACTACTGGAAGTCCAGCTTTCTCAGGGAGTTGAGCGACGCTGCGATCGATACGATGATCGCCTCTTTCGCGCGATGCCCGACGACAATGGGCCAACTGCTCCTCGAACATTTCCACGGCGCGGTTACCCGGGTCAGTGCTACCGAGACGGCCTTCCCGCACCGGGGCGAAGGCTACAACTTCCTCGTGCTCGCCCAATGGATGCAGCCGGCGGACACCGGTGCCTGCATCGCCTGGGCTCGCGAAACCTACGAGGCGATGCGACCTTTTTTTGCCGACGGTCGCTATGTCAACTACCTGGACGACGATGAGATGGGCGAACCGATTGCGGCAGCGTACGGTCCCAATTACCGACGGCTTCAGCAGATCAAAGCCCGCTATGATCCGACGAACTTCTTCCGCATGAACCAGAACATCGCGCCGCTTGCCTGACTGAGTCATCGAGCCTACATGGTGCAACGGTAACGACCGAGCTCATCGGCAATCGCTGCGCAGCGGCGCGAGCGGCGCCGTGCTGTAAGCGCTCAAAAGACATTTATCGGAGACGGGTCCGTTTTTCCCCTTTCTCTTCGAACGCGTGCGCGAACACATCAGCCAGCCAGGCGAGCCCAGGATCCTGATCGCGCGCCGCGGACCACATCAGCGAGACTTCGTAGCCCGGCACATCGAATGGCAGCGGACTCATCGCCAGGTCCAAGGCGTCGCGCCAGACGCGGCCAATGAAGTCCGGCACCGTGGCGATCGCGGGCGTGCGCCGTACGATGAACGGACTCGTGGCGAAATTTGCGCTGGAGAACACCACGTCGCGCTTGAGTCCGTCTAAAGCCAGCCGCTCGTCGATAAAGCCGTGCAGACCAGCGCTGAACGAGGTCAGCACATGCCGATGTCGCAGGAATTCCACCATCGACAGACGTTTGCTGCGTGTTCTGACGAGGCGCGGATTGTAGACGCTCACAAAACGCCATTGAAACAGCGGGCGGCGCCGCTGCCATTGCACACTTTCGGGGAAAACCCCGACCGCGAGTTCGATCTCTCCCTCGTCGAGCATCGCCGCCGCGCGCGTCGAATCGGTGGGGCGCGCGATCAGCTTCACACCCGGAGCCGTGGCGGTCAGACGATCCATGATTTCCGGCGTCATGAGTACTTCCAGCGAATCGCTCAAGCCGATGCGAAACACGCGCTGCGCGCTCGCCGGATCGAACACGGGTGGCTGCGTGAGCACCTGGTGCAGCGATTGAAGAAATGGCTCGATCTGCCGCATCAGTTCGAGCGCACGCGGGGTAGGCGCGATGCCGCGCGACGTGCGTACGAACAGGTCATCGCCGAACGCCTCACGCAACCGTTTGAGGCCTCCGCTCACCGCCGGCTGGCCGAGGAAGAGCCGCTTCGCGGCGCGCGTGACGCTGCGCTCCTCGAACAGTGCGCGAAAGGTGAGCAGCAGGTTCAAGTCGAAACGCCTGAAATCATTTTCAATGATGTTGGCCATCGCAACGAACGATTTGATTGATATCCGTCTCACACGCATTCTATCGCCATGGAGAGCGCCGCAACATGCGATGTGATGGCATGTCGGCCGGCTCCCTCATTCACAGGAGCAGCGATATGAATTGGCAAAATCAGAAAGTCGTCGTGCTGGGCGGCTCATCGGGCATGGGGCTGGCAATGGTGTCGAGACTGGCAGCGGCCAACGCGAACGTCGTGGCAGTCGGCCGTGATCAGGGGAAACTCGACAAGGCGCTCGCCGGCCTCGAAGGACGTGGACACGTCGTCGGCGAAGCGCTCGACTGCAGCGACCGTGCCGCGCTCGACCGTTTCTTCGCCCGTGTAGGCGCCATCGATCACCTGGTGCTGACATTGTCCGGAGGTGAGGGTGGCGGCCGGTTTAGCGAACTCGATCTGACTGCCCTGCGTCGCGGGTTCGAGGCCAAATTCTGGCCGCAGCTCGAAGCGGCGCAGGCCGGCTTGCCGGCCCTTCGCCGCGACGGCAGCTTGACGTTCGTAACCTCTATTTCCGGTCGCATCGCCAATCCCGGCACAGCGGGGTTGGGTGCGATCAACGGCGCACTCGAAAGCATGATCGGTACACTCGCCCGTGAACTTGCACCACTGCGTGTCAACGCCGTTTCGCCAGGCGTGGTCGATACAGCGTGGTGGGACAAATTCCCCGCCGGCGTCAAGGCGGACCTGTTCCGTCAACAAGCTGAAACCTTGCCGGTCGGACGCGTGGGTCACGCGGAAGATGTCGCGCACGCGCTCCAGTTTCTGATGGAGAACACCTTCATGACGGGAGCCATCATCGAATGCGACGGCGGCTTCCGACTGCTTTGATAAGCGCTAGTCACACCGTTCGCCGCCATCGCTCCTCTGCCTGGGCGACCGCTTAGCCGTTCAGTACGAGAGATCCCTCCGGGTACTGCTCACACATGAAGTCGACGAACGCCCGAACCTTCGGCGCGGGAAGTCGTCGCGAGGTATGCAAGATCCAGAGGGCCACATCCGCACCCGAAACCGTGCCCCACTGAACCAACTCTCCGCGAGTCAGTTGGTTCCACGCAATGGACCGCGGCATCAGCGCGACGCCCGCTCCGGCAATTGCAGCGTCGCGAATCATCATGAATGAGGACAGCATCAGCCTAGGGATCGGCTCGAGAACCAAGCGTCCGTCGTCCAGCGTCCAATTCCCGGTTTGAAAGCTCGAGGAAACGATCGCGGGAACGGGCCTGACTTTGCCGCGGGTTGGCATAGGCACGGAGGGCGCGGCGACGACCACCAGCCGGTCCTTGGCGAAGCAGCGGCCCACGAGGCTGCCGTCCGGGCCTGGATTGATACGAATCGCGGCGTCGAACTGCTCTTCGAAGAGATCGACGAGGCGATCTTCCGCCACCACCTCGCACGTGACCTCGGGATAAGCCGCGCAGAACGCGGCGGAGATGCGGCCCATCGCAAGCTGGGAGAACAGCACCGGGGAAGCGACACGTAAGCGTCCGCGCGGTGCCGACGAGCCCTCGCGGGCCGCAGTCATGGCGTCAAGCACCTCGTGCATCGGCCCTTCGGTGCGCGCCACCAACATCTGGCCGGCTTCCGTGAGCTTGAGCCCACGGGCGCCGCGCTCGATGAGTCGCACGCCGAGTTGCTCTTCCAGATCCGCGATGCGCCGGGACAGGGTCGCCTTCGATCTCCCGCTCGCACGGCTCGCCTTTCCCAGTCCTCCATTCGTTGCGACGAGCGCGAAGTCGGTCAATGCGTTCAGGTCCATGGTGTTCCAAATTTGAAACGATGCGTCTTGATTCTGGCATCTTCGTTTTATTTGTGCAACGACGTATCTTTTCGTCATCGCAACTCCGATGTCGTCGCGGACGTCTCGCGCCGACCGATCCCTGAACTCGTCACATACCCCCTGGAGATATCCATGAGCATTCTCGTCACCGGTGCCACCGGCACCATCGGTTCCCTCGTTGTCCAAGGTCTGGCCGCCGCCGGCGCCCAGGTCAACGCGTTCGTCCGCACGCCCGGAAAGCGGTCGTTTCCGGCGGGCGTCACGGAAGTCGTCGGCGACCTGACCGACGTGGCCTCATTGCGCGCCGCACTGTCGTCGGTGCGCACGTTGTTTTTGCTGAACGCCGTCACGCCCGACGAAGTGACGCAAGCCCTCGTCGCGCTGAACCTGGCTCGCGAGGCTGGCATCGAGCGCGTCGTCTACCTGTCGGTCATCCACGCTGACCAGTTCACCAACGTGCCGCATTTCACCGGCAAGTACACGGTTGAGCGAATGATCGGGAGCCTGGACATTCCGGCGACCGTCCTTCGACCTGCCTACTTCATGCAGAACGAGCGCATGGTCCAGCAGACGATCCAGAATTACGGCGTCTATCCGATGCCGATCGGCTCGACGGGCGTCGCGATGATCGATGCGCGAGATATCGCGGACATCGCCGTCGCCGAACTGCTGCGCCGGGACCGCGAGCTCGCGCCGTCACCGCACGTGACGCTGGAGTTGGTCGGGCCCGAGCGGTTGACTGGAGAGTCGGTGGCCAAAATCTGGAGTGCCGCGCTCGGTCGCGAAGTGACTTACGGCGGAGACGACGTGGTGGCCTTCGAAGGACAGATGGCCTCGTTCGGCCCGTCCTGGCTTGCGTACGACATGCGCTTGATGATGGCCGGGATTCAGAAGTTCGGCATGCACGGCGCGCACGGCGCAGCGGGTCGCCTGCAAGCCATGCTCGGGCGTCCCCTGCGCAAGTACACCGACTTCGTCAACGAGGCCATCGCCGCGTCGTAGGCCGGCCCGCGCCAACTGCATGAGCTCGTTGTCGAAGAGGCGGATTGTCTGGTATCCGGCCGGTTTCCGACGTGAGTACCTTGTTTCAGCACCGACCGCTGCGAAGAGCGACGGCCCAGTCGTGCCGGCCGTTCGCCTTCGCTGTCGCCGACGCAGCGTCCCAGTCGTATTCAATGGCACGAAACTCGACAGTCCACTTCGATCCGATCCGGGTCACGAACGCATATCGCGCGTGGGGCGAGCCCATTTCCATACGATGAGGAAAGGGTCGATCATCTTCATAAGCCTGAAGGCCGACACTGCCTGGATTTACGATCAAGCGCCCGTCGTCAAGCGTCCGCGCGCGCTGCAAGTGGGTATGCCCGCAGAGAATCAGCTTCGAAGCCACATTCCCAGCTCGCAGTTCAACCTCCTCCGACGTCGCTTCCCGGCATTCGGAGGGCGTTACGGTTTCCAGGAAGTAGGCCAAGTCGTCTTCGGGTGTGCCGTGGACCAGGAGAACGTCTTCCCCGACAGGCAGCGTGCTGGGCAAGCCATCGATCCAATCCAGTTGATCCGGGCGCAGGCAATCGAGCGCCCATCGGTCGGATGGGCCCATGCGGGCGCGATCCCGGGCAAGTACTTGTCTTTCGTGATTGCCCCGGATAGAGGGCAGGCAAAGAGGCATCAACCGGTCTGCCGTTTCTCTTGGATAAAGCGCGCCTGAGAGAATGTCGCCGAGATTGACGACCACATCCGCACCGGCCGCACGAATATCCGCCAGCACGGCGTCGAGCGCGGCGAGGTTGCCGTGGATGTCCGATAGTGCTGCGATTTTCATCGGCTAGAGCCTGTTCCTGATCAGACCAGCACGCCACCGCCGTCCACGATCATGGTCTGTCCCGTAGCATAGCGATTGGTCATCGAATAGACGTACGTTTGCGCGATGTCCTCCGCCTCGCCGACACGACCGACTGGCAACGCCGCGCTGCTCGCGGAGTAGAGCGCTTCGCGCTCGAATTCCGGCAAGTTGTCCCACAGCGGCGTGCGCACCAAACCGGGACTCACAAGGTTGACGCGAATGGGCGCCAACTCCACCGCGAGTGCACGTGTGAGACCTTCCATCGCGCTGCAGACGCTGGCCAGCGCCACCCAGCCGTTTTGTGGCCGCAAGCTTGCAATACCGCTGGTCAACACCACGGAGCCGCCGGGACGGAGATATGGCGCCGCATGTTTGACGGCGGCGATTGCGCCGAATACTCGCACTTCGAAAATCTGACGGACGGTAGCGAGGTCCATGTCGGCGAGCGCCCCGATTCGCAACGCATCCCCCGCGCTGTAGACCAGATGGTCGAAAGCGCCGAGTTGCCCGAACAGCGCGCGCACGGCGGACTCGTTACTCAGATCGACCGTGTATCCCTTGACGCGGTCGCCGAGTCTCGCGACGGCTTCGGCGACTCGCTCACTGCGCGATGAAACGACGCTCACTGAGGCGCCGGCTGCGAGCGCGGCCTCGGCCGTGGCGAGGCCGAGTCCCGAGGTGCCGCCCAGCAGGACGACGTGTTGATGCTGAAGGTTCGTGCTTGCAATGGTCATGGTGAGTCCTGGCTGTGGATTGTGAATGAAACCATGACGCGAGTATTATTCTTTAGCGTCACTTGATAAATACTGGATTTCTTCGAACACTCATTAATAGAACTTGTGAATGGACCGATTCAGCAGCATGGCGATATTTGCACGCGTGGTCGAGCGCGGCAGCTTCACCGCCGCGGCCGAAGGCAGCGGTATGACGCCCACGATGGTCGGCAACCATATCCGCGAGTTGGAGCGGCGCCTCGCAGGCCGGCTGCTGAATCGCACGACGCGGCGTCAAAGCCTGACTGAACTTGGCAAGCGCTATCACGCGCGATGCCTCGAGATTCTGGCGCTGGTGGACTCCGCCGAGCTGGACGCGCGAGAAATGCAGAGCAAGCCGCGTGGCCGGTTGCGGGTGAGTTGCCCGGTTATCTATGGCACGCGTGTCCTCGTCCCGGCCCTTGCCGCGTACCTCGACCGCTACCCCGAGGTTCAGGTCGAACTGTCCCTTAGCGATCGTTTCGTCGATCTGGCGGAGGAAGGTTTCGACGCCGCCATCCGCGCCGGGGTTCTGCCGGACTCGGGCTTGATTGCGCGGCCGTTGACCCATTCGCCGCGTATCGCCTGCGCGTCACCGGCCTATCTGGCGCGCCATGGGCAGCCGCAGGTACCGGCCGATCTGGCGCAGCACAACTGCCTGGCTTTCATGGTCCCGACTGGACCTCAACGCGAATGGCGTTTCGGACGTCCCGGCAGCAATGGGGTGGAGTGCATCGCGGTGCGTGGCCGTCTCGATGTCAATGGCGGCCTCGCACTTCGCGAAGCCGCGCTCGCGGGATTAGGGGTGATTTTTCAACCTCAGGTCATGCTGCAGGAAGATCTGGATGCCGGTCGGCTCGTTCGTCTTTTTCCCGAGTGGCCGGCGCAGACCTGGCCCATCCATGTCGTGCATTTGCCCGATGCACGCATGCCACCGAAGCTGGCGAGTTTTATCGCCTTCCTCCAGGAAACGTTAGGGCACGACAGCGAACCGTAGACATGATGAAAAAGACGGCTTCATGCGCCGCGGGTGTTCATTTGTCTTCCCCCGACACGACATTGAGCGTACGCGCCAAGTGTCGTTTACGGCCGAATTGCAGACGTAAGCGTGAAAGCTCGACTCCCACCTCCTCCATAGACTCGACGCAACGCCGCCCAGCCGGTATGTACATGTCGTAATAAAAGGAGATACGTATGACTTCTTTGGAGAAGGGAGTTGCTGTTCTGGCCGAAGCGCCCGAGGACGAGACGTCCTCAGCGTTCAAACGACGCTTCATGATCAGGATGATCATTGTTCTGACCGGCGGTACGTTTCTGGACGGCTATATCCTCGGGATCGTCGGCCCCGTGTCCGGAAAAATGACCGCCGAGCTCGCCATATCGCCGGTCTGGGAAGGGCTGATCGCGGCCGGCGCGTTGTTCGGAATTCTCATCGGTTCGCCGCTGGGCGGATGGGCTGGAGACAAGTTCGGCCGCAAACCGCTGTTCCTGCTCGACATGGGCTTGTTCGTGATCGCGTCGTTCATGCAATTCTTCGTTGGCTCCATGCAGTTCTTCATTACGTCACCGTTGCAACTATTCCTCGTGCGACTGCTGATGGGTATCGCGATCGGTGCGGAATATTCCGTCGGTTGGCCGCTGCTGTCGGAATTCTCCCCATCCCGAATCCGAGGGCGGCTGATGGGCTTGACCCTCATCGCCTGGTACGCCGGATTCATGTTCGCCTTCGTCGTGGGTTATCTGCTCGATCGGTATACCCACCTCGGATGGCGGAACATCCTCGGTACCAGCACATACATTGCGATAGCCTTGTTTCTTGGCCGAATCGGCATGCCCGAATCGCCGCGCTGGCTGTGGAGTAAGAGCCGTATCGAGCAGGCCCGTTCCGTCGCGCGCCGATATATGAACAGCGCGTCCGACATGGCCGACGTCGAACACGAGATCGTTCACTCGGGAGGAGGTTTCGGGATGCTCTTCTCGCGCCGGTATTGGCGAGTCACGCTGTTCGTGTCGATGTTCTTTTTTTGCGTCGTCACGCCGTATTTCGCGATCGCCACATTCGCCGACAGCGTGCTGCAGAAATTCGGTCTCGGCGGCGGGCTCGCCGGAGGGGTCGGGCTATCCGCAGTTGCGCTGGCCGGCAGTGTTGCCACGGTCCTGATGATCGACAAGGCGGGTCGCCGTGTTTTGACGGTACCGCCGCAGTGGATCATCACCGTGATCCTCGCGATTCTCGGCATATGGGCGAATGCGCCTGGGGCGGTCGTGCTGGGACTGTTCCTCGCTTTCTCGTTCTTCAACGCGGGCTGCGGGACGCTGACTTGTATCTATCCTGGCGAGGTATTCCCGACTGAAATCCGCGGGATCGGGACGGGCTTTGCCGCCGCCTTCAGCAGGATCGGGGCCGGGCTCGGCACGTTCCTGATGCCCTGGTCGATGACCAATCTCGGGCCTTCGGTGACCATCCTGATCGCGGCCGGCATCGCGGCAGTCGGTGCCGGTGTGTCCCAATGGCTTGCCCCTGAGACAAAAGGCAAGAGTCTCAGCGAAACTGCGTCGGGGTTCTCGCACTAGCGTCGCGGGAGTTGCCGGCAACGCTCGATTCGGGCGTGCGTTGCCGCTGCCGGGATAGGCTTCCAACTCTGTCACAGCGGTGCTCATCAAATGGAAAAAGATGGGCGCGCCGACAATCCCCTGCGGTATCCGCCTTGATCTGCGTCTTTCACGCAAAGGGCGGCTCAAAACAATGCGACCGATCACCTTGAGCCGCCACCATGACCGCCGCCACCGTGACCGCCGCCGTGACCGCCTGCGCCTGCGCCAGCACCGCCTGCGCCGGCA
>NZ_JAAAYE010000080.1 GCF_013282575.1 Paraburkholderia sp. NMBU_R16
TTGCCGAACTGCTCAAGCAGCTCGGCGGGAATCGCCGGCAGGTCTACCGGTGGGGTCTTGGGTTTGCGAGGCATATTTTCTCCTGGGGAGCATCATATGCCTTGAACACGAAATTACTGACAGACCCGGAAGTCGGGGCATTGGGTGGCGCAGGATTAAGACCGTGCTTTATGAGTCTTAATCGCCGCTCCGCCCAGCTATCGCCGCTATTTGCATGCCTTCCCATGATCGGGGCGGGCACCCTTGGCCTTGGCTTCCGCCTCCGTCATATACGTACCGTTCTTGGTCTTCCCGTAGTACCTGTCGCCCGGGCAGTGATAGACGTTCGTCGGGGTATTGACCCAGACCTTCCCTGCCCCTCCGCCTGCAACAGGAGACGGCGCCGAAGTCATCGGCGTGGCTGCCGCCGGTGCGGCCGCCTTCGCCCCCTTCGATGACGCATTACGATCGATGCCACCGTGCCCGCGGCAAGCGCCCTTCAGCGTGGCGCCCGAGTACGGCGTCCCGTCCCGACAAATCGCGTGCACGGTCCCTGACGCCGCGGCCGGTGCATTCGCTTGCGTTTGCCCGAAGGCAATAGACGACGCCAGAAGAGCGCCAAAAGCGACCGGCAAGAAGACTCTGTACATGAATAGCCTCTCCAAACGAGTGAAACACGTTGAAGTACTTACCCGGCAATGTTGTTCACCGCCGGCCGACGGAAATCGCAAGGCCTGAGTTCCGTCCTATCATGCCCGAGCTATTGTTCGCCCACAACCTGCGAGTACTGCCAGCCCGCAGCCTGAGCGCAATCACTCATCCTCGGTATCCTCGCCATCCGAGTGCGCCGCCACGCCATAGCGCTTGACCAGTTCGGCTTTGAACGCAGCGAGCTTCGGCACGTCGTCGCACAGGTCATAGAGCGCCGAAAGCTGCCCCGGCCAATCGCGCAGCACGCCGGCAAATATCTTGAGACGCTCCACCGTATCCAAGGCATCGGCCTCGCGTCCGTCCAGCGCCTGCAGGACCGCGTATCGCCGCAATACCGTCTCGCCCGGCAACAGCGCGATGGCTTTGCGATGCATCGCGAGCTTGGCCATCAAATCGTGACTGTCGATCGGCAACAACGTGGCCATGCCATAGTCGCCCCACGCCGAGAAAAGCCGCGACGGGTCGGCACTGTATTGCTCCGCAGGATGGGCTCCGTAATACAGCACCTCCGCACGCGCGTAATCGCGGTAGATCGGTAGCAACGCCGCAAGGCCCACCGCGACGATGAGGCCATGCAGCACGAGCGAGACGCGCGGCGGCACGAATCCGAGCGGCTTCGTTTCGAGAACGCCGAAGACAAACATCGCCGGCAGCAGAAAAAACATGTATTGCTGCGGGTACTCGACCAGTGCATGCATCATCAGCACGCCGATCAAGGCAAGACCGAAGACGCGCGCCGCCGTATGAGGTGCAAGCAATACGCGCAACAGCCACGCGATGAGGCCGATTAGCAGCACGCCAAGCCCAACGATGCCCGTTTTGGCCAGCAGATCGATAAAGATGTCGTGCGAATTATTGGCGATCTCCACATCGCCCAACAGCTTGACGAGTTCGAACTGAAAACGCGGAAACTCTCCCCACCCGACACCGAGCCACGGATGGCCCCGGAACATCGTCCATCCGTACTTCCACATCGCAAGGCGCAACACGAATTGCCCCTTGTCCTGAAACCGATGCGCCGCAGAGACGTCGAGATCGAGGTGATAGGCGGCGTTGGCCCAGCGCACCCCGATGTTCACGCCGATAAAAATCGCGATGAGCGCAAATGGCATCACCCACTCGCGTGCATGACCGCGCCCCCCTTCGCGCCGCGCAATGGCGATCGCCATCCAGAACCCGGCCACCACGATTACACCGGTTTGCAGCCAAGGACCGCGCGAGACTGTCAACGCCTGGCCGAGCACGTAAATCGCAGAAACGACGCCCCATAGCAGCGGGTTGAGCCTGCGCGTCTGAACGAGAAACATCGCCGCGGCCAGCGCGAATGCAATGACCGTCGCGAGGTGATTGGCTTGCGCCATGTTGCCGAACGGCCGCCGCTCGATGGTCACGTTGTAGGCCACGACGAACGGTGCGAACCGCGTCTCGAGATGAAGCAGCTGCACGACTTGGCAGAACACCGCAAAGAGTCCGCCGATCACGAGCGCCCATGCCATCCAGCGCAATATGTCCTCTGACAGACCGGCCCGCGCGAATGCGAATCCCGTATGCGTCGCCATGAACGCGGCGAGCAGAAAGCCGGCACCCAGCCAGTTCATCGACGGTTGCGCAAGCGGCAGCAAGAAGGTTTGCGCGATCAGCACCGCTCCGAACGCAAGCGGCACCAGCGCGACGGTCGGGGTGCCAAACGCGGGCCGGGGCCGCGCGCAGAGCGCGAGCCAGATCACGGCCGCACCGACAAGCAGGTAAAGCGTGAGCGCCGTGAACTCGGAATAAAACGTCGGAATCGGGTAGGTGTGGTTGGTCACCGCGTAAGGAAGCAATACCGCAAGTGCCAACAGCGCAAACGAAAAAGTACGGGCGAACGAAGAAGTCATGAGGAACGGGGGCATCGGCAATCGGCGCACTATACAAAAAATTCCTTTCGCTGTGCGCGACCGATGCGTGCCCGCATCACCCAACAGTTGCCCGGCGAGATAATTTTCTTTCTTTTTTTACGCGCGGCACTCCGGTGGTGCAACGGAAGGGGGCAATGTGGCCGCATCGAGCGGCATGGGCCCCGAACCCGGCGCGGGCAGCGACGACGCATCCTTACCGCTCGCAAAGCATTCCCAGCTCAGCGCACCGGCTTGCATGACGCCTTTCGACAGCGCGACGCGGGCTGTGGGGGACGCGGGATCGTCAGGCGTCGAAGGCACGAGGACGAGCGTCTCTTTGCCGGCCGGCGCGATGCGCGCGGTGTAGCGGATCGATACCTGGCCGCTCTCGTCGTCGATGTGGATGGATTCGACGTTGCGCGTCGCGGGTGGCGAAAGATAGCCGCTATCGAGCGCGTTACCGAGCGCTGCATTCTCCGCAACCGCAAGCCTCGCAACTGAAGCAAGCGACAACCCTTCACCGACGCGGCTGCGTGCCAGATAGTCCTGATAGGCCGGAACCGCATAGGCCGCCACGACGCCCACGATTGCAAGCGCAATCATGAGCTCGATCAGCGTGAATCCGCCGCGCGAGCAGGGAACGCGCCAGACGCGCGACAACACGGCATGCAGTGGAACAATCCGAAAACGGATGGTGGGCATCGGCATTTCTCCTCGAACCGAAGGTCCGCTCGAATCGAGCGGACAACGGTTGGGAGCATAGCCAGCGCGCCCGCCGCGCGGCAGTCGTCCGAACGGCTAACGACCTACGGCTAACGGCTCGGGCTCTCGTGCTCTCGCCGCCGCATGCGCCGTTTGAGCGCATAGCCGACGATGACGACCATCAACGCGCCCGCGATCTTGGCGCCATATTCAGCCGCCGGGGAATCGAGCAGCGGCCAGCGATCGCCCGCCGGATCGTTGATGATGAGTCCGCCCGCGATCCAGCCGAGCAGCGCGGCGCCGATCGTCACGATGACCGGGAAACGATCGAGCAATTTCAGCACGAGCGTGCTGCCCCAGACGATGAGCGGAATGCTGACGATGAGCCCGAAAATAACGAGGGCGATCCGATGTTGGGGATCGGCGGCCTCGGCGGCGCCGGCGATGGCAATGACGTTATCGAGGCTCATGACCGCATCGGCAATGATGATCGTCTTGATGGCCGCGACGAGTTTGTCGGCCGGTTTGACGTTCTCATGCGCATCGTGCGCCGGCGCAAGAAGTCGCACGCCGATCCAGAGCAGCAGCAAGCCACCCGCAAACTTGAGCAGCGGCACATCGAGCAGCACGACGGCAAAAGCGATCAACGCGACGCGCAACACGATCGCACCGGCCGTTCCCCACAGCACCCCCTGCATACGCTGCGCCGGAGGCAGCTTACGGCACGCGAGCGCGATCACGACGGCGTTATCGCCGCCGAGCAGGATATCGATGATGACAATCTGGATGACGGCGCCCCAATGGAGCGTCGAGAAAAAATCGATCATGGAATCGAGCATAGGTGCAAAGGGTATTCCTGGGACGGACGATGTCGGTAGGTTTGTGCGGCACCGGTAAATGCCGAAGCACAACCTGGGATTGACGCTGGTAGGGCAAAAAAAACGAGGAAGCCACCCGCGCTTCCTCGCTTCCTGTCGGCTATCGGAAAGCTTACGAACGAATTTCGCAAGAATACCAAAAATACCGACGATAAGGTGCCGTCGCGCGCATCGTGCGGCTCGGCAATGCCCGCCACAGCGACGCGTTCGAACGAAGCAGCCTCAGAGAATGGACTTCAGCAAGCGCCCCATCTCCGACGGATTCTTCGTGACCTTGATACCGCAAGCTTCCATGATTTCGAGCTTTGCCTCGGCCGTATCGGCACCGCCCGAAATCAGCGCGCCAGCATGGCCCATGCGCTTGCCCGGAGGCGCCGTCACACCGGCGATGAAGCCGACGACGGGCTTTTTCATATTGTCTTTGATCCAGTACGCTGCGTTCGCTTCGTCCGGACCGCCGATCTCGCCGATCATGATGACGGCGTCCGTGTCGGGATCGTCGTTGAACATCTTCATGACGTCGATGTGCTTCAACCCGTTGATCGGATCGCCGCCGATACCGACCGCCGACGATTGACCCAGGCCGAGCGCCGTCAACTGACCCACTGCTTCATAGGTCAACGTGCCCGAACGCGACACGACGCCGATGCGCCCCTTCCGGTGAATATGGCCCGGCATGATGCCGATCTTCAGTTCGTCGGGCGTGATCGTGCCCGGGCAGTTCGGCCCGAGCAGCAGCGTCTTGCGGTTTTCGCGACGCATGCGGTCCTTGATCTCGATCATGTCGCGCACGGGAATGCCTTCCGTGATGCAGATCGCGAGATCGAGATCGGCTTCCACCGCTTCCCAGATCGCCGCCGCGGCACCCGCCGGCGGCACATAGATGACCGAGACCGTCGCGCCCGTTTCAGCCTTCGCTTCCTTCACGCTCGCGTAGATCGGAATGCCTTCGAAATCCTCGCCGGCCTTCTTCGGATTCACACCCGCGACGAATGCCTCGCGGCCGTTCGCGTATTCACGGCATGCGCGCGTATGGAACTGCCCGGTCTTGCCGGTGATGCCTTGTGTGATGACCTTCGTGTCTTTGTTGATCAGAATCGACATGTATTGACCTCTGTTCGTATCCGGTGGCTTCGAGGCGGCGCTTACGCCTTGCCTTCGGCAGCCGCGACGACCTTCTGCGCAGCCTCTTCCATGCTGTCCGCCGAAATGATCGGCAGTCCCGAATCGGCGAGCATCTTCTTGCCGAGGTCCTCGTTCGTGCCCTTCATGCGCACGACGAGCGGCACTTGCAGATGCACGGCTTTCGACGCGGCAATGACGCCTTCGGCGATCACATCGCAGCGCATGATGCCGCCGAAGATGTTGACGAGGATGGCCTTCAGGCCCGGGTTCTTCAGCATCAGCTTGAACGCTTCGGTGACCTTCTCGGTCGTGGCGCCGCCGCCAACGTCGAGGAAGTTGGCCGGTTCGCCGCCGAACAGTTTGATGGTGTCCATCGTCGCCATCGCCAGGCCGGCACCGTTCACGAGACAGCCGATGTTGCCGTCGAGCGAGATGTAGGCGAGATCGAACTTCGAGGCTTCGACTTCGGCCGGATCTTCTTCATCGAGATCGCGGTAGGCGACGATCTCGGGGTGACGGAAGAGCGCGTTCGAATCGAAGTTGAACTTGGCGTCGAGCGCGATCACCTTGCCGTCGCCCGTCAGAATCAACGGGTTGATTTCGGCAAGCGACGCATCCGTTTCCCAGAACGCCTTGTAAAGACCCTGCAGGATCGCGCGCGCTTGCGGTACCGATGCGTCCGGCACACCGATCTTCTTCGCGAGCTCGTCCGCCTGCGCATCCGCGAGGCCCGTCGCCGGATCGACGGCAACCTTGTGGATGGCCTCGGGCGTCTTCGCGGCGACTTCCTCGATGTCCATGCCGCCTTCGCTCGAACCCATGACGACGACCTTTTGCGAAACGCGGTCGATCACGAGGCCGACATACAGCTCCTTCTTGATGTCCGCGCCTTCTTCGATCAGCAGACGGTTGACCTTCTGGCCTTCCGCGCTGGTCTGATGCGTGACGAGCTGCATGCCGAGGATCTGATTCGCGTACTCGCGGACCTGCTCGAGCGACTTCGCGACCTTCACGCCGCCGCCCTTGCCGCGGCCGCCCGCGTGAATCTGCGCCTTGACGACCCAGACCGGGCCACCGAGCTCCTCGGCGGCTTTCACCGCGTCATCCACAGAAAACACGGGCTTGCCGCGCGGTACCGCGACGCCGAATTTCCGCAGGATTTCCTTACCCTGGTACTCGTGAATCTTCATGCGTGATTCCCTTCAGTCTAAGAGTTGGATTGAACTTCGTAATCGCTGGCTGCCCTGGCACCGGTCGTGCCGGCCTCGTCCGTATCTGCGCGCGTACCACCTTCGCCTCGCTGCGCCATGCACGCCCAAGCCTGTGCAGGCAAGTGACGTATCGAGCGGCGGCAAAAGTAATCGGGGAATTTGAGCCCGACGCGGGCGCGGTAGGCGAGAGGGGGAACTTCGAGGGGACAGGGGCACTGCACCCTATTCGCCTCGTCACGAGGCGGGTGGTCGGTCAGACGCGTCCCGATGTCCCGGAGGCCATCCTCGCGCCCGAAGGCTTCCGCTCGAATCGCGCGTGAATGACAGCGCAACGGGCGGGACACGGGCGGTGAAAGCGGCATGGGAGGGAAGACGGCTGGCGAGGAAACCGGAAGATTTTAGCATAGTGGGAACCATCGCTCGGAACGCTGGCTGGCCCGAGCGTCGAGCCCCCCGGGGGCGCCCAGGAACCTCGTCACGAATGGCTGCGCGATGCGATCGTGACTAGCCGTCGCTCCAGTCGCTCGAGTCGTCAGGCACGCCTTCGCCCTTGAGAATCTGCATGGCGATAGCCTGTGAAAATCCGCGCATCGCCAAAAAGCGCGCTTGTTTCGCGCGCTCGGCAGGCGTTTGCGGGAGCGTACCGAATTTCTTGCGCCAGACCGCCAAGGCGCGAGCGAGTTCAGTTTCGCGAAGCTTTGTGCTAACCGCATCGACGAGCGCATCGTCAACGGCATGCTGGCGCAATTCGCTTACGATGCGCGTCATGCCCATCCGCTGAGCGCGCCGATGTACGACGCTTTCGACGAACCGCGCATCGGACAGCCAGCCCTCGCGCTCGAGTGACTCGACGAGCGCCTCGACCGATTCCTCGGGTTCGGCAAACTGAGACAATTTGCGCGACAACTCGACACGGCTGTATTCGCGCCTCGACAGGTAATCGAGGGCGCGCGCCCGAAGCGAGCGCTGTCCGCGCGCGGCGGTACCGGCGGTATCCGATGCAGCGCGGACCTTGCGCATCACGCGGCGCTTACTCCTCTTCGCCGGCTACTTCGACGCCTGCATCGGCCGCCGGCGGCATGGCATTCACGCCCAGCGACTCACGGATGCGGTTTTCGATTTCGCGTGCGATATCGGGATTCTCGCGCAGGAATTCGCGCGCGTTGTCCTTGCCCTGGCCGATGCGCTCACCGCTGTAGCTGTACCAGGCGCCGGCCTTGTCGACGATCTTCGCTTGTACGCCGAGATCGATGATCTCGCCCTGGCGCGAAATACCCTCGCCATACAGGATGTCGAAAATCGCTTCGCGGAACGGCGGCGAGACCTTGTTCTTGACCACCTTCACGCGAGTCTCGTTGCCAATGACTTCGTCGTTCTTCTTGATCGAACCGATACGGCGGATGTCGAGCCGCACCGAAGCATAGAACTTGAGCGCATTGCCGCCCGTGGTGGTTTCGGGGTTGCCGAACATCACGCCGATCTTCATACGAATCTGGTTGATGAAGATCACGAGGCAATTGGTACGCTTGATCGTGCCCGTGAGCTTGCGCAGCGCCTGCGACATCAGGCGCGCCTGCAGGCCCGGCAGCGAATCGCCCATCTCGCCTTCGATTTCCGCCTTCGGCACGAGCGCCGCGACCGAATCGATCACGATCATGTCGATCGAGCCCGAGCGTACGAGCGCATCGGCAATTTCAAGCGCCTGCTCGCCCGTGTCGGGCTGCGACACGAGCAGATCGTTCACGTTCACGCCGAGCTTCGCCGCATATTGGATATCGAGCGCGTGCTCGGCATCGATGAACGCCGCCGTGCCGCCGAGCTTTTGCATCTCGGCAATGACTTGCAGCGTCAGCGTCGTCTTGCCCGACGATTCGGGACCGTAGATCTCGACCACACGCCCACGCGGCAGGCCGCCGACACCGAGCGCGATATCGAGGCCGAGCGAGCCCGTGGAGACCACCTGGATGTCTTCGGCCACTTCGCCATCGCCGAGCCGCATGACCGACCCTTTGCCGAACTGCTTTTCGATCTGCGCGAGCGCGGCAGCCAGCGCCTTGCTCTTTTCAGCCGTCAGTCCAGCCGAGCCTTTCTTGCTTTCTTCCATGAATCGTCCTTTGCTATGATGAGCGGCGTCTGTGGCGGGCGGGCCGCAGGGTAAGCGCCCGGGGGGTAAGCCCCGGGTAAGCCCCGTTAATGGCCGGCGCACGAAACGCAAGTACTGTATAAAAAAACAGGGTTCTTTGCAAGCCCGGTACAACGCGGATTTGCATGGCGGCAACGAGCCGGGCAGCAAGCACGGCGCAACTTTCGGTTGCTCCGGCCGCGGCGAGACCTCGAAATACATTGGAGACAGCGGCCTGTCGGGCTCGACGCCGACGAGCCGGCAAGCCGGCGCATCATGCGAATACTCATTGCCGAAGACGACAGCATACTCGCGGACGGCCTCGTTAGATCACTCCGCCAATCGGGCTATGCCGTCGATCACGTCAAGGGCGGCAGCGAGGCCGACGCCGCACTTTCGATGCAGACGTTCGATCTGCTGATTCTCGATCTGGGATTGCCGCGCATGTCGGGGCTGGAAGTGCTGCGCCGTCTGCGCGCGCGCAATTCGAGCCTGCCCGTACTGATTCTGACGGCCGCGGATAGCGTCGACGAGCGCGTGAAGGGACTCGATCTCGGCGCCGACGACTACATGGCCAAGCCTTTTCATCTGAACGAACTCGAAGCGCGCGTACGCGCCCTGACGCGCCGCGGCACGGGCGGCGGGCCGACCGTCATCCGCCACGGCTCGCTCGCGTTCGATCAGGTCGGGCGCATCGCCTATGTGAGCGATCAGGTGGTCGATCTTTCCGCGCGCGAACTCGGCGTGCTGGAGATATTGCTGCAGCGGATCGGGCGGCTCGTTTCGAAGGAACAGCTCGTCGATCATCTGTGCGAGTGGGGCGAGGAAGTCAGCAACAACGCGATCGAAGTGTACGTGCATCGTCTGCGCAAAAAGATCGAGCCGAGCGGCGTGCGCATCATCACGGTGCGAGGGCTCGGCTATTGCCTCGAAAAGCCCGCCGCGAGCTCGAACGGACCGGCAGCCGACGCGCCGCCCCAGAGCACCGGCGATGGCGCTACTGCCGCCGCCACTGCGCCCCGTGCGACCGATTCCGCCGCAAAACCTGCATCCAAGTAGGCATGTAATGGGTTCGCGCGTCTCGACACAGGACGACGGCGCGCCACCGCGCTCGCGCCCGGCACCCTCGGCGGGCTCGCACGACGCCTCCGCGGCAGCGAGCAAGACGGCCGATAGCACGCCTGAGAAGCGGCCCGAGGCCGCCAATCCGTACGCACCGCCCGACGAAGCCGATGCGGGCGGGCCGGAGCGACCGCGCTCGCTTTTCGGGGAGATTCTCGACTGGATGCTCGCGCCGCTGTTGCTGCTCTGGCCGATGAGCATCGCAGTGACTTACCTCGTGGCAAAGACGATCGCCAACGGTCCGTTCGATCGCGCACTCGAGACCGATGCCTATGTGCTCGCGCGCCAGATCCATCCGGTGGGCGGCGTGGCGGAACTCTCGCTGCCCGCCGCCGCGCGCGACTTTCTGAATGGCGACAACACCGACAAGGTTTTCTATCAGGTGCTCGGCACACGCGGCGAACTCGTTGCCGGCGTGCCCGATATGCCGCAGCCGGCCGATGACGATCGCCCTCAGCCCGGCATCGTCGAATTCCGCGACGCAATCTTACACGGCAACGATATCCGTATCGCCTATACGAGCGTCGAATTGCCGGTCTCTCCGGCCGGGCAAACCGTACTCGTGCAAGTCGGTGAAACGTTCGACAAGCGCAGCGCACTTGCCAACGACATCATCAAGGGCGTAATCCTGCCGCAGTTCGTGATTCTGCCGCTTGCGATCGTGTTGGTATGGTTCGGCCTTTCGCGCGGGCTTGCGCCGCTGACGGCGCTGCAGGCCAATTTGCGCGCGCGCCGGCCCGACGATTTGTCGCCCCTCGAAGCACAGCGCGCGCCGCCCGAGATCGAGCCGCTCGTCACCTCGTTCAACGATCTGCTCACGCGCCTCGCGCAAAACATCGATCTGCAAAAGCGCTTCATCGCGGATGCGGCCCATCAGATGAAAACGCCGCTTGCCGGCCTCCACACGCAAGCCGAGCTGGCATTGCGGCAGGATGTATCGCCCGAGGTACGTCTGTCGCTCGAACAGATCGCGGCAAGTTCCGACCAGGCGGCGCGGCTGGTGACTCAGTTGCTCGCCCTCGCGCGCGCCGAAAATCGCATGTCGGGGCAAATCTTCGCGCCCATCGAGATTGCGCATCTCGCACGATTGGCTGTGCGCGACTGGGTACGCGCCGCGCTGGCCAAACAGATGGATCTCGGCTACGAGGGCCCCGAGGAGGGCCGCGATCCGCCCGCCATGGTGGCCGGCAATGCCGTCATGCTTCGCGAGATGCTTTCGAACGTGATCGATAACGCCATTCGCTATACCCCAACTGGCGGGCGCATCACCGTGCGCGTGGTGCTCGAGCGCGACAAGCGGTTGGTTCATCTCGAAGTCGAGGACACGGGACCCGGCATCGCCCCCGCGGAACGACCGAAAGTCGTCGAGCGGTTCTATCGGATTCTCGGACGCGAAGGCGACGGAAGCGGGCTCGGACTGGCCATCGTGCGGGAAATTTCGACGATGCACGGAGGCACGCTGACGATCGACGACCACGTCTACCAAACCTCGCCCCGCCTCGCGGGCACGCTGGTGCGAATCAGTCTGCCGCTCATCGAAGCGCCCCCGGATTTACCCTGAATCTTGCTGGCCCGATTCCAGGCACGTCGTCGGCCCGCCGTCAGCCCGTCATTCGCAGAGGCGTTTTAGGCGAATTTGAGCGACGTTCATGACAAATACTCGACGATCCCCTAAAACCCGATTGGCGTAGGCGTAAACCAGCAGCCGGTCCTCGCGTCAGTCCGACGTAAGTTTGCCTCCCAATAATCGACCGCAAGCAGCCGTGTGTCCCAAATTTGGACATGTGGAACTGCTGTCCAATATGAGGAGACACACATGGCAACGGTAGGCGGGCACATTTCGCACGCGCCGATGAGCGCCGACGAAAAGAGGGTGATTTTCGCGTCGTCGCTCGGCACTGTTTTCGAGTGGTACGACTTCTACCTGGCGGGCTCGCTCGCCGTCTATATCAGCAAGAGCTTTTTCGCGGGCGTCAATCCCACGGCCGGCTTCATCTTTACGTTGCTCGGTTTCGCGGCCGGCTTTGCCGTGCGCCCATTCGGCGCGCTCGTGTTCGGTCGGCTCGGCGATCTCGTCGGCCGCAAGCACACGTTCTTGATCACGATCGTGATCATGGGTCTATCGACGTTCGTGGTCGGCCTATTGCCGGGATATGCGTCGATAGGATTTGCGTCTCCGGTGATCTTCATCGCGATGCGGCTTTTGCAGGGCCTCGCACTCGGCGGCGAATACGGCGGCGCGGCAACCTATGTCGCCGAACATGCACCGGCCAACCGGCGCGGCTACTACACGTCGTGGATCCAGACGACGGCCACGCTCGGCCTGTTCCTCTCGCTGCTCGTGATTCTCGGCATTCGCACGTCCATCGGCGAAGAGTCGTTCGCGAACTGGGGCTGGCGCGTTCCGTTCATCGCATCGCTGATCCTGCTGGCCGTGTCGGTCTGGATCCGGTTGCAACTGAGCGAATCGCCGGCGTTCCTCCGGATCAAGGCTGAGGGCAAGACTTCGAAGGCACCGCTCACCGAGGCATTCGGCCAGTGGAAGAACCTGAAGATCGTGATTCTCGCGCTCATCGGGCTGACGGCCGGCCAGGCCGTGGTGTGGTACACGGGCCAGTTCTATGCGCTCTTTTTCCTGACGCAGACGCTCAAGGTCGATGGCGCGAGCGCCAATATCCTGATCGCGCTGGCGTTGTTGATCGGCACGCCGTTTTTCGTGTTCTTCGGTTCGCTGTCGGATCGAATCGGCCGCAAACCGATCATCATGGCCGGCTGCCTGATTGCCGCACTGACCTATTTCCCGCTGTTCAAGGCACTCACGCACTTTGCCAACCCGGCTTTGGAAGCGGCGACGCAAAAATCGCCCATCGTCGTCGTGGCCAATCCGGACGAGTGCTCGTTCCAGTTCAACCCGGTCGGCACCGCGAGCTTCACGAGCTCCTGCGACATCGCGAAGAGCGCGTTGGCGAAAGCGGGCTTGAACTACTCGAACGTTGCGGCGCCCGCGGGCACCATCGCCCAGGTGAAGGTCGGCGATGCGGTGCTGGAGTCCTATGACGGCAAGGCGCCCGACGCGAAAGCGAAAGGCGCGGCGTTCACGAAGACGCTGGCCTCGACGCTCAAGGGTGCGGGGTACCCGGCGAAGGCCGATCCGTCGCAGTTGAACTGGCCGATGACGGTGGTGATCCTGACGCTGCTCGTGATCTACGTGACAATGGTGTACGGTCCGATCGCGGCGATGCTGGTGGAGATGTTCCCGACGCGGATTCGCTATACCTCGATGTCGCTGCCGTATCACATCGGCAACGGCTGGTTCGGCGGCTTCCTGCCGGCGACGGCGTTCGCGATCGTCGCGACGCGGGGCGATATCTACTCGGGGCTCTGGTATCCGGTGGCGGTAGCGTTGATCACGTTCGTGATCGGGATGCTGTTCGTCAAGGAGACGAAAGACTCCAATATCTATTCCCGAGACTGAGGCGGGGAGCGACGGAGACCAACGGCGGGTGGGGTTGCAAGCGGTGGACACGGATGAATTCCAGCACTTGACAGCGCCGCCCGTCGTGACGATAATCCTCCTTCTTTCGGCGAATTAGCTCAGTCGGTTAGAGCGACGGAATCATAATCCGCAGGTCCGGGGTTCGAGTCCCTGATTCGCCACCAGCATTATGAAGGGCTTAGCAGCGATGCTAGGCCCTTTTTTCTTCGCCTGTGGGAGGCCGATATTAGACAATGTCTAATATCCCGGTGCCGCCATCTTGACTGAACGACGGCGATCGAGCACGCTCCGCTCACACAACGGCGGCGTTTGTAATCGCACACCCCCACCCCGGCAGTGAAAGCAGTCGGGAGGAATGGTCGATCGGGCTACGTCAAATGCCGATAATAGAAGGTCGTCGAGCAGAGCGCGCCGTCCGGCATCAGCGCGTAGCCGGGCACGTCGCCGACTCGCGTCCATCCGGCACGCTGGTAAAGCCGTTCGGCCTCACCTCCTGTGACTGTATCGAGCACCAGCACGACACGCCCCTCATCGCGCGCCACCGCATCGACTTCCGCCATTAGACGCTGCGCCACGCCGCGCCGACGCGCATCGCGTCGCACGAGCATCTTGGCGACGTCAGCCCGATGCGGCTGATTCTCGGGTAGAGCCAGCACAAGCTGAACGGTGCCGACTATGGAGTTGGCGCTGTCTTCTGCAACCAGCAGCGCGCGCTCGCCGTGCCGCACGCCCTCGGCCACGCCGCGCCAAAAACCGAGCGCCGTTTCGCGCGACAACGGGGACATGAAGCTGACTGACGCGCCCCCTTCGACACAGTCGATCAACACATCAGCCAACGGCTCGACACAGGCGTCTACGTCATCGGGCGTGACGCGCCGGATGATCAGCGTATCGCTCATCGGCGGCCCCTGTCCGGCACGAACGCCAAGCTCGTAAGCGACAC
Organism: Paraburkholderia sp. NMBU_R16; assembly: GCF_013282575.1. Classification (GTDB taxonomy): domain Bacteria; phylum Pseudomonadota; class Gammaproteobacteria; order Burkholderiales; family Burkholderiaceae; genus Trinickia. Next base: position 14,167 of record NZ_JAAAYE010000080.1, read on the forward strand.
CAGGTAATGCGCCGGCTGGCGCGTGGGGTTTCGATAGGTCAGCGGACAGTCAAGCTTCATAGCGAGGCAATCTCCGGCGTCGAGTCGCCAAACCGTCCCGTCGACCGTGGTTTCCATGCTGCCGTCAATCATCCATATCTGCTGGTAGAACTCGCCTTCCCGGGGACCGGTATCGTAAGCCACGCGCTTTCCGGCCGGAAAATGCACCTCGACCAACTGGATGGGCGATCGGACCGCGGGCGACAGGCTGCGGCGCGTGTATCCGGAATCCGGATCTGTCCATACCGAATGCTCCACCGCCCGTGCGAGCGGAGACGGCGGATCGTCTGACTCGGCAGGTGGTGCGAACAGGTCAGGCAACGCCACGCCGAGCGCGGTGGCAAGCTTGTCGAGCACAACGGCTGTGGGACTGCTTTCGCCTCGCTCGATCAGCGAGATGTTCGACCGGCTGACGCCACTGCGTTCAGCCAGGCTTTCCAGTGAGAGACCTCGCTCACGACGCAGATCGCGCAGACGGCGGGCCAATGAAAGGGTAACGTCCATTCGGACAATATACGGGAAATGAAAATCCCGAATACTGGAAAACGAGGCGACCTGGCGATCAAGAATGGCAAGTGGGTTATGCAACATGCAATGCCCGCTATCGCGCTGAATGACCGATCTCTCAAGCTAGCAGCTTGCTGAAATACCCCTCGTCAGCGAGCGCGTACCTTTCGTCGGCTCGTCGAGCCAGTCGATTTTTCGGGATATGGAAATCTGGGCCTCATTTCAGGGATTTCTGATGGTCTGAGGCTC
>NZ_JAAAYE010000081.1 GCF_013282575.1 Paraburkholderia sp. NMBU_R16
CGGCCGGCTTTGACTAACTCGACCATCTGCGCCCGGAATTCCGGCGCGTAGGGGTTGTGGTGCTTTCCCATGGCAGGCACCTCCTGTTCCAAAGGATAGGTGTCCACGAAACCGGGTCAACTCCAGCGGCGCATCAATCGATTATCGGCGTCGCTCACCGGTTGAGGCTGGTAATACGCACTCGATCTGGCGATACCGATCAGTCGGACTTGCTGCGACACCGGCAACGCATGGCTACGGTCTATCATCGCTTTGCGCTCAGCAATCCCGCCTTGGTGAGCGCGCTGCTTAAAAAATCATTTTCCAGAGACAGCTGCCCAATCTTGGCGTGCAGGGTCTTCACGTCTACCGGCGGCTCGCTCGAAACAGTGCCCGCCGTGCCGAACACGTCGGCTGCACGCTCCTGCAATTGCCGTTTCCATTCCGTGATCTGGTTCGGGTGCACATCGAACTGCTGTGCCAATTCGGCCAGCGTTCGCTCGCCCTTGACTGCAGCCAGCGCCACTTTCGCCTTGAACGCTGCTGAGTGCGTCCGTCGGGTTCTCTTCGTCATTTTCCAGGTTCCTTTGCCAGCATTATCGCTGGCTCAGGCCCCAGCCGCTCCACTTATCCGGCTGTCCGAATTTGCGCGGCCACCTCTTTGGCCGAGGCCCTCGGGCACTTCGATGCGATTGCGGCCGGCGACTTGAGTCGCCCGGTGGCGGCGCATACGCGTGACGAAATGGGCCAATTGCTGCGTGGCATCGCGAAAATGCAACGAAGCCTGACTGACACCGTCCGTTCGGTACGTGCCGGCAGCGAATCCATCGCGACGGCAATTCGACAAATCTCTGCTGGCAATACCGATCTTTCCTCGCGCACCGAAGAACAGGCGTCCGCTCTTCAGGAGACGGCGTCAAGCATGGAGCAGTTGACGGGCACGGTGAAACAAAACGCTGAGAATGCGCGTCAGGCCAGCCAGCTTGCTTCGAATGCGTCGGAGATCGCAAACCGCGGCAACGAGGTGGTGGGCCGCGTGGTGGGGACGATGGGCGACATCAACAACAGCTCAGCCAAAATCGCCGACATCATCACTATGATCGAGGGCATCGCCTTCCAGACCAACATTTTGGCGCTGAACGCGGCGGTGGAAGCCGCGCGCGCGGGCGAGCAAGGCCGCGGCTTCGCCGTGGTCGCGGGCGAGGTGCGCACGCTTGCGCAACGTTCTTCGTCGGCGGCAAAGGAAATCAAGGAACTCATCGATACGTCGGTGGCTTGCGTGCAATCGGGATCGGTGCTGGTCGGCGAGGCGGGGCGCACGATGGGCGAGATCATCGGCGCGGTGCAGCGCGTCACCGACATCATGGGGGAAATCGCGGCGGCCTCCGAAGAGCAGAGCAGCGGCATCAATCAGGTAGCGCGCGCCGTCACCCAAATGGACGAAGTCACCCAGCAGAATGCTGCACTGGTCGAGCAAGCGGCTGCGGCCGCGCACTCGCTCGAGGATCAAGCCGCCGGTCTGAATCGAGCAGTGTCGATCTTTTCGATCGACGCGGGGCGACCGGGTGCGTAGATGCTAACCAGCGCAGGCGTTTGGAGCGTGGTGTGGTGACGTACCGCACGTCGCTCTGGCGCCAGGATCCGGACTCAGTGGCCATCGATCCATCTGGGAATCTGGCGCTCGACAGCCAGGCCTTCCGGGCTCGTGTCTGTCAGCAACCCTGGCACTGCAAACCGCTGCGTGAAGGAACGATTCGGCAATGCCGCCGCAATTATCGCCATAACACCTGTGGTTGCCGCACGAGCGCAAAAAACGGAGCACTACATAGCCAAAATTTCCCTCACCGCACTATCAATAAACTTAACATCGACAGAATTCGCCGCAGGGCCGCCTGCAAAATGGCCCCAGACGGACTCGATAGGCCGCAGCTGTGCATCAGGCATCTTCGAAACCTCATACTCACTATCTTCCGGCGGGAAATACAGATCCGTGCGCCCGGGCATTACAATTGCCTTTGCAGTAATACTGCCCAATGCGCGAGCGAAGTCTCCCTGATAAAGCGGGTTCGCTGAAATATCGCCGTACTGCCAGCTCCACATCATTGTCAGGATATTATTCGCATCCTTCTTCAGGAAATCGCCTTCCCAAAACTGGGTAATGAAGTCTTCAAGGGATCCATAGCCCATCGCATCCATATCAAGCCGTTGACGCAGAAACGCCTGCGAAAATCCCCACCCGGCAAAGACACGCGCCGCGGCGCGCATTCCACGCGTCGGCAGCGCATCGTAGAATCCGTCCTTGAAGTCGGGGTCCAGCAGCAATGGCGCCTTAAGCCCCTCGATAAACACGAAGTTGTGCCGCGAGCACCGCGCCGCGCCGCAGAACGGCAGAATGCGCTCGACCATCTCCGGATACATCGCAGCCCAATGAAACGCCTGCATCGCGCCCATCGACCAGCCAGTGACGAGCCTGAGCGATTCGATGCCAAACTTCTCAGTCACAAGGCGGTGCTGCATCGCGACGTTATCGTACAGCGTCACATGCGGGAAGCGGCCGCGGTCATAAGGCGGCGGATTATTGTTCGGTGAACTCGATACGCCGTTGCCAAACATATTCGGGACGATGATGAAGTACTCGCGTGGATCGAGCCCCATGTGCTCGCCGATCAGCCACTCATTGTCGACATGGCTGCCGCTATAAAACGTCGGATACACAATCGCGTTGTCGCGCGCCGCATTCAGCCGGCCGTACGTCTTGTAGCTGAGCTGCATGTCGGGTGGCGTCGCGCCGGACTGCAGTGCGACGCGGCCGAGATCGAATGTTTCGAAGTCTGTCATTTCAGCCTCATATTCAATTTACGACGACGTTAAGGAATTTTCGGGTGCGCTCGTGGGTCGGATTGTCGATGACCTGTTGTGGTGTCCCTTGCTCGATCACTTCTCCGCCGTCCATGAAGACGACGCGGTCGGCGACTTCGCGTGCAAAGCGGATCTCGTGCGTGACGACGATCATCGTCATGCCAGCATCGGCCAGCCCGCGCATCACGCCAAGCACTTCACCGACGAGTTCGGGATCGAGCGCGGAGGTAGGTTCGTCGAAGAGCATCAACTTGGGCTTGATCGCGAGCGCCCGTGCAATCGCCACGCGTTGCTGCTGTCCGCCCGACAACCGATGCGGCAGAAAATCCCCATGCGCTGCCAAGCCCACGCTTTTCAGCAGCTTGCGGCCGAGCGCTTCAGCTTCGGCGCGAGGCACGCCATAGACCTGCCGCTGCGCCTCGACGATGTTCTCCAGTGCACTCAAATGGCTGAAGAGATTGAAATGCTGGAACACCATGCCCACGTGTGCTTCGGCGCGAGCATGTGCGAGGTTGTGCATGGGCCGCACCGTGCCGCCGCCCCCCGGTACTTCGCGATAGCCGACATACTGCGAATCGACCTTGATCGTGCCCCAGTCGAGCGGTTCGAGATGGTTGACGAGCTTGAGCAGCGTGCTTTTGCCGGATCCACTCGGGCCCAGAATCACAACCACTTCGCCATGCGCGATCGACAGATCCACGCCGCGCAAAATCTCGCGCTTACCATACGATTTCCAGACATTCCTGCATTCGACAAACGGTTCATTGCAATGCTGCGGCGTGCGACATTCGGTAGGCAGCAGCGTGCCAATCCATGCATGATCGTTTGCGTCCGCCTCCTGGACGGTGGCAGGTAAGTCGACCGGCGCGTCGACCGGTTTCACATCACACGTCGATGCGCGCAGTCCGAACCACGAGAACGTGATCTTCCGGTCGCGCTCGTGATCGAAGAGGCGTTCGAGCCACACCTGTACCAACGAGATTCCGCTCGTCAAGAATAGATAAATCACCGCCGCAGCGCCGAACACGGTAAAAAACTTGAAATTCTGCCCGACGACCTGTTGCGAGCGAAACGTCAGCTCGTTGACGAAGATCACCGACGCGATCGAGGTGAGTTTCAACATGCCAATCGTGTCGTTGGCGAGACCCGGGATCACCGCGCGCATCGATTGCGGCAGGATGATGCGGCGTAACGTCAGAAATGGTCCCATGCCGAGCGCGGCGGCCGCGGTGGATTGCGAACGGTTCACGGACAAGATCCCGGCGCGAAACAGTTCAGCGCTGAACGCCGCTTCGTTCAACGCAAAGCCAATAACCGCGGTCGTGATCTCATCAAAACGCAAACCGATCAGCGGTAGCGCGTCGAAGATGAACACGAGCTGCAGCAGTTGCGGCGTGCCACGCACGAACCAGATGTAACTCCACGCCGCCGAGTTCAAAGCCTTGAACCGCGACAGCCGCATCAATGCGAGGCCAAGTCCACAAACCAGCCCGGTCGACATCGCAATCATAGTGATCTTGACCGCGATCCATGCTCCGCCGAGGAGGAATGGCGAGCTGACATAACCGGCCAGCTCCTTGAAACCCTCGAGCACTTGAACTCCCGTGAGAGCGGCGGCCATCGCCGGGTGCAACGCGAGCATGGCAAGCATGCCGAGGGTGGCGGCAATTCTGTATTTGATACGCAATGCATTCATTTCCGAACCTGATCCATGACGCTACTGACACACCGCCCTATGTGCCGCAGCAGGCAACATTTATTGAGTAAGCAATGCGGTCGGCGTTTGCAGCGACGGATCGACGTCGTACTGCCGGAAAATCTTCTTCTGCGTCTGATTGGCCTGCATGATCTTGAGTCCGTCAGATACGGCGGCGATCACATCGGTGTTGCCTTTCTTCACGCCCACGCCGATCTTCATGCCGCTCGTCAGCATGAAGCCGCGCGTATAGAGCCCCGGATTCTGCTTGGCGAGACCATCGACGAGCGCCAGGTCGTACATCATCACATCTGCGCGATGGCTTGCAACGAGGCGTGCGCCTGACGCGATATCGGCGGATGTCATGACGGTCACCTCAGGCTTGTGTTCCGCTTTGCATTTGGCGCCCTGCGCTTGCGCCATTGTCAGTTCGACGGTGCCGATGCCTGCTGTCACCGTGAGGCCGCAGAGCTTGGAGACGTCATCGATCTTTTTGGGGTTGCCCGCTGCCACCAGCCCCCCCGTGCCGGCCTGCATATACGTAACGAAGCTCGTCTCCTTAGCGCGTTCCGGCGTGTAGTACAGCAGGTCCCACATCACATCGATCTGTCCGGCGCGCAGCGCGGGCAGCAAGCCCGGCCAGCCGGCCGTGAAGAATTCGGTCTTCACACCTGCGCAGGCGAACACGGCGCGGGCCATATCGGCATCCGCGCCGATGATTTTGTTGAAATCCTTGCTGTCACGAAACGCATAGGGCGGCGACTCGGGGTCCACGCCGATCTTGATAGTTTTACCCGCAAGCGATGGATATTTCTGCGCCACCTTGGAGGGTTCGCAAGATTGCGCTGACGCGCCTTGTGCAAGAAGAAGGCCTATGACTGCGCACAGCAGCAGCTTGATTGTCTTTGACATGGACATGGCAAATCCCATTCAGGTTGAACGATATAAAAGCGCAAGAGGCGGTACAGCGAAGCGAGAATGAAGTGATTCAACGACACAGAAGATTCATATGGCTGGCAATCGAGCCCGGCGTAGTGATCCAGACGCGACCTTCGTCGCGCGCGCGGACAATATGTTCGAGTGCCCGCCGCAAATGACACATACGATGTGGCTGTCCCATCAGGTACGCATGCAATGCAATGCCCATCACCAGCGGCTGACGCGCGGATTGCCGCAGCATTTCCTCGAAGTGATCGATCACCAGATCGGCGAACGACTTCGCGTCCATCTGGCGCGCAAGGATCATCGGGATATCGTTGACTTCTTCCGGATAGGGAATCGCCCAAAGCGGCTGGCCGTTTCGCGTAAGCAGGCGCGTGGGCTGATCGTCGTGACACCAGTTGAGCGTGTACTGGTAACCCGTTTCGGCAACCAGATCGCTGGTGACATGGCTCTCAGAGAGCCACGGCGATAACCAGCCAGCGGGCTGCTGCGCACTCTCCGCCTCAATCCGCTCGCGGCATGCCACGAGCAGCGCGCGTTCGTCGCCTTCACTAAGCCTTCCTTGCCGCTCTGAATTCGTATGACCGTGCGCAATGAGTTCATCTCCGCGTTGAGCGAACGCGGTGACCAACTCCGGGCAGTGATCGTAGAGTGCCGTATTGATGATGGTTGCGGTGGGCAGCGCAAGTTCGTCGAACAGTTCCAGGCAGCGCCATGCGCCCACGCGCAATGCATACTCGCGCCACGCGTGGTTCAGCACGTCAGGCTCCGGCATCACCGGACCAATAGTTGGCCCCAGGCCTTCGCCGAACGCAAAGTGCTCGATGTTGAAGCCGATATAGACCGCGAGCCGCGACCCGTCCGGCCAGCGATAAACAGGACGGCGGTTGATCGGCGAATATTGAAATCGCCCGTGACTGGGTAGCGCGCGATGCGCGGGAGAATCCATGGTCAAGTGAGTCCTGTCGAGTGGCGCGTACGCCTGTGTTCACGTCAGAACCCATGGTAGGGATGCCAAAATAGCGGCATCGGGCTTGCGGCGAACAAACTCTTGTCCGCACGCGCATCGACGGTCGCAGCTTTACGCCGTGAAGAGCGCCTTCCGGATGATCGCGTGGACACCCCAGTTCCCGTCGACAACCTGCGTCACGCCGAAGTCGACCGCGACGGAGATCAGCGAAATAGCTTCATCTTCGGAGAGGCCCTGAGTCGTCATCAGGAAGCGCCGGGTTTTGATGAACGCGTCGCGCATCGCGAGATCGAGGGTCGATTTTTCATATACGGCGCTTTGCGCGCTAGTGCCGAATTCCGCCAGATAGTTCGGATAACTGAAGCCGTGAAGCACCCATTCGTCCGCGGTTTCGACCAGCGGGTAGGTAAGATCCGAAAACGGCTGGCCGCTGAGCGTCTCTTTCTTGTGGACGACCAGTTGGAAGTCGCCGGTCAGCGAACACTCTATCGCGGTGCCGCACAGTTCCGAGTCGCCCTGTGACGCATGCGGGTCTCCGATCGAGAGCAGCGCACCGGGCACGCCGACTGGCAAGAACACGCTCGCACCGCGGGTCGCGCGCCAGTTGTCGAGATTGCCGCCAAAGGTGGACGGTGGAATCGAGTCGATCAGGCCCTCCTGCTGCGGCGCGACGGTGATCACGCCGAAGTGAGGACGCACCGGGATTTTGACGTTCTTCAGAATGCCGTGATTCTCGTCAACCGTCGAATGGTCGACCGGTACGCCGGGATAATCGATCGTCGGATGCACCACGCCAAACGGATCGCGCTGAGGTGTCCAGCGGAAGTTATAGACGGCGCGCGCGCAGGTGGTCTCGCCTGCACTGGCAACGGCGTCGAGTTCATAAATGGTGACGACCTCGCGTGGCTTCGGCTCGGTCAATAACTCGCGATAGTGAAACCCCCACCATGCAGCGGCATTGCTTCCAAACGAGCGGCCGGCGAATTTCGGATTGGCGCAAGCGCGCGGGCGAACATCAACAATACGCACTTCCAGCACATCGCCAGGTTCTGCGCCGCGCACGGCAATCGGTCCCGTGCAGATATGCACGCCGAAACCTTCTCCCGCACCGCGTCCGTAGATGGAAGCGTCCATTGGGCCCGCACCGCGACGATTGACGTTCTTGCGCCCGGCCGTCCAGTGGTACACGCTTTCCGCGCCAGGATCGCCTAGAACCATGCGCTCCCAGTCATCCGCCGCGTGTTGCGTGAGCGTTTCGATCGTCACCGTGTCGCCGCTGGTCACTTCGAGCACCGGCTTCAGATCGTGGCTGAAGTAACCCCAATGAACTGTGCTGGCTGTTGCAGGCAACAAATAATGACGCGGCTCGCCGGACTCGCGCGGCGGTTGTGCCGAAGGCGCCTCAGGCTGCTCGGCAGGGCCGGTTTCGACCATCGCAACCTGAGCAACGGCCACCTGCTCGGCGAACTGCGCATGCACGAGCAAACTCCCCGCATTGACTGGCAACCCGCGCGAGATTCGCCGCACGAGATGGCGCGCTAATTCAAGGCCCGCTTCATGCCGGAAGGTGCGTGGCGACGCGCCATATTGCTCGCGAAACACACGACTGAAATGCGCGGGATCGTTAAAACCCCAGCGAAAGCAGATCTCGGCAATCGAGACCTTTTCATACAGCGGATCGACCAGCTCCGCGCGGCAGCGTTCCAGCCTGCGCGAGCGCAAGTAGAGCGAGAAGTTCTGCCCGACCGCTTCAAACAGCTTCTGCAGGTAACGCGGTGAGACACGCTCTTCTTTCGCTATCGATGTCAGCGCGAGATCGGGGTCGGCGAGATTGCCTTCTATGGTTCGACATACGCGCGAAAAGATCGCGGCCTGAGACGGCGTGAGGCCACTGAAACTGCCTTCCTTGTTGTGACCGGCGAGACTCGCGACCAGAAATTCCGCGAGCGCGAGTTCGAGGGGACGCAACTCGTCGAGCGACAACGTCTCCACGCTTTCAGCCATCGAGCGCAGAAAGCCCGAGAATACGTGACCGATGCCGGTCTCGCCCGGCAAACGCCCGGCGCGCACCGAAAACGGCGTAAGAAGGCGTGCGTTGAAGGCAGAGCGCGGCACGCGGATCACGAACGCGCGGAATTCGGACGTGAATGACAGGCGTGCTTCTTCACGCGACGAAGCATAAACAATATCGCCCGTCGCCACCCGCGCGTGAACGCCATCGGCGACGAGCGTTACGCCACCGTCGAGATGCAGCACGATCACGAGACTGTCGGGGCCGTCGGCCTTCAGCTCGATCGTCTGCGCGAATGCGGCCAGCGCGATCAGGTCAAAGCCGCCGGCCGACCTGCGCGATGTGATGGATCCATGCAAGACGCGCACGGCTGCCTGAGGTGCGCCGCAACGCAGGCCAACCCGGTCGAGCGCTTCGCCCCATGCGCGCAGGCGATCTCCTTCGGCATACGACTCGGTAGTGAAACGCAATAAATCCAACCCTGTCTCCCGGACTCCGACGAACGTCAGTCGAGTGACTAAAACGCAATGTCCGTGCCATCGATAGCGATGCCGTCAGGGCGTCCGTGCGGGGTAACGGTGCGTGGTTGCACCGTTGTGGCGCGCGCAAGCACAACTCACGCGCGGGGCTTTTTCTTCGGAGGAAATATGCTGCGGGGGATCTTGCAGTGAATGCCCTGACGACCATCGACGACTTGGGTGACAGAGAAATCCGCGGCGACGCTCATTAGCGAATACGCGTCGTCACGCGAGAGACCTTGCTGCTCGGTGAGCAACAACACCATATCGCGTGAAGCGCTTTTCGTGGCGACGTCGAGATCTTCATCGAAGCCATGAACGATCCAGAAGTCCGGCGTTTCCAGCAGCGGTGAGGGAAATGCGAAGTCGCGCCGCAGCACGATCTGGAACATTACATTGAGCGAAGCCTCGATCGCAGTGCCGCTGATCTCGCCATCGCCTTGCGATACATGCGGGTCGCCGATCGAGAACAAGCCGCCGTCCACGGCGACCGGGTAATACATGGTCGAACCCGCGCCGATGCGCCAGTTATCGATATTGCCCCCATGCGCGCCAGGCGGCACAGTGCTCACACGGCCCGCCACATCGGGCGCGACACCTGCGGTGCCCAGATGCGGGCGGACCGGCACGCGAATGCCTTCCAGCGCGAGTTCGCGGCAACAGTCGCGCATCTCCGTACGCCTGCCCGGCACGAGATATTTACCCGGATAGTCGTATGCATAGAGCGCGTGCGTCGTGTTCGAAGCCTGATCGAGTTCGTAGATAGTGACGCGTTCTTTCTCAAAGTCGGTGAACAGATGACCCCAGTGCGCAGCGAGATTCGAGCCGTAGTTGAAGCGCGGAATCATTTGCAGATAACGCACTTCGAGCAGGTCGCCGGGCTTTGCGTCCTTCACAAAGATAGGCCCTGTCATCAGATGCACGCCGGGTTGGCGATCGGATTCCGGGATGGTGTCATAGAGCGCGCGCACCTTGTCATCCATCATGAGGTCGGGGGCGTCGCCTGCGTGATGCGTGATCGCTTCAGCGCGAACGAAGTCGCCGCTCTCGACGATCAGCGCGGGCGCTAGCGCAGCATCAAAGTATCCCCAATGAACATTCTTCTGAATGGCAGGCAAGTCGTGAAGCATGGTTTCTAAAGCTCCATAAGAGAGTGCGATCGGTGCAACGTGACCGATGACGGATCGTACGAGCGACAGAATAGATACACTTGATTGCCTGCGTACAAATGCTTGTGCGCGGGCGAATTTCATTGCAGCGTCGCTCAGCTTACGAGGGGCTCGTGATATCCGGGCTTGAGATTCGCTGTATCCCAACTTTCTTCGCCGCTGGGCAAGCATTTGGGCGCGCAAGGACAAGTTCCTGGGATTTCGTTCACATACTCTCGCCCTGGTGCGATGCAACAAGGCATACATCGTGTGGGCCATTGACATCTGCCGCTCAGGGAGTTTCGGGATGGATACCAATCTTGTCGATCATGGGCGTGGAGCACCGCGCGCAGGCGGCCTTGCCCGCCGCTGGCGCGAGCCGGTTCTTGGCGCCGTCAGTCTGCTGGCGCTGCTGATGTCGGGTCACGCGCAGGCTGCCGCGCCGGCGCCTGCCGAATGCGCGGCGCTTCAGGCGAAATACCCGCAATTCAAGGGCAAGACGCTAATCAACGCGATCAACCCGCACACGCCAGGCTATGAAGCGCTGGACCCGAACGACCCGGGTAAATACATCGGTTTCGACATCGACCTCGGCGAGGCGATCGGCAACTGCCTTGGCTTCAAGATGGCGTATAAGCCCGTCTCATTCGCGGCGCTGCTGACCACGCTGCAAAGCGGCCAGGCCGACGTCGTGATCTCCGACATCTATGCGACCGAAGAGCGTGCGAAGGCGGCGGACTTCATTACCTATTCGAAAGTGTTCGACGGCGTGCTCGTCGCGAAGGGAAATCCGAAGAAGATTAGCGGCATCAACCCGACGATGTGCGGCACGACGGCCGCCGAAAACACTGGCTACGTTGAAGTTCCGCTGATCCAGAATCTTGCGCCAGCCTGCAAGGCGGCGAACAAGCCGGAAGCGGCCGTGCAACTGTATGACAACAACGCAGACGCGATCCAGGCGATTCTTTCGGGCCGCGCCGACACGTACATCAATGATGTGAACACGGTAGAGCAGGCGGTCAAGGCGTATCCGAGCCAACTCGAAAAGGCCAGTGCAGTGACGCTGCCGTATTCGATCGGTATCGCCGTCCCGAAAACCAACCCCACAATGCGTGCAGCCGTGATGGCAGCACTCGTCGCGATCCAGCATGCCGGCATCCAGAGCGACTTGCTGAAGAAGTGGTCGCTAGGCGCTGAAAACCTCGAAACCCCCAAGCTGATTGCCTCGAACCGATGACTTTGTTTCTGCATTATCTCGGCCTGACGTATCTGCTAACCGGCATCGGTTTTACGATCGCGGTCACGGCCCTCGGGCTGGCGGGCGGTCTGATTGTAGGTCTGGTGCTCGCGAGCATGCAACTGAGCAAGGTGGGGCCGCTCGCCGCGATCGCGCGCGGCTACACGGTGATTTTTCGCGGTACGCCGCTGATCCTGCAACTTGTGTTCGCGTACGACGCGCTGCCGCACATCGGGCTGAAGTTGAGCGCGATGGCCGCAGCGGGTCTCGCGCTCGCGGCGAACGAGGGGCCGTTTATCGCGGAGATTCTGCGCGCTGCCGTGCTCGGCGTCGACCGTGGGCAATTGCTGGCGGGGCAGGCGCTCGGCATGGCGCCGACGGTGCTGCTGCGCCGCGTGATCGCGCCGCAGGCCATCCGCACGACGATACCGGCGCTCGGGAACGAATCGGTCAGCGCGTTGAAGAACTCGTCGCTGGCTTCTGTGATCGCTGTCGACGAACTGACCTTGCGCAGCACCCAGCTCGCGTCGTCCACGTTCGATTTCTTTTCGATCTTCTTCGCGTCCGGGCTGATGTATCTCGTGCTGACCGGTGCGATCGCTGCGATCCAGTTGTTTGCCGAGACCGCGCTCGATCTCGACCGCAGTCCGTCCAGACGCTTTACGCGGCTGCTGCCGTGGCGCCGTGCCGGAATTGCGGTGAACCTGCCCGGCGCGGGCGTGACGTTGCCCGCGGATGCGCCGCTCGAACCGAGGCCGTCGCCCATGCCCATGCCCAACGTGCATGAAGCTCACGCAGATCGCGTGCGGCGCTACGCGACGCTCCAAAAGCAGAACGCGACCGTGCAGGTGAAGGGTCTTAGCAAGCGTTATGGTGAGCAGACGGTACTTGACGGCTTCGACCTCACCGTGCGCTTCGGCGAGGTTATCGCGCTGCTCGGTCCGAGCGGATCGGGCAAGAGCACGCTGCTGCGCTGTATCAATCCTCTGGAGCAGTGGGACGCGGGGGAAATCCGCATCGCCGGTAAGCGTCTCGGCTTTCGAGTCGATGGTCGGCCGATGACCCAGGGCGATATCGCCAACGAGCGTGCGAGTGCCGGCGTAGGCATGGTGTTCCAGCATTTCAACCTCTTCAGTCATCTGACGGCGTGCGAGAACATCGCGGGGCCGCTGCGCTGGGTGCACGGCATGGCCCCCGCCGATGCTGAGCGCCGCGCGCGCGAACTGCTCGAACGCGTCGGCCTCAGTCATTGCGCCGATGCGTTGCCGCGCCATCTGTCCGGCGGCCAACAGCAGCGCGTCGCGATCGCCCGAGCGCTTGCGCCCAACCCTCGCGTGCTGCTGCTCGACGAACCGACGTCTGCGCTCGACCCCGAACTCATTGGCGAAGTGCTCGACGTGATCCAGAGGCTCGTGGACAAAGGTGGACTGACGATGATCATCTCAACGCACCAGTTGCGCTTCGCCGATCAGGTCGCGGATCGTGTCGTGTTCATGAGCGGCGGCGCGGTGGTCGAACAGGGGCCTGCGCACGAAGTGCTCACACACCCGAGCCATCCTTTGACGGCGCGATTCTTGGGCGTGATGGGCGCCGACGCCCGGCTCGAAGTCGCGTCGTGACGGCACGTGTCAGCCAGCATTGCCCGGTCCTTTGCGCCGGGCGCCTTTCATCCGCAAGGCCTTGTTCATGGCCGAACTAATTTGTGATGCGTTCGATTTGGCGCTGGTAGGGGGGCGTAGGCGCACGACGTTTTTCTTTGTTCATGGAGTTCCAACAGATGAAGCTATCGACGAGATTCTGGATGGTTAAGGACGCGCCTACACCGGTTGGTCCCTTCTCTCATGCAACCGAACAGCACGGCTGGGTGTTTCTCACTGGCCAGATGCCGACATCGCCGCATGATGACAACGCGCCGCTTCCTGAAGGCGTTGCCGCACAGACGACCCAGGTGATTGACAATCTGGTTCTCGTGTTAAAGGGGATCGGCCTTGGCCTCGAGCATGTCGTCTCAGTGCGGGTCTTTCTAACCCAATTCAAACGAGATTACGCGACGATGAACGCGGTCTATGCTGCCTATTTCCCGCCCGAGAAATTGCCGGCGCGGACCTGTATAGGTGCAACCGGATTGGCGCGTGATGCACTCGTCGAAATTGACTTTATTGCTCATAGGCCAACTTCAGGAGCCGCTTGATCTCGGGGCGGGGGGCGTTGTCGATGCGCCGACCGCGTCGGCGATCTTCCTCTGATCGTGGTCGCACTTGAATACAGCCGAAGGGTTCTGTCCGGTTGTTGTAGCGGTTGGCGAATATGATCGAGCATGAAGAAAGCTTCCTTCTCCGTTGTGCCCTCGGCCCAGGCGTCGGTTTCGTTCAAGGGCTACCGATTTGCGCCGGACATCATCAGCTACGCGGTCTGGCTGTATTGCCGATTCCCTCTGAGCCTGCGCATGGTCGAGGAGATGCTGGCTGCACGAGGCGTTGAGCTCACGTACGAAACAGTAGGGTGTTGGGCGATGAAGTTCGGTCTGGCGATCGCCAAGCGGATCCGTTCGACGGCGCCGGGGTGCAGCGACAAGTGGCACCTCGATGAGGTGGTCAAGAAGGTCTCCGCCGGTCGCACGATCCTAATGGTCGAGCACAACATGAAGATCATCGAGCGCATTTCGGACACGATCACGGTACTACAACGTGGCGAAGTGCTTGCGGAAGGCGGCTATGCGCAGGTGTCATCCGATCCGCGCGTCAAGGAAGCATACATGGGAGTCGAGAGTGAATCGCTTGGACACTAGGGCACTCGCGCTCGGCGTGACGCAAGCCTCGCAGGCGCTGAACATCGAAGCGCTGCATGCATGGTATGGGGGTCGCACATTCTGCACGGGGTCAACTTGCGCGCCACGCGCGGCGAAGTGATCACGCTTCTCGGACGCAACGGCGCGGGACGCAGCACGCTGATAAAGGCGATTATGGGACTGACCGACACTCGCCCCACGGCTCAATTCACGTCGATGGACGCGAGACGCTCGGGCTTCCGCCCCAGCGCATCGCACGTCTTGGCGTAGGTTACTGTCCAGGAGAGGGGAATCTTTGCGGGGTTGTCCTGTGAGGAGAACCTGCTGCTGCAGCCGTCGCTGCCCGATGCGGGGCAGACCGCCATGTCGGTCGATGAAATCTACGAGATCTTTCCGAACCTTTACGAGCGCCGAGCAAGTCCCGGTACGCGGTTGTCGAGAGGCGAGCAGCAGATGCTTGCCATTGCGCGAATTCTCCGTACTGGCGCAAATCTCTTATTGCTCGACGAAATTTCCGAAGGCCTTGCGCCTGTCATTGTGCAAGCGCTTGCCCGCGTGATTACGCTGCTCAAATCTCGTGGGTTCACGATTCTACTCGTCGAACAGAACTTTTGCGGCTCTTTTGAAAATGCAGTGGGTAAAGCGGCTCACGAGGCATGCGGGTTGAAGCTGGAGAAATCTAGCTTGCCGGCGATGAGGAACAGCACGGTTCGCATTGTTTCGAAGCGCGTGTAGCCGCGCG
>NZ_JAAAYE010000082.1 GCF_013282575.1 Paraburkholderia sp. NMBU_R16
CCGCAAAGGCGACGGCGAGCCTGGCGTCAAGACCATCTGGCTAGGCATGCAGCGCGTGGTGGATTTTGCTGCTGGTATCAGATACGCGCGTGAGCTCGAGCAGCAGACTTGTGTGTAATGGAATGGGTTATGCCACCCTTCGGTTGCCGGTCGACATACAGGAATGCATCATCCCACGGCACCGAAACAACTCCGCCGGGACCGTTGTGGCGAAATGCATAGATCTTCCGGTCGCTTCTGTTGAAGCGAATCGGCCTGCGGGTGTAGCTAAAACAGTCGCCCAGAAGAGAGCGAAGGGGCAGCATGAAGATACCAATGCCCACGAGCGTGAAGAATCCAAATGTCCAATGAACTAGGCCCGTCTGCCCCTTCTGCTGTATCGCCGACGGAACGTGGGTGGCCATCCACGCGGTCATAGCCGTCAAGCACAATGCCCCGATGCCTGCTATGAAAAATGCCAAGAGTCCCCATCCCTTCTCGCGATAGAGGCCATCGCACACTTCAAGGTAGTTATCGGTGACTTTGAAAGCGGTTCCACTACTCTTCGCATTCGCGGCGCACTGTTTTTTCTGGTCTAAGCGAGCCGATACCTCTGTGTCCGTCACGGGTCGTTTCACGCGATTCGGGATTCCGTTTGAAAACACGCTGCTCCTTCAATGCTGCCGTCGACGACGCCATCGCAGAATGTCTTGGCGCCCCTTGCAGATAAATCTTCGGTTCATGATGCGAGTCCTTCCGCCTCGGTTGCCGTGGGACCGCATGCGCGCTCGACCGCTTCGGGCCACACGGGCTCGCGGCAGGTCAATTGCGTCAAGTAGTGCATAGTAGCCTGCATAAAGGTGGGGATCGCTGTAATCAAAAAAAGCGACCACAGCAGAGGGTGTCGCGAATGAGCGATGTCAGCAACGCCGCTGAAGTACAACTTCAACGTGTTCCGGAACGAGACGGTCCTACTCAAGAACTCCGTCACGGTCGGCACGGAGGACGGGCCCTCCTCCATGAATCGCCGATAGTATTCGAAATATTGATGTAGTTCGTCCATCAACAGGCGACCTGGAGCGCTGTCCTCGTCGAAGGCCAACACAAGACGTTTGCCGACTGAAAATGTGTCTATAACGCGACCGTTGTCGTCGAGGACGAGACAGCGGACCACACGTGGCGCGGTTCTCATTAGACCTGCCCTGGGCTTGCGCTCAACATAGAAAAACGCCTTATCCCATGGCACCGAGAGCACGCCTCCAGGCCCGTTGCGGCGAAAGACATACACCGTCCGATTGGCACGATTCAAGCGGATAGGGTTGTACGTATAGCGAAAGCACTCCCGTGTTAAACCCCATACCCCTAGCCCAACAAAACAGAGCATTACAACGAGAAAAAAGCTGAGCGTTCCATAGACAAACCCCAACTCCCCGCGCGCTCTATAGACGGTTGGAACGTGAGTCATCATCCACAGAATGAGACCGGCACCTGCGATCGAAAACGTGCCGGGCAGCAAAAGTGCCAAAAGGCCTCGCCCTTTGTCCCAATATTTACCATCCGAAATCTCTAGGCAACATTGGCTCATCGAGAAGACGGTGTTGCCATCTTTCGCTATCGCAGAACACGGCCGAGTGATCAGGAGGCGCGTAGCTTGCTCCTCCTGCGTCACGGGCCTTTTGAGGCGATACCAAGACAATCCATCAAACGCCATTTTCGCTCCGTCAAGAGAGCATTGCTATGAATGCCTTCCGATCTTCCTCCAGGGTCGAGAAGATCTCGTTTTTTTTCCGTCCGAAGTAGCAGTGATCGAGCCACTCGCGAATCTCACGCCCCTTGAAGTAGTTCATCAGTACGCCAATCACTGCTGCGAATAGCAGCAGAGGTAATGCGACCATCGCAGCCGCGGAAGCGGACAGAAATATTGCAGAATAAGCGAGCGCGACGCCGACAGAAGCGGCGGCCGCGTCCAAAGCAAACATCGTTAAGTTTCCTTCTTTATAGTCATTCCAGGCATGATAGCCGTCAATTGCCGCTGCCACGAGGCCAACTGCCGCCCCGCCGAATTGGCCAACAAACTGGAAGCCGGGCCCGAACCGCAGCAGGCGTGCCGACAGCTTGACGCCCTCTTTCTCAAAACTCTGCAAAGTGGCCGCGCTATACTGCGCGACGCTGGCAACAAGCCCTGCAACCGCATTATCGAATTTGATGCTGTTCTCGGTCTCGTTGAACCGATTGGACTTCTTCAGTTCCGCTCGAGCTAGACGCAGATTGATAGCGTTAAAGATCGCGCCGATGCCTGCAAACGCCGGTTCCCCTTTGGTGACAAGCCGAAACCTTGGCATGTAAATCTTTTCTACCACATCCGGCGTTAGCGTCGCGGCGGCCATCTCTCTCGACACGCTCGGAGTGGCCTTGACGCCGGCTAAATTCGCCGCATCCTGTTCCCGACTTTGAACAAGCACGAACTGCTTCGCCTTTACCTCCCAATCCTTCTCGCCCGCCGGCGCAGCCTTTTGCTGGAGCTCCTTTTGCATGTCCTGCATATCAATCTGCTGCCGTCCCGGCATCATCTCCTGCATCTGCCTCGCGATGTAGTAGACCCACTGATTGGGTGAACCCCACAACGCTTTGAACTCGAACAGCTTTTTCGTCCGCATGCACATCGCCGCGTAGAGCACTTTCGCAGCCGTTGCATCCACACTCGAACTAACAGCTTGGACAATCGGCCCGCCGGCCTCGTGCAGCAAACGTGCGAACGAGCTTGCGATGATCCCTTTGAGGCTGCGGTCAGCCTTCTCGGCGACCTCTTCGATCTTGCTATAAGCCTCGATGAGCTTCGCGACGGACTCCCGCATTTCGATATAGGGATAGCTCGAAGCCTCCTTGACCTTCTCGCTCAAGACCGGGTGATTCAACGCGAACGCGCGCAGCAGCGGATTACGCTTGTCGGAAACATCGCCCTTCGCCCACTTGACGAGCACGTCGACCGTCTCCTTGCGGTCCGCCGCGCCCTCGATGCAGTTCGTGAGCATGTTCGTATAGCTCACACCGCTTCGGCAATTCCCCTCTTCGTAGTCGAATTGAAAAACGTCCAGCAGCGCAGCACTGGTTAGCCAAGCTTTGTGGTCCTGCGAAAGCGGCACCAGCGTACTCGCCTGCTCTTGCTCCAACTCTGCAGCCATCTTCCGTTTGAAATCGTCGATGGCTTCCGACCGGTAGTGGAACGTATACGGTTTCCAGGCTTCGGGGCCGGCACTGACGAGATCCGCTTCCTTCATCTTCTCGATGCTCTTGAGCTGCTTTTCGAGCAGCTTCCCGCCGTCAAAAATCGCCGTTGTGCCCAACCCCTCATAGGCATTGGACTCGAGCAGACGCGAGCTGTTTTCGATGTCCTCCTTGGCCGATGCGACGACGGCTTCGTGCAATGCATCGATGGCGCTCGCGGCCCAGATTCCTTGCCCGTGTGGCTCGAGCGCGGCGCCGAATGCGAGCCGCTGTTCGAAGTTCAATTCTTGCGTGATCCCGACCGGGTCCCAGAGCGCGAAAACGAGCCCCTTCTCAGGGGTGATGGAGTCCATCGCCTTCTTCAACGCCGGTCCTTGTCCGGCGCGGTTGTGATACGGGAAGAGGGCGGTCGTCAGTGCCTCCGAAGGGTTGGCCTTGTACTCGCTCAGCAGGTCGGCAACGTGTGTCACGCTATCCGCGTGATGCTGCTGCGTGCTGCCGTTGAACCATCTCGCTGCGTCGAATTTTTGCATTCGCTTGTCGCGGCAGCCCATGAAGTTCGATGCATACGCGTCGCGGACCTTTTTAGTCCACCGCTCGTCGCTGAAGGCGATATAGACGACGCCTGCCTTTTCGGCATCCTCGATGGTGATGCACTGCGCCAACTGCGCGTGTCCGGCCTGATGACAGTTGAACGGCTGCTCGAGGCTGCGGTCGATATTCATGTCCAGAGGGTATTCGTACAAATTCCCTTCGGCGGTCACCGCATACGCCTGCCAACGCCCGGTCTTCGGGTAGAACACGTACACATAGCCGTAGCGCAGCGTGCGCAACGCGTACTTGGCCTTTTTCAGCGCGATGTTCATCACCCCCTCGCCGAAGTTTCCGCCCATGAGTCTCATCGCACCGGCCGCGCTGTGCGCCTTCGTATCGGCGAACACCGAGTAACGGACCGGCAAGATGGGCAATCCCTTCTTTTTGCACATGTTGCAGCTGCCGGGCTCGCGCGTGGATGCCTGCATTGCCGCTGTCGTCAACTGACCGATATTCGAGAAATCGAAGTCGTAAGCCATATTCTTGTTTCATTCAAACGTGTGGCGATGCCGCGGTCATTGGTACTGGATGCTTTCGCGCGCGATGGCTTCCCAATCGCGCTGCGTCCAACGTGCGACGGTCTCCGCATACGGCGCTTTGTCAGGCGCCTGCAACACGGTCTGGACACGGGGATGGCGGTCGAAATACGGAGAGACGATCGCGCCGTGCAGGGCGAACGCGAGCAAGTCAGCGCCAGAAAGGCCATACATATCGCCCTTCGCCAGTTGCGCATCGAGCAGCGAAGGCATGCCGGGCGTGAGAGGTGCACCGCTGCCAAGCAGTATTTGAAGCGCCCGCTCGACGACCTCGATGCGCGTAACTTGCTCGTATTGCGCCTTCGTAATTGCAAACTCCTCGTTCGGGGTTTTTGCGCCCTCGAGTCCGAGTGGAGGCAGCCCTCGACATTCATACCGGCATGTTGACGTCGTTCGAGCGGGTGATCTCGGTCGATGAGTTGGCGCGCGCGTTGCACGCCAAGCTCGCCGGCGACGTCGTTTGCTGACCGGGCATGCCGGCAGCGAGCAACTGAAAACGCGCTGGAGTGCTGGCGGTGCAGTAGTGCTTATTGAGTGCTGACGGGCGCGGGATCAGGGCGAGATGCGCTGGACCAATCGAGGCCTTCGATCAGCAAGCGGGAAAAAGCAGGCGTGAAGGACCGGTTCCAGCCGTTCAGCTCGGCGCCGGACTCTCGGCCGCATCTGAGCTGCAGCTGCCGGTGATTGAGTCGCGCGACAGGCGACAACTGCGTCGTCGTGGGGCTTCCCCGGCGTTGATACGGGCGCCCAGAGGGGCGCCCGTATCAAAACAATGAGTCGGCAAGCAGGCTATCTCTCGCCTTCGACGGGGGTCCCAAATAGCAATTGCGAGTTTGGCCGTTCCGGCAGCTTCGCGTTGTACCGTAGCTTTACCCGCACTTCCGGCGCGGGGTCACCGTCCGTACCCGGTAGTTGCACGAGACCTTCGACTGTGTAGGCCGTCACCTCGAACCCCTTGTCCGCTGTGGGACGGCTCAGCCTTATTCCTACTTGCCTAGCCAATTCGGCGAGCTCGCCGAGAGTAAACGCGTTGCCCTGCGATTGCGCCTCGCCCTCGGCGGGTCTCTCAATCGCTGACGACGGGTCTTCCGCCGACCACTGGGAACGGTTTGAGCCTCCAACACTGCTGATATCAGACATGATTTCCTCGGTGCGGTTAGATAGTCGCAGCGAAATTTACGCTTGATCGCTGCCCGATTAACCGCTTTATACGAAAGCCAATGCAAATATCCGAACGCACGCCGATCGCCGCTCATGGCGCGCACGTGCACGTATATCGACCCCGCACTTCGCTGACCACGGGGCAAACAACACATCTGTCTAAAGAATGCGCCTCGCGAACCGTAAACCAATAGTGCCCGGTTAAGACCGGAAATCCGGAACGATGACTTGCCGAGCACAGTTCTTACTGACCAGGATTCGCGGAGGCCTTTGAATGAATAAGCTTTTTCAGACGTTGTTGATTTCCGCTGGCGCTGCATTGCTCGCAGCAGGCTGCGCATCGGGACCGCAGTACAAGGAAGTCGCTTCTTCGATCCCGACGCTCGCGCCCGATTATGGCCGCGTCTACTTCTTCCGCTCGGATAGCTTCGGTGGGGCAGCAATTCAGCCTGAAATCAAGCTTAACGACAAAGTCGTCGGGCGTTCCGTACCTGGCGGCTTCTTCTTCGTCGATGAAATGCCAGGCGAGTACACGGTATCGACGTCGACAGAGGTGAAGCGGGACATCAAGTTCACCTTGCACGCAGGCGACACGAAATATGTCCGCACCACCGTCAGCATGGGATTGCTTGTGGGTCACATCACGCCGACCCTCGATGATCCAGAAACCGCACCGCGGGAAGTCGAGCAGCTCAAATACACGGGCGCGCCGATGGCTACGGCTGCGAAGTAACGCGTCGGTGCAACTGCCGATCGTTTCGCTTGGTGGTCAAGCGAAACCGTCGGCAGTTGATCGAGGGCTTATGTCCGCACTCAGCAAGCCTTCGCTCCAAGCTCCCGATATCGAGACAAGTATCGAACGGGCGGCTCCCCGAGCAGCTGTTTGAATGCGGCAGAAAAGGCACTGGTGCTGCTATACCCCAGATCGACCGATACATCTTTCACGCTCGCCCCTTGACTCAACCGAGACAGCGCTTCGAGCACGCACACGTGCTGCCTCCACACCACAAAGCTGAGACCGGTCGCTTCGCGGAATTGCCGCGTGAACGTCCGTCGGCTGAGATTCGCCAGCCTTGCCATCTCATCGATCGATATCGTCTGCGTTGGCGCATCGAGCATATACCGACACGCACGGGACAAGCGCAGATCCTGGGGTAACGGCACGCTGAACGGCAGACGCGGCATCCCGCTCATCTCGTCGAGCAGCACCGCTTCGAGCCGCGCGTGTTTTGCACCCGCATGTGCGGGTAGCTCCAATATTGCATCGAACAGATGCCGCAGCAGTGCGGAAACTCCGAACACCTGGCAATGAGACGGCAAAGCCGCTAGCTGTACTGCCCTCGGTCCGATGAATGTATTCAACATCGTCACGTGGCCGTGCATATGCATTTCATGACCGATGGTCGCCGGCACCCAGATCGCACGCTGCGCCGGCACGACCCAGTTCCCCTCATCGGTAAACATCGAAATGCCGCCCGTCGCCGCATAGGCGAATTGGCCTTCCTCGTGACTATGGCGAGCAAAAACCTCACCGGGCTTGAAGGTCCGAGTTGTGACTGAGACATCGGCCGCACCGGCACCATCGTTCAAAGCGAATCTCTCCCTCTTCATCAAGTTATCCGGTCCTTCGCGCCCGGCTGGAAGGCGCTTTGCCGTAGAACGTACGGCTGGCCCAATTTTGTAATAACAACGCCTGATTTTGCAACCGTGAACGCTCGAGAGAGCGTTAGCATCGCCATTCCAAAAAAAATCCGAGGGCTTAATTGATGGAGCAATCCGTTGAGGAATATCCACCAAACGACGCGCTAATCGCATTTCTGCATGGGGCTTCACCTCATGTAGGTGGCGTGAGTGCATCCCACCTGCTGGAGTCATGATGAAGACAAGGCACCTCGTCCTGGCACTGCTGGTCACCTTCGTATGGGGCGTCAACTTCCCTATCACCAAACTCGGCCTCGATGCGATGGATCCATTCGTCCTGACGGGAATAAGATTCGCGTTGGCGGCCATTCCGCTGGTCTTTTTCATACGCCGGCCCTCGGTTCACTTCGGTTACGTCGCAACCTATGGATTGATATTCGGCATCGGCATGTGGGGGGCGATCAACTACGGCATTGCCGTCGGCGTTGCACCGGGCATTGCTTCGCTGATCATTCAATTGAGCGCGTTTTTCACGATGTTGTGGGGTGCGCTGCTATTTGGCGAACGGCTGCGTCCCGCCCAATGGACCGGCGCCGCTGTGGTGCTGATCGGCTTGGCTGGCATCTTCATGGCGCAGAACGGCGCGCATCAGGTGTTCGGCGTTGCGTTGATCGTACTCAGTGCGGTGGCTTGGAGCATCGGCAACGTCATCATCAAGAAATCCGGCGTGAAAGAGATTTTCTCGTTCATGGTCTGGGCTAGCCTCTTTCCCCCCGTCCCCTTGTTGGCCGCGACTTGGCTGATCGAAGGAGCGCAGCCGTTCATGACCACTTGGCACAACATCGACAGCGTGGCCATGTTCCCCCTTGCGTTTCAGGTGTACCTCGCGACGCACTTTTCGTATTGGGGATGGAATTCGCTGATGAGGCTATACCCCGTGTCAACGGTCGCGCCGCTTTCGCTGATGATTCCCGTCTTCGGGATCGTGACATCGGTGCTGCTGATAGGCGAACATGTACGTCCAGTCGACATGATCTCGATCGTGGTAGTCATCGTAGGCTTGGCCATCGGCATCTACCGTCGCGCCGCGACCCATAGCCCGTTCACCTCGCAGCCTCAGGACGATACCCCGGAAGCGCTCGCGCTTCCGGGGTATGCGCAAAGCGAAATGCTGTCGCCAGCATCTCGGCAAATCCCTCGATCGTCCCCGCGTCGCCGCTGACGTGTTCTCGCAGATAGTCGGCCCATGCAAACTTTGCGTTGAACTCCCCGGGGTTTTCAAACACACGCGCGATGCGCAGAAAGGCCGCGAGGCTTTGATAAGGATCGTCCGGCATTTGCGCCACCGAGGGTGGCAAAGTCGCGATGTCGACTTTCTCGCCCCGCTCGTTGAAGGGATGGACCCAACCTCGCTCCATCATCGCCGCAAGGAAGTCGATATCGTCGAGGTCGCGGAAATCCATCTTGACCTCGACCGGCGCGCGTTCGATGCCCAGTTCGATCCATGCGCGAGCCCAATGATGATGATCGATGACATGCAATACGCCGCGCGGACCGCGAACCACCGTAATCGCACGCTGCTCCATGAAGGCATAGCGCGTATCGGCGCAAACCGCGCGGGTCTCGGCCATTTTTCGTCTGACCTGAACCATTCCAACCGCGAACTGGGTGGGGCGCAAATCGCGCAGCGTGGCTGAAGATTCCTTCATTGCCTTCCCCCCTCGGGATCGCCAGCCGTCAGGTGTGCGATCGGCCGTTCTTCCCGCAGTGAACGATGCGTGGATGGACAACCGCTATTGACGCAACGAGCGTTCCAAAGAAAGTTGCGTCGATTGGGGTGCTTCCTCAAATCGAAGCGTTGCGCTGTACCCGCGGATGCCCCGATGCGCGGAAACAGTCAGATTTTTGCAACAGCAGACACGTGCTTTGCCAAGCGAGCGAAGAAAGGAAATGGAAATTAATTGATTGTAATTTGAAAGAATTGGATGGGCATGATTTTGTGATCATATCGACAGGTATCAGCTGGGGAGCGATGCGTGGCCTTTAGTCATCGCCCTCTCCTTGCACTCATCGAACGTTACAAAATCCCGACGGCAACTGGCGAAGCCATGAGTCGCCCGCAAGAACCCTTTCAATTCGAAAGACTTTTTGTAACCATTGGTAACTGATTTGTCTGATAGCATTTCTCTCGTTTGCCGAGGTGATAGGCACAGGCAGTTTCAAGCCAGCGGCAAAGAGGTTCTGCAAAAAGAAGTTCGCATAACAAGCGCATGAGCGAGAGGCGATACAAGCGGCCCCGTCGACGCGCAGAGAGAAGACCATGCAATTCCGTAACCACCGTGCGGGGCTCACGGGTGAGACGGTCGATACGCAACGGAGGATGCCGTCGTGGTTCGGTCGATATCTGGGCACTGCGGTACTTTTATCGATCGCCGTATCGCATTCGGCGCAGGGCGCAGGCGCGCAAGGCATCGTCGCTGATGGCGGCACGGCCACCACTGTCTCGACCGCTGCCAACGGCCGGCAGACGATTGCAATCGCACCCGCTGTCTACGGCGTATCCAACAACATCTACACCAGCTTCAACGTCGGCAAAGCCGGCGCGACACTCGACAACTCGGGCATCAACGCTCGCACGATCGTCAATCAGGTCACCGGTACCAACCCAAGCCTGATTCAAGGCGACATCACCGTTGCAGGCCCGCGAGCCAATGTCATTCTCGCGAACCCGAACGGCATCACCGTCAATGGTGGCTCCTTCGTCAACACGGGTCACGTTGCACTGACGACGGGCCAAGTCAGCTTCTCCGACGTGCAGCTTGCCTCGGGCCAGTTTCAGCGCAACGTCATATTGAACACGCAGGGCGGCACCATCGTAGTCGGGCCCGGCGGGCTGGCCGGTACATTGATCGGGCTCGAACTCATCGCCAAGCAGATTCAAATCAACGGGCCGGTACAGAACAGCTTCAGTTCCGGCACTGCATACGTGCGAGCGGTGGCCGGTACGACACAGGTCACGCTGAATACAGGAATCTCGCCCAACGACAACGGCAACGATTGGCTCTCGCTCGCCAACAGTCAGATCGCCAATCCGAATGCCATCGCCATCGATGTCGAGCCGACGGGCAGCATCACGGCAGGCAGCATCCGCCTCATTGCGAACGACCTCGGTGCAGGCGTTCGCAGCGCGGGCACGCTCGTAGCAAACGCTGGCGATTTCACGCTCAGTGCCGCGGGAGACGTTCAACTGCTCCAGGGCAGCAGCATCGCGGCAGCCGGTGGCATCACCGCCCAGGCTGGCGGCGCGATCTCGCTAACGGCCGCCCACGTTCAGTCGGGTGGCGACATCGTGTTCTCGAGCAGCAGCTTCTCCGCGTCGAACGTGGGCGTCAGCGAATCGACGATCGCATCGGGAGCGGGCGGCGTTCTCATCAAGAGTACCGGCGATATTGCCAATACGAGCAGCCTGATCCAGGGCGTAACACGCATCTCGAACAACTCCGAATCGAAGGGCGCTGTCACGCTCTCGGCTACCGGCGAAGTGACGAATGCGTCGGATACCTCGCAGCCTTCGACGCTCGGCGTCATCTTCGGCAGCAACGACGACGTATCGCTGACAGCGGGCGGTAACGTGACCAACCGCAACGCGCGTATCGAATCGAACTACAACGTGTCGATCGCGGCTCAAGGCGATATCGATAACGTCATCGACCACTCTGAAGGCGCAAATGGCGGCAAGTTGACGAGCTATTCCAGCCACGGTCATCGCTGGCTCGTTTTCGCCGCGAACGACGACGGGTTTTCGGTCGACTATGGCGCGCTGCCGGCGCCCGCGCAACTCTCGTACATCGTGTCGGATGCCGGCGGCGTCTCGCTGACCGGCCGCAACGTCATCAACGCGGGCGGCAGCATCATCGCGAATGGTGACAAGACGCCGGATGGAAAGCTGCTCGCGAATGGCGGAAACATCGCAATCACGGCGCAGCAACAAGTTGTCAATCAAGCCATGTTCACCGGATCGGCATCGTTTCACCGGTCCTGCTTCATCGTGTGCCATCAGAGCGCATCGAGCACCATCCAATCGTTCGGTGGGGCGATCGAGGCCAGCAACGACATTGCTATGACGGCCGGCACGCAAGCCGTCAATATCGGCGGCAACGTCTACTCCCAAAACGGCAATGTGACCGTCACGGCACCCATCGTCTCGGCGCAAGGGGTGAGGGGCTACACCGCGTACAACCGCAACACGGGGCTGAAGGCGTGGTTCGGCAACAACTGGGCGGCGATTTACGCGGCCGATGACGGCGGGCTCTTCACTGCCGCATCGGGCGAAGTGCGTCTTGTCGGCCAGGGTGTCGTACAGGGTGGCGCGTTTTCGGGAGCGAAGGGTGTGAGCGCAACGAATGGCATCGTCACGATCGCTCCGCCCTATCGGCAACCGATGGGAATCGGTAATCACGTCGGGCTCGTGTCATGGCTCGGTCTGTGAGAACGGCATTCGTTCGTACCATGGCCGCGTGCGCGCTCGCGAGCGCTGCATGGCACGCGGCCGCACAAACGCCTCCGCCGCCAAGCTTGCCGCCCGCGCTGCCTAGCGTGCAGGACCCGGGGCAGCGCTTGCTCGACGAGCAACGGGCACGTCAACGCCAGCGCGAGCTCGATGCCGCGCCGGCGCAGATTCAAGCGGCGCCTGGGGCGCTGCCCACGATTCCGAACCTGCCAGCGGGCGCCGACGTCGAATCGCTGCCGGAGACAGGGCCGACGTTTCTCATCGAGCATGTCGTTTTTGCCGGCGAAACGGTGTTGTCCGCGCGGCAACTCGATGCGGTTGCGCATCCGTTCATCGGCAAGCACCTTGGCCGCAATCGAATCGATCTGCTGCTGCGGCGCCTGACGGAGGCCTATATCGCCGAGGGCTACATCACCACACGCGTCTATTTGAGCACGCCGCAGAATCTGGCATCGGGCACGCTGTCGGTCACCGTCGTGCCGGGGCGCATCGAAGGCATCATGCTCAACGGCGCCGCATTGCGTCCCGCGCCGCCCCTGCCCAAGAGCGGTTTGCCGAAGACGAGCGGCGGTGGATTGCTTACAGATGCCGGTACCGCATGGGCGTTTCCGGAAGGCGTCGGCGACGTATTGCGGCTGCCCGATCTCGAACAAGGCGTGGACCAGATCAACCGCTTGCGGCGCAACCAGGCACAGATTCAGATCCTGCCGGGACAGGCCAGCGGCGAATCGATCGTCGCAATCGAGAACGCCTACGGCAAGCGTTTCGCTTACAACTTCGGCATCGACAACTATGGTTCCTCCGCGACTGGAACGCTGCGATATCGCGCGGGTGTGGAAGCCGATAACGTGCTCGGTTTCCAGGAATCGTTCGGGATCTCCTACATCGGCACGACCGACAGCAATGCGCTCGTCTTTTCGGCTGCCGTGCCGTACGGCTTTCACACGTTCAGCTACACGACTTCGGTCTCCGAGTACCAGCAGGCCATCGGCGATACGGCGTTGTTGCTGGGCCGCACGTTCAGTCAAAGCATCGGCTGGAACTACGTGTTCGCGCGGTCTTCGGCGTCGCGCTTCGCGGTGGATGCCACGCTGACGAAGCTGCGCGCCGAACGCGACATCAATGACATCAATCTCGCGCCGCAGAGTCTCACGGTCCTGCGTGTGGGCGTATCCGGCCTCTGGCACTTCTCGTCGCACGGCGAGCCCGCTGCCTTCACCGCGGAAACGGGAGTGGCGCAGGGCGTGCCGTGGCTTGCCGCGGTACATGACGCGCATGGCATCGGCGAGGCCGACGCGCACGCGCAGTTCACGCGTCTCGATTTAAGCACCACGCTGCAAATGCCGTTAGGGCATATCGGGCCCACAGCTTGGACTTATCGCGGGACGTTTACCGGCCAATACAGCCACGATGCGTTGTTCGGCAACGAACAGCTCTTTCTCGGCGGCAGCGACACGGTGCGCGGTTTCACGCAGGGCAGCGTCAGCGGCGATAGCGGGTTTTATCTGCGCAACGAATGCGTCTGGACCAATGCTCCGGCATGGCGCGATGGTCATTGGGAGCCTTATGTATTCGTCGATGGCGGCAAGGCGCATCTCGTCGCGCAAGGCGGCTGGCCCACGCTGGTAGGAGCCGGCGCCGGCGTGCGCGCGCAATGGAGGGTGCGTTCGCGGCTGGTTTCGGGCGAATTGCTTGCCGGACAGGCGCTGACGCAGCCTGCTGCGATGGGACGCAAGGCGAGCGTAGTGCTTTTCACACTGAACTTGGCGACGTAGCTCGCGAGATACGCGAGCTGCGAATGCCGATTGATCCCGAGAGGGGAAGGACGAGGCGATGAACGAGAACTTGAGAGCAACCATGAAAAACAGCGTACGCGTAGTGCTGATGGTATCGGCGCTTGCAGTGACGGGAGCCGCCGTTGCGGCGAAAAAGCCGGCATCGGCTTCCGCACAGGCGCCTGTCGCGGCGAGCGCGCCGTTACCTGCGGGTGCGATCGCACGTGTGAACGGCGTGACGATTCTCGCGGCGGATCTCGATGCCGCCGTGCGTGCAAGCCGGCAGCCCGACACACCGGCGCTGCGTACATCGCTGAAGAATCAGTTGATCGCGCGCGAGCTTTTCCGCCAGGCGGCGCAAAAGCAGCATTACGACGCGCATGCCGACGTGCAGGCCATCGTCGAGCAGACGAAGACGACGGCGATGATGCAGGCCTATTTGAAGGATGTCGTGAAGCCCGCGCCCGTCACCGATGACGAAGTGAAATCGAAGTACGACGCCATCGTCGCGACACTCGGCGAAAACGAGTACAAGCCGAGCGCGATTGCGGTGAAGGACGAGGCCACTGCCAAGACGATTCTCGAGCAACTGAAGAAGGGCAACGATTTCGCGCAACTTGCGAAGCAATACAGTCAAGGGCCGAACGCGGCGCAAGGCGGTGCGCTGAACTGGGTGTCGTTCAAGACGCCGATCACGGCCGGCAATACGCAGAACTGGCCGCAGCCGCTTGCCGAGGCACTCGTGAAGTTGCCGAAGGGGGCGGTGTCGAGTGCACCGGTGCAAGTGGGTGACGCTTTCTGGATATTGCGTGCGGACGATATGCGCAAGACACAGATCCCGACGCTCGATCAATCGAAGGACGGCTTGCGCAAGGAACTCGAGCAGGTTGCGTTGGCCAAGGCGACGGCGCAGGTCGTGACCGATCTCGTCAAGAGCGCGCACATCGAGCAGTGACGGATAAGCCGTGGATGCCGGCGGAGCCACCCGGCGAATACGGTGAATGACAAAAAACGGTTATTAACGGGGTACATAAATTGAGGCTCTTTTGAAAATGCAGTGGGTAAAGCGGCTCACGAGGCATGCGGGTTGAAGCTGGAGAAATCTAGCTTGCCGGCGATGAGGAACAGCACGGTTCGCATTGTTTCGAAGCGCGTGTAGCCGCGCG
>NZ_JAAAYE010000083.1 GCF_013282575.1 Paraburkholderia sp. NMBU_R16
ATCCGCTACGAAACGTTGCATCAACAAAAAATGCTCGCTGCTAGCGAGTTGCCCACCGCCGGCCGGCGTCGTGGTCGTGATAGGCGACCCGCCGACCGACCGTGGACAACTCGCGCAAGCGCCCAACCTGGAGGAAATCAGCCGAACCAAAATTCAACTGCTTAACCGTCCACGGAAACGGGTCACCCCCAAACCGCCACTCATGCAGCCCCCAGAAGGGTTGCGACATTAAGCGGTTTCACACCCAAAACCTGACCGGCCTTGGTCGGCGTCAAGATCCCCTCGTCCACTGTTCTTTTTACGAGCTGAAGCAATGCGCCGCCGAGACGATGTCGCCTCACGGTGTAATAGTCGGGACTTCCCTTCTGCCTGGTTGCACGCTCTCGGACCCACGCTTCGCGAAACTTGCCGTTAAGCTCGCGCCATTGGTCCAGCGAGATTAGTCGGCGCTGCAACATGCGGTAGCTGACCATCGGTCGGCTCACATTCCGAGAGCGGGCGAACTGGTCGATCTCGGCGGCAAGCTCGTCGACGGTCCGCTGATCGGGCGCGAAGGCATCCAGCTCAGCGTCGTCGAGCAGGATACGACTCGCGACGTCATTGCAGAACTTTTCGGCGCGTTGCTCGGGAACTCCACCGCTGATTCCCGTTTGCCCGAGCCAGATGTGAACGAGTTCGTGAAGGGCGGTGAAGGACCACGCAGACTTCGCGTCCTGGTCGTTGACCACCATGAAAGGCGCGACATCATCCGCGATCGCAAAACCCCGGAACACCTCGGCGCGGATGTTGGAATGGTGGCTACCGAGGTTTCCCATGAGCAGCACAAACACGCCGGTGCACTCGATCAGGTCGCGCAGGTAGGTGAATGCTTCCTCGACGGTCCGTTTGTGGCGAAACGCGCCGCGATCAAAGCCCAGTGCTCCAACAACCTTTTTGGCCACGTCGTTGACTCGCATCTGCAGATTAATGCTGCCAACAAACGGATGGGCTTGCGCTTCTTCAGCTTCCTCGAGCGCAGTACGGACGAGCTGTTGCCGAACGTGAACGTCGCGGACGAGCGCATCGAGCGCACCGGCGTCCTCTTGCCGATGCTCCGGCGGCAAGCTCCGAAAATCTTCGCCGCGATCGGCACGCGCCGGCGGCTTCTCGAGATAGAAAGTCAGCAGCGGCCGGCGATACGTCTTCGCCATCTTGAGCAGCTGGGGTCGAGTCGGCTCCCTTTCCCCGCGCTCGAGCGCTTTCAGTGCATCTAGACCAGAGAGGCGTGCGCCGCCGAGACGCAGCGCCACGGCGGCATCCTCGATTGAGAGACCAGCCGTTTCTCGCGCCCAAAGCAGAATGTCAGGGTTGATGGTTGGCATGTCGTTCTTGGCGTGGGCGCCCCCGAGGGTCGGTATGGCTACTGTTGGCTGATGGGCAATTATTGTACGCGGCCCACGTTCCTGCAGGCCAGCCAGGGAACCGATTAGGTTGCCAATTGTTTATGGCGACAGAACCGCCTGCGGCGCAGGGCGCGGCCCCCTGAGCCACTCCAGGTGCCACGTCGAATGCTGCCACAGTATGTCGTGGTGATAGATGTCGAGTGTTGCCTGCGGGCCACCCGCCGCGGTCCACGACGGTGAGGGGCGCTCGACCCGCACGCTGATCCGCCAGCCATGAAAGCGCTCGGTGCATTGACCGACGGCTAAGGCCACCCGGACGGCTTCGACAACCAGCGCCTCGAGCATGCGCAATTCGTTGCTGTCGGGCGTGGGCGGTGCACTCAGTAGCAGCGCGCGCGGGGCCTCTAGCGGGGCCAGACTGCACCGGCCAACAGGTTCGCGAGGGTGGCTCACGAAGGCATCGTCATGCATGGTATTTTCTCCTGCCCGGCGGCGTCGAACTGCGCGCGGGCGGTCGTCATCGCCACACTGATATTGCGTGGCGCGGTGCGTCGCGCCGACTCGACGACACGGCCCACTTCTTTGTGCAGCCGGGGGCACGGGGCGTGCTCGCCGCCTTCGTCATGACGCGTTGACGGCATCCTTGAAGGCCTTACCGGCCGTGAACTTGACCGTCCTTGCCGCGGCAATCTGGATTTCGGCGCCGGTCGCCGGATTACGTCCCGTGCGTGCAGCGCGCTGCCCCCTCGAGAACGACCCGAAGCCGACCAGGTGCAACGCGTCACCGGCGCTCAACGCGCGCATGATCGCCTCGAGCACCGCATCGATGGCATCGCCGGTGGCGGCCTTGCTCCTGCCGGTGCGATCGGCGACCGCATCGATCAGTCCCTGTTTGTTCATGGATAGCCTCGTTCTGTGAGTGAAACCCGCACCCTACCGCATCGCACAGCTCATCAGCAAACCCAAGCCAACCTGATGCTGGCCGACGTCAGCGCGACGCCGGGGAGGCGGCCAGAAGGCGGCACGCTAACCCGTCGCGACATCCGATGACTGCCCTGACCGCGAGCGTTGAGCGTGACGCAGCCCTGGCGAACAGCCATGCGGAGCTACCGCTCGGGCTGTCTGAGTCGCGCGTGGTACTTGGCCGCTTCGCGACGCAAGCGCGCCTCTTCCGGCGACACGTAAATCGACGTCGTCCCAAGCGAGGCGTGCCCGAGCGTGCGCTGCACGACCTCGAGCGCGACGCCGCTCGCCAGCATCTGCGTGGCGACCGTGTGGCGAAACGCGTGGGGCGACGTGCGATGTAGCTTGCGTCGCTCGGCTTCTGACAAGTCCGGCGTGGCCTCGAGCAGCCGATCGATGGCCCATCGGGTCAAGCCACGCGCGCCCCTTACCGAATAGCCGCCCTGGGCGCTGGCTAGACCGGGCGTGCCCTGGTCAGCCTCGGCGCCGAATTTCGCGCGGGCCCGCGGCGTCGGCGGCACCACCAGCGGCGCAATCAGTGGCAAATCCGGCGGTCCCTCGGCACTGCCCGCATCGAAAGCGTGGCCGCGATCGCGCCAATGCGCGCGAATCGCGTCGACGCACTCGTCGCCGACCGGCACGAAGCGCTGTTTCATGCCCTTGCCAATGACCTCGAGCAGCCAGCTCGCCGGCGTCTCGTCGTCGGCCGGCAACCAGACGAGCGCCCTCCGAGCGACGGCGGCCGCCTCGGCGATGCGCAGGCCGCCGTCGCCCAGGATGAGCAGCAGCGCACGCGCGGCTCGCCAACGCGCGCCGGCCGCACCGTCCAAGGCGGCCCGATCGGCGAGTGTCGCGCGCAGGCGCGACCATAGGTCGAACGGGAGCGCGCGCTCGATTTGCAGCTTGCGGGCGCGCTTGACCGTGGCCGGATCCGTCACAGCCCGCCAGGGATTGCCCGCCAAGTAGCGCACCTGCACGAGCCACGTGAACGCGGCGCGAATCGCGCGCACCGCGTAGCGCTGGCTCTCCGGCGAAAGACCGCCCGGTGCGAACGGGCGCCATTGCCGACTGGCGCGCGCCGCGGGCGGCCCGGTAAAGCGCTCGGCGGGCAGCTTCAGGAAGGATTTGTAGGCTTCGCAGTCCTCGACCGTCATCGACGCAAGCGCGACGCCGCGCTCGGCCACGCACCACAGGACCAAGCGCTCGAGCTCGCGCTTGTACGCGCGCTGAGTCTGGGGGCGCTCGTCGTAGCGGTGCAGATAGGCACGTACCGCGTCCAGGTCGTGCGCCGCACGCACGTAGGCGAATCCCGGCGCGCGGTTCGCGCCGCGCGCACCGGACAGCTCCGCAGGTACCGCAAGCCGCTCGAGCGGCGCCAACTGTTGCGCGCCTCTCGTAATGACGATCGGCGCCGGCGCGGCCAGTGGGTCGGCGAGCTCGACCTCGAGCTCGACCGCTTGCCCGATCGACTCAGCATGCCGGCGCAGCCACGCCACGAGCACGCGCGCGCGCCCCACGCCAATGCGCGGGACGGAACGCCACCAGCTGCCGCCGCGGCGGTTGATGAAGGCGACCAGTTCGCCCACGGTGCGGAGCCCTTCGCCGGCGAGCCGTTCGGCCACCAGTGGCCGAAACCAGCGCGACAGCGAATGATCGATCGTCGGCCGCGCCTTGGCCCACTGCCCCGCCGCTTCTTCGATGAGTTGCAGCGTGACGGGCGTGAGGCGCACCTCGCCATGTTTGGCGATCGACGCGTGCAGGTGCGCCACGAGCACCGATGAGCCTTCGCGCAGCGCGAGCGCCACCAGGTCGTCACGCATCGTGCGCAACAGCCGCTCGACCTCGAGTGGCTCGGTCGTCTCGGCATCGAAGTAGGCGCGCGCGATCGTCGCGATCGACAGCCCCTTCACGCGCGCGCGCAGCGCCGTGAACTCGGTGCGACTGTAGGTGCGGGGCGCGGGCAGCTCGAGTTGCTGCGGTTGATTGGCCATGGCGTGGGTCGGGGGTTCGGTCAGTGGGTCAGTGGGTCAGTGGTTCGGTCGGCGGCCGCCGTTAGCGAGGGACGTCGACGTAGCGCGGCGTTTGGAGCTGCTCGGCCAGCCACCTGTCATCGGCGAGCGCGGCGAGCACCGTGTCGGACACCGGCTGCCAGTGCAAGCCCGCCTCGGCCCGCGGCCGGTAGCCGGCCCATCGACGCCAGGCATCGAGCCAGCCGCCGGTCGCCGCGCCCGGCGCCTCGGCGAGGGACACCCCGTCGCCCGTCACACGCCAGCAGGCGGCCCGGCGTGGTGCATGCGGCGCATGCGTGCGAATCAGGACCGTTTCGCAGTCGGCGTTATAGGCCGCGTCGATCTTGTCCCCGCGGTGCGCCGCATCGAGCATCACCCCGAGCGCGCCCGCGTTGACGCGATAACACTGCAGCGCGACCTTCTTGAGCGCGGCGCGCGGCCCGTGCCGGGCCGCCAGCCAGCAAACGGCCGCGACCAGGCGGTGGATACCGTTCACGCCCACCACGGCGCCGCCATAGGCGCGCAGGATCAAGGGGTCCGCCGCACTGGGCGCGGGAAAGGGCGCGTCGCCGATCTGCGCTTCGAACGACGCGAGCGTCTCGAGGCCCCAGCCTCGGCCGGGCAGCCCGTCGAACAGCGCGCGCCAGGTGCTGGCCTCGGGCGCGAAACTCTTGTGAAAGAGCCCGACGATCGCGGTGAGCGGCACGTCGGCGTACAGGGTGTGGCTCTCGGAGCTGCGCAAGCCATACGTGGCCGCGCCAATCTCGCTGTCAAGCGCGACGGGGCGATCGACGATCGGGGTGGCCTGACAGCTTAGTGCCGCGCGGATCGCCGCGAGCGCCGGCGACGGCGGGTCGGAGCGGCGCTCGATCGGCGTGGCGGGCGCGGCCCGCGGGTCGGGATGCTTCATCGGGCACGCCTCCTGCGCGCGTCAACATCAATCGACCACCCCGCCCCAACGGGCGGGTCAAGGTCACCTCACGGCTACCGAGCCACGGCGGGCCACAGCAGCAGAACCCCCATCCCGAGCCCTACGGCCCGGCGGGTCCACTTGGCGGCCATCCCATCCTACCAACGTGGTGGCGACAGGAGGAAACGGCCCACACGATGGGATCAACCGTGCTCGGTGCCGCCCGACCCTCCGCGTTCTCGACCGGGCGGAACGCGGCGGCCGAGGCAGGCAGCGAAGCGCCTGCCGGAGCGGATAGACGCGGCGCGGGGGGATGACGGGCAAGTCTAGGGTAACTACCTATCCGCCCTCCCCCGGAACCCAGCTTAAAGCAGATTATTCCCGATTTTACCCATTAAACGCCATGCTGCTAATACGACTTAGCGGCATTGAAACCCTCCGTAAAAAAACCGGCGCGCGGCCGGGGTTCGTTGGCTGGCGGGCTGTCCCTCAGAACCCGTACGGCGCTGCGTGCCAGGCTCGCAGCACCTGATAATCGTGCTCGGGCAGCACGATCAGGCCGTCCTCGGCCGCCTCGGGCACGCGCACCATCTGGCCGCTCTTGACGAGGTTGCCGTGCAGACCGTAGAAGTACCAGGCGAACCGCGGTGACCGATGCGCTCGTCGAGCCGCGTGAGCTTGCCGTAGAGGCTATAGACGTCGAGCTCGCCGGTGTTCTTCAGTTCCGCGATCTTGCGTGTGTGGGCCCACTGCGGCACGAAACCGAGGTGCCGCACGCCCTTCGGGTCGGTGTAATCGGACGTGTTGAAGCTCCAGCGCAGGCAGGCGCGCTCCCCTGCCCGCCCGGCGCTCGAGGCGCTCCAGTCGTCGAAAAAGCGCCGGCTCGCCCAGCGCAGCTGGTGGTATCCCGGCATCAGCTCGCGGGCCGTGACCACGCGCTGCTCGCCGGTCGCCGGGTTGGTTTCGATCCAGCGTTGCTCACCGTCGGCGCGGCGTCGCGCCGCGTATGCCGCGTCGCCGATCGCCATGAACCGCTGCATGTCGATCACCGCCTCGAGCCGGTAGCTCGGCGCGCCGAGCGGGCGCCGCTCGAGGGTGTCCACCACGGCCATGCCGGTGGAGCCGCGCCGCAGTTCGTCAGCGGTCGGCAAACCGTAATGCTCCTGCCGTGGAAAGAGCTCGCGTCTCGACGAATTCCTGCTCTTCCCAGACCTCGATCTGCACGAAATTGTCCTGCGCCCCGCCGCGGTCCTGCACGAAGTAATACAGCCGCGGCTGCACCTCGGTCAGCCGATAGCCGGCGTCCTTGTGCGCCGCCCACACGGCCCGCACGGAGCCGCCATGCTGCTCGAGTTCGGCCTCGATCCACGTGCGGTAGTCGGCCGCGATCTCGCGATCGTCGGCGTCGAGAATCCGCGCCGGTCGCTCGCCATAGACATCGCGCGTCATGACGTAGCGCGCGCCGCGGTAGTCGGTGCGCGAGGCAAACGCAGCCAGCAAATCGGCGTGCTTTGGGGGTGACCGGCGTAGAGGCGACGATCGTCGCCAGCACATCGGTTTGCAGCTCGTACTCCCTGCGCATCGTGCTCCCCTTCCTCAAGGCTCGCCCGGTTCGTCGGCGAACTGCCCCTCGTAGTCCTGGCCGCCGTAATAGACGCCGACGATCGAGACCGTTTGGCCGGCCACTTGGTAAGCAATCACCACGCGCTTGCGGTAGTGCGTCACCCGCAAGGCAGGCAACAGGTCATCGCGCGGCACGCCGCGCCACGGAAACGTCGCCAGGCTTTCGCAATAGGCAACGATCGCGTCGATGTAGCGCGCCGCGGTCGCTGGCGCACCGGCGGCCGCAATGCGCGCCTCGATTTCATCGAGCGTGTCGCGGACCTCCGGCGCGAATTGCACGCGGTAGTGCGGGCCCGGCGAACTCACCGCGCGCGCTTGCGAGCCAGATGCTCGCGCAGTTGCTCCGGTGTCAGCGCGCGCTCCGGATCGGCCTCGAGCGCCGCGGCCGCCGGCACGACTTCGTTGCGCAGCCACGCTTCGAGTGCGCGATCACGTGCGGCCAGCGAGCGCAGCCCGTCGCGAATGACCTCGCTCTCGGACGCGTATTCGCCGCTGGCCACCTTCGAGCGCACCAGTTCGGCCATTTCCTTCGGCAAGGTAATGCTCATCTGTTGACTGTTTCGCACAACCGCCTCCTGTGGTGCTTTACATTACTTTATCCTACTCGCGTCTTGGACTCCTTTCAACCTGGCTGCGCAGCGCGATTGCGGATCGGCTGGCTTTTGCCGGCATCGTTGCTCCGGCGACTTCCCAGCGGTGACGAGTTCGGGCAGCGCGTCCCTTACCAGTTCACGGTCCTCGAGCCGCGTCCGGCCAATCCGGCCACGACATTTTTGAGCTGTGCAAGATGGTCAAGCACAATCGGCGTGGCTTGGCGCGTCTCTCCCCTTTGGGCACATCGCGCAAGCGTATTTGATCCGGAGGATTCTTGCGGTTGGGATGTGGGCGATGGCCGTGTTCGCAACGCCTGCGCGAGCTGCTCGTCGAACTGCATCGCAAGCTCGGGGGTGCCTGGGAGCAACCTTCCTGCTTCGAGCCCGGCGACGAAATCGGACTGCCAACCAGACACCGCGACGCGTGCTTGAGGCTCTCGCAAATCACGGACCGTCAGCGTACTTGCGTCCGGCGCAACCTCGAAGCGACGTTGCCCCTGCATGTCGAAAAACGTTCGGCCAGCACTGCGTATGATTCCTTCACGGACATGCTCCGCATTCGTGGCCGCAGTCTGCGACTCCAAAGCGGCAGCCTCGCGGGCAACGCGCTGATACGCGAAGTCGACAGGTACCTTCAGGAGCTTACGCAGGTAGGCAATTGGTGCGTGTGCCACACGCAAATGGTCCCAGGCGACGTCGACGACATCGGACAAACGCTTTCCGTTTTGGCGCGCTTCGCGCATGAGTTTGAAGACCAGAAATTTTCGAAGACCCAGGGAGCACAGGCGCTCGAGATCGGCAGGGAGCTTGCCTGGTTGTCTCTTTTGAGAAGCAGTAGGGGAAAGATCCTTATATATACCGCCGTCTGCCACGCTGGCAGACGGCAAGTTCGCATTGGTGCCGGGGTGGCCTGAGCTGGTCGTGTTGTCGTGTTCTCGCGGCGCCAACTCAAACGTAACGCCTTTAATTGCGGCTTTGCCATCGACTTCGTTGCTCACTAGGCCGAGCAACCCAGCCGCCTTGGGTGTGAGATGGAGATAGGCTCGGCCAAACAAGCCAGCATCCCCGTGGCGCTTCTGCGGTGGGCGGTGAATCAGTCCTGCCGCTTCCAGGTCGCAGAGGCTGCGATAGAAGGTACGCATTGACTGCATCGACCGTCCGGTCAGCAATTCGCGCCGGGCAAAAATCGCAGCGTAAGGCCGATCGGCATCGACAGTGCGCGCGAGGGCGGCAAGGAGTGCGCGGGCGCGTGCCGGTAACGCCGACAGATGTTCCGCGCGAAAGGCGGCTCGAAAGACGACCCACGGTAGATTGGTGGTGTCGCAGGTGAATTCCGACAGGGCCTCATCGTCGAGACTTTGCTCGGCGACATCTCGATCGGCAGGGTGCACATCACCCTCGCCAGCAACAAAGCGTTGCGCGATAGACATATCCAGCGCCCATTTCTAAAAAATGGTCGGTCTACGCTTGACTGTCAGTCGCGATCCGCTACACTCCGAGATGTCGAGTCTCTAGCCGGTTCCAGCCGGATGGAGCGATAGACGGGCGGGATTCCAGTCAAGCCCGAATTGCAAAAGGCCTTCGGTTCCAGCCGAGGGCCTTTGCTTTTGTTGCGTCGATTGCTATGGCATCGCCATTTTCCTTTTCCTGTAACGCTTTGATTTTCAACGATTCCCTAGTAGGGAAGGCGTTGCGCTTCTGCTCGCCGAAATCGTAACGCCTTGATTTTGCTCGGTTCCCTAGTTGGGAGGATCATTCCCCGCCGAGTGATTCACGAGCGATCTCATCCCGAATAAACTGCTCGATCTTATCAACCCACTTCGTCGCGGCCGCATCCCCGTCTTTTCCAGCGAACCGCACGCCGATCACCCCGCTACGGACTGAGACCTCACAGAGTTTCTTTTTGCCGATATTGATCGGCCGAGCAATCGCAAGCGGAACCCTTGGCGCCTTCGGGCGCGCCATCTCTAGCGCTCGCTTTTGCGTCAGGGATTCATCTTCGATGAGCTTTTTGATAGCGTTCACAACGGCCTGCGCATTGCCGTTATTGGCGAGGGCTGCGAACTCTTCCGCCGCATTTCCGCCAACGCGATCCGGGCGCTTCGCAATTGCCTCGAGCGCTTCCGGAGGCAAGCTGTCGAATGCGAGAATCCTCGAAACGTGCGAGCTGCTGAGGCCAGAGGCCTTGATAACGTCGGATCGGGTAAACCCGGATTCGGCCTGAAGGCGGACGAATTGCCTGTACTTCTCAAAGTCCGGAAGGGAAGGGGCCAGCAAGTTCGAAAACGTCGCACCGAGCTCTGCTTGTCGCTCGTCGCCGACGAACCGGATCCCAAGAATCTTCGTTCGGTTGAGCTCGTCTCGATATATGGCTACCCGATTGTGCCCCGCGACGATCTCGTTTTTACCATTGCCCAACGGACGGTAGACAACAGGGTAGATGAGGTCATTCGCAGCAAGATTGGCCTTGAGCTCTTCGTACTCTGTCGGCGACAGGACCCGGCGACGACCCGGTTTTTCGATCAGGGTTGCGATGTCGACCTCTGCTGCGCCCCCTGTTTGCCCTGACTTTTGCAGCTCTTCGATCAGAGCGCGAGCCTCGTCGAGCTGCTGCTTTACCGTCGCGGCCTCGGCCACTGCGGCGTCAGCGCGGTCTTCGGCTTCTTTGATATGCAACTGCGCGTCGAGCAGTCGACCCGGTGTCGTCAGCCGAGTATCAGCTTTCGCCGTTGTTCGATCCATCGTAGGGGTAGCCTGAATGTTGCTGGTCCGTTCGGCGAGCTTTTTACTGATGCCCATTTACACCTCCCTTGCCCATGCGCGCACCAACTGGCTATCGAGGTAATCAGCGAGCTGGTCGAACGGTTCTCGAATTCGCGCGTATGACTGGCTGTTGACGTCGGATTTCGACAAGTCGTAGATCGTTGAGAGCATCGCTGCCGCACCGGCCTGGACACTCGAGTCTGGGATCGAGATCGGGAGCACGCGCGTACCATAGGCTTTCTGTAGCCAGCCCTGCACGACTCTCGATTGCTCCGTGTTTTTTGCCTTGGTCATCAGCACGTTCACGAAGTCGTAGCGCTTGTGCTCGCGGACGCCCGGGAGTCGCCGTGCGACTTCTGAAAAAAGACGCCAGAACTGCGTCGAGCTAGCGAAATCCAAACCCTCGGGAGGGCAGGGCAGAACGATTGCATCGGCCGCAGCTAGACAGTTGGTGGTTATCTGGCCGAGCGCCGGCGGGGTGTCGATAATTACCACGTCGTAATCGCTGAGGTGCGAAGCCAACCCCTTGTTCAGAATGTCCCAAAATTCGAAGTGGCGGTCCTTGAGCAGCATGGAAATGACCGCGAAATCCGAATCGGACAACGAAATCGACGCTGGCACTAGGTCAACGTTGTGCCAATACGTTTCGCGGATCGAGCCAGCGAGCGACGATGCCTCGCCGTAGAAAAGCGGTAGCAGTGTCTGGTCGTCATTGACCTCAGTTTCAGGGCTATAACCGAGCAGCTGAGTCGAGGAGCCCTGTGGATCTGAATCGATGACCAGTACGCGACGACCAAGCAGCGATAGCGCCTGCGCTGTCGCTACAGTGGTGGTTGTTTTCGTGACTCCGCCCTTGAAGTTTGCGATGGCGTACACTCGCCCACGCTTGCCCGGCGGCCGGGTGGGGCGCTTCGACGTTGCTTGGATACACGCGATGGCTTCTTCCAACGTGTATTCCTTAGCACGACCCGCTCCGCGAGAAGTACCAGTAGGAAGCTTACCGTTTGCTGACAAGTATTTGAGGCGAGCCTTGTCGAGGCCGCACAGCGTCGCGACGCTGGCGCTCGTGAACATCGGTGCTTTTTTTCGCGGGTACGGCTCAAGCATGGCGTCCCGGATCTGATCTAGGACGTTCTCGGCCTGGGCCGCGAGCGACATGATGTCGTCGACAGTCAAAGACTGATCCACTTCGGGCAGCCTGGTCGGTATGGGCTCGATAGTGCTCACGGTTAGTGTCCTGGTAACTGGCGGGTTTCCCGGTTGTCGGCAAAAATGCGGCTAACCGGAGAATAAATGGGGACCCGGTAAACTTCAAGTAAACTCTCAGGAATTTCGACCGGTGGTGGGCGCCCTCGACCACGGGTCCTGCTGCGACAGTCAGTTGCTGGGTATCGCACAGACGAAAAAAAGGATCTCGCAAGGCGCCGCCGTTGAGGCGTTTCTCCTCGGCGCGGGGCTGCGAAACGGTCTTCCCGTCGAACACCACATCGAAAAACACATTGCCGATACTGGCAAGCCGCGCACGATCGTCACCCGCGAGAGTTTCCGCGAAGCGCGCGAGTCCGCGCGGCGCAACGGTTATGCGATCAACGATTGGCGACGAATCCACCAGCACGGCTTCGACCTGAGCTCGGCCGCGATGTGCATCCCTACCTTAACGACGCCGTGCTCTCGATGACACGAGCGGGAATATGGTGGGCGCTCTGTGGCTTGCATGGACATCGCGCAACGCATCCAGATTTATGCAGCCGCCGGCCAGGAGGCGCCTTGATCTGCAGGCGCGCCGAAAATGGACCGTCTACTCACCGTCCTGTGCGGGGATGCCAGGCAGAACGTAGTGCATCTCGTAAAAGAGAAGTTCGCCTCGAGACGGCAGTGTGAACGGGGCGGAGGACGATGTGAATCCCAGCGCCTCATAGAAGCCCTTGGCCGACTCTCGGGCCGTGCACCATGCGAGCCGGCCGCCGTGACGCCGAGCGTGCTCGCAACAAACCTTGATCAACACACGGCCGAAACCAAACCGGCGAGCGTCAGGCGCGACGGCAACCCCACGAAGTCTCCACGCGGTATCACTGCTGCAACCCGGAAGTGACTCCAAGCATACGGTAGCCACCGCAACGATCTGGTCTCCCTGCGAAACGGCGACGTGCAAGGTTCCTTCGTCGTCGTCGCCACGAAACCGGCAAGACTCGTTTGTCCCATCGAGAAGGACCGATTGCCGCAACGGGAATGCTTGCTCGGCCGAAATGTAATGGATTGAAAAGAGCAAATTTTTCTTGAATGAAGGCATCTCGCAATTTTGACCGTTAAAAAACAGTAGCCCTTAGATATGGCGAGATCGTAATCGATTTCACGGAAACGACCAAATCAAGGAGGCTTTTTTTTCCTACGTAATCGAGTAATATCGCAAGCTGTCTTTGCTTGGAAGCAGAATACATCACTGAGATCTCACATGCCAAATGGTGATCAATCCGATACTCAAATAGCATACACAGAGATTCGAACGCGCATTCTAGATGGGCGTCTTTTGCCCGGGCACCCGATTTCGCCCCGAAGCATGATCGAACAGCTGTCGATCGGACATACTCCAATACGCGGCGCGATTCAACGTCTTGTTGTCGAAGGACTGGTTGAGGTTGTGCCGAAAAAGGGAACATTCGTCACCGCGCCTAGCCAGAAGGACTTGCGTCACATCTTCGAAGTGCGGCTTGGGCTGGAAAGCATAGCCGCCTATTTGGCTGCAATTCAAGGCCCGACGCCGGATCTTGATCAAGCGGCTGAGAAGCTGCAAAGCCTACTGGAGGCCAAACATACCGATCTGTGGACAGAGCAGCACATAGGATGGGTGTTCCATCAAGAACTGTTTGCGGCCTCCAAGAACG
This sequence comes from Paraburkholderia sp. NMBU_R16, assembly GCF_013282575.1. Taxonomy (GTDB): domain Bacteria; phylum Pseudomonadota; class Gammaproteobacteria; order Burkholderiales; family Burkholderiaceae; genus Trinickia. The sequence goes on from NZ_JAAAYE010000083.1 coordinate 13,126, forward strand.
ATCGACTATTTGCAAATTACAAAATGCTTCGGGCGCAGACTGGCTTGGCGCTAAACGAGCTGATTCGGCACGATGCTAAGATCGTGCGTCGGGGAACGCAGGAGCATTTGGAAATTTACGCGGCAGTAAGGTCAAGGGATCCTGAATCGGCTCGTAGACACATGTGGAATCACATTTTGGACGGTACTGACACAAGGATCAAATTCATTCGAGGCGAGCATGAGCGAGCGACGTAATCCAATACCCATTTCATTTCAGATGCTAGGGGCGCTAGCATTCGGTATCGTTTTTGGGATCTTCATGCCGGGAGCTACGAGCAAACTGAATTTCGTTCCAACGATTTTCGCCCACGCTGTCAAAATGGTCGTAATGCCGATCATTTTGCTTTCGGTCGCGCTTGGAGCCTATCGAGCTGCGGCGCAACATTCGAGATTGGGAAAGACTGCGCTGTTCAGCATCGCTTTTTTCGTCGTTGCCACAGTGCTCGCGGCTGCGCTCGGTCTGGGTCTGAACGTGCTGTTTCACCCCGGAGCAGACGCGCATCTGGTACAGACAGCACCGATGCCGAAAAACTTGTCGGCTGGGATCGACTGGACGAAGTTTGCCGTCGACCTAGTGCCGGGCAATGTCGTTGGGGCGCTCGCTGGGGATAACTCGCTTCCCGTGCTTGTCTTCGGTGTGTTGCTGGGGACAGCCTTGGCCGCATCGGGAGAGAGTGCTGTTCCAATGATTCGCGTCATCGAATCGATGATGACTGCGCTCTTCAAGATAGTCGAATGGGTCGTAGCATTGTCGCCCCTGGCAATCTTCTCGGCGATCGCGACGCTTCTTGCGTCTAAGGGTCTGGCTGCTTTGCTTCCGCTGGTCAAACTGCTTGGCGTTGCGTATTTGGGACTCGGCGTCCTCGGGGTGGTTCTGAGCGGTGTCATCAGGGCCGCGGGTTATTCACCACTCAACGTCATCAAGCACGTCAGTCAACCGTTGATCCTGGCCTTCAGTAAGCGGTAAGCCATGGGCGTTATAGAGTTCGCGTAAAGGCAATCGCACAATGCCGCCATTGAGTTCGCTCAGGAGGGGCAAGCGATGACGGCCTTCGCAAGAGAAGAATTGGAATCGGTGTGGCG
>NZ_JAAAYE010000084.1 GCF_013282575.1 Paraburkholderia sp. NMBU_R16
GGGACTGCTCGGCGCGGCGTGGCGGCAGCGGTTCCGGGCTACGCCCTTCACCGCTGCCGCCACGCCAGTACTCTCATCCTGATTGACGCGCTGCTCTCATCTTGTTTGACGCGCGGCAGCCCGAGCCAGCAGGCCGGATTGGGCTGAAAGAATCCTTCGATGCCGCCGCCGATGATCATCCATTTCGCAAAGATTTTGTCCCAACTCGGCCAAGCAGCGGCTACGTCCAGACGGGTGTGGTCGGTCACCTGGTTCCAGAATTCCGCCAGCCGTCGATAACGGCGCTCCGGCGGATTCCCGGCGATCAAGGCTGCGTTGATCGCGCCAATGGAGGTGCCGATCACCCAATCGGGCTGTATGCCCGCTTCGTCCAGCGCCTGATAGACACCAAGCTGATACGCGCCCAACGCGCCACCACCCTGAAAGACCAGCACGACTTGTCCGGGCAACTCTATGCGCGCTGACGGATTTGCTCTCATCGCGAATGCCATTGACGATGTGTGGGACGATAGGTCTACGCTCCCGCCAATTCGGCGAGCTTTGCCACGGTGTTCATGTTGCGAGCGGTTCCGAACTTGGCTGCCAGGATCTTCAGTTTCGAGTGCGCCATTCCATCCCCATAGTGCACGTAGATCTCGCGCTTTCCGAGCGCGATCTCTTCCGTCTGTTGGCCGCTCACGCCGGCCAGGGTATCGGCGGGTGGCGGCGCATCGAGGAAGATAGCGACCGTGCGATTCGGCGCAGCCGATCGGAAAGGATTGTCAGCAAGAACCGCATCCAGTTCCGCACCGGTTCGAATCATAACGCCTACCTGCTTGCCGGCGTATGCCTCCAGGCAACGCTCCAGCTTGGTCTTCACCGAGGCTTCAGCGAGCTTACTTTCGAAGACGACGTTGCCGCTTGCGATATACGTGCGTACCTCGGCAAAGCCGAGGGACTCGCACATCGCCCGAAGCTCGGACATTGCGAGTTTGCCAGTGCCGCCGACGTTCACGGCGCGCAGGAGAGCGATATAGGTGTTCATCGGTGCATTCTATCGCCGCATCCGTCGAGATGGTTTTGGAGATCATGATGCCGGTATATCGGCTATAGGATGGGTTGCGAAATTCAATCGTTCACGTCTGGTGTCGGCAGTTCAGCCTACGTAGCGTAGCGGAGTGCAGCAGGCGCACTACTGCTTCGCTGTAGCTTGCACAGCCGCAAGCGGCAAGGTGGCGGTCAACGTGAAGCCCGCCCCCGATGCCGTGACGATCTCCAGGTCGCCGCCGAGCCGCGCGACTCGCTCGCGCAATCCGATCAGCCCTAGCGAATTGCGCCTGACGGGGGCTTCGTCAGCAACGCCATGGCCATTGTCGGCGATGCGCATGACGCAATGCGGATCCTCGCGGACGATGTCCAGCTTCACCACGGTCGCCCCCGAATGGCGCGCCACATTGGTCATGGCCTCTTGAACGATGCGGTAGACGGTGTTCGCGCTCTCGCGATTGAAGTCGATCCCGCCCACATCGATATGCGTGACAACGCGCACTTCATGGCGCCCCGAGAACTCGTTGACGAACCAGTCGATGGCTGGAATGAGCCCAAGATCGTCCAGCATGACGGGCCGCAGGTCCGCCGCGATCCGCCGCACCGATTCGACCATGTTGTCAATTGACACATACACGCCATGCAACGCTTGCGCGGGCGACGTCGGCGCCGCGCCGCTCAGCGTCTGCTCCACATGCGCCACCAGCATCTTCAATGCCACTAGCTGCTGCCCTAGCTCATCGTGCAATTCACGAGCGATGCGCGTTTTTTCTTCTTCACGCACGTGTTGAACGTGACCGGAGAGTCGCCGCAGTTCTTCACGCGATAGCCGCAGCGCCTCGGTTCTTGCGCGCAATTCGTCCTCGGCGCGCTTGCGACGCTGGATGTCCTCTACGATCGAAATGAAGTAGTTCGGCTCGCCGTCTTCCTTATGCACGAGTGCGACTGTGAGGTTGATCCATTTCGTGCCGCCGTCCTTCTTCAGGTAGCGCTTTTCCAGCGTGTAAGTGTCGAGCTTCCCCTCGAGCACCTGATGCATTTGCGCGAGGTCGGTATCGAGATCGTCCGGATGCGTGATGTCCTGAAAGGTCAGTAACGACAGTTCCTCCCGCGTATAGCCGATGATGTCGCACAGTTTCTGGTTGACTCGCAACCAGCGGCCCTCCGGGCTCACAAGAGCAATGCCCACTGCCGCCTGTTCGAAAGTCGCACGGAAACGTTTCTCGCTTTCGCGCAGCGACTGGATTGCTCGCTCGAGGTCGGCGCCCCTGTGGCGCAACTCGTCGTTTGCTCGCCTGAGCGAATTCGACAGGCTGCTGGTGTTCGCCCCGAGGAAGAGAAGCGTTCCGATCAGCACTGTTAGCGAACTCGTCGATACCAGCAGTGCCAGCCAGTTCGTATCGAGTTTGTCGGCAGCAAGACAGATGCTTCCCGCCTCGAAATTCGCCGCATCCATGCCGGTATAGTGCATACCGGTGATTGCCAGTCCCATGATCACTGCAGAGCCGAGGCGCTTGGGCACGAGGTTTTGCTGCTCTGGCGTACGCAGCGTGAAAGCCATCCAAAGCGCGGCGATCGACGCTGCGATAGCAATGCCAACCGACGCCATCACGATCCACAACGTATAGCGAATTGGCGGAGACATCTGCATCGCCGCCATGCCCGTGTAGTGCATGCCGGCAATGCCGAGCCCCATGAGTGTCCCTGCGGCACCGAGGCGGGCGCGGGAGAGCGTTCCCTGCGTCACTGTGACCAACGCCAGAAACGAAACCACCACCGCGATCAGCAGCGAATCGGCTGTGGTGGAAAGATCGTATCCGACCGGAATCGGCAGCGCGAAAGCCAGCATGCCGATAAAGTGCATCGACCATATGCCGATCCCCATTGCAATGGCGCCGCCCAGCAGCCAGGGTATCCGTCGCAGTGCCTGTGGCAACGAAGCGATTCGACCGGACAGTTCCAGAGCGGTGTAGGAAGCAAGGAATGCGACAACGAAGGAGACAAAAACCAGTAATGGGTTGTAGGTCCCGCTCATGTCGGTGGCTCCCCTTACGGCTTGCTGCACAACGATGGCGCTGATCGCACAGGGTTTTACGGGTTCAGGTTCGTGATGGGGACACTTCACGAGGCACTCGAGAGACGTAGAGGCGGGGCGTCATTGGCTTACTGAGCGAACGACCCTCATTGTGCATTCATCCTTCCATATGAGTATATGGCACGTAACGCTCTTTGGATCACATTACTAGCGCCACACCTCCCGCGACGTAACGCTCGGACACGACCGCTCGAATCAACTTGCAACGCTAACTTGTATTCATTTCTACGCCTGCGTAGCATATTCAACATGAATTCATTATCGACCTGGTCGCTGCTCGTGCTGACGCTGCCCAACGAGAACGCGACCGGGCGCATGCGCTTTTATCGAGCACTGAAGGCCAAGGGCTGCGCGGTGCTGCGGGACGGCGTCTTTATCCGCTTATTCATTCGCACGCTATCTGACAGGAACTGCTCATGAGCTTCTATATGAAACCGCTCATATGTGATCCCCCCGGCCCGTATTAGAGGAGCGAAATCATGAGATGGATTACGCGCGAACGTCCCAAAGTCGACCGTATTGCCTGCCCTTGGCTGATTGCCCGCTTCATCGATAACGAGCCCGAGTTTCTGTATGTGCCTAGCGATCATGTCATGCGCATCGCACAGGAAACAGGGGCCACCCCGTTCGACGTACCGAGCGTTGAGCTCGGTCATCACGGCGAGCTCTGCAGCTTCGATGCGTTTGTGAGCAAGTATCGATTGGACGATCCCGCGCTCCTGAAGCTTGCCCGCATCGTCCGCGGAGCCGACACGGGGCGCCTCGATCTGGCTCCCGAAGCGGCCGGCCTCTACGCAATCTCAATCGGGCTCTCGCAACGCTTCGACGACGACCACAAGCAATTGCGTCACGGCATGATCGTCTACGACGCACTGTATGCCTGGTGCAAAAGCAGTGATGAACACGCGTGAAGCTGGCCGTTCCCCCTTGTTGCGCGACCGACTCTGGCATTGGGTTTTGCCGGCCGGCGCCGGCAGCGCCGCACGCGTGCTGCTGATCAGCCGGAGTTTGCGCGGCTTATGTGACGGGTACGTCGCTGTACTGCTGCCTGCATACCTGCTCTCACTGGGCTTGGGCAAACTCGACGTCGGTCTGGTGAGCACCGCGACGCTCATCGGCTCTGCGGTCGCCACAATCGCCGCCGGCGCGCTTGCGCATCGTTTTGCGGCGCGTAGGATGTTCATGGTCGCGGCCGCACTGATGATCGCGACCGGCATCGCGTTCGGAGCGTTATCGTCGCTTTGGCCGCTTCTGATCGTGGCATTCGTCGGCACGCTCAATCCGAGTTCGGGCGATGTCAGCGTTTTTCTGCCGCTCGAGCAGTCGCGTCTTGCCGAGTCAGCCGCAGGCAATGCTCGCACGGCATTATTTGCACGCTACAGTCTGGTCGGCTCGGTGTCAGCCGCGGTCGGTTCTCTCGCGGCAGGTATCCCCGAGTGGCTGACCGATCATACGCGAATCGCCCCGCTTCCCGCGATGCGCATGATGTTCCTGATGTATGCCGTTACAGGCATCGTCATCTGGTTCCTCTATCGTAGGCTGCCGCGCGCGACCCTTGATGCCGAGCATCGCTCGGCGCCGCTTGGGCAATCACGGCGCATCGTGACGCGCCTCGCGCTACTGTTTAGCGTCGACGCGTTTGCCGGTGGCCTGGTCGTCAATTCGCTGCTGTCGCTATGGCTCATGCAGCGCTTTGGTCTGTCTCTGAGTGCAGCGGGCCAGTTCTTCTTCTGGACCGGGCTCTTGAGCGCAGCGTCCCAGCTTGCGGCCCCCCCCCTCTCCGGCAAGATCGGCCTGCTCAACACGATGGTGTTCACGCACATCCCTGCCAGCCTGTGTCTGATCGCCGCGGCGTTTACTGCATCGCTTCCGGCGACCTTGACGCTCTTGCTGATCCGCAGCGCGCTATCGCAGATGGATGTCCCTACACGCACAGCCTACGTGATGACAGTCGTCACGCCGGCAGAGCGACCCGCCGCCGCGAGTTTCACATCCGTGCCGCGCAGCCTTGCCGCGTCGCTCGCACCAACGTTGGCGGGCGGCCTGATTGGAATGGGATGGCTCGGTGTGCCGCTCGTTGCCTGTGGCGCGTTGAAGATCGCCTACGACCTTTCGCTGCTATTCGCCTTTCGCCACGTCAAACCGGAGCCCTAAGCAGAGCCGCTACACGCTCGCATGCGCCATAAGAAGCGAAGTGCCTAGCTAGAACCGGCATCATTCGCAAAATCCATTCAGTGCGCGGTCTATCCACCCACTCTCAGAGGAGGGAAATGTGATGTCTTCATTACGACGTCTCTCGCAGGCAGTCGTCTTTGCCGTCGGTGTCTGTACCGCCGCCTCTTCCCGTTCCGATCAATTACTATCGAAGTGTCATATCGGAGGCTTATCCGACGGTGAATAGGTTCAACAACTTTCTCGACGAAAAGAGGGTTCATCTTGCGTTCAAGGTAAGCTTGTGGTGCAAGGGTGTTTTCGCGCTATCAGAGATCGTCGCGGGCGCGGCCACCTATTTCCTGCCGCCGCAACTGTTGCTGACTTTTGTCCTTTGGGTCACCAAGGAGGAATTCGTCGAAGATCCTCAGGATCTCGTCGCCAACTTCATCCTGCTAGCTGCGAGATCGAACCCGATTCTATGATTCTCGCCGCCCCTCCCTTCGACGTTTAGAGTCATCGGCGGCATCGATCGCACGCAGGGCGTCCCGATAGCCGCGTTCGATTCTCGAGCGGGTCGACCCACGCGAAAAATCAGTGGCCGCGCCGATCGACTCCTGCCCTTCGCCTCTGACGAGGATCAGCCGATCGACCTTCCGGTGCGCCATCAGTTTTCTGTAGGCAGGATGCCTTCGTAGCGTACTTTCCGCCGGCAATTCATCGTCCAGGTGTTCGATCAAGTCGAGATAAGCGTTGAATTGTTCGAACAGTTTCAGATCAAGGCGCAGCTTACCGAAAAAATAGATTTGTAGAAGTCTGCCGATGACGTCTGACAACGTGCGGGGCGTAGACGGCGCGATATGGTTACAGTCCATGGCAATCAGTTCTCGCCTCACGTGCGAGGCGTCCGGCTTCATCGTTTCCAGCGCGTTGATCGCGCATCGGAGCGGCGTGTTCGATATCAAACCACCATCCCAATACGGCGAACCGTCGATGTACGTCATCGGAAAGATTGGTGGCAAGCTTGCACTGGCGACGATGTGATCCAACGTAAGTCCTCTCGTGTTGTCGAACTCTTCGTAGATTCCGGTGGCGACATTCACTGCCGTCACGATCACCCGTATGTCACTGGCATTCAGCTTTTCGAAGTCGATCGCACCGGACAGCCATTGCCTAAGCGGCTCGATGTCCAGCATGCTCGTGGCGAGCAACGGGGAGAATGCAAACGTGCGATCGATGTGGAGCATACTGTCGGCACCGAAGAAAGCAAGCCACGCTTCCATGCCGGGAATTGCCGGCAGGGCCGATACCGAAAGGTGCTCCCACATTCGATCTAACGTTTCGATCGGGTCATCTTTAGCTCCAGCAAGCACCGCTGCCGAAAGCGCACCGATCGAAACACCTGTAATAACGTTCGGCCGGAAGCCGGGGCGTTCGAAGAAGGGCTTCAGCGCGCCGAATTCGTATGCACCGAGCGCTCCTCCTCCTTGTAGAACGACAGCGGTCAGGGTGGTCGTCATATGGCGTACGGAGTCTAAGATCGATCGTGAGCGGCGAGCGCGGTACACCTCATACCGCCCGCGCGCCCTACTGCTGGACACGACGAGCGTCCGACCGCCCCGCCGACTGAGGCACCAGCCAGAACGCCGACAATCGTCGCCACGGTCTTACCGGATCCTCCGCCGATCTGTACAACCGATACGAAATGAGTCTTCATTAGCTCCTCTCCCGCGGACTCCGTTAGCAACCCAGCGGCCGACGAGGGACGCTCGCCTCGAAACACGCGCGTCGACGTGGCTCGTTTGATGGTGCCCGTTTGATGGTGCCCACCTGCCCGGATTCCCAGTTGACCCAGGTCAACCAGAAGTGAACCGTCACGACGAACACCGCGCCCGCCAATCGAGGCGGGCGAGACACCATGCCTGTGAGGCCAATCGAGAATCGATTCGTCGGCGATCTTCGCGCCACCGTCCCTTAGCGTAAGAAATGGCGATCGAGCCCACGACTCGATATGAGTGCGCCTGACCGCAAACAGGCGCGCACCCCCCCATCCTTGACTTGACTTGACTTGACTTGACTTGACTTGACTTGACTCGGATCAAAGACAACGCAGCCCAAGGGAGCAAGATTTCTCATGGGCATACATCCCTCAGGGATGTAACCAGATTGGAGAACCCACCATGGAAATCTCTTTCCGAGACCTCATGACAGTCCTGCACGGCATGGGCTTTGGAGCGCTATTCATGCTCGCCTTCTCGGGAGCGATTGCCGAGCTTTACCGGATGAGCGCACCGGGCGCGCCGTCGGTGCCGACGCCGAGAGAGCACAGCCTCCTTATGCTGTACCTCTCCGCGATGGTCGTTCTCGCGTGGGCTACGGTCTTTTCTGGCGCTTACGTCGTCTACCCATGGTATCGAGCCATACCGCCTGCCGGCCTTTCCGACCTCTCGAACTATCCGCAGCGTCTCTTGATGTCAAGTCGCAACACGTCGGGTTGGCATAGCCTAGGGATGGAATGGAAGGAGCACGTGGCCTGGCTCGCTCCGATTTCCATCACGATGGTGGCGTATGTATTCGGGAAATACGGCCCCGCGCTCGGAAAGCTGGTGCAAATCCGCCACGCCATCCTTGCATTCGCGATCGTCGCCTTTATCGCTACCGGCGTTGCGGGCGCATTCGGCGCTTTCCTGAACAAGTACGCACCGGTGCGCGGTGGCGCCGCGCTCCATCTCATGACCGGAGAATAAACATGAGCACCTCCAGGACTGGAACCTCCGCCGAACGGACAGGCGGCATGCCCCCGAACTTGGGAGGGGCACCTTCTGAAAGGACGACCGCGGCACCACGCGCGCAAGCCTCCGACGCAACAGAGGCTATTTCCAATGGTCCCGCGGCCGCCGCGATCCTTGCTGCTGGAATCGGATGTTTTGCCGTCGGGTTGTTCGCCCTTGCCGGCGACGCATTCCGGTCCTTTGCCCATTTCTTCACGTTCTATAAGCCCACAGGCCCGCTTTCCGGGGTAACGACGAGCGCAATCATCGTCTGGCTGTTGTCCTGGTTCGTGCTGTCGCGCCACTGGGGTACCCGGTCGGTCGCATTGGGTCGAGTAACGGCCGCGGCGTTCGTTCTATTGGCGCTCGGCGTCCTGCTGACGTTTCCGCCATTCATGGACCTGCTTCAGGGCAAGTAGTGGAGGCGGCCGAGCGGCGCTAGTCGGAGACGGTGAGGGAGCGCAGACTCCCTTCTCTATCGAAATTCCTTCCGTAGGCGCCGTCGGCGCAAGGTTCGCGACGCACTTCGCACCGTGGCACGCCCGATGCTGATCTGTTCCGTTGACCCATCGCTTTCCTGCGTCTAACGGAGGTTTCATGGCACACCAACAGCATCAATCCTGCATTCAGGCGTGCGACGCTTGCGCCGCCGCATGCGATCACTGCTCCACGGCCTGCCTTTGTGAAAGTGATGTCGCCAAAATGGTCGAATGCATCAAGCTCGATATCGACTGCGCGGACGTCTGCCGCCTCGCGTCCGCACTCATGGCCCGAGGCAGCCGCCACGCAAAGGACATATGCGCGCTGTGCGCGTCAATCTGCGCGGCCTGCGCCACCGAGTGCGAGAAACACCGACACGACCATTGCAAGCAATGCGCACAAAATTGTCGCGAGTGTGCCAAGGAATGCCAGGCCATGGCTTAGTTGGCGAACCGCCTGAGAAGCTTGATGACTGGCACCTACGGAGGCGCGCTCAAAGATATGCCCGCGCCCGCGCTTGGCGCTGCAGTGGTAAGCGAAAGCCTGAACGTGCGGCATCTCCCGGGCGGACCAGGATCGTTGGGCGCTGCGCTCTCAGCAACGTTTTGCGCAGGCACAGGCTGCCGGCCTGTTCGACGCCGAAGTCGTGTCACTGGAAGTACCCGGGCGCAAGGGCCCGAGCATTTTCAACCGCGACGAGCACAATCGGCCTGACACCAGCGCTGCATCGCTTGCCAAGCTCAAACCGGCCTTTCGCAAGGACGGGACGATCACCGCGGGCAACGCGCCCGGCCTAAACAGTGGAGCAGCCGCCATGATCGTTGCCGAGCGCGGCTGGGCAGAACGCAACGGCATCACGCCGATGGCACGCCTCGTCAGCTATGGCGTGGGCGCTGCGGAGCCGGGTATGTTTGGCCTCGGGCCGATTCCCGCCGTGCGCCAAGCGCTCGCGCGCGCCAATTGGTCGGTGAGCGACGTGGACCGCGTGGAAATCAACGAGGCGTTCGCCGCGATCGCCTTGGCGTGCCTACGCGAGTTGGGCTTTGCCGAAGATTTCGTCGATGCGGAAGGCGGAGCCATCGCGCATGGTCATCCGATCGGCGCAAGCGGCGCGGTGCTTGCCACTCGCCTACTGCACCAGTTGAAGCGCATCAGTGCCCGACGTGGCATCGTCACACTCTGCATTGGCGGCGGCCAAGGCATCGCCCTGGCGCTCGAGATGCTCTGATGTCCGCATAGGGCGCGGCAACAGAGCGGCCTTAGACCAACCCGCTATTGCGGCGCCTCATCCCCGGCTCTGCGCGACACCGGGGCAGCGGCCGCGCGGGTTGTCTCAAGAAATTGCACGATACCCTGCGCGGCATCGCGGGCACCGCGCATCACACCAATCAGCGTAGCCGATGCGGCGCCACACCACTCGCCGTAGCCGACAAGCCATAAGCGCGCCTCGTCTCTGGACCGGGTTGTCCCATCCGTCCTCGGCGCGCCGTCAACGATGCTCAATTGCAACGGGCCAAGATGGCTCAGCGCGGGACGGAATCCGGTACACCAAATCACAACGTCTACGTGGGAAGAGGATCCATCACCCCATACGACGCCGTCCGCATCGAAGTCGCTAAACGGACGTCGCGAGATCAAAACGCCGCGCTCACGTGCCTCTCGCACGGGCGGCACCATGACGATATCGCCTAAGCCGCCGACCGGGACAGGCGGCGTCACCCCTTCGCGCAAGGCCTTCCATCTGGCCGTCGCGCGCTCGAACAGCACTTGACCGTCGACGTCGTCTGGAAGAAACACCGGTTCATGCAACGTCACCCACGTTGCACGGCACACCTTCGATACTTCAGCCAGGATCTGCGCGCCCGAGTTACCGCCTCCAACCACGAGCACGTCCTGCCCGTGCAATTCGTCAGAACAGCGATACTGTGCCGAGTGAATCTGGCGACCGCGAAAAATTTCACGCCCGGGGTAGTCAGGGGTGTAAGGTGCGCTCCAGGTGCCGGTCGCGCTGACAACAGCCTTGGCGAGCCATTGTCCGCGGTCGGTCGCAACCAGCAGACCGTCCTGGGCGGGTGACACCGACTGCACATGAACGGGGCGCAGAACCGGAATCTGATAGCGGTCCTCATATCTCGCCAGATAGTCGATGACCTCATTGCGCGAAGGGTACTCTTGCTGCGATATCGGCATCTGCCACCCCGGCAACGAACTCCATGGCGCCGGCGAGAAGAGGTGCAGCGAGTCCCATGTATGTCGCCATGCGCCTCCCGCCGCGCTCTGGTCATCCAATACGACGTAGTCGATCCCGGCCCGACGGAGGAAGTACGCGGTAGCGAGCCCGGCCTGACCACCCCCGATCACCACGACATCAATCTGCGTCGGCATAAGCTAATGTCCCGTCGATAACCCCGGAGCTTGCTTGCGGCCTCGGGTCGGCTGTCAACTTGGCGATCCGACTCAATCGTGTCGCGCTATCTGTGCATCGCTCCCCTGAGAGCGACCCGCATTCAACGCTCTCCACAGGCACGGATGCGTTTGCGGGCAAAGGTGCGTAAATTCCGGCAGCGCACCTACTGCTGGCGGGACGCTGTTTCGCTCTATGCGAGTGAATCCGCGCCGCGCGAAGAAGGCATGTGCGGCCTCATCATTGGGAATAAGGTACAGCGCACGGACGGATCGCGTTTGCGCCAGCGCAAGTGTCGCGTCGACTAGGCGAGCACCCAGCCCCGATCCGCGCAGTTGCGGGCCGACTGCAACCGAACGCAGCAGAGCCGCATCGCCCACCTGCTCGAGGCCGGCGACACCGACGATCCTGGCTTCGCCTACGGCGACATGAAAACCGTCCAATCTTTCCGCTGTCAGGTCGCTCGAAGGCAGCCCGCATGCCTCCAGCAACGCACGGATACCGTCGAAATCGGCGACGGTTGCGGGTCGAATAGCGCAATCAGCCGCGTTCATACCAACCCTTGGACGTATTGACGATTTTCACGACCACAAGCATCACCGGTACTTCGATCAGGACGCCCACTACCGTGGCCAATGCCGCACCCGACTCAAAACCGAAGAGACCGATGGCCGCCGCCACGGCCAGTTCGAAGAAGTTCGATGCCCCGATCAAAGCCGAAGGGCATGCCACGTTGTGCTTCTCGCCAACCATGCGGTTCAGCCAGTAGGCCAACGCCGAATTGAAAAACACCTGAATAAGAATCGGCACGGCAAGCAACGCGATGATCAGCGGCTGCGCGAGAATCGCTTGACCCTGGAAGGCAAACAGGAGCACCAAGGTAGCCAATAGTGCGCAAATGGACCACGGCCCAATCCTGGTCATCGCGGCATCGAACGCGCTCTGCCCCTTGGACATGAGCCTCTTTCGCCAGATTTGAGCAAGCAAGACGGGGATGACGATATAAAGTGCGACCGACGTCACTAGCGTCGCCCAAGGCACCGTTATGGCGGATACGCCCAGCAGCACGCCGACCAGCGGGGCGAATGCGAAGACCATGATCGTGTCGTTCAATGCCACCTGCGACAGCGTAAACAACGGGTCGCCGTCGGACAATTTGCTCCAGACGAATACCATTGCGGTACACGGCGCTGCGGCGAGCAAAATGAGGCCGGCAATGTAACTGTCGAGCTGGCTTGCAGGCAGCAACGAGGCGAACAGGTGACGGATGAACAGCCATCCGAGGAACGTCATCGAGAACGGCTTCACGAGCCAGTTGACAAACAAGGTGACACCAATGCCGCGCACATGCTGCCTGACCTGATGAAGTGCGCCGAAATCGACCTTGACGAGCATCGGGACGATCATCACCCAGATAAGCCCCCCTACCGGCAGATTGACGTGGGCCAGTTCCATCTTGCCGACTGCATGGAAAACGCTTGGCGCCGCCTGCCCCGCTACAATGCCCGCGACGATGCAAAGCAGTACCCAGATCGACAAGTAACGCTCGAACACACTCATCGTCGCTTTTGCAGTGCGCTTGCTAGTGGTTTCGCATTGAACGGCCATCTCTCTCCCTCACAAACCCAATGCTTCGAGCACTGCCGGCACCAGGCGAGCGCGGATATCGTCTCGGACGGCTATAAAGCTGCCGAGCGGCTCGCCGTGAGGGTCATGGAACCCGACGTGAATGCGCTTGACCGGACGCGGGAAAATTGGACAGTTTTCCCTCGCGTTGTCACAGACGCTGACGACCAGATCGATGGGTTCGTCCATCACCGCTTCGACGGTTTTGGGAACAAGCCCGTCGGTCGGCAGGCCAGCCAGCTTCAGCGCCTCGATTGCACCGTCAGCCACTTTCGGTTGAGGGGAAGTCCCGGCGGAAATCGCCCGGACCCGGCCAGCCAAATCGTGATTGAGGATGGCTTGGCCCATTTGGGAGCGGCACGAATTGCCGGTGCATAGTACGAGAACGGTCTTGTTCATAGTGTGGCCGGATACATCTTTCTTCTAGAAGTACGTCAGAGTGCCCGGTTACTGGCGCGCATACGTCCGATAGTCAGATTCGCTTTTCGCTTGCGACGGACACTCAGCAGCACGATGACGAAGACTTGACAGGGCGTACGCCCTCCTCTGCGCGCGGCGATCCGCAGCATGCTGCGACGTCCGACGCCGCTTCAGGGGCCGACGTCCGTTGCGGCTCGCCAAATGTGGGGATATCGGACAACGTGTGATAGGACTCCCACGCGATGCCCTGTGGATCCACAGTCCAGTACTTGTCCGAGCGCGCATAGCAGCAGGCCGTACCGGGCTGGGCGTCGACCGGCATCGCCGCACCCTCGAGACGACTGTGCATTTCGGACAGCTCCGCCTCACTCTCGACTTGGATACCGAGGTGGTCGAGCCCCGGCACAGCGCCTCGCTGCGAAATCGCAAAATTGACGCGTGGGTCGTCGAGCATCCACTTCGCGTAATCGGGCTTTCTGACAGTGGGCTCGCTTGCGAAGAGCGCCGAATAAAAGCGAACGCTAGCGGCCAGATCTTCAACGGCCAAATGGACGTGCAGGCGTTTCATGACTGATCCTCCGGGAGTTTCTTGCGGGCGCGGACGCGCACGGGTGTACATGGATTGCCGCCACAGCAGTTCTCGGTCAGGTACGCTAACAGTGCGTTCATTGCCGAGTAATTTGCCGAATAGATCATGAAGCGACCCTGCTGCAGTACCGTTACCAACTCCGCGTGTGCGAGCTCTTTCATGTGAAAGGACAAAGAGGATGGTGCGATCCCCAACTGCTCGGCAATCTGGCCAGCGGCCATCCCGCCGGGACCAGCCTGAACAAGCAGCCGAAAGACGGCGAGCCTCGATTCCTGCGCCAAAGCACCCAGAGCGCGAACTATGCGTTTCGTTTCCATACTTCCACAATAATAGAAATATTAAATAGATGCAAGCGACGTAGAGTTCGGCCGTATCCCGCTGTGGCGCGACAATCTGGATGAGAGACGCGCGACAAACAAGATGAGAATGTCGCGGCGAGGTTGATGATGCCGATGTTGATTGACGCTGACAAGCGTTTGTTGATTGACGCTCGGCGCATGTTG
>NZ_JAAAYE010000085.1 GCF_013282575.1 Paraburkholderia sp. NMBU_R16
TGGCTCCAATACGCCGATCATCGAGTGGCCCGATTGTGCCGATCATGCACTGGCTCGATTACGGCGATCATCCGGTGGCTCGATTACGCCGATCCCGGAATGGCTCGAATATGCCGGTCAGTGACAGGAGACTTATAGGAATCCTGAAACCTGCTGAAACCGAAACCGCCGACCACGCTCCGCCGCACGCCCCTGCATCGCGTCCTGGATGACATGCGCAAGCTGTCCCTGGCGCTGCTTAGGGAGCGCCGGTTTGCGTCCAATGCCGGCGACGCGCTGCTGATGTGTGCCGTAGCCATCGGTGACCTGGAGGGCAGGCCGCTCACGGCGTACAAGCTGGCCCAGTACATCGGCATGCCGCGACCAACCGTTATAAGAAAGCTCGCCAGCATGACGTGTGCTGGGCTTGTAGAGCGCGATGCAAGGCGCCGATACCTTCTCACCCCTGAAGGTCGCAGAAGGGCTGCAAAGGCTGCTGGCGTGGCGTAGACGTGGGATGCCGACCTGGCGTCGTGGTGGCCTGGCGAGCACCCCCGCCCCCCCCGTCGCGGGTCCTTCCCAGGGCCGCCAGGGGCGGTGCCATGTGAGCCCCGAAATCGAATATCTGCGTGGCTCCAAAATCCCGTTCCATTTCCAGTTCGTTGACAGAGCAACGAATGAATAACCCACAAGAGGAATCAAGCATCGGAAAGCGGAAGAATTCGGAAAACGGCAGCGCGAATATCCCGCAAGAGGAATTCCCAGCGATAACGCCGCAGAATTCTTCTAAACAACCGCAAACGAGCGAAAACATGACCTACACCGACGACGAAGCCCGCACCCTCCTGGAGGCGCATTCCCGCGCCGGCCAGCGCCAGCCGCAACCGAACCCGCTGACCAGCCTTATGGAAGCGGCGGAACGCGCGCTTGGCTATCGAGACTACGGCAGCGCGGACAATCCGCGCCGTGAGCCGTTCCCGGCCGCAAGCCGCGTCATGATTGACCTGTCGCAGTTCGTCGCAGACGGCAATCCATCGCCTAACGTGTACGGCGTGCAGAACCGCCCCGCTGGAGAAACGCTGACGCTCGATCCTCGCGCCGTTATCGAACAGCATTCCGTCGTCGCGCAGGCTGGCACTCGCATCATCATCGCTCATCCCCGCGACCGCGCCATTGCCATCGGTGGCGGCGAAAAGACGGACGGCCTGTTGGGCTTCTACGAAGACCCGCAACTCGTGCGGAACGTCGAGCCGGCGCAGTTCGCCACGCTGGCGGATGCGTCTGACGCAACAGTTTCGTCCCTGCCGTTCCGCGACCAGTTGTTTACCTGGCCGAGCGTGCCGACCGCTGCATTTCGCGTAACTGTTACGCGCGACCAGAACCGCCAGGTGGGCGGCGGTGACGATCTGCGCGACGCGTTGCTGCGTTCGGTCCTGATGGGCTTGGGTCTGTACGCCGACAAGCTGTTGCTCACGGCCATTGCGGCCGCCACGCCGGCCGCGTTCACGTTCGGCGCGGCTGCCGCCAAGTTCCTAAAGGTGGACGACCTGCGCGCCGTCATCGGCACGACGGGCACGGGCGCAGGCTATCGCGGTGACGGTGCGTTCGTGGCGAACCCCGGCATCCCGGGTGAAATCAGCGAAGCGACTGCAGGAACATACATCGGTGCGTTCTCTAGCGCTGCCGTTGCGGTCTGGCCGGAACTGACCGTCCAGGCGCGCCGCTTGTCCACGGCCGGCGACCTGGAAGTGACTTGCCTGGTGAATGCGCAGGCAGTGTTGCCTGACGCCGGCAAGTTTTGGACGGTGGCCGCGTAATGCTCACCCGCCTGCGCGCCCTGGTGGGCGGGCGAAAGCCCACCGTAACGCGGGCCAGCGACGAGCTGCCAGCCGAAGCCGCAACCGTGATCGCCGCAGCGAC
Organism: Paraburkholderia sp. NMBU_R16; assembly: GCF_013282575.1. Classification (GTDB taxonomy): domain Bacteria; phylum Pseudomonadota; class Gammaproteobacteria; order Burkholderiales; family Burkholderiaceae; genus Trinickia. Next base: position 1,900 of record NZ_JAAAYE010000085.1, read on the forward strand.
TATCGTGGATCGCGGAGCGGATGACGAAGGAAGCCCGCGCGTGTTGGTGATGACGGCGCACGGGACATTCCGCTATTCGTTCGATGGTGCGCGCGACTGGCTGCGGCAAGCATTCCCCGCGCTGACGGACGCACAGATGGCTCGCGCCGTGAAGCTGCTGACCAGCCGCGTCACTGAATTTCAACGCGATGCCATCGCGGCGCCTGCTAAGCGCAGCGACTGGGCCAGCTGGAAGCCCTTGGAGATTTGAACATGGAACAGCAGAAAGTCTCACTGACAATCCCGCGCGACGTGCGCGAAAAGATCGAAGCCGAACGACGCCAAATGAGCGAGCGTGTCGGCGCGGACCTTTCGTTCAATCAATGCGCTACCGCTCTGCTGCGTCGTGCGCTGGATGGACACCGAAACGATTTTCAACCGGCCTCACCGGGCTAATAGTGAGGCGTCCAGCTCACGACGGACGGTCAGAAGCACGTGAGCGCGGTATGGCAGCCACCGCGACGATAAAACGGGCCACCCCTTCGCCTGCTGGCGGGCCGGAAATTCGCCAGCGCCCTACCTTAGCGACATGCCATTTTCGAAATGCGACAACGACAAACACTTACCGAAGCCGCCGACCAGATCGGCGAAGCATCCGCGCTGCTGGCCCGCTATCGCACGCTATTGGCCGGTGCCGCAAACATCGACTCGCCGGTAGTTTCGCACGCAATCACTGACCTGCGACGCACAGCGGCTGCGCTGGAATGCGCCGCAATCGGGCTGGCAACGGCACAGCGAGGTACGGGCGAATGAAGGCACTTCTGACCAAGCTGTTTCGACGCCGCGCCGCGCCAGCGCAAGCACCCGAAGCCGCAGCGCTGCCGACGCCCGCACCCGTAACGCAACCGACGCCGCCCAATCCTGGTGGCAAACGCAAATACAGGGGTGGCAAGCGCCGTCACGCAGCGCCGCGTGGCGCAACGCGCATCGACCCCAATGGCCCATTGATCGAGCAGGCCCGACAAGCTGGGGGCATCAAGCGATGAGCGGCATCGATCCGAACAACCTGTTTGACCTTATCGCGGCAGCTGCCGTTACGGCCGACGCAATCGCCAGTGACACACGGCTATCGGCAAATGACCGCGCGGTGGCGGCGTCGATTCGCGATGTAGCGAAAGCGTGGCGGCGGCCTGCGTTCGACAGATTCAGCGATTGGACACCACAACAGCAAGGGTGACGGTGTGAGCGTAATTCTCGAAATGGAAGTGTCGGACGCAGACCTGGCCGCGATGTTCAACATGACAACGCGCTGGGTGCGCCAGCGCGCCGAGGAAGGCGTGATTGTTCGCATCGGCCGCAACCGCTACGCGCTGGGTGACTCGGTGCAGGCGCTGATCGCGTACCAGACTGGCGGCGACGTTGGCGACGAAATCAACAAGGCGCGGCTGCGCAAGCTGAACGCCGATGCTACGCGCGCCGAACTGGAGCTGGCGAAGGAACGCGGCGCGGTCGCCCTAATTAGCGAATTCGAGCGCGCGCAGTCGGCGAAGTGCGCGGTTATCCAGCGGAACGTCCTTAACGTCGCCCAGCGAGCCGCGCTGCAGCTACTCGGTGAAACCAACGAAACGACGTTCAAGCAGAAGCTGCGCGAAGAATTGACGCTTGCACTTAAGACCGCTGCCGAAACCGAACCCGACCTGACCGACGAGACCGACGACCATGCAGACACCGACGACGAATGAAGTCCTGGCATCCGCTAAGCGAGCCATGCTGTTCCTGACGCCGCCGCACGATACCGAAGTCGAGCGCGCAGCCGCGCAATCAGCCGCCGAACGCGCCTTGCTGGATGCCGTTGTTCAGTTCATCCGCGCCGGCCGCGATGACCTTGCGCACTGTGCCGCCGAACTGGCAGCAGACGCGCGATGATTCCGAAGTTTTCGATTCGCGGCACTGCCGGCCGCGAGATTACGAAGAAATCAGGCGATGCCGACGCATGGGACGCGCTTGTGTCCCGCGTACTCGGTCCTGTCGTCACAGACGCGGACCGCGAGCGGCGGCGCGGGGATGCGCTGGCCCTGGCTGCCGCCGCCCTGCGGGCCGCTGGGGAAAAGCCTACGCAGGCGGGCGTGCTTGCCTAGCTGTTGGCAAGTTGAAAATATCGAGGACGCAACTAGCGCAAGCGTAGCGCAGGCCCTATATCATCCGCATTGTTCTGGGGACTGGGGACCATCATGCCTGGGGTAATGCGCCTTCGCGTCTGGGACGTGGAGCATGGCCAGTGTGTCATGCTGCAGCACGCCATGCCTGCACCTTTCGGCGGGGAGCAATTCGGGCCGCTCGCCATGATCGATTGTGGCGACTCGGATACATGGTCTCCCAGCGCCTTCATTCGTTACCAACTCGGTCGAACAAATCTCGATTACCTGTTCATCACCAATGCCGACCAGGACCACATGAGCGACCTATCCGGGCTTGGGCGGGCTGGCGTGACTGTGGATACCCTCATCCGGAACACTTCATACGATGGGACCACACTGCGGGCGATCAAGCTTGGCGGCGGCCCGCTCACCGGCGATGCCGAATGGTATGCGGGCGCTTGCGACAGCTTCAACGTGCCGACAAGCCGCCCCTTCAATCAGTACATGAACGGGATAACTTGCGAGACGTTCAGCAACCCGTTCCCGCGTTTCATCGACACGAATAATCTTAGCCTTGTGGTGTTCATCCGCTACGGCGGCACGACTTTCCTATTCCCCGGCGACTTGGAGCGTGACGGCTGGCTGGCGCTGCTTGAACGCACCGATTTTCGCGCATGGCTTGGCACCGTCAATGTGCTGATGGCCTCGCACCACGGTAGGGAAAATGGCTTCTGCGCGGAGGTATTCGAAATCTGTAATCCGCGCGCCGTCATCATTTCTGACAAGTCCATTGTCCACGACACGCAGCGCACCCCGGACTACAGGCCGGTAGTGCAGGATGATGGGGTCGTCGTTCGGACAACCGGGAAGCGGCGCCACGTCCTGACCACGCGGCGCGATGGGTGGATTCTGTTCGAAGTGGACGACAGCGGCGGCTTTTTTATCGATACCGAGTGCCAAGGATGAAAAGTCGATCCGATGCCCTGAAAGCCGCGAACATCAAATGGCTAGTCATGCTGGCCGCCCTGGATGCGGCTGTGGTGTTCCTGTTCATCGCGCCCGAGCTGGTGGACGCCAGCAAGCTGGCCATACTGCGCGCCAGCGTGTCGCCGCTGTTGCCCGTCGTGGTGCTCCTGCTGACCGGCCTGCTGTCCCACGAAGCCAAGGCGAGGCTGGTCTACTGGAGGATCGCCAACCCGCTTCCAGGCAGCCAGGCATTCACGAAGCACGCGCCGGCCGATGCCCGAATCGACATGAAGGCGCTCGAAAAGAACGTCGGGCCGCCGCCGACCGACCCCGGAGAGCAGAACGCGAAGTGGTACAAGCTGTACAGAATGGTGGGCGACGATGCCGCCGTGGCGCACGCACACAGGCTATACCTGATGTATCGGGACATGGCGGCCATGTCGCTGCTGTTGGTCCCGCTGGTGCCTGCCGCTCTTTGGTATGCTGGGGCGCCAGCGGCAAGCCGGTGGATCGCTGCCGGCCTGTTCGCCGTTCAGTACGTGGTATGCGCGATCAGCGCGCGTCACAGCGGCACGCGATTCGTATGTAATGTACTCGCAGTCCACTCCACCACGAAGGTGAAGGCCGCGCCGGCTGCAAAGGCGTGATGCTTGATGGGCGAGCCAGTAACGCCGAAGGGGCTGCCGATATGGCGGCCCTTTTGCATGGTGGCGGCCTGATGGCATATTTGATGGTACGGACGGATCGGCTCGCCATGAAATCCAGTATCTACGCGGGTCTCGCAGTCCAATTGATAATCGAGTGGGAGTGATGGTCCTTTCAACTGAATGGCTTGGGATGGTCGGGTAAACAATACGCACTCAATTCTGAATGATGTCCGCTGCAATGCGCGCATTTGTCACGTGATGATCGGCGAGGTTCGGCCATGAAGGGACGTTCGACACCGAAGGCTAGATAGTCGACAATCGTTTGCCCCCGCGAGAGTGGCGCGCTGCCGATCAGTGGCGCGTACGCGCAGTACGTGTGCCTCCCGCAAGGTGAATTGGTTCCGGTGTCACCTGGATTGGACGCTGCTGAGGCTGTCAGCCTCGTGCTGAACTATGTTACGGCGTACCAGATGCTGCATCGTTCCGCGAAGGTCAGACCGGGCCAGCGCGTCTTGATCCACGGCGCGGCAGGTGGGGTCGGCACGGCGCTACTGCAACTTGGGCGCCTCGCCGGACTGGAGATGTACGGTACTTGTTCATCGCATGGGGCGTCGGCCGTTTCAGACCTGGGCGGTATCCCAATTGATTACCGACAGCTCGACTTTGTGAAAGAAGTTCAGCGCCTCACAACGGACGGCGTAGACGTCGTCTTTGAAGGGGTCGGTGGTAACCACATTTGGCGTTCCCGCAAGGCTCTCCGTCCTGGAGGGACAGTAGTCGCATACGGACTAACCTCTTCTCTGCGTGGGGGTAGATTCGCTTCAGGCCGTCCAGGTCCAGGCGGTCGTCATCGCTTTCGCGCAATCGCCATTTTCGGGTTGTACATTGCTGGCGGCTGGCTATTGCCGGGCAGGAAACGGGTGATCCCCTACAGCATCCAGTGGCTAAAACGGCTGAAACCGGCATTGTTTCGACAAGATTTGATTGTCCTGCTTGGCCTTCTGCAACAGGGGAAGATCAAGCCGCTAATCGCGCAGCTCATCCCCCTTGCAGAGGCGCGACGCGCGCAGGAGCTGCTCGGCGAAGGGGGCGTGATAGGCAAGATCGTGCTCGTGTGCAATGAATCCGGTTCTGCGTCAGGAGCGGTATAAGAATGGTGTGCGGCGACCGCTGTACCTCGGAAGCCTACCATTCGCCTCTTAACGTGCCAAGGACCGGTGTGGGTCGGCAAGAGGCATTCGTTTCTCGGGTGAGCAGACCATGTCCTGTCGGCGGATCCTGAGCTTAGCGGATGGATCGGGCGAGGACCTGAATTCCCGCAACGGGCGGCGCATAATATCTTGAGGTCGGCCCTTGGCAGGAAGAGGGTTTTTATGCGCTGCACAATCTGTGGATCCGAGAATCCTCCCGATGCGAGGTTCTGCCAGGAATGTCAGGCTGTGCTGTCCCGCATGTGTCCGCATTGCGGACATGAGGCAGCGCCAGCGGCCCGCTTCTGCAGCAACTGCGGAACGCCGCTGACTGCGCCCGCCGCTGCGCCGCCGTTTTCCCGACCATTCGGCCGCGAACCGCCTCTGACGCCCATCCACTACACGCCCGATCATCTCGCCGAGCGAATCCGAGCCGAACACGCGGCGATGGAAGCGCGTGGCGAACCTGCCGGCGAACGCAAGACCGTGACTGCGCTGTTCGCCGATATGGCCGGGTCGACTGCGTTGATTCACGATCTCGATCCTGAAGTCGCGCATCGCCTGATCGTGCCCGTGGTCGAGCTGATGATGGAAGCGGTTCATTACTACGAAGGGTACGTCGCAAAATCGCTCGGCGATGGCATCCTCGCGCTGTTCGGCGCACCGATCGCCCACGAAGACCATGCGCAGCGCGCGCTTTTCGCTGCATTGCGCATGCAGCAGGCGATGCGGCAGCACGGTGACCGCATTCGTCTGCAGGAAGGCGTTCCTCTGCAAATCCGCGTCGGCGTTCACACGGGCGAGGTCGTCGTCCGTTCGATCCGCACCGACGACTTGCATACCGATTACGATCCGCTCGGGCACACGATCCACATCGCATCGCGGATCGAGGGAATCGCCGCACCCACGTCGATTCTCGTCAGCGAATCGACCCACAAGCTCGCCGAAGGCTATTTCGAATTCAAGGCGCTCGGGGCCACGCAGCTCAAGGGCATTCCCGCGCCGCTGTGCGTATACGAGTTGCTTGGCCTGGGGGCATTACGCACGCGCCTGCAACTGGCCGCGCACCGCGGTCTCGCGCGATTCGTCGGCCGCGAAACGGAAATGGAGCACCTGAACCGCGCGCTGGAAGCCATGAGGGCCGGGCATGGCCGCGTGGTTGGCGTGGTGGGGGAGGCCGGCGTCGGAAAGTCTCGCCTTTTCCACGAATTCAAGGAGCGCTCGCGACGCGGCGCGCTGGTGCTCGAGACGTTTTCCGTATCGCACGGCAAGGCGTTTCCCAATCTGCCGCTCATCGAGCTCCTGAAGAACTATTTCCAGATCACGGTGCAGGACGACGAGCGGCGCTGTCGCGAAAAGGTCATCGGCAAGGCACTCGCTCTGGAGCGCAGTTTCGAGGATCTCGTCCCGTACGTGCTCCATCTGCTCGGCATCGGAGAAGGCGGGCCGGTACTCGTCGAGATGGATCCGCAGATCCGGCGCGACCGCACGTTCGATGCGATCCGGCAACTTCTTGCGCGCGAGAGCGAGAATCAGCCGGTCCATTTGCTGTTCGAGGACCTGCAATGGCTGGACCGTGAAACGGAAGCGTTCCTCGCCTACCTGATCGACCACCTGCCGGACAGGCGCATCCTGCTTCTGGTGAACTACCGGCCCGAGTATCAGCCCGCGTGGACGCGCGCCGCTCACTGGAGCGCCATCCGGCTTGAACCGCTTGGTCCCGCCGACGCGCAAGGACTGCTGGCGGCGCTGCTCGGCGAGGACCGCACGCTCGTGCCGCTGAAGCAGCGCATTCTGGAGAAGACGGAGGGCAATCCGTTCTTCATGGAGGAAGTGGTCCAGACGCTCGTCGAGGAGCAGTCGCTGCTCGGCGAAGCCGGACGCTACCACATCGTCGAGACGCCGGCGACGCTGCATATTCCCACCACCGTTCAGGGTGTGCTCGCGGCACGGATCGACCGGCTTCCGATCGAGGAAAAGGAACTGCTGCAGGCGCTAGCAGTGATCGGCCACGAGTTTCCGTTCAGCCTGATCCGCCGAATTTGCGGCGAGGAGTCGGTGCGGGACGACGAACTGCGTCGGCTGCTCGCCCATCTGGAAGCAGCGGAGTTCATCTACGAGCGGCCCGCGTTTCCCGAGGTCAATTATTCGTTCAAGCACGCACTGACGCAGGAAGTGGCAGGGCGCTCGTTGCTCACCGAGCGACGCACCACGCTGCACGAGCGCACCGCGCAGGCGATCGAGATGCTGTTCCCGACGCGCATCGCCGATTACTGCAGCGAACTGGCACATCACTACAGTCAGAGCGGCAACATTCCAAAGGCCGTCGAATACCTGCATCGTGCGGCCCAGCAGGCGCTTCGCCATGCTGCCCATCACGATGCAATGAATCACCTCGGCGCGGCGCTCGCATTGCTGAAAGGCCTGCCCGACACCGCGATGCGCGCGCATTGGGAACTGACGCTGCTGCTTTCCCTTGGGCCAGTCCTGATGGACGTGCGCGGGTATGGCGCGCCGGAGGTCGGCGCGACGTATACGCGCGCGCTCGAATTATGCGAGCGCACGGGGGAGGCATCGCAACGCTTTGCGACGCAGCTGGGACTGCGGATACATCACCTGGTGCGCGGCGAATATGCGCTCGCGACCGACCTGGGCCAGCAGATGCTCGGCACGGCGCGGGATGCGAACGATCCAGGCTTCCTCATCGAGGCACACGGTGCACTGGGTTCGTGCTTTTTCCTGCAGGGCGATTTCGACGCTGCACGCAGGCATGTGGAACAGGCCCTGGCGACCTATGATCCGGAACAGCATCAGGCTCACGTGTTCGCACATGGCGTCGAGCCCGGCGTCCGGGCACTCAGCTACCTCGGGTTGACCTTATGGTTTCAGGGGTATCCCGACCAGGCGCTCAAACGTAGCGCCGACGCGCTCGCGCTCGCACAGGCTCTTGCCTATGGCCCCTCTCTGGCGTTCAGTCTGACCTACACCGCACACTTGCATCAACTACGGGGGGAGCCCGCGCTTGCCGCCGAGCGCGCGGAAGCCGTCATCGCGGTATCGGCGGAGCTAGGATTGCCCTACTGGCTCGCGTGCGGGACGCTGTTGCAAGGCTGGGCGATGAGCGCGCAAGGCAACATCGAGGGCGGCATTGCGCAGATGCGTCGAGGGCTCGATGCGCACCGGGCCGCCGGCGGCGAAGATCAGCGGCCTTATTTTCTTGCGCTGCTTGCCGACAGTTACTGGCGTTCGGGTGACAAGCGCGCAGCACTGCGCATGCTGGACGACGCGATGGCGATCGTCGAGAAATCCGGCGAGCATTGCTACGAGGCTGATCTGTACCGGCTCAGGGGCGTCTATCTGGCCGGAAGCGCGGACGAGGCGGGGACAGCCGCCGCATGCGACGGCGAGGCCGCCGACTGTTATTACCGGGCGATCGCGCGCGCACGCGAGCAGGGTGCGAAGGCGCTGGAATTGAGGGCAGCGTCGGATTTGGCTCGTCTGTTGCAACGGCGGGGAAAGACCGTGGAAGCGAAGCAGGCGCTGTCCGACGTGTACATGAGCTTCACGGAAGGCTTCGCTACGAGCGATCTGCGAGAGGCGAAGGCGCTGCTGGATGCATGGAGCGTGAGTGCAGGTTGAATGGAGCCGAGTCGCACGGCGGCGTATCGCGTGACGACGTGCGTTCCACGACTTGAGGCTGCTCCGCAGAATGGAGAGTCGAGGGGACGGGCATGGCAACCACGCACACGAGGCGCCGCGACGATGCCCCGCGCAAGCCGATCGCGCTCGCGTTGCAGGGCGGCGGCATGCATGGTGCTTTCACCTGGGGCGTGCTCGACCGGCTGCTCGAGGACGGCAGGCTCGAGATCGAAGGTGTCAGCGCGACGAGCGCCGGCGCGATGAATGCTGCGGTACTCGCATACGGTCTGCAAAAAGGCGGCGCCGACGGTGCACGTCAGGCACTGCACGATTTCTGGCACGCGGTCGCGCAATCGGCAGAGCGCTACAACCCGCTGCGCTGGGTGCCGTGGTTGAAGGGAACGCACAGCTTCGGGCTCGATCATTCGCCGCTTTATGCATTCGCCGACATGATGCTGCGCGTCTTTTCACCTTATCAGTTCAATCCGAACAACCTGAATCCGCTGCGCGAAGTGCTCGACAGTCAGGTCGACTTCGACGCGCTGCGCAAGCACTGTCCGATTCGGTTGTACCTGTGTGCGACCAACGTCGAGACGGGGAAAATACGCCTGTTCGCGCGAGAGGATGTCTGTGCCGACGCGGTACTTGCATCCGCATGCGTGCCGACGCTGTTCCAGGCAGTTTCGATCGACGGCGAGTACTACTGGGATGGCGGCTACATGGGCAATCCGGCCATCTATCCGCTTATCTACAATTGCGCGACGCGCGACGTCGTGATCGTGCACATCAATCCGCTCGTGCGTCGCGGTGTACCGATGACGGCCGCGGAGATTCTCAACCGCATCAGCGAGATCAGTTTCAACTCGTCGCTGATGCGCGAGATGCGTGCCATCGCGTTCGTCACCGACCTGATCCAGCAAGGCACGATCAAACAAGGCGACATGAAGGAAATGCTGATCCATTCGATTCGCGCCGACGACGCGCTGAGCGCGTTGAGCGTATCGAGCAAGTACAACGCAGATTGGGGATTTCTGAGCGAGCTGCGTGACCATGGGCGGCGCGAAGCGGATGCATGGCTCGCGCATCACTACGTAAACATCGGACAGCGCTCGAGTATCGACATCCGCACGGAATTTCTGTGAACGCCTCGCGCTGATGTCGGCGTCGGGCGATCGCGCTGGCCCCACGGCCCAAGGAGCGAACGTGAATCGGACGCAGGCGCGGTTTGTCGCGTTGTGGTCGTGTAGCGGCGGGACGGATGCCGACGAGGTCTATCGCCTGCTCGCGCGCTGCTATACGGAGCCGGCGCGCCATTACCATACGCTCGTGCATGTGCGGCGATGCTTGCGTCACTTCGACTTGGCGCGTGATGCGATTCGGGCACCGGATGCCGTCGAGCTCGCGCTCTGGTTCCATGACGTGATCTTCGTTCCGGGCGCGCAAGACAACGAGCAGCGTAGTGCGGAGTGGTTTCGAGAGCAGGCGCGCGGCCGAATCCGCGCGTGCGATCGCATCTGCGCGATGATTCTCGCGACGACCCACGCGGGCACTGCCGCGGAACCGGATACCCGCTTCGTGTGCGATATCGATCTGGCGGTGCTGGGCGCCGCTCGCAGCCGGTTTCGCGAAGACGGCCGGCGCCTGCGCGCAGAGCGCCCCGATCTCGACGACCGGGCTTACGACCTTCACGAACGGACGATTCTCGGCGCGCTGCTCGTACGGCCGCGCATCTATCTGACCGATTTCTTCTATGCACGCTGCGAGGCGCAGGCACGCAGAAATCTGAACTGGCGGCTGGGGTTACCGATTCCAGAATGACGACGACATCGAAAAATCGTCCTGACCTGTGACTACTAGCGTCTCAGTTAGCCAACACGCTCGAGGTTCTGGCGATGGCTCACCGCGGACGTCCCGGAAAACGAGGCAATGCTTGCATCGTACCTCGCGCCTTTTCCGCCCAGTCCCACCGTTGCCTGTTTCGCTCCCTCGAGCAAGCGTTTAATTGCAAGTTCCATTGCAGGTGACGCGTCGATTCTTCCTTTAGGCCCGGATAGAGTAAGTGCTCCAACCAGCTCCCCCATTGCGTCGAAGACAGGGACAGACGCGGAAGCCGTTTCAGGATCGCGTTCGCCGTACGAGACTGCCCATAGGCGGTCACGCACCTCCTTCCAACGCTCGTCCAAAAGATCTGTAAAGGCGAGGAGTAGCTTGCCTGACGCTCCTTTCTGGATATCGAACATCTCCCCAACCCGTATTGACACTCGTACGCTTCTCGACGGCTCGACACGAAACAATACGAGCCGTTGATCTGCGTGCCTTACGTAGAACGATGCAGTCTCGCCAAGATCTTGACTTAGCTGCTGCAGGATTGGCTCGACAACGGGGCCGACCTGAAAGGACCGCTGGTAGAGGCTCGCTAAGCGCAGCGGAGCGGGACCGATGGCGTACTGGCCATCGCTGAGCTTACGTATGAATCCGCCGTGCTCCAATGCGCCGAGCAACCGCAATACGGTGCTCTTATACAAGCCGGTCCGCCGCGAAAGTTCGGTCAACGTCAGGCGATCATCGGACAGCCCGAAGGCATCGAGGATCGAGAAGGCGCGGTCCAGCACGGCAACGCCGCCGGATGCACCAGTCGCTTCATCGGCCGACGCAGCCGCTGAGATTTTCTTGGTGGGCACGCTAACTCCTCCGAGGGGCATGCTCAGACTATATCGTTCTGCGCAGTAGAACTCAAGTTCTATTTCTGGTTAACCCCTGTTGTGGCTCCGCCCTTGTTGCTCTAAAGTTTTCTCAGGTAGAACTTAGGTCTGTCAGGTAGAACTTTATGAAGGAGCGAATCGTGAGTGCCCCCAGAATCTTGATTAGCGAGGTCGGCCCGCGTGACGGCTTGCAAAGCATCAAAAACGTCATGCCGACTGCGGCAAAGCTGCGTTGGATTTCCGCGCTCGCCGCTGCCGGATTGAAGGAGATCGAGGTGGGGTCGTTCGTGCCGCCCAAGCTGCTACCGCAAATGGCGGACATACGTGAGGTCGTGCTTCACGCTCTCTCGATTCCCGGCCTTCATGTTGCGGTCCTCGCGCCTAACCTGCGCGGCTGCAAAGGTGCGTTTGAAGCTGGTGTCCACAAGGTCACGTTGCCGGTCTCTGTTACCGACGAACACTCTATCGCCAACGTCCGCAAAACCACGGCACAAATGATCTGACCTGCCCCCTTCGGTAGGGCCAGTCGGCTTCTAGCAAAGTCCCTTTAAACCAGCTCCTGGAAAGCGGCAGGAGCATCCGCTGTTGCCCGATGTTTCGCCGCGAACTCTGCTGGCGAAAGATAA
>NZ_JAAAYE010000086.1 GCF_013282575.1 Paraburkholderia sp. NMBU_R16
CCGCTTCAGCACGCTGCCCGCGCCGGTGGGCAACGTTGAGCGAGCTTTCTTCGTCTTTGCCATCATCGATGTCCTGCGTTTCAATTCGCACCGATTCTACTCGTCCTCGTTAATGCGACAGAGCCCGCCTCAGTCCTCGACGCCGTACCGGAGGCGAGCCGAAAAACGTCTGCCTACGACGAGGCGCGCGCGACGCTCCAAAAGCCATCGCTGAGCATCCTCGATGTGGTCTACGACGACAAGCCGTGCCAGGACTATTACAAGACCTTCGACTTTTCGCATCCCCAGGTCGAAGCACACTGGAAAAATGGCAAGCGTGCGATGCGCGCGGCGCTCGCACGCGACGGCGACACCCTCGGCCTGATGGCGCAGTTGCCAGCGCAGCGGGCCGTTGCCTGAGCGGTTCACCGATCCGTATCCGCAGTTCGTGGACTATTCGGATTCCTAAATAGTGGGCATCGCTCGAAATACCGTCAATTAAGCATCCGCTGAGTCAGCACCATTGCGCCAATGCCCAAACGTTTGCGCACGCAAACTGGGGTTGTCCTCCATTGTGCGCGGGAATTTTGTCCAGCTAGGATGAGCATCGCGCATGTCGCGTATCACTCAGACGATTCTTCTTTTGCGGGTCGCCGCCGGCCTGGTTTGGCCGGTCGATGTCGCGTGCGGCGATAGATAGCAGACCTATCTAATTCGCCGGCGCGATGGATACGCGTCGTGCTCCCGTGTTCCCACGCCAACGATGCCCGGCTGCGCCGCGCACCGAATGGGCGAATTGCAGCCTTTGCCCGCCTCTTTTCCGGCAAAAGCTCCGCAACGCGAACACGGATACTGATCCGGGTCGGCAGTAAGCAGTCCTCGGGACGAAGACCCGTCGTCGGGATGCATTTGATTTCAGAGCAGGCACACGCATGAGTTGGAAAAAAGTATTGGTCGGTGGATTGTGCGTGTGCGCCTGGGTGAGCGCCCAGGCGGGTTCGGGCGCGACAGCGCAAAACGCCGTGCTCGCCTCGAACGAACCGGGACCCCTTTCCGCCCCGAGCGTCACGCGGCTCGAGTTTGGCGATACGGGCCTGCCCCACGTTGCTTCCAACCTGAACGAGCGTATCGTACGCATCCCCGTCGATACCGTGGGCTCGATCACACTCGAGGCGACAATCTTCAAGCCCGACGGCCCGGGCCCGTTCCCGATGGTCGTTTTCAATCACGGCAAGATGCCGGGCGATCCGCACGCGCAGGCGCGCAGCCGTCCGCTCGCCTTCGCCCGGGAATTCGTACGCCGCGGCTACGTGGTCGTCGCGCCCAATCGTGAAGGCTTCGCCGGGTCGAGCGGGACTTATCGGCAAGAAGGCTGCGACGTCGAGAAAAACGGCATGGCGCAAGCCGACGACGTCGCCGCGACGATCGCCTATATGTCGAAACAATCGTATGTCGACGCGGCCCACGTCGTCGTGGCCGGCACCTCGCACGGCGGCCTCGCGACGATCGCCTATGGCGCCACAGCGACCGCGCCGGGCGTGCGAGGCCTCATCAATTTCTCGGGCGGGCTGCGGCAAGACGCCTGCGAAGGCTGGAAGGACAATCTGACGCACGCGTTCGAGGCCTATGGTCAACGTGAGCGGCTGCCGTCGCTGTGGCTTTACGGCGACAATGACTCGATCTGGCCCTCCGATCTCGTCTCCCGGATGTACGCAGCGTATGTCGGACATGGCGCGCATGCCCGCATGGTCGACTTCGGCTCGTACAAGAACGATGCGCACCGGCTCGTCGTCGATCGCGACGGCGTGCAGGTCTGGTGGCCGTCCGTCGATGCGTTTCTCGCGCGCATCGGCATGCCCACGCGCATGCAGTACCGAGTCGACAATCCGCCGCTGCCGCAGGCGACGGGCTATGCCGCCGTCGATTCGATCAACGCCGTGCCTTATGTCGACGCGGCCGGCCGCGCCGCGTACAGCAAGTTCCTCCGTCAGTTTCCAAGCCGGGCTTTCGCGATCTCGCCCTCGGGCGCATGGTCGTGGGCCGAAGGCGGCGACGATCCCGTTGCGGTTGCACTGAACAATTGTCGCCGCGAGAACCACGGCGACGCGTGCAGCCTCTATGCAGTCAACAGCGAAGTCGTCTGGCAGGACGGCACGCGAACCGCATCCACGAGCAACGACGCACCCGGCCACGAAGCATCTTCGGATACCAAGGATTTCACCACAGGTTCGCTCGCGAGCCGCTGATCCCCTCCCGATTTCGATCCGCAGCGGGGCGTGCAACAGGCACGCCCCGCTGCGTTTTGGCGCTCCAATCGTGGCCTTGCATAGATTTTTTTCGGGGCGCGGGGTCACTTTGCCGTCGTCAACGGCGATCAACGCACGGTTTCTGATGTGAAGCGCCTCGAGCTTTATCGAACGGGCGCGATCTTGCTCTTTTGCGCCATGCATTTCACGCGTGCATCGGCTCCAGGAACGCGTTACTCTCACGTCCGTTTTTGCGATCCACGATTGCTGCCGCGCGCACGAAGTGCGATACATGTGCCCGTTTCAATGCAGCCGCATCGCGCACGAAGAGCGCAAAGGCACGCCTGAAGATTCGGAGTAGCGATTGAATAGACACGCGAACATCGGGACGGATCACGATACGAAACGCATCGCGCGCGACGATTGGGTCACGCGCAGTCTGCAGGCCGTCTGGCATCCGTGTACGCAGATGAAACACCATGAGCGCATGCCGCTCGTCGCCGTCTCGCGCGGCCAGGGCCCGTGGCTCTACGACCATGCGGGGCGGCGTTATCTCGATGCGATCAGTTCGTGGTGGGTGAATCTCTTCGGCCACGCGAATCCGCATATCAATGCGGCGCTGAAAGCCCAGCTCGACATGCTCGAGCACGCGATGCTCGCCGGCTGTACGCATACGCCAGCCGTCGAGCTTGCCGAGCGGCTTCGCGCACTGACGCAAGGCACGCTCGGCCACGCGTTTTTTGCGTCGGATGGCGCATCGGCCGTCGAGATTGCGTTGAAGATGAGTTTTCACTACTGGCGCAACCGGGGGCAGAACGGCAAGCGCGAATTCGTCTGCGTCGCCAACGGCTATCACGGCGAAACGATCGGCGCACTTGGCGTAACCGATGTGGCGCTGTTCAAGGACGCTTACGATCCGCTGATCCGGCGCGCGCACGTCGTCGCGTCGCCCGATGCGCGCGCTGCGAAAGCAGGCGAGCAGGCAACCGACGTAGCGGCCCGCGCACTCGACGACGTCCGCAAGCTCCTCGAATCGCGTGCGCAGCACATCGCCGCGGTGATCGTGGAGCCGCTCGTGCAGTGCGCGGCGGGCATGGCCATGCACGATCCATCCTACGTAAGCGGCCTGCGCGAGCTGACCGAACGTTATGGCGTGCATTTGATCGCCGACGAAATCGCGGTCGGATGTGCACGCACCGGCACCTTCTTCGCGTGCGAGCAGGCCCATATCTGGCCCGACTTCCTCTGTCTGTCCAAGGGCATCACGGGCGGCTATTTGCCGCTGTCGATCGTGCTGTCGCGCGATACCGTCTTCGAGGCCTTTTACGATGACGATACCGCGCGGGGCTTTTTGCACTCGCATTCCTATACAGGCAATCCACTCGCCTGCCGTGCCGCGCTGGCTACGCTCGATCTTCTCGAGCATGCGAACGTGCTGACCGAAAACGAGCGGAAATCGTCGCTGCTTTTCGAAGCACTGGCGCCGCTCACCCAGCTCGCCGCCGTGCGCAACATGCGCCGCTGCGGAACGATCGTCGCATTCGATGCGATGCTCGAGCCCGACGCTGCGCGCACGTTCTCGCGGCGCTTTTTCGAAGCGGCGCTCGAGCGCGAGCTGCTGCTGCGGCCGATCGGTACGACCGTCTATCTGATGCCGCCCTACGTTCTCGACGACGAAACGATCGCGCTGGCCGCGGCCCGCACGCGCGAGACGTTCGAGGCGACGATCGAGTATCGGGGGCGATGATGTACTTGCTCGATACGCTGCGCGAGGGTCTCGCCGAACTCGATTCGCGCGGACTGAGACGGCATCGGCGCATTGCAGAGACGGCCTGTGCCGCACATATGCGCGTGGACGGCCGTGAGATCGTCGGCTTTGCCAGCAACGACTATCTCGGCCTGGCCGCTCATCCGGCCCTCGCCGCCGCCGTCGCGGAAGGCGTCGAACGATACGGGGCGGGCAGCGGCGGTTCGCATTTGCTGGGCGGCCACTCGCGCGCTCACGCGCAACTCGAAGAGACACTCGCGGCATTCTGCGGCGGCTTTGTCGATACACCGCGCGCGCTGAGCTTTTGCACCGGCTACATGGCGAACGTCGCGACGCTGACGGCACTCGCGGGGCGCGGTACGACGCTCTATTCGGATGCGCTCAATCATGCCTCGTTGATCGACGGCGCGCGCCTGTCGCGTGCCGATGTGCAGATCTACCCGCACGCCGATACCGATGCGCTCGCGGCGATGCTCGATGCATCGGATGCGGGCGTCAAACTCATCGTGACCGATGGCGTATTCAGCATGGACGGCAACGTCGCGCCGCTCGCGACGCTGCTCGCGCTGGCCGAGCGTCACGGCGCGTGGCTCGTCGTCGACGATGCGCACGGTTTCGGCATCCTGGGACCGCAAGGGCGCGGCGTGCTCGCGGAACTCGCGTTGCGCTCCCCGCATCTCGTCTATATCTGCACCTTCGGCAAAGCC
This sequence comes from Paraburkholderia sp. NMBU_R16, assembly GCF_013282575.1. Taxonomy (GTDB): domain Bacteria; phylum Pseudomonadota; class Gammaproteobacteria; order Burkholderiales; family Burkholderiaceae; genus Trinickia. The sequence goes on from NZ_JAAAYE010000086.1 coordinate 4,701, forward strand.
GCGGGCGTCGCGGGGGCCGCGGTGATCGCACACGAGACGGTCATCGAGTGGCTCGTGCAACGCGCGCGCGCCTATATCTTCACGACGGCGTCACCGCCTGCCGTCGCGCATGCCGTGTCGGCGAGCCTCGAGCTGATTCGCGGCGACGAAGGCGATGCCCGGCGCGCGCATTTGCGGGCATTGATCGAACGCACGCGCGCGATGTTGCGCGCCTCGCGGTGGCAGCCCGTCGATTCGCACACGGCCATTCAGCCGCTCGTCATCGGCGATAACGAAACGACGCTCGCGCTCGCCGCCCGCTTCGATGCCGAAGGCTTGTGGGTACCCGCGATTCGTCCGCCGACGGTCCCCGTCGGTACATCGCGGCTACGGATATCGCTTTCGGCCGGGCATTCGTTCGACGATCTTGCGCGGCTCGAAAACGCGCTCTCGCGCATCGAAGCAGGAGACAACCCATGAGCGCGTCGCTCTCGACCGCGTTGTCCGTTTTCGTGACGGGCACGGACACTGAAATCGGCAAAACATTCGCTTCGTGCGCGTTGCTACATGGGTTCGCTCACGCGGGGCTGCGCGCGGCCGCGATGAAGCCTGTCGCCGCGGGCGCGTTCGAGCGCGACGGCGTATGGCATAACGAAGACGCCGATGCACTCGATGCGGCCGCGAATGCACCGTTGCCGCCCGAACTGCGCACGCCGTTCCTGCTTCGGGCGCCGGCCGCTCCGCACATCGTGGCGGCGCATGAAGGCGTCGCACTCGATATCGAGCGGATCGTCGCGTGCCATCGCGAAGCGATGAGCCGTGCCGACATCGTTGTCGTCGAAGGCGTCGGCGGGTTTCGCGTACCGCTTACCGATACGCGCGATACGGCAGACCTTGCCGTCGCGCTCGGCTCGCCCGTCGTGCTCGTCGTAGGCGTGCGGCTGGGCTGCATCAACCATACGCTGTTGACGGCGCAAGCCATTGCGCAACGCGGCTTGACGCTCGTCGGATGGATCGCGAATGTCGTCGATCCCGACATGCGCTTCATCGACGAGAACATCGACACGCTGCGCGGCTGGCTCATGCGCGAGCACGGCGCGCCGCTCATCGGCTCGGTGCCCTGGCTCACACCCGCCTCCCCCGAGTGCGCCGCCGCACGGCTCGACATTTCATCGTTGCTGCTCGCGCTGCGTACGGCGCGGGCGTCGACATCCCAGCCTTCATTGCATCCCGATCAGGACTGACGACATGACTTCAGCACAGACTGCCGCCCCTGCTGCTCCGGCCGCGACATCCGCCACCGAACCCCGCAGTGCCGCTGCATCGCGCTGGCGCGTGGCCGACGTGGTCGCGCTTTATGCTTTGCCGTTCAACGACTTGCTCTACCGCGCGCAACAGGTGCATCGCGAGCATTTCGACGCCAACGAAGTCCAGCTCTCGACGCTGCTCTCGATCAAGACCGGGGGCTGCGAAGAGGACTGCAAATACTGCTCGCAGTCTGCCCATTACGACACCGGCCTCAAGGCCGAAAAACTCATGGATGTGGACGCTGTCCTCGCCGCGGCCCGGACTGCGAAGGAGAACGGTGCCACACGTTTTTGCATGGGGGCGGCGTGGCGCAATCCCAAGGAGCGCCATATGGAGCCGATCGAGCAGATGATCCGAGGCGTCAAGGCCATGGGACTCGAGACCTGCATGACCCTCGGCATGCTCGAAGCGCATCAGGCCAAGGCACTGGGCGAAGCGGGCCTCGACTACTACAACCACAATCTCGACACGTCGCCCGAGTTCTACGGACAGATCATTTCGACACGTACCTACGAGGACCGGCTTCAGACGCTCGATCGCGTGCGCGACGCGGGCATCAACGTTTGCTGTGGCGGCATCATCGGCATGGGCGAATCGCGCCGCGAACGTGCTGGACTGATTGCGCAGCTCGCGAATCTGGACCCTTATCCAGAGTCGGTGCCGATCAATCATCTCGTTGCCGTTGAAGGCACACCGCTCGAGGCAGTCGAACCGCTCGATCCGTTCGAATTCATACGCACGATCGCCGTGGCCCGCATCACGATGCCCCGCGCGATGGTGCGCCTCTCGGCAGGCCGGCAGCAGATGAACGATGGGCTGCAAGCGCTCGCATTCTTCGCCGGGGCGAATTCGATCTTCTACGGCGATGTGCTATTGACGACGGGCAATCCGCAGGCCGAGAGCGATCGCAAGCTGCTCGAGCGATTGGGGATGCGCGTCCAGGGCGCAGGCGCCACGCCGGGCGCCGATAAGGGCGGTTGCTGACCCCTTATACCTTGTCCTCCAGCCGGACCACCCTGAACTGGCTCGACGGGCCGGTCTCGATTGCTTCGGCCGCGAGGTAATGCATCGGGCGGCCGATATCGACACGCGACACATACCGCCCTTCGTCGTCTTGCAGTGTCATGAGCGTTTGCGCTTCGTCGACGAATCGATAGGTGAAATCCGTCAGGCCTTCTTTCTTGGCCATCACGAGGTGATCGACGTGCGGGGTCGCGGGATCGGCCCCGAAGGCCCAACCGCGGTCCGTGGCCGGGTTATAGAAGTGGACGAGCCGATCGACAGGATCGAACGCGGCCTGGAAACGGCACGATTCGCCCGCGCGTTCGTTTCTGATCGTCAAATCGCCAAAGGCCGGGTCCACGCAGACGAACCGCCCATTGTCCGACATCAAATACATCGATTCGATATGCACGCCATGACTCCATAGAGTTGGAAAGCGGGCGCATCTTATCGGCCCCACACCGTGGGCAATAGCGGTAGGCGGAGGATTGGGACGCATTCACCGGCAGCGCCTTCGCCGCGCTCGATGCGCGTCGCGCGCGCAAGCACGTAAAATGCTGGGCTTCGAGCCATTCGGCGTGCGGCACGCGCGCCAAGCCATCTGCCCAGTCCGCCATGAAAGTCCTCTTTTTCGCGCCCGAAACGGGCGACGCCGATGCATGGCGCGCGTCGCTCGCGCGCGTCCTGCCCGACGCCGATATCCGCGTCTGGCATCCCGGCGATACCGCCTACGCCGACTACGCAGTCGTCTGGCGCCCGCCGCGCGAGCTGTTCACCGCGCGTGAGGGGCTCAAGGCGGTCTTCAACCTCGGCGCAGGTGTCGATGCGATCCTGCGTTTCGAGCGGGAAGCGCCGGGCACGCTTTCGCCCGACGTGCCGCTGATCCGCCTCGAAGACACGGGCATGGCCGCACAGATGAACGAATATGCGGCGTACGCCGTTTTACGCTACCTGCGCCGCTTCGACGAATACGAACTGATGCAGCGCTGCGGCGAGCCACACTGGCAAGTGCTCGATCCGCATCCGCGCGAGACGTTCGTCGTCGCCGTGCTCGGGCTGGGCGTGCTCGGCACGCAAGTCGCGCGCACATTGGCGTCGTTCGGCCTGCCGGTGCGCGGCTATAGCCGCAGCATGAAGACGCTTGCTGGAATCGAAACGTTCGCGAGCGACGCTGCGCTGGGCGGCACTCCGCCGGGCGCCGCCGCGCCGGGCGCCGCCGCGCTCGATGCATGTCTCGAGGGCGCGAGGGTGGTCGTCAATCTCCTGCCGAGCACGCCCGAAACCGAAGGCGTCCTGAACCGGCGAGCGTTCGCTCGCCTCGCGCGCGGCGCTTATCTCGTAAATCTCGCGCGTGGCGCACATGTCGTCGAAGAAGACCTGCTCGATGCCCTACACGAGGGTCGGATCGCAGCGGCAACGCTCGACGTCTTCAGAGAAGAGCCGTTGCCCGCTGGCCACCGCTTCTGGCGCGAACCGCGCGTGACGATTACGCCGCACATTTCCGCTCAAACGCTTCGGGAGCCGGCCGCGCAGCAGATCGCCGCCAAGATCGCCGCGCTTTCGCGTGGCGAAGCGGTGAGCGGTATCGTCGATGTAGCGCGCGGTTACTAACGTTGCGTATCCTGTCGATTGTGAGCATTCCTGAACGAATCGAATCCGGAGACATCCCATGTCATTGCCGCGCGCAGTGAAGATTGTCGAAGTCGGCCCGCGTGACGGGCTGCAAAACGAGAAAGCGTTCGTGCCGACCGCGGTGAAGATCGATCTCATCGACCGGTTGACGGAGGCGGGGTTCGCCAACATCGAGTCGGCCTCGTTCGTTTCGCCGAAGTGGGTGCCGCAAATGGCCGACGGCGCCGAGGTGATGGCAGGCATTTCGCGCCGCACCGGTACGCTCTATTCGGCGCTGACGCCGAACTTGCGGGGTTTCGAAGGTGCGCTTGCCGCACAGGCGGACGAAGTCGTCATCTTCGGCGCGGCAAGCGAGGCGTTCTCCCAGCGCAATATCAACTGCAGCATCGCGGAAAGCATCTCGCGTTTCGAGCCGGTCGCGCGTGCCGCAAAAAACAACGGGCTGCGGCTACGCGGCAGCATCTCGTGTGCGCTCGGCTGTCCCTATCAGGGCGAAGTGCCCGTGTCGGCCGTGGTGGACGTCGTACAGCGCATGGCCGAGCTCGGCTGCGACGAAATCGACATCGCCGATACGATAGGGGTGGGTACGCCGAAGCTCACGCGTGAAGTGTTGACGGCCGTGACGAAGGTTTTTCCGCGCGAGAAGCTTTCTGGCCATTTCCACGATACGTACGGTCAAGCGCTTGCCAACATTTACGCGTCGCTGCTCGAAGGCATCGAGATTTTCCACGCGTCGGTCGCCGGTCTGGGTGGATGTCCGTATGCCAAGGGCGCGACGGGCAATGTTGCAACGGAAGACGTGCTGTATTTGATGAACGGTCTCGGTATCGAAACCGGGATCGATCTCGATCGCGTCGTGTCCGCCGGCGAGTTCATCTCGAGTTCGATCGGCAGAGCCAATGTGTCGCGTGCAGGCCGTGCGCTGCTCGCAAAAAAGCAAAGCCAACAGGAATCGGAATAAGGCGCCCGCGCGCCGACTCATTCATCCAGATAACCATCGTTTTCCCATGAGCGACGAACACTTTTTGCCGAGCAATATGCCCGAGGCTCCCGATGCCTCAGAGCCTTTGGATGCGCTGCCTGAATCGGCCCGGCGCGTGGCGCTGTTGCTGCGCGAATGCGGCCATGAAAAACCGGTCGTGATGCTGCCGCAAACGGGCAAGACGTCGGCCGAGGCCGCTTTGGGGCTGGGCTGCTCGGTCGCCCAGATCGCGAAATCGATCCTCTTCAGGCGTCGCGACGACGATGCGCCGGTGCTCGTGATTGCAAGCGGTGCGAATCGCGTCGATGAAGACAAAGTGGCACAGCGTGTCGGGCCCGTCGCACGCGCCGATGCGAAATTCGTACGGGAAAAAACCGGTTACGCGATCGGCGGCGTCTGTCCGATCGGCCATGTCACGGCACCCGTTATGTTGATCGATGAGGACTTGCTGCAGCTCGATAGTTTGTGGGCGGCTGCGGGCCATCCGCATGCCGTGTTCAATCTCTCGCCCGAGGAATTGATCGCGCTGACGGGGGCGCCTGTGGCCGATGTCGCTCTGCGGGCGTGAGGCGTACGGCCCCCGCCGCTGGACGGACTGCGGCAAGCGCTCGCGCGCGAATTGCGGTCCGCAAAAAGAAAAGCCGCTCGCCATAACCGACGAACGGCACAATTTTTTCGACGTGATCAGCGTCATATGGATGATACCGACGCGCGCTGCATCGCCGCATCGGTGAAATCCCTGCACGCGTTGGCGCAGTTTGCGCCAACGGACCAGCGCGTGCGCAGCCCCAGCCACTACCCATCTGCTGAGCTCAGATTCGTCCGCCTCCATTTGGCCGAAGTCGGCTGATGCTCACATCACGATTTGGACCGATCGACACATCACGGCGCAACCCATCATCGAACCTGCTTTACGCTGGCCTTGGTCTTCCCACCCTTTGGGAAGGGCTGACAATTACCAAGGAGCTCGACCAACCGTGCCTCACATTCGGAAAATGAGTACCCGCGCCGCTGGGAAATCATGAACGTGAGGGGGCGCATGTGCCATGCGCGCCGTTGGAGTTCGACAAGCGTTCCCTTCGCCAAGTCTTGCGCAACCATATGATGCGGCATGTGCCCCCAGCACAAGCTTCCCCTGAGCAGGTCGTGTTTCGCGCCGAGGTCATTCACCCGCCACTGGCGTTCACTGGCGACCCCTTGTTGCGTCTTTTCCGCATCAGGCTGATTGTCGGTTACCACGAGCTGGATGTGACGGCCAAACTCCTCCCGCGGGATCGGCCCCGCGATTGCGGCCAGCGGATGCGATGGCGCACAGACGGTCACCATGTGCGCGTCACATAGATGCTGCCTTTCTACGGTCCCCGGGCTCACCTCCGGCACGTCCGCGATCGTCACCGCCAATGCGCACAGGCCTTCGAAAACCAAACGCTCGCCGTCTTGCATGGTCGTCATGCGCAGATTGATTGCAACCGTTGGAAAGTCCGCCTGCAGGGTGCGCAGGCATTCAATCAGGTGCGCACGTGGGAAGTACGTATCCACGGCAACCGAGACCTGTGGAACGCCAGCTTCAGCAATGGCAACGGCACGCATCTTCATTTCCTCGGTGCGTGAGATCACGCCACGCGCGTCAGGCAGCAGGCTGCGGCCCGCGGCCGTCAGCGTCGCTTTGCGAGTGTTGCGCTCGAACAGCACCACGTCGAAGGCACTCTCGAGCGCACTGATCGCGTGACTGATCGCTGACTGTGCGCGCCTCAGTTCCCGTGCAGCGCCGGAAAAGCTCCCCTGGTCGCACACGGCGACGAACGCCCGAAGTTGATTAATGGTGACGTTGTCCAACATATCTATCTAGAAAGTAGATGGCACTTATAGATATTCAGTCAATTGGCCTCATGACTCAAGCGCTTCAGAATCAGGTTTGTCGCTTTTGTTTCGAAGGATGAATGACATGAACAGACTGAATGGAAAGACCGCGGTGATCACCGGTGGCGCTACGGGGATCGGCCGCGCCGCAGCGAAGCACTTCGTCGAGGAGGGCGCCTTCGTCTTCATCTTCGGCCGTCGGCAGGAAGCGCTCGACGCCGCGGTGGCCGACCTCGGGCCCAATGCACGCGCCGTGAAGGGCTCGGTCTCCGATCTGGCCGATCTCGACCGGCTTTATGCGGCGGTGAAGGCGGAGCGCGGAACCGTGGACATCGTCTTCGCCAATGCGGGAACGGGAAGCCCGCTTCCACTCGGCGAGATTACCGTCCAGCACATCGACGAGACCTTCGACACCAATGTGAAGGGCACGATCTTCACGGTCCAGAAGGCACTGCCGCTAATGGGTCCAGGCGGTTCGATCATCCTGACCGGATCTAGCGCCGGCACCACGGGAGCCCCTGGATTCACGGCCTACAGCGCGAGCAAGGCAGCGGTGCGCAACCTCGCGCGTACCTGGGCGCAAGACCTGAAGGGTACCGGTATCCGGGTGAACGTGCTGTCGCCCGGGGCGACGGCGACCGAACTGGCGAAGGAGGCACTGGGGGAGGAGGGCCAGAAGGCCTACGGTGCGATGACGCCGCTCCAACGTATGGCCGATCCGGCGGAGATCGGGGCGGTGGCCGCCTTTCTTGCGTCGTCGGACAGCAGCTTCATGACCGCAAGCGAGGTCGCCGTTGACGGTGGCTTGGCACAACTCTGAGGAGAACGATCAAATGACACAATCACTAAAGGGCAAAACAGCTCTCGTTACCGGGGCGTCGCGGGGCATTGGCCGCGCCATCGCCGAACGTCTTGCAAGGGACGGTGCGACAGTCGCGCTAACCTACAACGCCAGCAAATCCAGGGCGGACGAGGCGATCGCAGCCATCGAGAGAGCGGGAGGCACCGCGTTCGCGATCCATGCGGATCTCGTCGATCCGGCGACAGTCCCGGCCTTGTTCGAGCGACTCGACGGCGAGTTCACCAAGCGGAACGGAAGCAAAGCTCTCGACATTCTGGTCAACAACGCTGGCAATTCCGGCTGGCTTGGCTTCAAGGACGCGACGCCGGAGAGTTGGGACACCCTGATGGCGGTCTAGGCTCTGTCGCATTAACGAGGACGAGTAGAATCGGTGCGAATTGAAACGCAGGACATCGATGATGGCAAAGACGAAGAAAGCTCGCTCAACGTTGCCCACCGGCGCGGGCAGCGTGCTGAAGCGGCT
>NZ_JAAAYE010000087.1 GCF_013282575.1 Paraburkholderia sp. NMBU_R16
CGCGGCTACACGCGCTTCGAAACAATGCGAACCGTGCTGTTCCTCATCGCCGGCAAGCTAGATTTCTCCAGCTTCAACCCGCATGCCTCGTGAGCCGCGTTACCCACTGCATTTTCAAAAGAGCCGTAAAAGAGCTGCACGATGATCGGCAGCCCGCGGATGAGATTGACGATGCTCGCGCCCATGGTCGCCACGGGACGGACGGGCGAGAGCCGCATCAGTGCGAGCACGAGTCCGATCACGCTGCTCAACACGAACGACAACACGGTCACTTGCACCGTGACCACCGCGCCCTTTAACAGAATCGGCAGGAACGTGATCGCTTGCTGGAGGAACGCCGCGGCACTCATGGCGAATCAGATGCCCCACTTCTGCACGATCGACGACAACGTGCCGTCGCTCTTGATCTTGGCGATGGCCTTGTTGATACGACCGAGCAACTCGCTATCGCCCTTGCGGACCACCAGGCAGACATCGCCCACATTGACGGGCTTGTAGCTCGACACGAGCTTGACGCCGTGCAGCGTGTTCTGGCGGATCTGGTAAGCGACGATGGGTTGATCGCCCAGGCCGGCCTTGATGCGCCCGAGCGCCAAGTCGCGCGTCATGTCGGCGATGGAATCGTAGCTGCGCACTTCCTTGAAGATGCCTTTTTTGTTGAGCATGTCGAGAAACACCGTGCCGACTTGCGCACCCACTACTTCGCCCTTCAAGTCGTCGAGCGAGGTGTAGGCCTTGTTGTCGTCGGCCTTGACGAGCAAGCCTTCTCCGTACGAATAGACCGGATCGGAAAAGTCCACCACCTGTGCGCGCGCCGGTGTCTTCAGCATGGCCGCCGAAATGATGTCGATCTTGTTGGATGTGAGCGAGGGAATGAGTGCGGAAAACACGGTTTGCTGCACGTTCACGTTGAAGCCGCCCGCCTTGCCGACGGCGGTGGCGGTGTCGACCATCATCCCTTGAATCGAATTGCTTTTGACGTCGAGGAACGTGAACGGCACACCGGTCGCCGTGGCGCCGACGTTGTAGGTGGGTGCGCCACCTTGCGCCCAGGCAACGACTGCGGTGCCGAGCAGGGCCAGCGCCAATGCGGCGCGACGCGAAAAAGAGACGAGAGACATCGGACACCTCCTTGCAGAAAACAGTTCGCCTGGTGAGATCCGATGATCGATTGTTGAAAATCGATAAACCATAATGGAAAACCATATATCGACTCATGCGAATCGATATGCGATTCTTAGCCCGAAGTAGAACCGAGCCAACCCTTTTCTTCAGACATGACTCCATCCGACGACGCGCCCAACCTGCTGTTCAATCAGTCTTTGGAAAAGGGGCTGGCCGTCTTGAGCAGCTTCGACGCACAGCGCCGCACGATGACGATTGCCGAGGTGGCCGCCGCGGTGGGCATCAACAAAAGTTCGGCTCAGCGGATGATCTTCACGCTGGAGCAGCTTGGCTATCTGCGTAAGCATCCGCAAACGCGTCGCTATCAGCTCACGCCCGCAGTGATGAAGATCGGATTCAATTACCTGGCCGCCGATACGCTCATCGACGTGGCGAATCCCTTCTTGGCCGAATTGACCAAGCTCACCACGGAAACGTCGTGTTTGACCGAACCGGATCAGGGGGAGATGGTGTACGTCGCACGCTTCGTGAGCGCGCACTTCGTGCCGGTGCATATGCCGATCGGCAGCCGCATTCCGATGTATTGCACGGCATCGGGGCGTGCCTATCTTTCCGCATTGGCCGAGCCCGAAGCACGCTCGATCGTCGAGGCGTCGGAGCGCATCGCGCATACGACCCATACCCGGACCGAGGTGGCCGACATCATGCAGGCGCTGCGCGATGCACGCCAGCGAGGCTACGCTACGAATCGCGAAGAACTTTTCCTGGGCGACATGACCATCGCCGCGCCGATCGTCAGTGCCAACGGTCGCCCGCTGGGCGCCGTTCACCTCGTGGCACCGACGGGGCGCTGGAGCCTCGAAGAGATGGAAGCCAAACTCGGCCCGCCGCTATTGCAATGCGCGCGGGCGATCAGTTCTTCAGTGCGGGCTTTGGGCTGAAAAAGACCTGTTCACCGCGCCGGGTACGAGCGCGATGAGCAGGCCGGGCCGCGGCGCTTGCGCGTCAGTCGTCGAGCGCCTTGCCGCCCGTTTCCTCGAACATCGATACAGCGATCAACGAAATCAGCACGCAGCCGATCATGTACCAGGCCGGCGCCATCTTGTTGCCCGTCGAGCGAATCAGCCATGCGGCGACGAGTTGCGCCGTACCGCCGAAAACCGAGACCGCGATCGCATAGGCGCTCGACATATAACCCGCGCGCAGATGCTTCGGGAAGTTCTCGGGCATCAGCGCGTAGGCGGGCGCGGAGCCCATCGTATAGCAGAGCATCAGCACGATCAGCGCGGCCAGCACGACCGGCAGCGACGGAAAGTGCGTCATGACCCAGAACGCGGGATACAAGAGCACGATCAGCGCGATGCGGCCGATCTGCGTCAGCGGCTTGCGCTTGCCCATGCGATCGGACAATGCGCCATAGATCGGACACATCACGAGCGAGATGACGCTCGACGCGACGCCCGCCAGCATCGACATTTTCGACGGCAGACCCAGATACTGGATGCAGTACGTCGGCATGTAATACATCATCACGTAGGTCGAGACCGACATGCCCATGATCGCGAAGATCGTCAGGAACCAGTTGCGCACGTAGAGGCCGCGCTTCGGATCGTCGCGGCTCGCCATCGCTTTCGCGGCGGGCGCTTCCTCGTGGATATGCCGGCGCAGATAGATGCCGACCGGCGCGATCAGCGTACCCATCAGAAACGGAATGCGCCAGCCCCAGCTGTGCATGGTTGCGTCGGAGAGCAGGAAGCCGAGGCTCGCCGCGAGACCGGAGCCGAGCAAGGCCGCCGCGCCTTGGCTCGCCAACTGCCAGCTCGCGCGAAAACCGCGGCTGCCCGCGCCGCCCATTTCGAGCAAGGTCGCGGTAGCCGCGCCGAACTCTCCGCCCTGCGCGAAGCCCTGTACGAGCCGCGCGACGATGATCAGCAGCGGCGCTGCCACTCCGATTTGAGCGTAGGTCGGCGCGATACCGATGGCGGCCGAACCGACCGCCATCAGCAAAATGGTCAGCGTGAGCGCGGGCTTGCGGCCCGCACGATCCGCGTACCGGCCGAGCACGAAGCCACCGAGCGGGCGCATCACGAAGCCGACGGCGAATACCGCGAACGCGAGCAGCGACGACATGATCGGATCGCTCGATGGAAAGAACTGCTTGCCGATCGTCAGCGCGAAATAGCTGTAGACGGTGAAGTCGAAGAATTCGAGCAGATTGCCGATGACTGCCGCGAATACGATTTTGCGCTGCTGCGCGGGTGTCATTTGCGCATCGTTGTATGCGCTTGCGTGGGAAACAGATTGCGCGGTGGTGTTCATGCCCGATCCTTGCTCAGGAAGCGCTCGACGAGACGCGTCCAGAAGGCTGCGCCGATCGTGAGATTGTCATCGTTGAAGTCGTAGTGCGCGTTGTGAAGCATCGGGCGGCCTTCGCCGTTGCCGAGGCGGATGAAGCAGCCGGGGACCTTCTGCAGGTAGTAGGCAAAGTCTTCACTGCCGGCGATGGCCGGGAACGGAAAGATGACGTGTTCCGGACCGACGAGTTCCTCCGCGATCCGGCGTGCGAATGCGGTCTCGTTCTCGCTGTTGATCAGCACGGGATAGCCTCGAATGAAGTCGATCTCCGCCGTCGCGCCGTAAGCGTGTGCCTGAGAGGCAATCAGCCCCCGGATCCGTTCCTCCAACGTTTCGCGCACCGTCGGCGAGAACGAGCGCACGCTCATTTCCAGCACGGCGTCTTCGGGGATCACGTTCGGCGCATGCCCCGAGCGGAACGATCCGACTGTAATGACGGCGGCCTCGGTCGGATCGACGTTGCGCGACACGATCGATTGCAACGCCATGACGATGCTGCTGCCGACCACCACCGGGTCGATTGCGAGGTGCGGCCGGGCCGCGTGTCCGCCACGCCCGACGATGCGCACCTTGACCGTGTCGCACGCGGCCATCAGCGGGCCGGCGCGCAAACCGAACGTGCCCGCCGGCACGCCCGGATGATTGTGCAGACCGAAGATTGCTTCGCAAGGAAATCGCTCGAACAGTCCATCGGCAATCATGCGTTGCGCGCCGCTGTCGGAGCCGGCCTCTTCGGCCGGCTGGAAGATCAGATGGACCGTGCCGTCGAAGTTGCGCGTCTTCGCAAGCTGCTGCGCGGCGCCGAGCAGCACCGTCGTATGACCGTCGTGACCGCAGGCGTGCATCTTGCCGTCGTGGATGCTCGCGTAGGGAAGGCCAGTCAGTTCCTGAATCGGCAACGCATCCATGTCGGCGCGCACGCCGACGGTACGCGGGCTGCTGCCCGCACTCAGCGATGCCACGACGCCGTGTCCCCCGACATTGCGCGTCACGACGTAGCCCCACGCTTCGAGTTTTTCGGCGACAAGGCGCGACGTTGCCGCTTCCTCGTAGGTCAGCTCGGGATGCTGGTGAATGTGATGGCGGATTTCGTCGAGTTGCGGTCTCGCATCGGCGAGATCGGTCAGCTCACAGTACCGGGATGGTTGCGGTTCACGCATCGGTCGTTCTCCTCGCTCTTAGTACGTACACCCAGGCACGCGGGCACGCGACCCGCCTCGCTGTGCGCGTTCGATCTTGTATTGCCCGAGCCGGCATTATCCCAAGGCAATAAAAGCGAACCATGCGCTCGGACGTGCGAAACTGTTGCATTCGATGCAACGACGGATGCCACGATGCACTCTCGAGAACCCGCAATAAGCGACCGGACGATGTCTTATCTGGAGGCCATCGACGTGCATGGAACGATGCGGGGGGCGGCGGAAGCGCTGGACGTCAACGTATCGACGATTAGCCGGCAGATCGCGTCGATGCAGCGGGAATTGCGGCTCGCCCTGGTGTCGCGCAAAGGGCGCGCGGTGACATTGACCGAAGCCGGGCATGCTGTTGTCGACTACTTTCGCGAATGCGAACGCAATGCCCGGCGTTTCAAATCTCAACTCGACGAATATAGGGGGCTGCGACGGGGCCGCTTGACCCTCGGTATCGCTGAGGGGTTCATCCACGATTTTGTCGCCGGCGTGCTCAAGCAGTTCAATGCGCAGTTTCCACAGATCACAGTGGAGTTGTGCAGTGCGATCTTGCCTGAGATGCTGAGGATGGTACGGGACGACGAAGTCGATATCTGCTTGATGGCGGGAATAGAAAAGGACCCATCGCTCGTGATGCGGCGGTTACAGAGCGAACCGTTGTGTGCAATCGTTTCTGTGACGCACCCTCTGGCGGGGCTTCAAACTGTCTCGCCCGCTCAACTGGCAGGCGAGAGCCTCGTATTCATGCCGGACACCTTCGCGGTACAAAGGTACATCCAGGCTATTTTTCGCGATATGCGTCCCATGCTCGTGCCGCGATTCAGGTGCGACCGGTTCGTGACCGCGTTGACGATGGCTGCGGAGGGACTTGCCGTCGCGTTCATGACGCGGCGAGCGGCCGCCCGGCAGATTGCCAACGGCGAAGTCTGCGCAATTCCAATCGACCATCCCATCGCGCGTTCGATGGACCGGTTTATCGTGATGCGAGCGGGGCGCCGTCTTCCCCCAGCCGGAAATTTCCTGTGGAAGGAAATCGTGCGTGTGATGTCGTCGGTATGAATGGCTTACCGCAGAGCACCTTCGGCGTCATCCCCGATATCTGAACAAAATACCGACGGCAATCGGGAGTAGTGACAGTTGCAGCGACCTTTTTCGCATTCAACACTAGGTCGCAATCCGGTGTGGTAGACAAGTGTCTGATATACCGGACAACCTAAGCTGCAAGCCTCCAGCAATTTCCCGAACCTGCCCATAGACGGCAAAGCGGGCTTGCGCGTCCATGACCCATTTTCTCCAGGGATCGACATGAAACCTGCCACACGGGGCGCCAAGGCTGCCTATTTGTTCGCGCTTGCCGGACTACTCGCGGCGGCGGGCTGCACCAAGGTATCGTCGTCGCCGGAACAGGGCGCAACGACATCGTCGTCGACGCTTCAGGCGGTGCTGCAACGCGGCACGCTCCGTGTTGGCGATTGTCTGACGTTCGCGCCGTTCGGGTTCTACGACAAGGACGGGCAGCCCGACGGTTATGACGTCGACCTCGCTAAAGAACTCGCGAAAGAGATGGGCGTGAAGCTCGAGGTCGTCAATACGACGAGTGCGAACCGCATTCCGAATCTGCAGACGGCCAAGGTCGATGTGGTCTTCTGTAATTTCACGCGTAATCTCGAGCGCGCCAAGGTGATCGACTTCACGACGCCGTATGTCGTGGCCAGCGAGGCACTGCTCGTCAAAAAGAGCAGTGGAATCCAGTCGGTCAAGGATATGGCCAACCGGACGATCGCGACGGTGAAGGGCTCGACCAATGGCGACGAAGTCCGCTCGCTGGGCATTCCCGTCAAGATCCAGGAGTACGACAGCTCGCAGGCCGCGATTCTGGCCGTGAAACAAGGGCAGGCGGACGCAATGATCGAGGACAACAATTTTCTCGCTTACCAGGCGAAGCTCGACCCTGATCTCGTGGTCACGAACGAAGCACTGGTGCCGCTCGAGTACAACGCGTTCGGTGTCAAGGCGGGCGATCAGCAGTGGCTCAACTACCTGAATCTTTTCCTGTTCAACATCAATGCGTCGAAGCTCAACGCGCAGCTATACAAGAAGTGGTTCGGCGCGGATCCGCGCTACGCCCTGAACCCGCAGTTGTAAGGTGCTGCAGATGTCCGTAGCGGATGCGGTCGCAACGATGTGGAGGGCGGGATGAGTTACGAGTGGCTGACGCTCTGGGGCTATGTGCCCGAATTCATCAAAGCGGGCTGGTTGACGCTGCAGGTAACGGTGCTCGCGTTCGTGCTGGCGTTGGTGCTGGGCCTCATGGCGGCGGTGGCCAGTATCGCCCCGCTCGCCATATTGCGATGGAGTGCTCGCGGCTATGTCGAAATCATTCGCAATACGCCCGTCCTGCTGCAGATTTTCATCGTCTTCTTCGGGTTGCCGTCTGCCGGCATTTCGCTGAACGCATACTGGGCCGGTGTGATCGCGTTGGGCCTGAACGTCGGTGCTTACTTGTCGGAAGTGTTTCGCGCGGGCATACAGTCGGTGCCGCGCGGGCAACTGGAAGCCGCCGGGATTCTCGGGCTCGAGAGGACACAAGTCTTCACCGAAATCGTGCTGCCGCAGGCCGCCCGAGCAGTCTATCCCGCGATCGTCAATTATTTGATTCAGCTATTGTTGGGCACATCGCTGCTGTCCGCCATCGCGCTTCCGGAACTGACGGGAACGGCTACGGTGATCAATTCGCGAACCTTGCTTTACGTTCAGACCTTCGCGGTGGCGCTTATCGCATATCTCATGCTCAGTAACGCGCTCTCATGGCTTGCCGGCCGGCTCGGCGCCCGCATTTTTCACCCGCCGCTGATCATCCGGCCGCGCACGCGCTTGACGGGTTTGTCGCTTCGGCGGCCTCACAGAGCGTGACGCGCGCATCGGAGCCACGATATGTCCGTCGAATTATTGAAAACGAGTCTCTCAATCCTTCTGCAAGGGTTGGTGACGACGCTGCTGCTTTCGCTTGCGGCGATCGTGGGCGGGACCGCGATCGGTCTCGTCGCTGCCGTGTTGAGGTCGTTCGGGCCGTGGGGCACGGCGCGCTTCGCCAAGCTCTATACGGAATTGTTCCGCGGTACGCCCGTTCTCATTACGCTGATGTTCATCTACTTCGGCGTGTCCTATTTCGGGTACGCAATCGACGTGTTCGCGGCCGGAGCGATCGGCTTGAGCGTGTACCAGGGCGCGTACATCGCGGAAGTGTTCCGCTCGGGAATCGAGGCGGTGCCGAAGGGGCAGTGGGAGGTCTCGCAAATTCTCGGCCTCACGAAAGTTCAGGCGTTCTCATTCGTGGTCCTGCCGCAGACCGGAAAAATCGTACTCCCTCCGCTGATTGGGCAGTACCTCTCATTGATCAAGGACACATCGATTGTCAGCATGATCGGCATGTCCGAATTGATGCATGGCGGTCAAGCCATCGTCGACCGAATCGGCAAGCCGGTCGAAATCTACGGGCTTGTCGCTCTCATCTACTTCGTCGTGTGCTTCCCGCTCTCGCAATGGGTGCGCCATCATGATCGCAGGAGATTGTCGTGAGCAGTCAACCGGAATACGCCCGACCCATCATATCGCTCGCGGGCGTCAGCAAATCGTTCGGCTCGACCCGCGTGTTGAAAGAGATCGATCTCGAGGTGCGCTCGGGCGAGGTCCTCGTATTGATTGGAGCGTCGGGGTCAGGCAAGAGCACCGTGTTGCGGATCATGGCCGGGCTCGAAACATCGGACTCGGGCGAAGTGTGGGTAGGTGACGTGCCGCTCCACGATCCACGGCGCTCACGTGAAATTCGCGGCCATGTCGGCATGGTCTTTCAGCAGTTCAACCTGTTTCCTCATAAAACCGCGCTCGGAAACGTCACGCTTGCGCTCATCAAGGCTCGCAAGATGAATCCGGCCGATGCGCGCAAGCGCGCGATGGACGTGCTCGATCGAGTCGGTCTCGCCGACCGCGCGGAACACTATGCCAGTCAATTGTCGGGCGGGCAACAGCAACGGGTAGCCATTGCGCGCGCGCTCGCGGTGGAGCCGCGCATCATGTTCTTCGACGAAGCGACGTCCGCACTGGACCCTGAACTCGTCGGCGAGGTCACGGAAGTGATGCGAGGTCTGGCGCGCGACGGCATGACGATGGTCGTCGTCACCCATGAGATGGGCTTTGCTCGCAAGACTGCCGATCGCGTCGTGTTCATGGACAAGGGCGTGATCGCCGAGCATGGCGAGCCGGAACAAATCTTCGTGAGTCCGGCGAACGAACGCACACGACAGTTTGTGCACCGCGTGCTCGACCATTGAACGAGAGCGGCAAGCCGGACTCGCGTGGCGTTGCCGCGCGGTAAACTTCGACCGCTTGGCAAACATTCACTGGACGAAGGCACAGACGGAGCGAAGGAATGGTAGCAACGGAATCGTCGCGGGCCCGCGGCGTGGATCGCGTCATTGCGATGTTTCGGCAACTGCATGTCGCTCAGCGCCCGATGAGCATGCGCGAGCTGATCGAGGCGACAGGTGCGCCGCGTTCGAGCATCTACGAATTGGTGGCACTGTTGTCCGAGGCTGGCCTCCTCGAGACTACGGCGGACGGCAGCGTGTTCTTCGGGCGTGAGATGCACTATTACGGCTCGGACTACGCGACGCACAACGATCTCATCAGTCGCGCTCACCAGGCGATCCTGGGGCTGGTGAGAAAGTACGAAGAGACGACGCAGCTATGCATGCTCGAGGGTAACAAGTACACAGTCGTGCTGTCGGAGAGTAGCGCGAGGCCGTTCAACATCAGTTCGGACATCGGCGTGAGGGTGCCGATTCCATGGACCGCCACCGGACGCCTTCTGCTGGGCCACCTGAGTCCCGACGAAATTCGGGCGCTCATTCCGGACGACGATTTCGTTCTCGAAAACGGTGACCGGATCGAATTCGATGACTTTGTCCGTGACGTGCAGCACGCCAAGGAGCAAGGTTATTGCTGCACGGAGGGATTATCGAACGCCTTCAGGCTTTGCATGGCCGCGCCGATTCGCGACCGGACAGGGCTTCCGACAGCGGCACTCTGTTTCATGACGGGCCGCGATACGAGCCCCGGACGAAGAGGTGCAATGCTCGACGACCTCTTGCTCTCGGCGAAGGCGTTGTCGGAGCGATAAGGCTCACAGTATTTGAACGGGAGAACCCATGAAGCGTTATGGCGTAGAGGGTGGTAAAGGTACGGGCGGTCAACATATGCCGTTCGCGCGCGCGGTCGAAGCTGACGGCTGGTTATATGTCTCCGGCCAGACGCCGATGGAAAACGGCGAAGTCGTGAGCGGGGGCATCGTGGAGCAATCGCACAAGACGCTGCAAAACCTGTTTGCGATCCTCGAGGAAGCCGGGTATGGCGCTGAGGATGTGGTGCGCTGTGGCGTTTGGCTCGACGATCCACGCGACTTTGCGTCTTTCAACAAAGTATTCCGCGAGTACTTTGGCGAACACCCCCCAGCGCGCGCGTGCGTCGTGTCGAGCATGGTGATCGATTGCAAGGTCGAGGTCGATTGCGTGGCGTATAAAAAGCATGGGCAACGAGCTTAAGGCCGCCATGAACGTTACCGATCATCGCAACCGCACCATCGATCCCCATAGCAAAGGCCTGGGCACGCTGCCGAGTACCGAGGTGCCGCTGGATCGCGCTGCGGATCTCGGCTGGAACCTGCTTGACGAGGACGTCAGCCTGCCCGCCGCCGTACTCTACGCGGATCGTATCGAGCACAACCTGAAGTGGATGCAGGCATTTGTCACCGAATACGGCGTCAAGTTCGCGCCGCACGGCAAAACGACGATGGCCCCGCAACTGTTTCGCCGTCAACTCGAGGCCGGCGCGTGGGGGATGACGCTTGCGACAGCGCACCAGACACGCGCAGCCTATTTTTGCGGTGTCAGGCGCGTGCTGATGGCGAACCAGCTGGTTGGCCGACAGAACATGGCAATGATCGCCGAGCTGCTGGCCGATCCGACGTTCGAATTCTTTTGCCTGGTCGATTCCGTTGAGGGCGTCGAGCAATTGGGGGCGTTCTTCACGGCGGTCGGACGTCCGCTACAAGTGTTGCTCGAGCTCGGCGTAACGGGGGGGCGCACCGGCGTGCGTGATGACGCCCAACGCGATGCCGTGGTGAATGCAATCGGGCGCTATGCCGGCACATTACGGCTGGCAGGCATCGAACTTTACGAGGGCGTGCTCAGCGACGAGCAATCGATCCGGTCGTTCTTGCGCCGTGCTGTCGAAACGACCCGCACGCTCGCTGACGCCGCTCGTTTCGAACGCTCGCCAGCCATTCTGTCGGGCGCGGGCTCGGCTTGGTACGACGTCGTCGCCGAGGAGTTTGCCGGCGCAGCGGCTCCGGATCGGATCGAAGTCGTCCTGCGGCCAGGCTGTTATCTGACGCACGACGTCGGTATCTACAAGAAGGCTCAGATCGACGTGCTCGCGCGTAATCCGACAGCGCGGCGCATGGGTGAAGCACTGTTGCCTGCGCTGCAGGTTTGGGCGTATGTCCAATCGATACCGGAACCCGACCGGGCGATCGTCGGCATGGGTAAGCGCGATTGCGCATTCGACTCGGGGCTGCCGGTGCCCGCGCGGCACTATCGCCCCGGTACGCGTCTGCCACGTGAGATCGAGGCCGCGCAAGGATGGGAGGTCACCGGGCTCATGGATCAGCACGCGTACATGCGTATCGTGCCGGGTGCCGATCTCAAAGTCGGGGACATGATTGCGTTCGATATCTCGCATCCATGCCTGACGTTCGACAAATGGCGCCAGGTGCTGATCGTCGACTCCGCGTATCGCGTGACGGAGGTCGTCGAAACGTTTTTCTAGATCTATGAATGGCGCCCCTTTCGCACCCGCGGTAGGTTATGCGCATCGAGCCAGGCGGGGCGCTCCGCATAGATCTCATCGATCAGTTGCTTGATCAGCTCGATATATTTCGAGGTGTCGTTGGCGCGGTGATTGAGAATGACGGGCGAGGTCGCGCGCTCGCTGTCCAATAGGCGGTAGTGCACGTCCTGACGCATCTGACGTGCTGAGGATGGAATCACGCAGACGCCGAATTCGGCAGCCACGAGACCTACCGCGGTCTGTATTTCGCGCACCTCCAACACTTCGCCGAGCTGCACGCCATGCCCGTTCAACGTGCTCAGCACCTGATCGGCAAAGCTCGGGCGCGGCTCCTTCGGATAGACGATCAGCTTTTGTCCATTCAATTGTTCGATGGGCAGCGGTGTGTCCGCCTGCGCCAACGGTGATCCGATCGGCACTGCCACCGCCAGGCGTTCTTCGCGCAGAACGATGCCCGTCACGTTCGGATCGCTATGGCGGACGCGGCCAAAGCCGATGTCGATGCGGCCTTCCTTCAGTGCCTCGATCTGCTGAACCGACATCAATTCGACCATCTGGATGTCGAGTTCCGGCGCGGCCTCACGCAGCTTGCGCATGAGGGTCGGTAAGCCGCCATACAGCGTCGAGGCCACGAAGCCGATCGACAAAACGCTGCGTTGATGCAATCCGACACGCCGCGTGGCCGCCTGCATCTGCTCGACACGCCCCAGGATCTGCATCGCCTGTTCGTAAAACAGACGGCCCGCATCGGTCATTTGCACCGGTCGGCTGTTGCGAATCAGCAGAGGCACGCCGAGCTCTTCCTCGAGCAGCTGGATTTGTCGGCTCAATGGGGGCTGCGCGATATGCAGCTGCTCGGCCGCGCGCGTGAAGTTGCGCTCGCGTGCGACGGCGACGAAATAGCGAAGTTGGCGCAGGTCCATGTCGGGCGGCGAAAAAAGGCGGTGAATAATCATACCGGAACGGTATGCTGCGGCGCAAAACGCGTTATACATCGCAGATTCCAGTGGTTCCATATCTTAAAGGTATCGAAGTCGATAAAAAAGCCTCTTTTGAATTCCGAGTGGGTGATGTTAGCGGGTCAAGGGCGGGCGTAAGCCCGGCGCAGCGAACCCTTGAGGCGCTCTGAATCGACAAGCTGAGGTATGGCTGGTTGCGGCAGAATGC